>DAIMZH010000061.1:0-17437 GCA_036734105.1 Azoarcus sp. | reverse complement strand
GCCAGGCTGCTGCTGCGTAGAGAAAGCCCCCTGGCACCAGTGTCGAGCCGTCAATTTTCCATAAGCCAATGTTCCAAAATGGAAAATCCGTGAAACATCGACATGCTGCGCTAGGATTTTGCGCTGCAACCGCGTAAAATCGCGAGCTTTCCAGTTGATGTGTCCTGCTTCGGGGTTGCCATGCTTTTTCCCACTCGTTTTGATGTCATCGTGGTTGGTGGCGGTCATGCCGGCACAGAGGCCGCACTGGCGGCTGCGCGCATGGGTGTGCGCACCCTGTTGTTGACCCACAACATCGAAACCCTTGGCGCGATGAGCTGTAACCCCTCGATTGGCGGTATCGGCAAGGGGCATCTGGTCAAAGAAGTCGACGCTCTGGGCGGGGCGATGGCGGCGGCCACCGACGAGGGCGGCATACAGTTTCGCATTCTCAACGCCTCCAAGGGGCCGGCGGTGCGCGCCACCCGTGCCCAAGCCGACCGGGTGCTGTACAAGGCGGCGATTCGCCGTCGACTTGAAAACCAGCCCAATCTCACCCTGTTCCAGCAAGCGGTGGACGACCTGACCGTTCAAGGCGACCGCGTCACCGGCGTGGTCACCCAGCTTGGTGTGCGCTTCGAAGCGCCAGCAGTGGTGCTTACGGCGGGCACATTTCTTAACGGCCTGATCCACGTCGGACTGGATAACTACTCTGCCGGACGGGCAGGTGATCCGCCAGCCATCTCACTGGGCCGTCGGCTAAAGGAGCTGGACTTGCCGCAGGGGCGGCTCAAGACCGGCACTCCGCCGCGCATAGACGGGCGCACTGTCGATTATTCCGTGATGCAGGAGCAGCCGGGTGACGACCCGGTGCCGGTGTTCAGCTTCATGGGGTCGGCTGACCAGCACCCGCGCCAGTTGCCGTGCTGGATCACCCAAACCAACCAGGGCACCCACGACATCATCCGTGCCAACCTCGACCGCTCACCGATGTACTCCGGGGTCATCGAAGGGGTTGGGCCGCGTTATTGCCCATCCATCGAGGACAAGATTCACCGCTTCGCCGACAAGACCAGCCACAACATCTTTCTTGAACCCGAGGGGCTGGATACTCATGAGCTCTACCCCAACGGGATCTCCACATCCCTGCCTTTCGACGTGCAATTGGCGGTGGTGCGCTCGATTCGCGGCATGGAAAATGCACACATCCTGCGGCCAGGTTACGCCATCGAATACGACTATTTCGACCCGCGAAACCTCAAGTCCTCGCTCGAAACCAAGAGCTTTGCCGGCCTGTACTTTGCCGGGCAGATCAACGGCACCACCGGTTACGAAGAAGCGGCCGCACAAGGCCTGCTGGCCGGTGCCAATGCCGCCCTGCAGGTGCTGGAGCGCGAGCCCTGGTGTCCGCGTCGTGACGAAGCCTATCTGGGCGTGCTGGTTGACGATCTGATCACCCGTGGCGTGTCCGAGCCTTATCGCATGTTCACCTCGCGTGCCGAATACCGCCTGCAACTGCGCGAAGACAACGCCGACCTGCGTCTGACCGAAAAAGGCCGCGAGCTGGGCCTGGTGGATGATGCGCGCTGGGCGGCCTTCTGCGCAAAACGCGAGGCCATAGAGCGCGAAACCGCTCGCTTGCGGGCCACCTGGGCGGTGCCAGAGCGCATTCCGGCTGCCGAGGCCGAGCGGGTGCTGGGCAAGGCGCTGGAGCGCGAATATCGCTTCTTCGATCTGCTGCGTCGCCCCGGTGTGAGCTACGCCGATCTGATGAGCCTGCCAAGCGCGCCCGATACACCGGAAACCGACCCGTGCGTGGTCGAGCAGATCGACATCGCCGCAAAGTATCAGGGCTACATAGACCGCCAGCAGGACGAGGTGGCACGCAGTCTGCAGGCCGAGTCCACCCGTCTGCCGGTCGATTTCGATTACGCAGAGGTGCGCGGCCTGTCGCGCGAGGTTCAGCAAAAGCTCAACCAGCACAGGCCCGAAACCATAGGCCAGGCTGGCCGTATTCAAGGCGTGACACCGGCTGCCGTGTCCTTGTTGCTGGTTTGGTTGAAGCGGCGCGACATGATGCGCGAGGCCGTGTCCAGGGAGTCGAAGTCCGCATGAAGCCCGAACAACTCCTGGACGCCGGGCTTGCACAGCTCGGATTTAACCTGCCGGATGATGCCAGATCGCAACTGCTGGCCTTTGCGGCCTTGCTGGGCAAGTGGAACCGGGTCTACAACCTCACCGCCATCCGTGATGTCGGTCAGATGATCACCCACCACCTGCTCGACTCGCTGGTGGTGCTGCCGCATGTGCGCGATCTCGAATCGCTGGCCGATGTGGGTTCTGGCGGGGGGCTGCCAGGCATCGTGCTGGCAATTGCCAGGCCCGAGCTCGCCATCACCTCTATCGAAACCGTCAGCAAAAAAGCCAGCTTTCAGCAGCAGGCGCGCATAGAGCTGGGCCTGAGCAACTTCACCGTGCTTAACGAAAGAGTCGAGAACGTGCGTCCGGATGCTGCTTTCGATGCGGTCATCTCGCGTGCCTTCAGCGACCTCGGCGATTTCGTCGGCCTTACCCGCCATCTGATTCGTCCCGGTGGTCGTCTGCTTGCCATGAAGGGTGTGTATCCTCACGACGAGCTGGCGCACCTGCCGACCGGCAGTCGGCTTGTCGAAACCCATACGCTCGATGTGCCCGGTCTCGGTGCCGAGCGTCATTTGTTGATTCTGGAGACCTCCTGATGGCCCGTATCTTTTGTGTCGCCAACCAGAAGGGTGGTGTGGGCAAGACCACCACCTGCGTCAATCTGGCCGCCGCGCTGGCGGGTGCGGGGCAGCGCACGCTGCTGATCGACCTCGACCCGCAAGGCAACGCCACCATGGGTTGCGGGGTCGACAAGCGCGAGCTCGACCGCTCGGTGTATCACCTGCTGGTCGGACTGGCCGACTTTGACGCAGTGCGCGTGGCCTCGCCTACCGGCGGCTTCGATGTGCTGCCGGCCAATCGTGATCTGGCCGGGGCCGAGGTTGAGCTGGTCGAGATCGAGCATCGCGAACAACGTCTCAAGCGCGCGCTGCGGGACAAGGCTGAAGCCTACGACTTCATCCTCATCGACTGCCCGCCCTCGCTGTCCATGCTTACGCTCAATGGCCTGTGTGCCGCCGACGGGGTGATCATCCCGATGCAGTGCGAATATTACGCACTCGAAGGCTTGTCCGACCTCGTCAACACCATCAAGAAAGTCCACGCCAACCTCAACCGCGACCTCAAGATCATCGGCCTGCTGCGTGTCATGTTCGACCCGCGCATGACCCTGCAGCAACAGGTTTCGGCGCAGCTCGAAAGCCATTTTGGCGACAAGGTGTTCAAGGCGGTGGTGCCACGCAATGTGCGGCTGGCCGAGGCGCCCAGTCATGGCATGCCCGGCGTAAGCTTCGACCCGTCGTCCAAGGGCGCTCAAGCCTACATGGCTTTTGCCGAAGAAATGATCGAACGCATGAAAACACTTTAAGCACTCTACGGAATCACCACGCATGGCTCCACCCAAACTCAAGGGACTCGGTCGCGGCCTCGATGCCTTGCTATCGGGCAACCGCGACGATCAAGCCGCAAGCGGCGAGCTCCAGTCGCTTCCCATCGACGTGCTCCAGCCCGGCAAATATCAGCCCCGCACGCGCATGGACCCCGGCTCGCTGGAAGAGCTGTCTGCCTCCATTCGCGGGCAGGGCGTCATGCAGCCCATCCTGGTCAGACCGCTTGGCGGCGAACGCTACGAGATCATCGCCGGTGAGCGTCGCTGGCGAGCAGCGCGGCTGGCCGAGCTGTCCGAAGTCCCTTGCCTGGTGCGCGAGATCCCGGACGAAGCCGCGCTCGCCATGTCTCTCATCGAGAACATACAGCGCGAAGATCTCAACCCGCTTGAAGAGGCCGGTGGCATTCAGCGCTTGATCGACGAATTTGGCATGACGCACCAGCAGGCCGCCGATGCAGTGGGTCGCTCTCGCCCTGCGGCATCCAACCTGCTACGCCTGCTGCAGTTGGCCGCACCCGTGCAGGACTTGCTGATGGCTGGCGACCTGGACATGGGCCACGCCCGCGCCCTGTTGCCGTTGGACGCCGCCAGTCAGATACAGCTTGCCAACCAGGTGGCCTCGCGTGGGTTCTCGGTGCGCGAGACCGAGCGCATGGTGCAGCGCATGCTCAACCCGCGTCCGACCAAGCCACAGGTGGTCGACCGCGATCTGCTGCGCTTGCAGGAGGAGGTATCCGATGCAGTCGGTGCCATGGTACGCATCAAGGCCAACCGCAAGGGCGCTGGCGAGGTCACCATCCGCTTTGGCAGTCTGGACCAACTCGACGGACTGCTCGAACGCTTCCGCTGAGCATGCAGCACAATCAGGAGAAATCACGCATGACGCTTGAACTTCAGAACCCGGCGCTGTTCAGGGCGCGCTGTCTTGTCGCTGGCCAGTGGGCAGACGCTGACGATGGCGCAACGCTGACTGTGCGCAACCCGGCCTCCGGCGACATCATTGGTCAGGTGCCGCGCATGGGCGTGTCCGAAACCAGGCGTGCCATCGAAGCCGCCAACGCCGCACTGCCCGCCTGGCGTGCGCTCACCGCAGGCGCACGCTCAAAAGTCCTGCGCAAGTGGTTCGAGCTGATCGTCGCCAACCAGGAAGACCTCGCCGTGCTGATGACCACCGAACAGGGCAAGCCGCTGGCCGAGGCGCGTGGAGAGGTCTTGTATGCCGCCTCCTTCATCGAGTGGTTTGCCGAAGAGGGCAAGCGCATCTATGGCGACACCATCCCCGGCCACCAGGCAGACAAGCGCATCGTCGTCACCAAAGAGCCGATCGGCGTATGTGCCGCCATCACCCCATGGAACTTTCCGCTGGCCATGATCACCCGCAAGGCCGGTCCGGCGCTGGCCGCTGGTTGCACCATGGTGCTCAAACCCGCCAGCCAGACACCTTATTCGGCGCTGGCGCTGGCCGCGCTGGCCGAACAGGCCGGTGTGCCAGCGGGTGTGTTCAGTGTGCTCACCGGCTCGGCGGGTGACATCGGCGGCGAGCTCACCGCCAACCCCATCGTGCGCAAGCTCACCTTTACCGGCTCCACCGAAATCGGCATCAAGCTCGCTGCGCAATGCGCCCCAACCCTCAAAAAGCTGTCGCTCGAGCTTGGCGGCAACGCCCCCTTCATCGTCTTTGACGACGCCGACCTGGACGCCGCAGTCGAAGGCGCGCTGGCCTCAAAGTATCGCAACACCGGGCAAACCTGCGTGTGCGCCAACCGTCTGCTGGTGCAGGATTCGGTATACGACGCCTTTGCCGAAAAACTGGCCGCAGCCGTTGCCCGCCTGCAAGTAAGCAACGGCCTGGAAGCCGGGGCCACCCAGGGGCCGCTGATCGACATGAGCGCCGTCGAAAAGGTGGAAGAGCACATCGCCGACGCAGTCGCCAAGGGCGCACGCGTGCTGCTCGGCGGCAAGCGTCATCCGCTGGGCGGCAGTTTCTTCGAGCCAACCATTCTGCTGGACGTCACCCCCGACATGAAGGTGGCGCGCGAGGAAACCTTCGGCCCGGTCGCCCCGCTGTTCCGCTTCAGCACCGAAGCCGAAGCCATACGCATGGCCAATGACACCGAATTTGGCCTGGCCGCCTATTTTTACGCCACCGTCATGAACCGCGTGTGGCGCGTGTCCGAAGCGCTGGAATACGGCATCGTCGGCATCAACACCGGCATCATCTCCACCGAGGTGGCGCCCTTCGGCGGCATGAAGTCTTCCGGGCTGGGGCGAGAGGGCTCAAAGTACGGTATCGAGGACTACCTCGAAATCAAATACCTGTGCATGGGTGGCGTGGGCTGAAGGGAGCGGTTAAAACTCGACCTTGCAAGGTCCGGCATCGCCAGCTTGTCAGCAGCGTTGCGACCTTGCCTTGCCAGCCGTTGGTATTCCTCGATGCTCAATTGCTGGCGTTCGGCTCCTGGCACGACATAGCCAGAATCGTCGAGCCTGCTCTATTGGGTTGCACGCGGTTGCTTACGGTGCCGCTATGGGCCAGAATAAAACCGTTTTGGTTACGCACAAGGGCTCTGCCATGCCGACCTCCCTGACCCTGAAGAACATCCCTGATGCAGTGTACGAGCGCTTGAAGGCCGCAGCCGAACTGCACCGTCGTAGTTTGAACAACGAAGCCATTGTGTGTCTGGAGTCTGTGCTGCTACCCAACCGTGTGGCTCCTGGCGAGCGCCTGGCGCGTGCTCGCGAACTCAGGGCCAGCTTGGCTTCAACGCAGTTCACCGCAAAGGATATTGATGAGGCCAAGCGGGCAGGGCGCAAGTGATTGTTGTTGACAGCAATATCGTGGCGTATCTATATCTGCCCGGCGATTTCACTGCTGCAGCCGACGCCTTGCTGGAGCGAGAGCCGGAGTGGGCTGCACCAATGCTGTGGCGCAGCGAGTTCCGCAACATTCTTGCGGGTTATATGCGCCGCAACCAGCTGAGCTTCGAACAAGCCTGCAGCCTTCAGACTGAAGCTGAATCCTTGCTGAAGGGGTTTGAATTCGAGGTGCATTTCCGTGAGGTGATGGAATTGGTGCGTGACAGCGAGTGTTCGGCCTATGACTGCGAATTTGTTGCGTTGGCTGAGCGTTTGGGTGCCAAGCTGGTGACCATGGACAAGAAAGTGCTTAGAGCCTTTCCAGGGCGCGCCATTCCGCTTGTGGCCTAACGAGCACGCCAACTCGTCCAGCAGAGAAATCCCAGCTTGCTGGCTTGGCCAACCCCGGGCCGAAACACTGCAAAATCAGGGCTTCCCTGATTGGCTGGACTTCAAGTGCTGGCGATAATCGCGCCTTTTGACACTTTCCTCGGGATGATCATGAAGCCAATTTCCAAACTGTTGGCCGTGGCCGCGCTGTTGACCGGTCTGGGTGCGCAGGCGGCCGCGCCGGGTGTTAGCGAAGATACCATCCGCGTGGCCAGCATTCAGGACTTGTCCGGCCCTATCGCCATGCTGGGCGTGCCGGTGCGCGATGCCATGCAGATGCGTTTTGACGAGGCCAACGCGGCCGGTGGCGTGCATGGCCGACGCATCGAGTTGCTGGTGGAAGACGCGGCTTACGACCCCAAGCGTGCGGTGCTGGCGGCGCGCAAGCTGGTGCAGCGTGACCAGGCTTTTGCCTTTCTGGCCAACATGGGCACCCCGGTGGTGATGGCCAGCATGCCCAACATTGTTGATGCCAATCGCCTGCACCTGTTTCCGTTTGCGCCTCACGAGGCTACCTACAACCCGCTGCACCCGATGAAGTTCCAGATTTTCGCGCCGTATCAGGATTACATGGACGCAGCGGTGCGTCACATGGTCACCGAGCGCGGTTATCAGCGCACCTGCCTGCTGTATCAGGATGACGACTACGGCCACGAGGTGATGCGCGGCGTTGACACTGGCATGGGCAAGCTCGGTCAGACGCTCACCGAGCGCACCAGCTACAAGCGCGGTGCCACCGATTTTTCCAGCCAGGTGGCGCGCCTGCGCAACGCCAATTGCGATCTGGTGGTGCTCGCCACTGTGGTGCGTGAAACTGTGGCCACCATGGCCGAGGCACGCAAGATTGGCTGGGATGTCGATATGCTGGTGACCGCATCCGGTTATTCTGCCCAGACTCATGCGCTGGGTGGTGAGGCGGTCGAAGGCTTGTACGGCGTCACCGTGATGCCGCACCCCTACGCCGAAGGTGCATCGCCTGAACTGGCTGACTGGATTGAGCGTTATCAGGCGCGTTTTGGCGTCGCCCCCAATGTGTGGAGCGTGATGGGTTATGTTATTGCCGATCTGTTTGTGCAGGCGGCCGAGCAGGCTGGCCCGGAACTGAGCACCGATGCCTTTGTCTCTGCCATGGAGGCGCTGCACACCGAGGGCGACATCTTCGGCGGACCAGCGTATCGTTTCACTGCCGATGATCACCTTGGCAATCGCAATGGTCGGCTGGCGCAAATCCGCGATGGCCGCTGGCACATCTTGACAGACTATCTGGAGTAACCCCCCGCCGTGACTCGTAGCCCTCCTCGCATTGTCGCCGTCGCATTCACCGGCGCATCCGGCATGCCCTATGGGCTGCGTCTGGTTGAATGTCTGCTGGCTTCGGGCTGCGAGGTGTGGCTGCTGTATTCGCAGGTGGCGCAGATCGTCGCCAGGCAGGAGATGGCGCTGGATCTGCCTTCGCGCCCGAGCGAAGTGCAAACCGCGCTGTCGGTCCGTTTTGGCGCCAGCCCCGGGCAGTTGCGGGTGTTTGGCCGTGAGGAATGGTTTGCACCGCTGGCCTCCGGCTCCAACCCGGCAGATGCCATGGTGGTGTGTCCGTGCACCATGGGCACCTTGGCCTCGATTGCTGCCGGTCTGTCGCAAAACCTTATCGAGCGTGCCGCCGATGTCGCCATCAAGGAAGGTCGCAAGCTGGTGCTGGTGCCACGCGAAACCCCGTTTTCGGCCATCCACCTTGAAAACATGCTCAAGCTGGCCCGTCTCGGCGTGGTCATCCTGCCGCCCAGCCCCGGTTTTTACACACACCCGCAGAGCGTCGGCGACATGGTGGATTTTGTCGTTGCACGCATCCTTGACCAGATTGCCGTCCCGCATACACTGATGCAACGCTGGGGCGAAGGAGACACCGCATGAGCCTCCCGGACCAGCAGAACGCTGAACTGCCCAGCACCTTGCCCATCTTTCCGCTGCGCACCGTGCTTTTCCCCGGTGGCGTGCTGCCGTTGCGCGTGTTCGAGTCGCGCTACATGGACATGACTAGCCGCTGTCTGCGCAACGACACGGTTTTTGGGGTGTGTCTTATCGATCAGGGTAACGAGGTGGGTCAACCCGCTGTTCCATACAGCGTGGGCACCAGCGCGCGCATTGTGTCGTGGGACATGGACCAACCAGGCCTGCTGCAGCTTGTGACCCACGGTGAGCGCCGCTTCCGGGTGCTCGAAACCGAAGTCACCGCCGACAAGCTGCTGGTGGCGCAGGTCGAGTGGTTGCCAGCGACGCCGCCCCAGCCACTGCCTGCAGGCTGTAACCCCTTGCTGGCCTTGCTGCAGGTCATCATCGAGGATTCGGGCGAAGAGCACTTTCCGCAACCCCATCTCTTTGACGACGCCGAATGGGTGGGCATGCGCCTGTCTGGCGTGCTGCCGATGCCGGATGAGATCCGCCAGCAACTGCTGGAGCTGGACGACCCGATCACGCGCATTGCGGTGTTACGCCAGTTTTTGAGCAGTCAGGGCTTGGCAGCAAGCTGATCAGGACGCGACACGGATGCGCAGAGCCTCCTGGGCCAGCATGTTGATGCTTTTGCCCTCGGCTTGGGCTGCAATGGCAAGCTTTTCGTGCAACTCTGGCGGGATTCGGAGATTGAACTTTCCGGAGAAGTGCCGTCTGGGTTCGATGCCTTTTTCTGTGCAAACCTCAAGAAAGACCTGCAAGGATTTCTTGAACTCGGCGCGTAGTTCTTCTGGGCTCGTTCCGTAGAAGTCTGCGCCGCCGTTCAGCCCAAGAATTTCACCGCGAAAGAGATCGAGTTCTTCGTTGTATTCGATCCTGGCGTGGTAGCCGTCAACTGTCATTACGTTCATGGTCCTACTCCGTGCTGCTCAAGCCATTTGCGAACACTTGCCACCGCTGCTTTGTCGGTGTTGGGCGAAGGATGTGGGCGGTGAAAGACACGCACTTCACAGAACAGAATAACTGCAACACGACTCCCTTCGCGTTCGGAAACCTCGGCCCCCAACTCTTCAAAAAGGGTTCTCGATGTCGCGCCACTGGATGTTGGCGCTTGTTGGCCTCGCAAAGATGAGTTCCAGGGTGCGATGGTTTTTTCACTTCATTTGTGAGTGGTACTGATATTCGGTACCGCCTTCAAGCGTGCAGTGCTTGTGCAGTGTTGCCAAACTCCAAAGTGCAACTGTGCCTTAGCCTGGCGGGGCGGAGGGTAGCAACATGGGTCAATGAATGCCTCGCTGCTCCTCGTGGCAACGTTACGGCAGTTGTTGAGCAGTCAGGTTCCGGCGGTGAGCAGAAAGAGATCGACGACTTTGTTGAGCGCGCCAAAAAAGGCGGCTGGCTCACGGCTGGCACATGGTACTGGACGATTGCAGCAAAAAGTCTGGAAGTCCAGAACCTGAGCAAGTCGACGTTTCAAGCCACGGCTATTGCCGCCGAGCAGATTGTCGAGTTTGAGCAGGGCTTTTTGCCGCGCCTCGCGCAAGCGCAGGTACTGCTTGAGTCGATGGAGCTGAACTACGGCAACGGGCGCAGCGGTCAAACGCTGCCCGACTCGCGTGCGGGTAGCTCGGGGGACGGCTTGTTCGGCAAGGTCGGTGAGGTCTGGGGGCAGACATTCGGCGTTCAGACGCATGTCTGGCACTCGGCGATCCTCAAGGACAACGATCCGATCCGCACGCTGGCAGGCTACGGCCAGTGGATGATTGCTGGCGGAACTGCGGTGATTGCCGCCGCTGCGTTTTCAAAAGCTTCAGCGGCGTCGGGTGAGAAGTCGATTGTGGGCCAGGGCGCGAATCTTGTGGGGGCCGGGGGCGGTTGGTCGCTGGTGAACTTTGCTGCAACGATGCTGACCGTGCTCGCGGCGTGGCTGATCGGCATGGGCGGCATGCTCGCTTACTACCTGCCTGCTGTGCCGTTTCTGTACTTCAGCTTCGCCATCCTCGGCTGGATCATCATGATCGTCGAGTCGATGCTGGCCGCGCCGCTGTGGGCCGCGTCGCACGCGGTGCCGGAGGGGGACGGCTTTGCAGGCCGCTACGCGCTGCAGGGCTGGCAGTTGTTCCTGAACGTGATCTTGAGGCCCATCATGCTGACCATCGGTATTTTCGTGAGCATGTTCGTGATGCACGCGATCATCCAGGGCGCGTTGTATGGCTATTTCATCTTCAATCATGAGATGGTCAACAGCACAGCGAGCACGGCGCTGTGGGGGTTCATCTTCACGAACATGATCATGGTCGGCCTGGTGATCGTGCTTGCACACAAGGCGCACGAGATCATCTACGACACGGCTGACAACGTGATGCGCTGGATCGGCTTTGGTGTGTCGCCGCTGGGGGCCGTGAAGGCCGAAGGCGAAGTGAAGGGTCTGGCCCATTCAGGGTCCGCGACGACAGAGCGGTTTGTGGGCGCTGGACTGGGGAAGATTGCGGGGGATGATAAAGCAAAGAGAACCACCCAGCCTGCCAACCAAGCGGGGGGGACGCCGGTGACTCAGCGGACAAAACATCAAGGGTAATGCAGTCGACAAAAAAAGGGGCTTCAAGCCCCTTTTTAATCAGATAGAGTTGTTTCTAGAAGAGGCTAACCTTCTTGAAATGGATTGATGTTGTATTCGCGTTGGTAGAAGTTTTTGCTTCGGTTGATCGCTTCTTGCTCAGCACGTTCGGCGTCAGCTCCATATACGGCCTCTGCGGTTGTTCCAAGTCTTTCAAGCGCTTCTCCCTCGTAGATTCCACCAGCGTTCTTCAAAACAGCCTCCCGTTGCCAAGCCACGAGCTGCTGCTGAAGCTGAGCGACCTGAGCTTCTTGCTCTGCTGCGTATTGTTTCCAGGATGCAAGCGAATCGGCCCTGGCTCCCGCCAGCGCGGCATAGAAAAACGAATCTGCACTCACGGTGTTCTCCTTGATGGTGGGGCGGTGTTTTGGCGGTGGCAGGTCACTGTGCCGTCAGGTGGAATTCTAGAACATTTGAAGCGGAAATGCTGTGTGGTTTTGGTGAGTCGCTACGGTTGTCGTGGCACGATGGCTGAAGGCCTGAGATTCCTACGGAGCGGGGAAAATCGTACGGTAAATTCCACGATCAATAGCCCGCCTCTTTCTGGTGCCGGAAGGCTAGGACATACACCGCATCATCGGCTGGTTCGTGGCGGTACAGGGCCACATAGCCGGAATCCCCGAATGCAATCACCAGCTCGCGCAGCTCGGGCATTTCAGGGAACGGCCGACCAGTGTCCGGGGCTGTCTCCAGGAGCAGGAATTGTCGCTCGATGGCCTGGCCGGCACGCATGGCGGCGTCCGGTGCCTTGACGGCCAAGAATCGCCGACATCGTTCCAAGCCTTCCGCCGCGCCTTCGGTGACAATTATTTGTGGCACTCAGGCAACGCCCTTTCTTCATTGGTGCCCCAGGTGTTCAACCAGGTGCGAACTTCCTGGCCGGTCAGGTGGCGGCCGGTTTCCTTGTGGGCCGCCCAGGAGGCCAAGGCTTCCTGTTTGAAGCTCTCGCGGGCTTCCTCGCGCTCGACATACTGTTGGATGGCTTCAAGCATGATCCAGTGCGCCGAGCGACGGCGCTGGCAGGCTAGGTGTTGGACTCGACCTTTCAGCGTGTCGTCGATCTTGAGAGATGTTGCCATAGTGAACCTCTTATCACTAAGTGATACCAAGTAATAATATAACTTTTTCCTGTTCCTAAGTCGATCAATGCGGTGCGTAGCACCGAAGCACCGTTGGAGGTGGTCGAGATACTCAACCCGCGCATCGACCCGGAAGAACTGGCTGGCAAGTTCATCGTGCTTGATCTACTCGCACAGGATGCCGCCGGGCGGCGTTACAACATCGAGATGCAGGTACGCCGCTATGGCGCGTGGAGCGCACGCAGCGCTTACGACCTTGCCCGCACCCTCACCCAGCAACTCAACACCGGCGACGACTATCAAAGCCTGAAATCCGCCATCGGCATCCATCTGCTGGACTTCGAACTTTTCACCGAGCCTGAACATCAGAATCAAGCGGTGTGGTGCTTCGAACTCCGCGACCGGCAGCAACCCGCCCTCAAGCTGGGCGATGAACTACAATTGAATCTGATCGAACTCCCGAAAGCCGACCGCCTCGGCGCCAGCAACCCTGCGGTGGCGGCCTGGATCGCCTTTCTGGCGCATTGGCAAGAGGAACACACCATGGCACAAATCGACTACCCGCCGGTGCAACAGGCACTGGAACAACTCAAGCAACTGAGCGCCGACGAAGAAACCCGCCGTCTGGCCTTTGTGCGCGAGCGTGCCATGCGGGACGAACGAAGCGAGCTTCGTGCGGCTGCGGAAAAGGGCAGGCTCGCAGGCGAGCTATATTCGTAACTGGTGTATGACCAGAACCTGATAGAAGGACTTGATTTGGCGGCGTGCCTCTGCTGAAAATTGTTTTACGAGAACGATGAACAGCAACTACGGAGGTCACGCCATGAGTAAGGATACGGTTCAGCAGTCGGTTGAGCAATCGGAAGTAGGTCTGTCGCTGGAAGAGTTGATCCGGCGCAGCGCACGCGATGTGATTCAGAAGGCCATTGAAGTGGAGGTTCAGCAGTTGTTGTCCGAGTACGAGAACGTTCGGATGCTGGGTGGGCAGCGTGCAGTGGTCAGGAACGGCTACCTGCCAGCGCGTGAGGTTCTGACTGCGGTTGGCAATGTCGAGGTGCAGGTTCCCAAGGTGCGTGACCGCTCGGGCGGCGGGGTAAAGTTCAACTCCGCCTTGGTGCCGCCTTACGTACGTCGATCAGCACGGGTGTCGGCGGCGCTGCCTTGGCTGTATCTGAAGGGGGTTTCGACAGGCGACATGCGCGAGGCGCTCACGCTGTTACTTGGCGACCAAGCCAAAGGACTGTCCGCCAACGTCGTGAGCCGCCTGAAGGCCGAATGGGCCACCGAGTACGCCAACTGGATGAAGCGTGACTTGACAGGCTGCCAGTACGTCTATTGGTGGGCCGACGGTATTCATGCCAGCCTGCGCGGCGAGGACGATGCTTGACAATGCTTGCTGGTGATCATCGGCGTGAAGCTCGACGGCACCAAGGAGTTGGTCACGATCGGCGATGGGTTACGTGAATCCAAGGCGTCCTGGCTGGATTTGCTGCGCGACCTGGACCGGCGCGGGCTCAAGCAGGGACCACGGCTAGCCGTCGGTGACGGCGCACTGGGCTTCTGGGCTGCGCTCGACGAGATTTACCCCGAGACCCGGCGTCAGCGTTGCTGGGTGCACAAAACGGCCAACGTGCTCAACGCACTACCCAAGAGCCTGCAGAACAAAGCCAAAGCGCAGTTGCACGAAATCTGGATGGCGCCCACGCGTGCCACGGCGGTGGCGGCCTTCGACCAGTTCGTGAAGACCTATCAAGCTAAGTACCCAAAAGCGGCTGACAAACTCCTTGCCGACCGTGATGCACTGCTGGCGTTCTACGACTTCCCGGCAGAGCACTGGCAGCATCTGCGCACGACCAACCCGATCGAGTCGACCTTTGCCACGGTGCGTCACCGTACCACCCGTACAAAGAACTGCGTGTCACGTGCCACCTTTCTGGGCTTGGCCTTCAAACTCGTTCAGGAGGCCGAGAAGTCATGGCGGCGGATTCGTGGTTCCGAGCATATTGCCGAACTGATGGATGGCGTAGTCTTCAAGGACGGTGAGCCGATCAAGGATAAAGAAGAGCAGGAACAGCAGCAGCGCGCCGCTTAATCAGTTATGACGGGTCCATTTCATACACCAGACTTGACTATAGCTCAACATTTGAAGCGAAAATGCCGTGTGGTTTTGGTGTAACATAGAGTAAACATAAATGGTAGTACCTTTGATCTTTGATACTTGAGGGGCGGCAGATCATCTGAACGCCCACATGCCGGCACGGTCGAGGCCGTGGGCGCAAGCAACGATCATCCGGTCTATGAGCTCCACGGCTTTACCTCTGGCCCGGCGGCCACTGCCTGGCAGCGTGCAGCACACGCAGCACGCGCACCAAGTCGCCGGCCAAGTCATAGACCAGGATGTAATTCTGATGAGCCACCAGCTCGCGGGTGCTAGCGACGCGACCAAGCCGACCAAGGCCGGGATGATCGACCAAGCGCCCGGCCTTTTCTGCAAACAGTTCATCGAGGGCCAGCGCAGCGGCCGGGTTGTCGGCCTCGATGTAGTCATAGATTTCGTCGCGGTCTTGGGTTGCCTCTGGCGTCCAGAACAGTTCCATCATTCTGAGGCTTCAAGCCGACGACGTGTTGCCGCCCGCTTGGCTGCAAATTTGGCTTCGACCTCAGCCGCCGGGATCAGGTTGCCGGCATTGGCCGAATCCAAGCCGATTTGCACCTGGCGATGGAACCAAGCGTCATGCGCTGCTGCTTCTTGCTGTTGCTGCACAAATTCGCGCATGAAGTCGCGCAGAAGTTGCGCGGCGTTGCGGTCGCGGTTTTTGGCTGCGGTGGAGAACTCGGATTTCAAGGATTCGTCGACCCGGAAAGTAAAGGTTGACTCACTCATGGCTTTACCCTCATGTGTTACGTGGTAATTACATGGTAGCACATCGCCGGGCGCGCTGAAATTGTCTTGCCGCGTACCGGGTCAAGACTTGAGCGACAACCCAAAAGCGGCGCGATTCCGGGCTGTAGCTTGTCGCCTATTTTAGTCGCATAATGCACAGTACGAACTGATGCCAGACGGGCAGCAAGTGTGCAAACTGCTCACCGAATGGCGCAACAACGTTGAAACGGCGTGGTTGGCCGATGCGCCCGTGCACCCGCTGCAGCAAACCCTCAAGGATTGGGAGCGGGCCTACACCAACTTCTTTAACAAACGCGCCGACTTCCCACGCTTCAAGAAGAAGGGGCAAGGCGACAGCTTCCGCTCCCCGACCCCAGGCCGGGGAGGATGTCAGCAGTGAACATTAGGAAAAATACCATGCGCACCATAGGCCACCGCAAGGAGCACCCGATCACCTTCTCTGCCTCAGCCGCCTTGCTGGCCGAAGGTGCGCGCTTTAATGATGAAATCCACCGGCTCCCGACCGGCAACACAACCCACATCCCCAAGGGGCTGTATCGGTTCAAATCCTTTGAAGAAGCCAACCAGCACCAGCAGGATTGCCTGGTCGAGGGCATGGCTAGAATCGCCTTGGAGCGCATGTAATGGACGAATACAGCCGACCGGCCACCCTCGAAGACCTCAAGGTACTGATCGCGTCTCTGAACGAACAGAGTGCGGATTACCTCCTGATTGACGGGTATGCCCTGTTTGCCCACGGCTACCACCGAGCCACCACCGACATTGACGTTCTGGTGCCAGCGACGCAGGAAGCCGGAATCAAGGTTCGCTCTGCCTTGATGGTGCTGCCGGATCAAGCAGCCAAGGGTATCGACCCGGCGTGGTTCGACGAAGGCGAGAACATCCGGGTTGCCGATGCTTTCGTCGTCGACATCATGCTCAACGCCTGCGGCGAGACGTATGAGACGTTGAAGCAGTATGCCGAAACAATAGACCTTGACGGTGTGGCGGTTCGTACCCTCAACCTTGAGGGCTTGCTACTGACCAAGCAGACCATGCGGGAAAAGGACGTGTCCGACAGGATTATTCTGGAACGCGCCCTGGAAACACTCAGGGAACGCGTGAGCAAGCCAAAGTTGGATCGTGGGTTTGGCTTGTAACGATGACGGTCGGCAAGCGCCGCATAAGCCAGTTCAATGAGGATTTAGTACGGCCGCATGTGCTGGATACGTCGCTCGATGACGGCTACCGGGCAATGGCAGCAGACGAGGCCCGCGAGGCCGAAGCGATGGAATGGTGCAACGCCATTGCCGGAGATATGACCGATACAGCGCGGTGAACAGCCAATCTCGGGTGTTCATCGTCCGTTTTTCCGTTTTCTGGGACGACCCTAATTTTCAAGGGTATTCGTAAAAGTGTGTAGTTAGCCATGCTTCATCGCCACCTCAACCATCAACGCTTCACTCTCGCCGCTATCGACGACGTGATCTCACGCGGTCGGTGGCGGGATTGGGCTGACCTGCGCCGGGCGGTTCTGGCTGACCGCACCCTGCTGGACAAGGTGGAGCGGGTGTGCCGTCCTTACGCCTCCGACCCCTACGCCCAACGCCATCACTTCTGGATGCACTATGTCGAAGAGCACCGCACCGCTGCCTGACTGGGAACTCGTCTTGTCCTCTGCCGCACGGCTCCAGGGCATCCTGCCGGATGCCGTGCTGGTCGGAGGAACCCATGCCGAACATCGCTTCTCACGCGACGCCGACCATGTACTGACCGATCTGCGTCATCGCTTCGATGAAGTGCTGGCCGAACTTGAGTCGGTCGCAGGCTGGAAAACGGCTCGTGTGCAGCGCCCGGTGCAAATCCTTGGCAGCCTCGATGGCATTGAAACCGGCGTCCGTCAGCTTATCCGCGACGAACCGCTGGAAACGGCAGTGGTGGACTATCACGGTGGGCGAATCACCGTTCCGACCGAAGGTGAGATTCTGCGCATCAAGGGCGTGCTGATCCTCAAGCGTAATGCCACGCGAGACTACCTCGATTTCGTGGCCTTGGCCAATCACATGGGCGATGAGAGCGTTTCCCATGCGCTGCAATCATTCGACCGGCTCTACCAGCAGGACAACGGCGAGTCACCGCTACAGCAGTTGCAAGTG
>DAIMZH010000060.1:5741-18048 GCA_036734105.1 Azoarcus sp. | reverse complement strand
TGCGCTACGGACTTCGTATCAGTGAGTGCATACACGGTTAAGGCTAACTCAGCCGTATTTGAAGACGCTTGGGGAGAGATTGACCACAAATACGGCTACGTCATCAGGGAGGGGAAAAATGCCGGAACCCCCATTCATAACTCCCATCACATCAAAGCGCACCTGAAGGTTCTGAAGGGTTTTTCCGATGCGTGCATGGAATACGCTGAATGCATTCGCAAGGAAGCCCTTCCGGAAACGCTGGATTTGACCGCGGGCGTGACCAAGACTATCTCTGTTGAATCAGATGAAGACGTGCTTCAGCGCTTCCGCGACATTGGCATGAAGGATGACTTCATTCAGCGCTATATCGAATCTAGGTCGCTGCGCGACAAGGCCGCCGAGGAGTCTGGTGAAACGCACGACGGACGCATCACGGCTGAAAAAACCTACTTGCAGGCGGCCGACCTATTCGCTTCGCTCATGCAAGAACTGGCACCGAGAGACACTGCTGCCCACCTGAAGGACGGACCAAAACTGGCATTTTACTACTGCGCCATGAATGAAGCCCTTTGTCTAATGTCCACCAACATCCCGGACAACGTCAATGCAGCTGTCGACAAATACGTTTTCATCGAAGCACACTACAAGAACTTTCCGCTTGCAAAAATGCGTCTTGGCCAGGCTCTCGGAAAAGTCGGGAGAATCGACGAGTCGCTTGAAAGGTTGCGCAATGCAGGGAGTATGTTCCGCAAATATGGCGAGAAGTCATTAGCCAGTGGTCTGTGGCATGATAATCTACCGAAAGCTGATTACGAGCACATGCTTTATACCCAACCCAAGATATTGGGTTACACATTGTGGCAAAAAAGTCAGCACCCGGGAACGACCTCCCAACAGCAGAAGTCTGAACTGTACTTCGAGGCTTACCAGACTACCTTGAAGTGCTTGGGCGCGAGAAGTATCGAAAGAAAACAAAAAATCGATACCTATAACAATCTGCTTTATTACTGTGTAGGGTTTGCCTTCTATGCGGACGCCAGCGATCAACGCTTGGTGAAGCTACAGACCGAAATCCCGGTGCTGCTTGAGACGATGCTGAAGGAAAGTGGTGGCACTCAACAGATGTCGATTGAAGACTTGGATACTGTTTTCCGTGCCTATGCATTGCTTGAAGATGCCACAGCGAAGGAAGTCGCGACAATCTTGATACAACGATGCTTGCGACGTGATGCTGGGATAGTCACGAATTTGCGCATATCAATTGCCGAAGTAGCTCAGGAGTATCTTGATACAGGCACGATAGTTGCCATGTAAATTTTTGGTGAAGCGATGCGTTTCAAACCCGAGCACTTGACTTTATCCGTGAACTATTCAAAATAGGGCTACTGAGTGCGCGTAGTTCATCTGAACACACTTGGAGGTGCATCAATGTTGATTCCTAACGGAGATGGCTAAAGCAGGTCATCAGGAGCACATGCGGCTGCAGATGCAGGAAGAGCTGGGAGTCCAGCTCTTTGTCGTTTACCGACCAATGCTTGTCGTTTCCGATCCAATTTTTTCCAACAAGTCTTTGGTTGTGAAGTCACCGCCACTTTTTGACAACCGTTCTGGCTAACGCCACGTATTGAGCACGGTTTCAAGGTTTGACATGGGCCGGAGCTTGTTTAGAAACTCAGGAATCGGCAGCCCTTTCAGGGCCACATAGGTCGAAAGTTCAGCGCCAGAAAAAAGACTTCCGATGGCACAACTGAGGAAATATTCGGATTCCCGGCCTGATTTCCGAAAATGCGTGTGGCGGCCCCCATGTCTGGCTAGTTGTCCTCGAAACCTGAATTAGAATGCCGGAATGGACGTTACAACTGAAACGAAACACAGGGACCACACATCACCCCATCAACAGCACGCTCGCTATCGTCCACAGAATGGCGGCCACCAGCACATCCAGCACCCGCCACGCCACAGGACGGGCAAACAAGGGCGTGAGCACGCGGGCACCATAGCCCAAAGTGACAAACCAGACAAAGGAAGCGGTGACTGCGCCAGCCGCAAAAATCGGACGGACATCCGCAGTTTGCTGGCTGCCGACCGAGCCAATCAACACCACGGTGTCCAGCCAGGCATGCGGGTTGAGAAGGCTGAACGCCATTGCCGTCAGCAAGACCTGGCGACGGCTCAGTCCTCCAGAGGCACCCTGATCGACTCTCATGGAGTTGCCGCGAATCGCTGAGCGCAATGCACGCAGGCCATACCAGAACAGAAATGCTGCGCCGCCATAGCGTGCCACTGCCATCCAGTCCGGATTGCTTGAAAACACCGCACCCATGCCGCCAATGCCGAGTGCAATCAGCGATGCGTCGCAGACTGCGGCCACCATTACCGCCACGCCCACATGCTCGCGTTTCAGCCCCTGACGCAACACATAGGCGTTCTGTGCGCCAATCGCCATGATCAGGCCGACGCTCAACACGAAACCGCTCAAAAATACACCGCCTGCTTCATTGCCAATCATTTTGCTCACCTGCTGTTGGGTGCCGTGCCGCCACGGCCTTGTTGTTAGCTTTTTGTGCCAGCGCAAACAGCGCTGTGCCATGGCTGCGAATGTATGCGTTGCAACGCCCCATGTTTAGTACAATTAATTAATCTCACACAGGATTAGAATTGCTAATGCTTGACAGCCGCTACATTGCCTTCGAAGCCGTCGTTCAAGAAGGCAGCTTTGAACACGCTGCACGTCGTCTGGCGCTCACCCAGTCGGCGGTTTCACAGCGCATACGGCAACTTGAAACCGAGCTGGGGCAGGTGTTGCTGATGCGCACCAAACCGGTTCGGCCAACGCCTGCCGGACGCCGTCTGCTGCCATATCTTGCGCAGATCCGCTTGCTGCAGACCGAAGCTGGGCGCGCACTCGACTCGGGCGGTGTCAGCGGTGCGATGCGGCTGGCGGTGGGCGTCAATGCCGACAGCTTTGCCACCTGGTTCTGGCCAGCAGTGGCCGATGTGGTGAAACACGAAGGGCTGGTGCTCGACTGCGTGCTGGACGATCAGGACCACACCCACGCCTTGCTGGCCAGCGGTGATGTGCTGGGTTGCGTCAGCACGCGGCCAGAGGCTATGCGCGGCTGTCTGGCGGTTCGGCTGGGGGTGATGCGCTATCGCTGCGTTGGCTCGCCAGACTTCCGGCGGCGCTTTTTCCCGCGCGGTCTCAGCCGCCGTGCGCTGAGCCAGGCACCTGCCATCGTTTACGGCCACCACGACGACATGCACGAGGCTTTTCTGCGACGGCACTTCGGGCTGGACAAGGGCCAGTTTCCGCATCATGTAGTGCCCTCTTCTGAAGGCTTCGTGGCCGTCGCTGAACACGGACTGGGCTACGGTTTTGTGCCCGAAATTCAGGTGGCTGCGCAACTGACTGAGGGCAGCCTGATGGACTTTGCGCCGGACAAGATCGAGGATGTGACCCTGTTCTGGCATCACTGGGAGGTTCAGTCGCCCATCATGGCGCGGCTATGCGCAGCAGTCGTCGAAGGTGCCCGACAACTGGCGCTGTGACGCACCGTGGCGAACGACTCGCCGCCTCCACTGTCACATTCTTGAACCTGAAAACCTCCGCTTGCGATGGATTAGAGCCCACCATAGCTGGCCGGTGCTCAAGCCAGCAACCACGGACAACTCGACACATCATGCCGACATGACACGTTTGCTCATCTTTGTGATTCCGCTGTTGATACTCGCTGTGTGGCTGCCCGGCTGGTGGGTGCAGCGCACCATGCGGCGTCATGCCACGCCAACCGACCGCTATTACGGCAACGGCGCCATGTTTGCGCGCATGCTGCTGAAAAAGCACGGTCTGGAACAGGTCAGCGTGGAGCGCTCCGAGGTCGGCGACCACTACGACCCGCAGGCCCGCGCGGTCAGACTGTCGCCCGACAACTACGAGCAGCGCTCGCTCACTGCCATCACCGTAGCAGCCCACGAGGTAGGCCATGCATTGCAACACGCCGAAGGCTACGCCCCGCTCAAGATGCGCGAGAACCTGGTGCGCGTGGCCATTGTCGGGCAACGGCTGGGCGCAATGATGATGGTGGTGGTGCCCTTCATCACGCTGATCACCCGCCATCCAGCGCCGGGCCTCGTGTTTGTGCTTGCCGGGCTGCTGTCGATGGGGCTGGCCGCGCTGGTCCATCTGGTTACGCTACCGACCGAGTTCGACGCCAGCTTCAAGCGCGCCATGCCCTTGCTGGAAGAGGGTCAGTACCTTCACCCGGAAGACTATCCGGCCGCCCGCCGCATACTTGAAGCGGCTGCGTTCACCTATGTGGGCCAGTCCCTGATGGCCTTGCTCAACATTGCGGCCTGGATACGTTTTCTGCGTCGCTGACCGATACCCGACACCCTGCCCCTGCGGAGAAACCCCATGAAACGCAAGATCACGACAAGCCTTCTGTTGCCAATGGCAAGCGCCGTGCTGGCAGTCGGCCTGCTCGGGTCGATGTCACATGCCCTCGGGGTTCGCATCACGCCACCGGTCACGCATGGCTGCGGACTGCCAATCGGCTGGTCGCAGCCTGCAGGCGGGCAACTGACCGAGGCCAGCCTGTTTGAACAACTCTCCGCTCAGTCGGTGGTACTGTTGGGCGAGCGCCACGACAGGCTTGATCATCACCGCTGGCAACTGGAGGTGTTGCGCAAATTGCAGGCACGTGGCGTCGAGCTCACCTTGGCGCTGGAGATGTTTCCGCGTCGGGTACAGCCTGCCCTTGACGCCTGGGTGCGGGGTGAGTTGACGGAGGCTCAATTTCTGGAGCGCAGCGACTGGGATCGCGTGTGGCGCTTCGACCCGGCGTTGTACATGGACGTGTTCCGCTTTGCGCGCGATCACAACATCCCCATGCAAGCCGTCAACGTGGACGCCACCTTGACCCGTGAGGTCGGTCGGGTCGGCTTTGATGCGGTGCCCGTCACCAGTCGCGAAGGGGTCAGCAAACCGGCCGAACCCGCCCCGGCCTACTCAGACTGGCTGGGCAACATACACAGCATGCATCTTGTCGGCAGCCGCGCCGAGCGCGACTCTGACGAACAGCGGCGCTACTTCATCGAGGCCCAGCTTACCTGGGACCGCGCCATGGCCGAGGGCATCCGCGACGCGCTCGCACAGTCACCGGACCGCGTAGTGGTGGCCTTGATAGGCAGCGGCCACCTGCGCTATGGTCACGGCGTGCCGCATCAACTGCGCGATCTGGGCATACAGAAGCAGTCCACGCTGCTGCCGTGGGACGAAGAAGGTGACTGCACCGAGCTGACCGAAGGGCTGGCCGATGCCGTCTATCGTATTGCGCCCGGACCTGCCACCGATGTCTGAGCACACCCTGCATCACTCACCGCAGCCTTTCGGCCACCCCGAGCCAGGCACATCAAGCAGCGCACATGTATTGAACCTGGTGATGAGGTTTTTGGTGCTGCTGGTGCTTTCGCTCCCCAACGCTTTCGCCGCCTCCCCACCGCTGCACTATCAGATCGACACCCGGCTAGACCCGAGCGAGCGCAGCCTTCAGGCGCAAGCCAGCGTACTGCTCAATGATGGCCTCGCCTTCGAGCTGCTGCTCAATCCCGGCCTACAACTCGAACAGGCCGAACTCGACGGCGTCGCGCTCAAAACCACCCGCAAACGCGGGCAGGCCACTCGCATTGCAGTGCCAGCCGGGCAAATCGGGCGCACACTCACGCTGCGCTGGCACGGCACACTGAGTGCCACCCCAACGCATCTGCGCCATGACGAAACGCTGGGCTGGCGTGCCCCAAGCGCCGCCCCGCAAGGCAGCTTTCTGCCCGCCTCCAGCCTGTGGTATCCGCTGCCGCTGCGCGACCGCGACATCGTCCCGCACAACCATCAACTGCACATCACCACACCAGAAGGCCAGCTCGGCATGAGCGCCGGTCTGCCGGGTGAGCGCCTGCAGCGCGATGGCGAAGTGAGCATAAGCTACCACTTTCCCTATCCCGGTCGCGGCATGGACCTGATCGCCGGTCCGTATCAGCTTGCCGAACGCGACATGATCAGCGTGGACGGTCGCCGCCTGGTGTTGCGCACCCTGTTCCACGACTCGCTGACGCGGCTCGCCGACAGCTATCTTGACTCAGTCGCCCAACACCTGGCCCGTTTCGAACGCACCATCGGCCCCTACCCCTACGACAGCTTCAGCGTCGTCTCCAGCCCAACGCCCACCGGCTTTGGCATGGCCAGCTTCACCTATCTTGGCGAGCAAGTGTTACACCTGCCCTTCATCCGCGACACCTCGCTGGCCCACGAGGTGTTGCACAACTGGTGGGGCAACGGGGTTTTCCCGGACTACGCCACCGGCAACTGGAGCGAAGGCCTGACCACCTTCATGGCCGACTACGGCCACGCCGAACGCCGCGGTGACGATGCCGCCCGCGCCATGCGGCTGGGCTGGCTGCGCGAGCTGTCCGGCATTCCACCCGAAGCCGACACCGCGCTAAGCGAGTTCACCGCCCGCCATCATGGGGTGTCGCAGGCAGTCGGCTACAACAAGGCCGCCATGCTCTTCCTGATGCTGCGCGACCGCCTTGGCGAAGACGTCTTTTACGCCGGACTACGCCAGTTCTGGCAACAACACCAGTTTCAGACCGCAAGCTGGCACGACCTGCGCCGTGCCTTTGAAACCAGCGCCGGACATCCGCTGGACGACTGGTTCACACCGTGGCTGCAAGGTCGCGGCCTGCCCATGCTCAGCCTGGAACCCGGCGAGCACGACAGCGTGATCATCCGGCAACACGGTCAGCCGTGGCCGCTGGAGGCCACCCTGCATATCGAGCACGCACAAGGCAGCGACACGCTCTGCCTGCGGCTGGGTGAGACCACCGCAACAGACCTGAGCGCCGGAAACGCGCAATGCGTCACCGCCACCACGTCTGGCGATGCGGCAAGCGTCAGCGTTGACCTGTCGGCCTGGCCGCGTCCATTCAGCGTCACGCTGGACCCGGACAGCCGCCTGTTGCGCAGCCTGGGGCGCTTTGAAGCCCCGCCCATTCTGCGCGAGCTGCAGTTTGCCCAGTCGGTGCAACTCATCACCATCGGCCCGCGCGACATGCGGCAAAACGCCGAAGCGCTCGCCCAGCGTCTGCTCGACAACCGCCCCGAGCCGCTAGCGGCCAGACGGCACCCCAACCCCGAGCTGCCCATGCTGGTGATCGGCCTGCAAGACGACATCGAGCAATGGCTTGCACAGCGCGCCCTGCCTGACACGCCAACCGAAGTGATCAAGCAGGGCGACGCCCGCATGTGGACCCACCGCCTGCCCTCAGGCACCCCGCTTGCAGTCATCGCCGCCGACACCCCAGCCGCCCTCAGCCAGGCCCTGCGCCCCTTGCCGCACTACCGCCAACAAAGCTGGCTGGTGCTGGAAAACGGCCGCGCCCTCAGTCGCGGCACCTGGCCAGCGCAAGCGCCACGGGTGTGGTTCAGGTGATATGCGACCAGGAAAAACCAAACTTATCAGCTCGTTGCCCAGCGTAAAACCCCGGCTGCTCACTCGCCCTCAGTCATACGCTTTCGCTTTGTCGTGTCAGCACATGCCGGATTGCAGTTGCATAGGGCAGGTGCGCAGTGTTCTGGATCTCTTCCTGCAGTAAAGCCACTCGTCTTCGCTGCACGTCTTAGCCATTTCGGCAAACTCTTCGGCCGTCTGTATATAACCGGCCACCTCGGCGCGACGGATTTGGTTCAGCTTCCCATCAAGGCACAGGATGCCGATGGTTTCTTCAGCACGATGCTGATCGTGTGGCGGCAAGTTTGCGCGTGGGCGGATGGCACCAGTGGGGGTGAAGATGAAAAATGCTTCAGGATCTTCAACATCCGGTTTGATCAAATTTTCATGCGGGTAGCGACCGCTACTTGTCTTTGTGATCACCACAGGTGCCAGGACGATTGCATGAACCGAACAAATTGTGCCAATCGAATGTACCCTGCGGATAGCGGTCACGCTGACGGAAGTGTTCGATGTGGCGATTGTCGTCGCTTATCAGATCTTCACAGTAGGCGCAGCGGCTACCCTGCATGACGTTGAGTTTTCCCCAAACCGTGGCACGCTCAGCCGCTGTTGGGCAGCGGTGAGACCACGCGTCTTTGCCGTGCTGGTATTTATTCAGGCCGACGGGCGGCACCGGGTCGCGGTAGAGTCGGTGCACCTCAACCCTCAGCCTCGGGAGATATTCGAGGCAGACGCTGCTTGAAGCCTTGCAGCCGAATCAGACGATCACACTCACGCATGACCGGGTGGTCTACACCGAAGTGCTTGACCAACTGCGCACGCAACGCCTGGCTGTCGTCGCTCTCGTGCTGATTCTGCTGAATCAACGCCTGGTAGTCGGACAATCTACGGGCCTCAGGTACGTCGGGTACAGGGTCCACGCCCATGATCTGTGCAAGCAAGTCGGCACTGGAGACACCGCGGGTCTGCAACGTTACGGAAGCCGCCACGCTGGTGATTGCGCTGGTCTCTGGATCGGTCGTCTGGCGTAGCGCGCGGATGCACGACGCATCGACACTGGTGAGTACCTGCGGGCTGTGGGTGGTGACGATAAACTGCACCGCCGGAAAGGCTCGCGTGAGATTCTGTAATACCACCTGTTGCCACTCCGGGTGTAGGTGCATGTCGACTTCGTCAATCAACACGATACCTGGCGTTTGCGCTGCCGCGTTGGCGCCAAGATGGCCGTTGAGCTTGGTGGCACGAAAGGCGATATCGGCGACCATGCCGATCATGTTGCGAATACCATCACTGAGCAGTTCGACGGGGAGTTGGCCAAACTGCTTGTGGTGTGCGACAAGCGCATCGTGGGTGAACGAATATTCGATGTTCTCCCAGCCCGCAGGCTGAAGGCAGATGTTCACCGCATTGCTGACAGACTGAATATAGCCCTCGAACTCGGCATGAGTACTGGGTTGGCCAGTCTCTTGCGCCTTGATGCGCGCCTCTTTGGCATTCAGGTTCCAGTAGCGAAACCATTCTACAAAAGCCTTGTAGCTCGAAGCCGGATCAAGGCAGTCGGTGTAGCCGATGGTTCGCGAAGTGCGCTGGATCTTCGTCTTCTCCGTCAGTTTTTTCTGTTGCCATAGACGGCCTGTGCCGTAATAGGCCAGCAAGGGCAGAAGCGCCTCTTTGCCGTGGGTGCGTACTGCCTCCTGCAAGCGCTTGCCGTAGTCGATCAGCTCCTTTGCATCCTTGATCGTAGTTTTTGCTTTGGTCGAGCCAGTCAGCGCCCGGCACCAACTTGTTGGCGGATGGCTGTCGCTAAGGCTGTCAATTAAACTGTCGGGTATGAACCCTACAGCCCCCAGTCGCACGCCATTCGGAGCATACTCCATCTCGTGCGAAGCGGTTTTCCGGGTCTTGAGCTGACGGATGTCACTGGCTTCGAAGTGCTTACCCTTCGCTTCGTCAAATGCACCGATATAGGGGCCGAAAGCCACTGCGATCGCATCCAGAACCGACGTCTTTCCTGCACCATTTGAAGCTACAAGTACGGTGAGTTGTGGATGAAAGTCGATGTCCAGTGCTTCAAAACAGCGGTAGTCCCGAAGTTTCAGCGTCTGCAGATTCAAATGGGGCATGACGCCTCCGTGCGTTTGAGCAGTACCGCCTCATCAGCTAAGCAAACCATACGCTCACCGAGCTGATCATCACCGGCCTCATAGCCGACTGTACGCACTTCAGTGCTGACCGACTCTACCGCAATGACGCGAACAATCTGATGCGGTTCAATACCGGCAATCGCAGCATTTGTTCTGAGGTCTTCGAGTCTGAGCATTGGTTATTTTGCGTGGCACACCAGGATGTGCCCAATTATGCCATTCCAGCTCAGAGGCGCGCCTTATTTGATCCGAAGCTTGTAAAACCAGAGCCTGGGGCCACCATGACCGCAGAGCACGGGTTTGGAAATCCGCTGACAACAACACCGGATGCCCCTGGCTGCTACACTCCGTCTTTTTGCCCCCACCCCATGCAGCAAATACTAAAACGCCCCGAACTACTCGCCCCTGCTGGCTCGCTGGACATGATGCGCACCGCCTTTGGCTATGGCGCGGATGCGGTGTATGCCGGTCAGCCGCGCTATTCGCTGCGGGTTCGCAACAACAGCTTTGGCAAGCTCGACACCTTGCGGGCCGGTATTGACGAGGCTCACGCCCTTGGCAAGGCCTTTTTTCTGGTCAGCAACATTTTTCCGCACAACGCCAAGGTGGCGAGCTTTATCGAAGACATGACCCCGGTCATCGAGATGCAGCCGGACGCCCTCATCATGGCCGACCCCGGCCTGATCATGATGGTGCGCGAGCGCTGGCCGGACACCGTCATCCATCTGTCGGTGCAGGCCAACACCACCAACTACGCGGCGGTGCGCTTCTGGCAGAGCATGGGCGTCAAGCGAATCATCCTGTCGCGCGAGCTGTCGCTGGATGAAGTCGCCGAAATCCGGCAGGCCTGCCCAGACATGGAGCTGGAGGTGTTTGTGCATGGCGCGCTGTGCATTGCCTATTCCGGGCGCTGCCTGCTGTCGGGTTACTTCAATCACCGCGACCCCAACCAGGGCAGTTGCACCAACAGTTGCCGCTGGGACTACCGCCTGCATGAGGCCACCGACAACCCCACTGGCGACACCGAAGTCGCCAACGCGCAGCCGATTGGCAACCCGCGCGATGCTGGCGCGGTTGGCACTGCGGCCCGCAGCCGCAATGAGCTGGCCGAAGGCATGGCGCTGGGCGGTGGGCCGCGTCACATCGGTGGCAGCAAGGTGTGGTTGCTTGAAGAAGGCACGCGACCGGGCGAGCTGATGCCGATAGAAGAAGATGAGCATGGCACCTACATCCTCAACTCGCGTGATCTGCGCGCAGTGGAGCATGTGGCCCGACTGGTGGAGATCGGGGTGGATTCACTCAAGATCGAAGGCCGCACCAAGAGCCCTTACTACGTGGCGCGGGCTGCGCAGGCTTATCGCCGCGCCATTGATGATGCGCTCGCCAGCCGACCTTTCGACCCGACCCTGCTGGCCACGCTGGAAGGCCTGGCCAACCGGGGCTACACCGACGGCTTTTATCAGCGCCACCACACCCCCGAGCATCAGAACTATCTGCGCGGTCACTCCGAGTCCGGGCGCAGCCTGCTGGTTGGCGAGGCCTGCGGTTTTGACGCCAGCAGCGGCAAGCTGCAGATCGAGGTCAAGAACGGTTTTGGCTGTGGAGACCGTCTGGAATTCGTTCAGCCGCAAGGCAACCTGCAGGCCAAGACCGACAACATGCTCAGCGACGACCAGCTTCCGCTGACACGCGTACCCGGCAGTGGTCGGCGCGTGTGGCTGGACGCCCCCGAAGGATACCGCCCGGATCAGCCGTGTTTTGTCGCACGCCTGCTGGACGCCCCACAATCATGAGCGCCAGAAATCACGCCGCCCCGGTCGTCAGCATTGACGCCATAGACCTCGCCCGGCCAGAGCACGTCACCGCGCTGGTCGAGCTGCTGGACGACTACGCCCGCGACCCCATGGGTGGCGGCGAAGCGCTGGGCACCGAGGCCCGCGCTCACCTGGCCGAACGGCTGGCACAGCGCAACGACTACTTCGGTTTCATCGCCCGCGTCGGCGAAGAACCGGTAGGCCTGATCAACTGTATCGAGGGCTTTTCCACCTTCGCCGCCCGCCCGTTGCTGAATGTGCACGATCTCGCCGTGACCAGCGCCTGGCGTGGCAAGGGCATCGGCCGTGCCTTGCTGGAAGCAGCCGAAGCGCTGGCACGGCAACGAGCATGCTGCAAGCTCACGCTGGAGGTTCTGTCCAACAACACGGCTGCGCTGTCGGCTTATCAACGCGCGGGCTTCCAGGCCTATCAGCTCGACCCGGCAGCCGGACAGGCCATGTTCATGCACAAGTGGCTGTAACGGTTAAACAGCAAAAAGCCCCGACCAGCGGGGCTTTTCGATTTGCGCGGCGAGTGCGCGTGCAGCTTATTGCCCCAGAACCTCTTCCTTGAAGGTCTTGAGGACGATGCGCCAGAAATCCACCGTATCATCAAAGTTCTTGCGGCTCACGCCGTAGCGCAGGTTGACGTTCATCTCCAGCGCGGGATCACCGTCATCATCCAGATACGCCTTGCCGAAGCGTTTGTCGCGGTTCCAGGCGTTGATCTCCTCCATCGTCACACCGGTCCCCCCCACGCGGACGAAAACTGCAGGCTGCCACAGTTGGCATTCTGCTTGCAGCCATAAAACAGCACGTGATAGCTCGTGCCGTCAATGCGCCCCTCTATCTTGGGATC
>DAIMZH010000060.1:0-5641 GCA_036734105.1 Azoarcus sp. | reverse complement strand
ATCACAAGCAATGACATCAGGGCAATGCACATAATTTCATGGTCGCCTTTCAAAAAAGCCCGGGGGCACTGCAGGGCGGCAAGACGGTTGCGTTATAATTCAACGCTTTGCTAATTTATCAGTTCAGGATTCAACGTGCTCGTCGCCGCAAACATCACCATGCAGTTCGGGGCCAAGCCCCTTTTTGAAAACGTCTCCGTAAAGTTCGGTGACGGCAACCGATACGGCCTCATCGGCGCCAACGGTGCGGGCAAATCCACCTTCATGAAGATCCTCTGCGGGCAGCTTGAGCAAAGCGCAGGCAACGTGTCAAAGGATCCGCACGAGCGCATGGCCTATCTGCGCCAGGACCAGTTCGGCTTTGAAGACATGCGGGTGCTTGACGTGGTGTTGATGGGTCACACCGAGATGTGGGCCTGCATGCAGGAAAAAGACGCGATCTACGCCAACCCCGAGGCCAGCGAAGACGACTACATGCACGCGGCCGAACTTGAAGGCAAGTTTGCCGAATACGACGGCTACACCGCCGAATCGCGTGCTGGCGAGCTGCTGCTGGGCGTGGGCATTGCCAGCGAACTGCACAATGGCCCGATGAAGAACGTCGCCCCGGGCTGGAAGCTGCGTGTTCTGCTATGCCAGGCCCTGTTTGCCAACCCGGACATCCTGTTGCTGGACGAGCCCACCAACAACCTGGACATCAACACCATCCGCTGGGTAGAGAACGTGCTCAATGAGCGCGACTCGACCATGATCATCATCTCGCACGACCGCCACTTTCTCAACCAGGTGTGCACCCACATGGCGGACCTCGACTACGGTACGGTCACCGTCTATGCCGGCAACTACGACGACTACATGGAAGCGGCCACCATCTCCCGCCAACGTCAGCAACAGGCCAATGCCCGCGCCAAGGACAAAGTCTCCGAGCTGCAGGAATTCGTGCGCCGCTTCTCGGCCAACAAGTCCAAGGCCAAGCAGGCCACCAGCCGCCTCAAGCTGATCGACAAGCTCAAGCCCGAAGACGTCAAACCATCCAGCCGTCAATACCCCTGGATCCGCTTCGACTACGACCCCAAAGACAAGCTGCACCGCCTGGCCTGCGAGGTGGAAAACATCAGCTTTGCCTACGACGGCATGGAAAAACCGCTGTTCAAGCGCTTCTCGCTGCCTATCGAGGCAGGCGCAAAGATTGCCATCATCGGCGAAAACGGGGTCGGCAAGACCACCCTAATGAAACTGCTGCTCGGCGAACTCACGCCTTCCAGCGGCAGCATCAAGTGGGCCGAAAAAGCCAAGCCCGGCTACTACGCGCAGGATCACTCTGCCGACTTTGCCGGCACCGAGATGCTCACCGACTGGATCGCCGAGTACGCACGCATCACCGCAGCAGCAAACGGTGAAGACCTCGAAACCCTGATCCGTGGCACGCTCGGCCGTTTGCTGTTTTCGGGTGACGAGGTGCGCAAGTCGGTCAACATCATCTCCGGTGGCGAGCAAGGCCGCATGCTGTTCGGCAAGCTCATGCTGTCGCGCCCCAACGTGTTGCTGATGGACGAACCCACCAACCACCTCGACATGGAATCCATCGAGTCGCTCAACAGCGGCCTCGAAAAATTCGCCGGCACGCTCATCTTCATCTCGCACGACCGCGAGTTCGTTTCATCGCTGGCCACGCGCATCATCGAGATCAAGCTGGACGGCACCGTGATCAACTATGGCGGCACTTACGAGGAATATCTCGCCAGTCAGGGGCTGGATTGACAGCCGCCTGCAACGCAAGCAACCCCTCTTCGCCCTAACCCACACCGACCGTCAGGCGTTTGCCGTCTGGCGGTCGTTTCAGTCAAAGCTCATTACCTGGTCAGCAGATCATGAAAGACGAACCCACCCCCCAACCCGACAACTTCAAGAAGTGGGAGCTCAGGCTCGAAGCGGTCATTTTTGCCAGTCGCTGGCTGCTGGCGCCTTTCTTCATCGGCCTCATCATTGCCATCATGGTGCTGCTGGTAAAGTTCGGCAAGGAGTTGATCGCCCTGCTGATGGGTGTCATGGGCATGATTGAACACGACTCGGTGATCTCTATCCTCACTCTGGTCGACACCATGCTGATCGCTGCGCTGCTGCTGATCATGATCTTCAGCGGCTACGAGAACTTCGTCTCCAAGCTTCACACCGGCGACAGCGAGGACCGCCCGGCCTGGATGGGCAAGGTCGGGTTTTCCGACCTCAAGATGAAACTCATCGGCGCCATCGTCGCCATTTCGGCAGTCGAGTTGCTCAAGGCTTTCCTGATCAGCCAGCAGATGAGCGGTGAGGAGCTGGGCTGGAAGATCGCCATTCACCTCACCTTTGTGGTTTCCGGCCTGCTGTTTGCAGTGTCTGACTGGATATCCGAGCAGCGCAAGAGCGGCAAGTAGCACACCCGCTCAGCCGACAATACGTTCGGCCACAGCCCGCCCCCAGTAAGTTTCCGCAGGCGCGCGCCATGCGCGCCGGTGCAGGGTTTCGAGTGCACCGCGATCCAACGCGAGCTGGGTGACCTCTCGCTGGGTGAGCACCTCGGGGCCATCGCGTTCGCAGCGCTCGACCAAGCGCGCGATGGCGTCCGACTTTGCCCCTGGGCGGTTTGCGCGGGTGGTGGCCACATGCACACGGTTGAGTACCGGATCAACCACCACATGAACAAAAGCCGAGCGATCGCCGCGTTCACTGACAACACTCTGCGCCTCATTGACCGCCGAGATCACCGCAACTGGCAGACGCTCTTCGGGTGACAGCAGCACGCCACGCGCTCGCAGAAAGCGCCCCACCGATACCTTGGCGGAAACAACCGACACCGGCGCCGCCACGATCAGCGGAATTGCCACCGGCAGTGACCAGAAAAAGAACAGCGGGTCCAGCCACCATGCAAAGATCGCCCAACAGGCAGCCAGCAGCGAACCCGGCATCTGGTCCACCAAGGCCTCACGCCAGGTAGTCTCCTCGCTGCGGTTCTGGCCCGCCCAGCGTAGCTTCATGCCCGACAAGCCTTCGATCACATGGCGACTGTGCGCCAGCATGCGGATCGGTGCCATCAACGCGGAAAGCAGCATCTCGAACAACACCGACAGCATAAGACGCAGACCACCGCCGAAGTCCGCGCTTCGCCCGCACAAGACCACCTCGATCACCGCCAGCCACTTGGGCACAAACAACAACAACACGGTCGCTGCGGCAAGACCCAGCGCCCATTCCGGATTCCATTTTGGCCACATCGGAAACGGACTGTGGGGCACCGGAAAATAGTCGATGGGAAACAACACCAGCCGCGCCGTGGCGAGCGTGGTCAAGGCAAGAAAAGCCAGCCAAAGCGGCGAGGCGACATACGACATGACGCCATTGAGCAACGCGAGGCGGTGAGCCATGTGCAAGCGCCTGCCGAACAGCAACAGCCACAGATGCTGGAGGTTGCCTTTGGCCCAGCGTTTGTCGCGTGCCAACTCGTCCACCAGGCTGGGCGGAGACTCCTCATAGCTGCCCTGCAGATCGGGTTCCAGCCACACCTCGTATCCGGCGCGCGCCATGTAGGCCGCCTCGACAAAGTCGTGACTGGAGATCGGCCCCTTGAACGGCCCGACCCCACGCAACTTGCGCAACCCGCAATGGGCCATGAACGGGGCCACCCGGATGATCGCGTTGTGCCCCCAGTAGGCCGCCTCGCCGAGCTGGTAGGCGCTGAGACCGGCGGTAAACATCGGCCCATACAAGCGGCTTGAGAACTGCTGCACCCGGGCGAACATTGATTCGGCATTGACGATGGCCGGGCTGGTCTGGATCATGCCGACACCTGGCTCACATTGCATCAGCCTGACCATGTCCACCAACGTGGCGCCATCCATGATGCTGTCTGCATCAAGCACGATCATGTAGTCATAGCGACGCCCCCAGCGCCGCAGAAAGTCCGCAACGTTGCCGCTCTTGTAGTTCATGTTGATCGGACGTCGCCGGTAGAACAGCCGCCCGAAGGCGCCCAGTTCACGACACAACTCGAACCACACGGTTTTTTCGGACAACCAGTGATCAGGGTCGCGGCTATCCGACAGGATGTGAAACTCGAAGTGGTCGAGCTGACCGGTTTCCTCCAGCGAACGGTAGATCGCGCGCAGGCCGCCGAGCGTGCGGGCGATAGGCTCATTGTAGATCGGCATCACGATGGCTGTGCGCGCCAGCGGCGTGGCCTCCAGCGCAGCCCGCGAATGGCGCCTCAGCAGGCCTTGCGGATCCCCTCCGGCAAGGCGCACGAAAAAGCCTGTCACGCCCACCCAGAAGCCCACCGATATCCAGCCAAACAGCAGCGCAAACAGCACCAGCAGCGCAATTTCGACCCAGTTTCCACCCTGATAGGGCAGCACCTGCCGCATGATGGTGACTGCCAGCGCCGTCTGACCAAATACCAGCAAGCTCAGCAGACTACGCCGCAGCAGCGCAGCACGTTTCCAGGCAGGCCGTGTCATGCGATGTCACCATAACCAATGCTGCCACGGTCCATGACTGGCGTGACAGGGGGCAGCAGAGGCTCGGGGAGGCTAAAGGCAACGTCGACCTGCGCCATCAGGCGGGTATAAGCGACGACCTCGTCCAAGGGTTCTCCGCATGGCGACTGACCGGCAATCACCTCGGACACCAGGCCCAGCACCTTGCGCTCGGCAGCAGCATCCATTCTGACACCACACAGGGCAAGATAGCCGAGCGCCCTGCGCAGCAAGCGCTCGCTCATCATGGTGGCCATGCTCAGTGCCTCTTGATCAGGATGGTGTTGTCCGGTGGCAGCCGGTATGACCAAGTTTCGCTCAACGCAGTCTGCCCATCGGTCAGAAAGGCGCGCAGGGCGACTGACTTGCCAGCCTCAGGCTTGACCAGCGCAGACATGCGCCAGGTCTTCAGGGCGTCGTTGTATTCCACGAAGTGCTCCAGCACCTCGCTTCCATCCAGCCCGGTCACCCGCGACAACACTTCGCCGCCATCAGCCCGGTCGGGCAGCGTAGCGCCCTGAAAGTCGACCACGAAACGATATGCGCCCGGCACATTGCCGCCGCCGACGATGCTGCCATCGCCGACAAAGGTGTTAACTACCCTCGCCAAGCCGGTGTCTACCGGGTCGCCGGCACCAAATGCAACAGTCCAGTCAAAACGATAGGCCTTGCCTGCCTCAACCGCCTGCCCCGGCTTCCAGAAAGCCACGATGTTGTCATTGGTTTCGGCATCGGTCGGCAACTGCACCAGCACCACATGACCGGCCCCCCAGTCGGAGCGTGGCTCCACCCAAGTGCCGGGACGCCTTTCGTAACGGGCACCAAGATCGTGATACGAAGCAAAGTCGATATCACGCTGCAACAGGCCAAAGCCCCCGAGAGTGTTCACCGCAAACCAGTCCATTTCGAGATTGACCGGGTTGATCAGCGCTCGCCACAACCATTCGCTGCTGGTCGCGTCCTTGATCAACAGCCCGTCGGAATCATGTACCTCGGGACGCCACTCACCACGTGGTCGCGCCGTGTTCTCACCGTAGAAGAACATGCTGGTGAGCGGCGCCACACCAAGTTGTTCAGGGCACCTCGAATAACGCGAGGTTTTCAGTGAATCCAGCCGTCAAACAATGACC
>DAIMZH010000059.1:0-19457 GCA_036734105.1 Azoarcus sp. | reverse complement strand
GAATTCTTGCGGCTACCGCGATTCCGAGGTTTGTGGATCTGTCTGGCGATGCTGAAGCCGCTGCCCTCAAGGGCGTAGCGAACTCTATGGGTTCTGCCATGACCATCAACTACGCAGGTTGCACAGTAAACAACCACGCACCGCTGGCAGGGAAATGCGTTGCCATTGCTGACTGTGACGAAGTCGGCACCATCCTTACAAGTGGCTTGCCTGCGGGTTACACCGTTGCCAGTGCTGCCCTCGCTGCCAACGGCACCACCGCAAACTGCACGGTTACGCAAACCAGTTCGTCAGATACAGAGACCTTCCTCGGTATAGGCGCTGGCAATTGATAGTTCACTGAAAACTCCATGCAGACCTCGTTATAAACACCGGGTCTGCATGTGTTTTGCATCATTTTCAGGGTTGATCGAATGAAGCTTTTCACTGCTATCTTTTCATAATGGGCAGACGAAATAGCCTGACACTGCAACGAAAAACGCTCAAGAACTTGTTCCAAATCAGAGCGGCCTAGAGGTACCAACAACCTCTCAGTTGGTATGATTGACCCTGACGCAACGGCTTGATGACCCTCTTACCGCTTGCAGTTCGACGTACAGTCAGACTGGAATTTACCACCGGTTATCACAAGCATTGTGTACAGAGGGCAATTGGAAATGCCATTTTCTCCAAGAGGCTTCACCCTGGTCGAGCTGGTTTTGGTGATTTCCCTGCTTGGCATTCTGGCCGTGGTCGCAATACCGCGGCTGGATTTCCGGGGGTTTGACGAGTACGCCTATCTTGAAGAATCTGCCAGCGCGGTGCGTTATGCACGTCAGGTCGCGGTGGCGCGAAATGGGTCGGTTAGCGTAGTATTTGACGCTGTCGGCCATTTTCGTATCTGCAAGACGGTGCTGCCCTGTAACAGCGACTATCTCACAAACCCCGGCAACGGGCGAATATGGGATGGCTCGTCTCAGGGCCAGGGCAAAGCCCCTTCCGGGGTATCGGTGACAGCCGGCTCGCTGATTTTCGACGGACTGGGCAGACCAAACAGCAGCCTGAGCGTCACACTAGGCACCCGTAGCCTCACTGTCGCAACGCCTACCGGCCATGTCCAGACGCAATAAGTCCTTTGCCAAGCTACGCCCACACGGCTTTACGCTGGTGGAGTTGGTGATTGTCATTGTGGTGTTGTCCACCGGTCTGCTCGGCATCCTGTCGGTGTACCAGCAAACCGTGGCCCGCAGCGCCGACCCCTTGCTGCAACAGCAGGCGCTGGCGATTGCCGAGGCGCACATGGATGAGATACTCGGTCGGCAGTGCGACGCAGGCAGTGCGACAGTCGGAAGTCGGGCAGACTGGCAATGGATGCGTGATTACCACAATCTCGACGACAGCCCGCCGCAAGACATTCTTGGTAATCAGATAACGCCGCTCGCCAGCTATCGGGTGGCGGTTTCCGTGACCCATGGCACTACCCATCTGCAGGATGCCGTGCCGTCATGTCTGGTCGTGGTAACGGTAACCCACGACAGTCACGCCGCTGTAAGTATTGCGCTGACCGGGATTCGTGCGGAATAAATGGCATGACACTGCACACTCCCATCATCAGTGCCAACATGAACACCTCCGACACCTCGAAGTTGTCGGGTATGGCTGAGCCTTGCACAACCAGCAGACCGGCTTCGGGCTCGAACCCCCGATACACAAGTCGCGGCTCCCGACAAGCACAAGCAGGAGAAGCCTGCATCACCGCAGAGAAGCGCTCCAGAACAGGCGCAGCCGCAACCGGGACGACTCATACGCAATTCGGTGGTCAGCCCGCGCCAGTCAGTTTCAGGCTGACGTCTGGCGTACTCGCGCCAAAACCAGTTCGCGGTTTCACGCTGGTGGAGTTGGTATTGGTCATCATGATCCTCGGGGTACTGGGAGCGCTGGGTGCTGGCATTTTGCTGCAACCCTTCAAGGCCTTTCAGGATCAGTCGCGCCGCGCTGCCATGGTGGCCGAAGCCGATCTGACCCTGGGTTATATGGCGCGCGAGTTGCGCATGGCGCTGCCAAACAGCGTGCGCGTGTCCGGGCAGTTCATCGAGTTCATTCCAACGGTGGACGGGGGGCGTTATCGAAGCGCCAACACCTCCGGCGGACAAGGTGACTCGCTGGACCTCACGGCTCTTGATACCAGTTTCGATGTGATCGGTGGTCTGTCTGCCTGGGCACAGCCGGGCGGTTCGAATGCGAACGATCATGTGGTGATCTACAACACGCATGCAACTGACAATGTCGACACAAACGCCTATAACGGAGTAAACCGGGGCGTGCTGACGGGCTATGACACAAGCACGCACACCATTTCTCTGAACCCACCCGGCACCCAGTTTCCAGCCGGATCAACTTCACGCCGTTTCGACATCGTGCCTGCGACCGGGCCGGTGACCTATTATTGCAACAGTGGCCGACTCTACCGTCACACCAGTTATGGTTTTCAATTGATCCAACGCACTGACTTCACCAATCAAGGCGCACTGCTCGCAGACAACGTAAGCCTGTGCGACTTCAGTTACCTGGCCGGCAGCGGCACCCGCAGCGGCGTTGCATCCTTGCGCCTGGCGATCACGCGTGACGGCGAGACCATCTCCTTGTTGTATCAGGTCCAGATCATCAACGCGCCATGAACAGACAAGCCGGTTTTTCGATTATCGCAGTGGTGTTCATCCTGGTGGTGCTGGGTGGTCTGGGCACAGTGATGGTGCAGCTTTCCACTACCCAGCATCTGGGGGCGGCCATGGCGCAGGAAGGCCGACAGGCTTGGTATTCCGCGCGTGCGGGTGGCGAATGGGCGAGGCATCGCATCATGGCCAATGAGTCATGCAGTTCGACGCAAACCATCGCCGGCTTCAATGTCGTGATAAGTTGCACGGAAGCGGAGACGACAACCGAGGGCGCTACCAGCGTCACGATCTATCATGTCACCAGCACCGCCAACAAGAACATGGCGGGTTCGGACACGATCGAACGTGCAGTACAACTGGCCATCTGGCGCTGACGCCGTCACAGTCGGCCGAAACACCAATAGTGTGTCGACGCGATACCGGTCTGACCCCTGCAACAGCAGCCAACTCGCTCGTTGCAGCCTGCGGCGAGGAAAGGAGGCAAACATGCAAACCGAACAGCATAAACATACCCGACCGGACAGCATTGAGACTGCTCAGACCGGTATTGGCGGAAAGGTGACGCTGACTGCAAGGCTTGCGCTTCTGATAATGATGTTGACGCTACCAGGTGTTGCAACAGCAGCCAGCTACAAGCTCAACGGCAGCGTTGGCAACCCTGGAAACTTTCCGGCATGCATAGGCGGAAGCTGGAGCCAGTCCGGCAACGAGCGCATCTGCAGTGGACGCATAGAGCTGGCGCGGGGCGACAGCATTGAACCCGATCAAGACCTCGTGCTGATGGCCCGTGGCGGCATCACGCTGAAGGGGGACAACCGGATTGGCAGTAGATCGCAGCCGCTGGCCTTGCGCACCGATTGGGGGACGATTCGCTCGGAGGGCAGCAGCAACCTGATATACGGTGATCTGAGGGTGCTAGGCTGGGGATCAATCGAACTCTCCCGCACCGAGGTTTTCGGACAATTGGAGACCAAGGGCGTGGTCACGCTGGACAAAAGCGTGGTTAGCGGATCGGTGACGACCCAGAATGGCGTAAGCGCCGACGAAAGCTCGGTGACTGGCAACATCCTGGCAAGCAGTGGCTCGATAATGCTGGAGGAAAGCACGGTGACCGGCGATGTCCGCTCGGATTGTTGTGCAATCACGCTTGATGAAGTTGAGCTGACCGGCAATGTCAGAAGCAGCAGAAATGAAATCAAGGTGAGCGACAGCCGTATCACGGGCAACCTCGATTCGCCGGGGAATTCCATCAAACTGGACGACGACACCCTCGTCGTTGGCAACGTCACCGCTGGCGGATGGTCGAGCAGCTTGTCGATTGACTCCTCAAGCCAGGTCAATGGCGTGTGCACACCGTCCCACCCGCGCTGTGGAGCGGCTGCGCCGCCCGAACCGGTTGCCTACTGGAGCATGAACCAAAGCGGCGCAGATGGCGAAGTGCTTGATGCCAGCGGCAACGGCTTGCACGGAAAAGTCATCGGCAATACCCAACTGCTGGACACCTTGCCGGCCATCCAGGGCAACCCCGGGACCTGCGCTTACGCCAGCTTCGACGGTAGCGACTCCGGCATCGCGCTTGGCCAGGCTGACCTGCAACTGGGCAGCACGCTCACGGTCATGGCATGGCTCAAGTGGGAGATCGACCCGCGAACCGGCGCAAGCTGGGCAAACATCGTGAGCTACAACGCAACCAGCGGCAGCGGTGACAATGGCCTCTTTTGGTTACAGCACAACGCCAACAACAACAATCTTGAGTTTGCGGTGCAGACCACCCGTGGCAGGCGCTTTATACAGGCCAGCGTGCCAACGGTGCAGGGCCAATGGCAGCATGTGGCTGGCGTGTTCGATGGCGCGCGGATCACCATTTATATTGATGGGGTGGCGCGTGGAAATGTGAGTCACAGCGGCAGTTTTGGCGGCACTGGCGGCAATGCGCTTTCGATTGGGCGCTGGTCTAACCCAGCCAACGACTTCCGGCGTTTTACCGGCAATATTGACGAGGTGCGGATTTTCAACAAGGCGCTCAGCGCTGATGATGTCATCGCCAACATGAAACGCAGCCAGCCTTGCAGCATGCAGTTCTGCGGTTCGATGCAAGTCATACATGGGCTGCCCAAAATGGAAGTGGCCGCCTTTACGGTGATCAACACCTACAGCAAACCGGTGCAAACCACGGTCAACTTCAGCCAGAACTTCGACCGTACCCCGCTGGTGTTTACCCTGCCAACTGTTCAGGGCGCTGATCCGGCTGCGCATCGTATCCGCAATGTGACCCGAAGCGGCTTCGAGATCATGACTGTCGAGCCCGAGTCGGAAGATGGCCCCCACGCAGAGATGGGGCTCAACTTTCTGGCCATCGAGCCAGGTCTCTATGTTCTGCCGGATGGGCACAGACTTGAGGCGTGCTCCATAGAGACCATCAAGGCGCAACAGTCCGGCGTTACCGGGGAATGGGAGAACCTAGAGTTTCTGTCCGGTTTCGCGCGCCCGCCAGCCTTGCTCGGTCAGATACAGGCAATGCACAACGAGACCGGAAACATCCCGTCCGGACCATCAATACCCTGGCTGACCACCGCCATCAGCAACGCCACGCCTACTGGCGTCAAGATCGCGCTGGAACGCTCCGAAACCGCCAGCGGCAGCATCAACGCGCCAGAGCGCATCGCCTATCTGGCAGCAGAACCCACCGCCGGCCGCAAACAACTCGATATCGCCGGCCACATCGTGGATTACGAAATCATCCGCAGCGACGAGGAAATTCTCGGTTGGGACAATGGCTGCCGAACGATCAATTACTCGTCACCCTGGACTGACCCTGCTGGACGACGCTTTCGCCCGGTACCGCTGGCCAGCATGAACACCCGTGGAGGCGACGCCGAGGGTGGCGAGGATGACGGCGGGTGGATCCGGCGCTGCACCGAGTCTGTCAACAACGAGTCTGTGCGCATAAGCTTGCGCGGCGACGAAGTCCGACGAGGCGCGCTGAACAGGGATGGCAACCGCCGAAAGAGCGTGGCCGAGCGTGCCGGGGTGTTTGTGTTCTCGGACAACTTCGTGACACAGGCTGTCAATCTACACCACCTGGAGTTCGAACATGCCAGCACAGGCGCAACCTGTGCGCCAGTCACCGTCAGGTTGCGGGCCTGCGAAGATGCCGACTGCAGCACGCCTTACACCGGCAACGTCACGATCGACCTTAAACCCACCGGCGGCGCTAGCAGTTGGAGCGGCCCCGGCGTACTGGCCGATCAGGTGGAGTTCAGCGGCGGCAGTGTCGAGGTGCAACTGCGCCATACCAGGGAAGGGAGCGTCCGACTCGATGCGCTTGGCACACCAAAGGCGGCATCGGCTGTGGTGTGCCGCACAGGCGGCACGCCCAGTGACTGCCGTATCGCCTTCAGCGACAGCGCGCTGGTCTTCGATGTCCCCGACATCATCGCCGGCCGCCCCACCGGTCCGGTTGATCTGCGTGTCGTGCAAGCGGACTCGAGCGACCCCTCACGCTGTTTGCCGGCGCTGTCCGGACGCCGCGATGTACATTTTGGCAGCCAGTACGCCAGCCCGGCCAGCGGCACCCAGGCAGTGCACGTAAACGGCAGCGCCATCAGCGCATCAGACTCCGGCACGCCGATAGCGCTCGAATTCGACGATGCCGGACGCAGTCAGTTCGAGCTCGCTTATGCCGACGCAGGCCAGCTTCGGTTATGGGCCAGAATAAGCGGCAGCAAGGCCGAAGGCGATTTCGTCATTGAGGGCAGCGACGATTTCGTAAGCCGTCCGGCAGGTTACTGCCTCGTGACCAACCTGCCAGCTTGCGAGTCTGCCGATGAGCGCTGTCCGGTTGCCGCAGTGGCCGGTGACGACTTCAAATTCGCGCTCGTCGCCGTCGCTTGGGAGCGCGACGATGACAAGGACTTGTGCACTGGCAACCCGACAACGCCAAACTATCGTCACAACGGCATACAGATTGCCGCAGAATTGATTGCACCTTCCAACGGGCGGGATGCGACGCTTGGCGTGAACCGGGTTGACATGGGAGAGGCCGAATCCGGCAACTTCACCGCTGCGCAGCGGATATCCGAGGTCGGGGTTTTCAGGCTGCATGCCGAGGCAGCAGCGGGGAGCTACTTTGGGTACACGATACCCGCTGCACGCACCGCGCCCCTGGGTCGCTTTGTGCCGGCGCGGCTTCAGGCGACGGGCAATACGCCGATGCTTGCCAGCGCCTGCAGCAGTGCTTTCACCTTTCTCGGGCAGCGCTTCGAGTATCTGCTTGAACCACAGGTACAGGTCGTCGGCCTCAATCGTCAGGGCGAGCCGACACGCAACTACCATGGCGGCTTCTGGCGGCTGAACTCAGCTTTGGCCGGGCAGGCGCACGTCGATGCGACCGCGCAAGGCACGCTTGAACAGCACAGTGCTGGCAACGTGAGTTGGAGCGGGATTGATGTACCCGACCTGGACGCAAGCGCGACAATCAGCGGCGTCGAACTCTCGTATCGCAAACCGGACGAAGCTTTGGCGCCCTTTGACGGGCGGATACATCTGGATATTCCAGCAAGCGCGCTCACCGATGCTGACGGCAAGTGCTTTGACCCGGCAGACAATGGCAATTGCGCGTCCTTCAGGTTTGCCAGTATCGCGGCAGGCCAGATGCGTTGGGGCCGTCTCGACCTGGGTGGCGCGCACCAGCATCAGTCCAGTGAAGAGGCGGTAGTGACAGTTCGCAGCGAGCATTTCGACGGCGGAGGCTTCGTGCTCAACGCCGATGACAACTGCAGCAAGCTGACGCAGCTTGCCCATATCGAACTGGAAAACTCGCAGGAGAGCAACAAGCTCGATGGTCGCATCGCCATAGGCGGGGGCGTAACCGAGCTTACCAGCGGGCTCGGGCAGTTCGTCGGCGGTCTGCTCACTTTGCAATTCAGCGCGCCCGGGCCGGGCAACTCGGGGTTTGTGGACATCCTGCCCAAATCCAGCGACGCTGGCATGCCCTGGCTTGACACCGACCCTGCTCCGCGCGGCCGTGTCGAATGGGGCATGTATAGCGGCCCTGCCAATGTGATCCATATCCGGGAGATCTGGCGCTGAACAACGCCTGCAAGAGCATTTCGCGATCACGCAACATTCCAGCCTTGGGGCGCTGTGCAGATCGGCACCCAGCTCATGTAGCCGGTTTGTCGGCGCACTTGCCGTCATGCTGCCGGACTTGAGGCTGTCTTTTCGGCATAATGCAAACTTTCGGCAACAATGCTCGGGGGAGTTTCATGCGTCGCGTGGTGTTCAATCAAAAGGGCGGGGTCGGCAAGTCGACCATTACCTGCAATCTGGCAGCCATCAGTGCGCACGGTGGTTTGCGCACGCTGGTCATAGACCTGGACCCACAGGGCAACTCCACCCACTACCTGCTAGGTCGTGCCGGCACCGATTGCGAGCTAACGCTGGCCGATTTTTTTGATCAAACGCTCAACTTCAAACTCAACCCCAGGCGCACTTGCGAATTCGTGATCGCCAGTCCGTTTGAACGGCTGCATGTCATGCCGTCCCATCCCGGACTTGAAGACCTGCAGAGCAAACTTGAGTCCCGCTACAAGATCTACAAACTGCGCGACGCACTGGATGACCTCGCCGACGATTTCGACATCATCTACATAGACACCCCACCGGCGCTCAACTTTTACACGCGTTCGGCGCTTATCGCTGCCAATGGCTGCCTGATCCCGTTCGATTGCGACGATTTCTCACGTCGTGCCCTGTATTCGCTGATGGAAAACGTGCAGGAAATACGCGCTGACCATAATCGTGGCCTTGCGGTGGAAGGCATCGTTGTCAACCAGTACCAGCCACGCGCCAGCCTGCCCCAGAAGATGGTCCGCGAACTGATCGAAGAAGGCCTGCCGGTGCTTCAGCCCTATCTGTCGTCATCGGTCAAGATCAAGGAGTCACACGAACAGTCGAAACCGATGATCCACCTCGATGCAAAACACAAGCTCTCGCAGGAGTACCTGGCGTTGCACGATACCCTTGCTGGCGGGCTGGGTCGCTAGCCCGGTCAGCGCTCGACCTGCGCAAAACCGTGTTTTGCTCATCTCAACACGGCTCCAGTTTGGCCATGGACAACATCAGCCATTTGACGCCGTTCTTGCCAAAATTGATCTGCACACGGGCATCCGATCCACTTCCCTCGGCAGACACGATGACGCCAGAACCAAATTTTGCATGTTTCACTTGCTGCCCAATACGCAGGCCGTTGAGATCGCGTGAGGGCTGGGCGGAAACGGCTGCGGCGGCAACACGTGGCGAGTTCGCTGGCGCAGGCGCTGCGCCCCGCCCACCAAAGCCAAAGTCACGCCCGCGCGGGCTGGGAGGCGTCAGCCATTTCAGCAGACCGGTCGGAATCTCTTCCAGAAAGCGAGAGCGCAAGTTGTAGCGTACCTGCCCATGCAACATGCGGCTTTGCGCAAACGACAGATACAGACGCTCACGCGCCCGCGTCACAGCCACGTACATCAGGCGGCGCTCTTCTTCCAGCCCGTCACGCTCCATGGCGCTGTTTTCGTGAGGGAACAAGCCCTCCTCCAGCCCGCTCAGGAATACCGCATCAAACTCCAGCCCCTTGGCCGAATGCACTGTCATCAACTGCACAGCCTCCACCGTGGCGTCGGCCTGGTGATCGCCGGCCTCTAGCGATGCATGTGCCAGAAATTCGGCCAGCAAGTCGTGCGACTGACTCGGCGCTTCACGCCCCGCTTCGTTTTCGGCCATGAAGTTGGCAGCCGCGTTGATCAGTTCGTCCAGGTTTTCCAGCCGCTCCTGCCCTTCCTTGTCGGCCTTGTAGTGCGCCCGCAAGCCAGACAGGTCGAGCACATGATCCACCAACTCGGGTAGCGGCAGTTCGCAGGTTTCGCGGCGCAGTTTTTCGATCAGAAGCACAAACGCCGCCAACGCCTTGCCTGCCTTGCCACTCAGGTGGGGCACGCTGGCGTACAGATTGGACTGCCATGTGTGGGCCGCGTCCTGCAAGGCCTCAAGCGATCGGGCGCCAATGCCGCGCGTTGGAAAATTGACCACACGGGTAAAGGCGGTGTCGTCGTCCGGGTTGGCGATCAGGCGCAGGTAGGCCAGCGCATGCTTGATCTCCTGGCGCTCGAAGAAGCGCAAGCCGCCATACACCCGATAAGGGATACCCGCAGAAAAAAGCTGATGCTCCAAAACACGGGACTGCGCATTGGAACGATAAAGCAGGGCAATGTCGCCCCGGCTCATGCCATCGCGCACCAGAGATTGCACCTCTTCAACCAGCCAGCGTGCTTCGTCACCATCGCTGAAGGCTTCGTACACCCGTATGGGTTCGCCGCTGCCGCGCTCGGTCCACAGGTTTTTGCCCAGGCGGTCGCTGTTATTGCGGATGATGGCGTTGGCAGCGTCCAGGATGTTGCCCCATGAACGGTAGTTTTGCTCTAGGCGGATGACGTTGCTCACCCGAAACTGGCGCTCGAAGTCGCGCATGTTGCCCACCTCTGCGCCGCGAAAGCGATAAATGGACTGATCGTCGTCCCCCACGCAGAACAGACAAGCCCCACCCTCTCCTCCATCATTGGCCAACAGACTCAGCCAACGATACTGCAGGCGGTTGGTGTCCTGAAACTCATCCACCAGAATGTGCCGGAAGCGTTGCTGATAATGCTGTCGCAAGGGTTCGTTGCGTTCCAGCAACTCGTAGCTGCGCAAAAGCAGCTCCGCAAAATCCACAACAGACTCTCGCTGACACTGTGCCTCATACTCCCGGTACAGCTCTACGCGGCGACGGGTGAAATCGTCCCAGGCCTCAACCGCATGCGACCGGTGCCCTGCTTCCTTTTGGGCATTGATGAAGTGCTGCAACTCCCGGGGTGGATAGTGTTCGTCGTCCACATTGAGCGCCTTGAGCATGCGCTTGATGGCGGCGAGCTGGTCCGACGAATCGAGAATTTGAAACAACTGCGGCAGCCCGGCATCGCGGTGATGCGTGCGCAACAAGCGGTTACACAAGCCATGAAAAGTCCCCATCCAGATACTGCGCGGGTTGTAGCCCATACCAACCGGCAAGAGGGTGGACAGACGAGCGAGCATCTCGCGCGCGGCCTTGTTGGTGAAGGTAACCGCGAGTATGCCCTGGGGGCTGACCTGTCCGGTCTGGATCAGCCACGCTATCCGGGTGGTGAGGACCCGGGTCTTGCCTGATCCTGCTCCGGCAAGCACCAGCGCATGCTGGGGCGGGAGTGTGACCGCAAGGAGTTGTTCGGCATTGAGATTGGCAAGCAAATCGGACATGTAGGGGGTTTCCGTGTCAGTTGCCCGAATTCTACCTGTCACACACCGGACTGACGGTTTTTTGGTCCAACAGGTCCGTGTTGCAATTTCACAACACTATGGTTCACCACAATTGCTAAGCGCTCGCGCTTGGTCTAGAGTGAAATTGTGCATCGCAGCAAATGCAAACTTTTTAACAGACAACTGATTTATATAACTATATATTTCAGGGCATGGGAAACTTATCGCAATGCACCATGCCTGAACCAAAGCCTGCCACAAGCAAGCCAAGGCTCACGAACTTGACAGGAGAACTTCCATGAAAGCCCCGAAACTGCTTCCGTGGTACGCCCGCAAAGCCGGGGTATCAAACGAGCGCGCCGAACGACTATGGCGCAAGGCCGTCCGCGTTGCCACTGAGCGCACCGGATGGGTTGGCAACTCCGAGTACTGGGGTGAGGCAATGGACGCCTTCCGCAGTCTGCTCAGCGAGGAAAAAACCAGCCTCTGCACACCACAGGTCACGCCGCTGCTGCGTAGTCAGAGCCGCATCTGGCGCTTGCCACTCAACGCCATGGAAGATGTCTGTGTCGCCCTGACCGCGCACTGGCACAAACAACTGACCGGACAGCCTCCCAGCCGGGCTGCCTGAAAACCGCTCGACAAGCCGTCAGGCACCAAAGCAGCACTTTGGTCCGGCGCTGCAACTTGTCGAACAAGCCTGAATTTCCAGCTTGGCCTCTGGCCACGCTGCTCACCGCCTCCCTCCTCTCCTCCACAGGAGATTCGGCACCCCGCTTCGGCAGGGTGCCTTTTTTTTGGTGCGCAATAGCCGGACGTCTGACTCGGCGCTACGGTCATCAAGCAAGCGAACAAGCTATAATCGGGCGTTTATCCGTACCGAGCACCGCGCCGACCATGCAGGAAAAATACACCTCCGCCGAGATCGAGACTGCAACCCAGCAATATTGGGAGCACAACAACAGCTTTCGCGCCGTAGAGGACGCGTCGCGCCCCAAATATTACTGCCTGAGCATGTTCCCCTACCCCTCGGGCAAGCTGCACATGGGGCATGTTCGCAACTACACCATTGGCGATGTGCTGTCGCGCTATCACCGCATGCGTGGCTACAACGTGCTTCAACCCATGGGGTGGGACGCCTTCGGCATGCCGGCCGAAAACGCTGCGATTCAAAACAATGTGCCGCCAGCGCAATGGACTTACGCCAACATCGATTACATGAAGCGTCAGCTCAAGCGCCTCGGCTTTGCCATCGACTGGTCGCGCGAACTGGCAACCTGCAAGCCTGATTACTATCGCTGGGAGCAATGGCTATTTACCCGCTTGTATGAAAAGGGCCTGATCTACAAGAGGCTCGGCACGGTTAACTGGGATCCGCTAGATCAGACGGTGCTGGCCAACGAGCAAGTCATCGACGGTCGCGGTTGGCGCAGCGGCGCGCTGATTGAAAAGCGCGAGATCCCCATGTATTACATGAAGATCACCGCCTACGCCGACGAATTGCTCGAAGCGCTGGACGACCTGCCAAATTGGCCTGAGCAGGTCAAGACCATGCAGAAAAACTGGATTGGCCGTTCCGAGGGGGTGGAAATACACTTTCCCTACGACCTGTCCACTGTCGGCAGCAGCGGTGTACTCAAGGTATTCACCACGCGTGCCGACACACTCATGGGGGCCACCTATGTTGCGGTTGCCGCCGAACACCCGCTAGCCACTCAGGCTGCCGAGAGCGACGCCGAACTGGCGGCCTTCATCGAGGAGTGCAAGCGCGGCGGCGTGGCCGAGGCCGAGTTGGCCACCATGGAAAAGAAAGGCATGCCCACGAGTCTGCGTGTGGTGCATCCGCTCACTGGTCAGTTTCTGCCGGTGTGGGTGGCCAACTACGTGCTGATGGGCTACGGTGAAGGCGCGGTGATGGCGGTGCCAGCCCACGACGAACGCGACTTTGCCTTTGCCACCAAATACAAGCTACCCATCAAGATGGTGGTGCGCTCTACCCGCGACGCCTACAGCGACACGGTCAGCCCCTGGCAGGAGGCCTACGCCGAGCAAGGTCGCCTGGTCAACTCGGGCAAATACAATGGGCTGCACTTTCAGGATGCAGTCGACGCCATTGGCGCCGACCTGGCCGCCACAGGCCTCGGCTTCAAGCGCACCCAATACCGTCTGCGCGACTGGGGCATCTCCCGTCAGCGCTACTGGGGCTGCCCCATCCCCATGATCCACTGCGACGATTGCGGCGATGTACCGGTGCCAGACGACCAACTGCCGGTAGTGCTGCCTGAAGATGTGGCAGTCACAGGTCGCGGATCACCGCTCGCCAAGATGCCCGGGTTTTATGAATGCGCCTGCCCCCAGTGCGGCAAACCGGCACGACGCGAAACCGACACCATGGACACTTTCGTCGAGTCATCCTGGTATTTTTTGCGTTATGCCTGTGCCGACAATGATCAGGCCATGATGGACGAGCGGGTCAACTACTGGGCACCGGTAGACCAATATATTGGTGGCATCGAGCACGCCATTCTGCATCTGCTTTACTCGCGCTTTTTTACTCGCGCCCTGCGTGACTGCGGCCTGGTCAAGGTCAGCGAGCCATTTACACAGTTGCTGACTCAGGGCATGGTGGTGGCTGAAACCTATTATCGCGACCGTGATGACGGTCGCAAGCAGTGGATCAACCCGGCTGATGTCGACATTCAGCGTGACGAAAAAGGGCGCATCATTTCCGCTGTGCTGCGTGCCGATGGTCAGCCCGTGACTATCGGCGGCGTCGAGAAGATGTCCAAGTCCAAAAACAACGGCATCGACCCGCAGGCGCTGGTTGAACAATACGGCGCCGATACGGCGCGCTTGTTCACCATTTTTGCGGCCCCCCCCGACCAGCAACTCGAATGGTCGGATTCGGGCGTGGAGGGTGCGGCGCGCTTTCTGCGGCGTGTCTGGAACTTTGGTTACGCCTTGAACCTCAGCTCCGCACCGGCCGACGGCGCAGATCAGGCATTCACCGAGTTGCCGACCGCGCTTGCCGAGGTACGCCGCGAGATCCACAGTCATCTCAAGCAAGCCAACTACGATTTCGGCAAACACCAGTTCAACACGGTGGTTTCGGCCGCCATGAAGATCCTCAACGCGCTGGAGCGTGCGCCCCAGGAGCCGGCCAAGGCCCATGCTGCGGTCGCCACAGAGGGTTTCTCGATTCTGCTCCGACTGCTGTCACCGATTACCCCGCATATCGCGCAAGCCTTGTGGCAAGGTCGTGACTTTGGCGCGGACATCATGGACGCAGCGTGGCCAGAACCTTCCGAAGAGGCGCTCAGGCAAGACCAGCTCGAACTGATGGTGCAAGTAAACGGCAAACTGCGTGGCAGCATCAAGGTAGCAGCCGACGCGAGCAAGCCTGACATCGAAGCAATCGCGCTGGCCTCGGAGGCTGCACAAAAGTTCATGGACGGCAAACCACGACGAAAGATCGTCGTGGTGCCTGGCCGTCTCGTCAATATCGTGGTTTAGACCTAGTAAAGACTCGCTCCCGAGCCCACCCAACACCAAAAGTAGGACACACAGCATGTCTCGCCGTCGCTTCCTCCTTGCCTTCGCCGCTCTGAACGCGTCGCTACTGAGCGGCTGCGGCTTCCAGTTGCGTGGCAGCCAGCAGGCCGGAGCAGCAGTTAATCTGCCTTTCGACAGTCTGTATGTTGGCGCAGCGGCCGACTCGACGATGGGCATCATCTTGCGTCGCGAACTCGGTTACGTCGTCAGCATCACCGAGATGCCCAACGAGGCAGCAGCCCGGCTGGAGATTCTGCGCAACCAGTTTGGGCGCGAAATTGTCTCGCTTTCCGGTGCGGGTCGGGTGCGCGAATATCAGATCTCGCAAACCGTGCTTTACCGCGTGCTTGACCAGAACGGTGACGAACTTATCCCACTTACCCGGCTGCGCGTGCAGCGCGAGTACAGCTTTGACGATCGTGAGGTGATCGCGCTGGAACGCGAGGAGGCCTTGCTGACAGTAAACATGGAGGAAGACGTGGCCAACCAGATTGTCAGGCGCCTTGGCGCGCTGTCGCGGTGAGCCTGACAACTGATCAACTTGCCCGACGCCTTGAAAAGGGCGTCGATCCGCTTTACACGTTGCACGGTGACGAGCCGCTGCTGGTGCTTGAAGCGGCTGACGCGATCCGCAGCGCGGCACGCAAACATGGCTACACTGAGCGCGACACCTTCGTCGTAGGCCAGGGGTTTCGCTGGAACGAGCTTGCCATGGCCGCTGGCAATCTGTCGTTGTTCGGCGACCGCAAGATCATCGACCTGCGCATTCCAGGCGGCAAGCCGGGGCGCGACGGGGGGGATGCCTTGCAACGATATGTGAGCCGACTGGGTGATGCAACAGTCACGCTGATCACGTTGCCGCAGATCGACTGGCAAACTCGCAAGACTAGCTGGTTTCGCGCCCTCACCGACGCTGGCAACATGCTTGAACTCAACGCTCCACAACGCGAAAACCTGCCCGAATGGATAGCACAACGGCTGGCACGTCAAAATCAGCATGCACCGCCAGACGCCCTGAACTTCATCGCAGACCACGTGGAGGGCAACCTGCTCGCGGCCCATCAGGAGATACTCAAACTGGGTTTGTTGCATAGCGAGGGCGAACTAAGCATGGCCGATGTCGAACAGGCTGTACTAAACGTCGCTCGCTACGACATCGGCAAACTGAGCATTGCCATTCTGAGCGGTGACACCGCGCGCTGCGTGCGTTTGCTTGAAGGGCTGGAAGGCGAAGGAACCGCAGCACCCTTGGTGTTATGGGCGCTCTCCAACGAAATCCGGACGCTGGCCAAGCTGCGCGTCGGCATGGATCATGGACAAGCCATCAGCCAGTTGTTGCGAAGCGAACGGGTCTTTGACGAACGCAAGAAGCAGGCGCTACAAACCGCCCTGCCTCGCCTGAGCAGCGCCGCGCTGCGCGCCGCACTTCAACACGCCGCCCGCATTGATCGCATGATCAAGGGCTTGACTCCCGGACATATCTGGGACGAATTCCAACTGCTGGCCTTGCGACTGGTCCGGCGCTGATAGAATCCTGTCAGCAAAGTGCAGATCGGCCTCAAGCACGACCGCTTGCTGACACACTACAAAATGAGTTCAACGCCATGGACATCCAGAACTACATGCATCAATTGGGCAGACAAGCCCGTGCCGCCTCACGTCTGATGGCTGCAGCCTCCACCGAGGCCAAAAACAATGCGCTGCTTGCCATCGCCCGCTTGATTCGTGAGCGAGGTGACACCTTACTGTCGGCCAACAGGGCCGACCTCGCCCAAGCTCAGCGCGACGGACTTGAGCCGGCCATGGTTGACCGCCTCACCCTCAGCGACAAAAGCTTGGCCGCCATGGCCGAAGGGCTGGAGCAGATCGCCTCGCTTGCTGACCCGGTCGGAGAGATCAGCAACGTCAAGCGTCGGCCTTCCGGCATACAGGTTGGACACATGCGGGTTCCACTTGGCGTTATCGGCATCATTTACGAGGCCAGACCCAATGTCACCGCAGACGCGGCCGCACTCTGCCTGAAGTCTGGCAACGCGGCCATTTTGCGCGGCGGCAAAGAGGCCTTGCACTGCAATCAGGCGATTGCCGCCTGTGTGCGTGACGGATTGGCCGAGGCCGGCCTGCCTGAAACTGCAGTGCAAGTGGTTGACACCACCGACAGGGCAGCCGTCGGGCATCTTGTCACCATGGCTGAGTTTGTTGACGTCATCGTGCCACGCGGCGGCAAGGGCTTGATCGAACGCATTTCGCGCGAATCTCGGGTGCCGGTCATCAAGCATCTGGACGGAAACTGCCATGTTTACGTCGAAACCGAGGCTGATCCGGCCAAAGTGCTGGCAATTATCGAAAACGCCAAAACACAACGCTACGGCACCTGCAATACCGCCGAATCGCTACTCATCGACCGTGCGGTATCAAACCGCTACCTGCCTGACATCGGTCGCATGTTTGCTGCACACAGCGTCGAAATGCGCTGCTGCCCGACTACGCTGGAGATCCTCACGGCGGCATCAATGGAGGGCGCGCAACTGCGCGAGGCCACCGAGGATGACTGGCGCGACGAATATCTGGCACCCATCATCGCCATCCGTGTCGTTGACGGACTTGATGAGGCCATCGAACACATCAACACCTGGAGCTCGGGCCACACCGAATCCATCATCACCGAAAACTACACCCGCGCCATGCGCTTCTTGCGCGAGGTCGACTCCTCTTCCGTCATGGTCAACGCATCCACTCGCTTCGCCGACGGTTTCGAATATGGACTGGGTGCAGAGATCGGCATTTCAACCGACAAGATTCATGCACGCGGCCCAGTTGGACTTGAAGGCTTGACCAGTCAAAAATGGATCGTCTTCGGCAACGGCGAGATTCGTCGATAAACCGCAAACCAGGGCGCTTGCCCACCATCCAGCTCTCTCCGGCAGCACAGGCAGAGCTGGATGCCTTTGCAGATGCAGCGTGGCTGGAAGACGGTTTATCCAAAAACACGCTGAGTGCCTATCGCAGCGACCTCGGTCTGTTTACTGCCTGGCTTGAAACACAGGCCAAGTCGCTTGAGGACGCAGACCGTGATGACCTTGCCGGGTATCTGGCCGAATTCTGCCGCCATTCGCGACCCAGCAGTCAAAGACGACTGCTCTCAGCCTGGCGCCGATATTACCGCTGGTTGCTCGAAAATGAACGCATCCGCACTGACCCCACCGCCCTCATCGATCCGCCTTCGGCTGGCGAACGCTTTCCACACACGCTCACCGAAACACAGGTGGAGGCATTGCTCGCAGCCCCCAAGCTCGATACCGCGCAGGGCTTGCGAGACCGCGCCATGCTGGAAGTGCTTTATTCGAGCGGACTGCGGGTTTCCGAGCTGATCACCTTGAACACGTTCTCGGTGCAACTCGACCCCGGCGTCGTGCGCATCATTGGCAAGGGCAATCGCGAGCGAATGGTGCCATTGGGAGAAGTAGCTGTGGAGTGGCTTGAGCGCTACTTTGCCACTGCGCGTCCAGTTCTGCTAGCAGGCAAGTTGTCCGAGCAGGTGTTTGTGACGCGACTTGGCAGCGCCATGAGCCGACAGATGTTCTGGCGACTGGTCAAGCAGTATGGTGTCACAGCGGGCATTGATACCCGTCACCTGTCCCCGCACACACTGCGCCATGCCTTTGCCACGCATCTGATCAACCACGGAGCTGACTTGCGCGTGGTGCAGTTGCTGCTCGGTCACTCAGACATTTCGACCACGCAAATCTACACTCATGTAGCACGCGAACGACTGCAAGCCTTGTATCGCAAACACCACCCCAGAGCCTGACAGCAACTGATGACCAAGACCCGACTGCATGCGCCGGAAACACCCGCCACACGGATACTCAAACTGCACAAGCTTGAATATTCGGTGCACCTCTACACTTATGAACCACACGGAGGCACCGCAGTTTCTGCGCGCGAACTGCAACTCAATGAACACCACATCATCAAGACGCTGATCATGCAGGACGAAAACAGCACCCCCTTGATCGTGCTGATGCATGGTGATCGCAAGGTTTCAACCAAGGCCCTAGCCCGCCAGATCGGGGTAAAACGTGTCGAGCCTTGCGCCCCCGAAGTGGCCAGCCGCCACACGGGATATCTTATCGGCGGCACCTCGCCCTTCGGCACCCGACGACCCATGAAGGTATATGCCGAGCGCAGTATTCTGTCGCTTACCCGGCTATACATCAACGGCGGCAGGCGTGGTTTTCTGGTTGGTCTCAATCCGGACGATTTGATGCGAATACTCCAACCGGTTGCAGTAGACGCTACATCTGAATAAATTTGATCATTCAGTCTTAGTGCCTTGGTGATATTTTTACCCATTTTCTATTTCATTTATTCCTTGCGAATGGCAGAATGCGTCATCGCCTTTAAAAAGGGCGCCAACTGCCAAACCCACCAATACTCGCAATCCGGAAACTGGAGTCAAAATGGATACTGTTGATATCGCGTCGATGGGCACGCCTGATTTGCGACGCCTTCAGGCAAAAATCGAGGTAGAACTGAAGCGCCGTGCCGAAAATGCCAAAAAGAGCGCACTCAAGCGCATGCGGAAAATCGCAGAAGAAGAAGGCGTTTCTTTCCAGGAGTTGATCAGTGAAGCCAGCAGCACAGCAACACCGACAAGCTTCGAGCCCAAAAAGCGCGGTCGCAAACCTGGTGTGGCTAAAGTCAAGAGCAAGGGCCGCAAGCTCGCACTGCGCTACTTCAACCCGGAAGATCCCTCAAAAGGGTGGGCAGGCCATGGTCGTAAGCCGCAATGGGTAATCGACTGGCTCGCCGCAGGCAAGCCACTTGAAGAGCTCGAACAATCGTCCTGATTCGACAATGGTCGCGGTTTTGTTGAGCCTTTGACATCCTCCCCGGCCTGAAGGCCGGAGATTCCTACGGCGCTCAGGCGCGGCA
>DAIMZH010000058.1:0-20402 GCA_036734105.1 Azoarcus sp. | reverse complement strand
AGCCGCGCATTATAAACACCATCACTGCCCTGTCAAGCGGTTGTGCCGATAATGTCGAGAACACATAAACACTCGGCTGTTGTAGCACGTGCTTTGGTCGGTTTGATTGCTCCCAAGGAAGGGTGAAGATGATTGCTACAGGAGGTTGAAACGTTGCGATTCACCGAGGCTTGTTCAGCTCGAATGCTAAGGTATTTGAGTCGGTAGATGATCTTCCACGCACATATCCTGCATAGGGAAGGCCGCGCGGATGGAAGACTGAATGTCGCCACCTGCTGCCGTTTTCGCTGCAACTCAAGGCGGGTGCTGCGTCAACTGAGCACCCTCCCATGTGGCTGCCTGTTACCTTGCGCGCAGCCCGGCGCGCCTCATAAGGCGACTGATCAATAATCAAGCAAGGTTCTACAATTTTCGACACGACCTGTCATTGAGCTGAAACGCTTTAACTGGTCTCTGACAAAGGGGTTGGGAATGGATGGATTCATGCAGTAGTCACGAAGTTGCATCGCGGTCGCCAGGTGCTGCATGTCTCGTATGGTGACCGCGGGCGGAGGCATCAACACGTCTGAGATATCACGGAATAGGTTATCCAGCAGAGCGTCCGAATCTGCACCTGGATCGCCATCAGCTTGTTGACATGGCGCAGACCCGCTGAAGACAATCAAAAGAATCACAAACCCATGGCGCCAGCTCACCGTACTCCTCCCGCTAACACTTATCTACTTATAGCGGTAACGACCAGACACGTTAAGCCTTGAACCAAATCGGGCGATCTTTGAGAGCAGGTTAATCATCGGCTAAGGTTGGAGGCACTTTCAGCGACCTCGGGTACTACCATGTCGGCGGTTCTGCAAAAGGCAGTTCATCAAAGGCGCTGGAGCGCCTGCCTCGTATCGAGCAAGGACATCAGATCCAAACCATTACAGAACGCTTTCCGAAGGCCATGCCCATGTGGAGGCGCCACTGCTACACCATGAATCTCGTTGGTCAAGCGCAGGGCAAAGCACTCGAGCCTTTCTCAGTTCGACCTTCATCAGGCCTTGTGCACGACCATCCAGAAGCGCCCACTCGAGCCATAGAATTGAGCGAAACTCGTACCTTCACCAAACACCAATTTTCTCAAGCACTCAATCCAAATGAAACAGCAGAATGGCCGACAGCAAGAGACTGCGCGGCCACCTGGCCGGGTAGAAAAAGAAAAGGGGCACGCAGTATCTGCGACGCCCCTCAATTGGATCAGGATGCGATCAGGCTTCCAGAGTCTTCACATGGCCGATAACCTGACCAACGACTTCCTGCGCACTACCGTACAACATCCGGCAGTTGTCCTTGTAGAACAGCGCATTCTCAATACCTGAGTAACCGGCACCCTTGCCACGCTTGATCACGATCACGTTTTGAGCCATGTCCGCGTTAAGGATGGGCATCCCATAGATTGGACTAGACTTGTCGGTGCGGGCAACCGGATTAACAACATCGTTCGCGCCGATCACCAAAGCCACATCTGCCTGCGGGAAATCAGCGTTGATTTCTTCAAGGTCATAGATTTTGTCGTACGGTACACCAGCTTCGGCGAGCAGTACGTTCATGTGACCAGGCATGCGGCCTGCAACCGGGTGAATCGCAAACAAAACCTCAACCCCCCCTTCTTCGAGCAGTTGCGCCATCTCCCAAACCTTGTGTTGCGCGCCGGCTACAGCCATACCGTAACCTGGAATGATGATGACTTTCTGACCGTAACGCATCAGTGAGGCCGCGTCGAGCGGCGACAACTCCCGCATCGTACCTTCCACCTCTCCACCACCTTGAGCCGCTTCGCCTGTGATCGGAGCGAAGATGATGTTGCGCAAGGGACGATTCATGGCTTTCGCCATCAACTGAGTGAGTAGCAAACCAGATGCACCAACGATAATGCCCGCCACGATCAGCGCCGGATTGTCGAGCACAAAGCCTTTGAATCCGACAGCAAGACCTGTGAAGGCATTCAGCAGCGAGATGACTACCGGCATGTCTGCCCCACCGATGGGCATGACCAATACGACACCCAAGGCCAGCGCAAGCGCGAAGAACAGGAATATCTCAATGCCCCCCGGACTATCGGCGTAGGCTACCGTCAGGCCAATACCGAACACGAACATGGTCAGGAAAAAGTTGATCGTGTTTTGTTGAGGAAGGGTGATAGCTTTTTTCATCAGGCCTTGAAGCTTGGCATAAGCTACGCAGGAACCCGAGAACGCTACCGAACCAATGATCGCACCCAGCACCAACAGGGTCGATGTCATGATTGAGTGCTCAACCCCTTTTACCATCTCCACAGCAGCGATCGCTGCTGCTGCTCCACCACCCATGCCGTTGTATATGGCAACCATCTGCGGCATGTCAGTCATCTTGACTGTTTTACCGCTCCACCATGCTACGCCGGCGCCCAAACCAGTGGCAAGAATGATCAGACCAATGTTGTTGAGGTTGGGGATGAAGAAAGTGACCACCGTTGCGGCGATCATGGCGTAACCCGCCCAGACGATGCCCCGACGAGCGGACACCGGTGAACTCATCGCCTTTAGACCAAGAATGAATATGACGGCGACCACAAAGTAGGTCGCGCTCACCAAACCGCTATAAATCATTTGGCACCTCCCTGCTTGCGGCCGCCGGCCTTGAACATGGCGAGCATTCGCTCGGTGACGACATAGCCACCCGCAGCGTTGGCTGCACCAAGGAAGACTGCGATGAAACCAAGCAATAACTGCAATGGATCATCCGGATCAGCCTTGCCCAAGGCGACCATGCCTCCGATGAGCACTACACCGTGAATGAAGTTTGAGCCCGACATGAGCGGGGTGTGGAGAATGACTGGAACCCGCGATATCACCTCGTAACCGGTGAACGCCGCCAGCATGAAAATATACAGTGCGGTAAAGCCTTCCATTTACACGGTCCTCCGCTTAAAGACCCAGCGCCGTCTTGACGCGGGCATGGCGTATTTCACCAGCATGCGTCAGGCAGGTGCCGGACATGACCTCGTCCTCCCAGTCCAGGGCTAGCGCCCCTTCCTTGATGAACGGAGAAATGAAGTTGAAAAGGTTCTTGGCGTACATCTCAGAGGCATGAACCGGCATGCGACTGGCGATGTGGGTGGGGCCTATGACCAGGGTTTCGCCATACCAGACTTTTTCGCCTGCGACCGTGCCTTCGACATTGCCGCCTGTTTCGGCCGCCAGATCAACCACGACCGAACCCGGCTTCATGCGTGCGAGCATGTCCTTGGTAATGATGATCGGTGCTTTTTTTCCGGGTATGGAAGCTGTGGTGATCAGGGCATCGCACTGAGAAACAGCCTTGCCTAATCGTTCCGCCTGCTTGGCCCTTTCCTCGTCAGTCAACTCGCGCGCGTAGCCGCCAGCACCTACTGCAGCGACACCAGTGTCCACAAACTTGGCACCAAGCGACTCGATCTGTTCGCGGACTTCTGGACGCACATCGTAGGCTTCGACCATGGCTCCAATCCTGCGAGCAGTAGCGATTGCTTGCAAACCTGCAACGCCCGCGCCCACAATCAGAACCTTGGCAGGGCGTATTGTGCCCGCAGCGTAGGTTAACATCGGGAAGAATTTAGGACTGTGGTCAGCGGCTATAAGCGCACACTCATAACCGGAAACTGCCGCCTGGCTAGATAGCGCATCCATGCTCTGCGCACGTGAAATTCTGGGCAACAGCTCAAGGGCGTAGGCAGTAATCTGTTTCTCTGCCAACTGCCGAACACGATCCGCGTCATACCAAGGCTGAAGGAGGCCGAGCAATATACTGCCCGCCTTCATGCACTCAAGTCGCTCTGCCGCTGGCGGCTGAACGCACAGAACGATGTCTGCTTGTGCAAAAACCTGGTCACCCGTGTCGACAAACCGAACATCGGCGAACGCTTCGTCCGCATAGTGCGCTGGTTTGCCGGCTCCGGCCTCCATGATGACTTCTGCGCCAAGCCCCTGGTACTTCTTGACGACTTCCGGCACGACCGACAAGCGACGCTCGCCGCTGACAGTTTCTGCCGGTATTCCAATGACAAGAGGCATTACATACCCTCCGAGAGTGTGGATCGAAAAGACAGATTCCCGACACTGATGCTCGAGCATCTGCGCCTGCTACGCGCTCAAGCCCACATGTTGCCTCCCGACGGGGTAGGTGACATGCCGACTGGGAACTCCATGCGCGTCCAATGTTCTTATTTATCTCCCATCCCTCGCTGCAAGACGAAAGGACGCTGCATTGCGGATAATACCGATACGAGCGGTAATCGCAACGCCGATGTGCGTTTTTATGGGCAAATCATCGTCACAAAAGTACACCGGGTTGCCGCTTGGGCTGAGCTGTGGTGGCCACAAGGGCGAAAACGTGGATGAGTCGACTGTCTTTTCAGCATGTCTTAAGCCCCCTGATGGGCTTAGCATTACCCACATCTTTCCATAAGACGAACGATTCGGTTGCTGCTTGGGTGATACAACGCAAACATGGGTTAGCCGGTTGGAGGTGGCTGAAGGGGCGAGAAGACGGCGTACATGTTGGTGATATCATCCAGGCGTTGCAAGGCGCGCCACAAGACTTCGGCGCCGGGTTCGCCGTCATGCTTTCGACCAAGGTGTCCGCCCAGGCGCCCGAGCATACGCACGGCCTCGCCCAGTGTGGGGGGCTGCTCAGGTGGATTGGGGTTCTTGGTCACGTAGGCGACCAGTGCCCGCCATTGCATGTCGTCGAAATAGACGGTTGCGGGTAACTGCGGCACCTCACGGTTCAGGTGCACCAGGTGCATGACGCGCCAGGCGACTACCATATCGATGGCCAGACACGCCTCAAGACGGTCGGCCCCGTTGAGTTGGCGGTCCTCAATGTTGCAGCCGCTCTTGAGGATGCGATGATAGATCTCAATGCCCCAGCGCTTGGCATACCAATGGAGCCGCTCGCAGGCGTGCTCGAAGGTTTCGGTCGGTGCCGTGGTGAGCAGCATCCAGTCAAGCGGTGCGCACCCGCTCGGCGCGTCGATCTCCTGCGCCCAGACCGCCCATACGGTCACAGCGCCCAACTGTTTGCGGGCCTCGGGCGCCTTGAGCGTAACCTCGGCATGACGCACCGCCAGGCGCGCGGTGCGTGCGGGTTGATCGTCGCGTCGGCCGACCTGCACCTCGAGCTCACCGGCGATGGGCTGAGCCTGCATGAACGGCCACAGACAACGCTCCTCGTCCAACAGCTTGCGGCTTTGTTCTGCCCGAATCAGCAGTTGCGCACGCTGCCCACGGGTCTGTGCGAGGAGCTCAAAGACATCCGATTCGCGATCGGCCACCATCACGAACTGCGTGCTCGGCGCCTGACCCTGCGCGCGGCAGGTCGCAGCCCAGCTATCGAGCCACTTATGGCTCTCCTTGTCCTCGATCGGACGTTGCTTGCGCATGTGCTTGATGCCAAACGTCTGTGCATCACACGCCCAGCACTTCACATCAAGCAGGCCCAGCGGCAAACCGCCGGGCGTAAAAGCCAGAGTCTCATGGAGCCACAAGCCGATCAGCCCCTCGCTGCGACTGCCGATCGGGCCCAATCCATGCGTGAGTGGGTGGGCTGTGTAATTGAGGGCAGAGCTGTCGCACACGGCCAGTACGATCGACTCGTGCTGGCAGCGTTCGAGGCTGCTGCGGTAATGACCCGCTAACAAGGTTTGCATAGTGACGCGAGGATTGGCAAAGAAACGATAGGCCGCTTTGGTGCGCGCCCAAGTTTCGCAGGCTTGGGGAATCTGCGCCATGGGACGGGCAAAAAAATCGTGTGCGATCGTGACGGCACGCTGCAGCAGCCGGGGCTCAAGCGCGGCACCGGCAAACTCTGCCTGCGCCCAGTCCGGCGGCGGTGTCGGCAGGCGTGCGCGCGAGCCAAAGCGCTCGGGCTCCAACACCTTCACGAACAGGCGCTTGCGGCTCAAGGTGTGCTGATGAGCGATATCCTGGCGGCCGCGACCCTGGCTGGTGCCGATCTCGTTCCAGCCAGCGGCCCGATAGCATGTTCCAGCATGGGGGGTGTCGACGAAGGTCTCGACGAGCCCCGGTGCGTAACCATAGCGTTCAGTCCAGTCCTGGGTCAGGCGCTGACACACGCGGGCCAATACATGGGAAGCCAGATGCGGCACACGCACGCTGGGCAGAATCAGAAAGCGGCTGTTACACACGATCCGCTCGAGATTGGCCTGGCGTTCTTCGTCGGCCCAGCCCAGCCAGCTGTCGCGTGCGCGAAGCCGACGCGCGCCGGCTGAAAAGGCCAGCGCCCCGAGCCAGCCACGCTCGCAGTCGATCAGATAGCGCATCTGCGCGCCCACGAGCGGGCCGCCCCCCAGCGGATGGGCCTGCATCAAGGTGTGCCAGCGCTGGCTCAGCTCGGGCGTCTGACCGGAAACAGGCACCAGCTTGATCTCGCCCAACTCGGCAAGTTGCGCCTCAATGGGCGTGAGCTCAAGCGGCGGCAGCGGGCGTGCGGGTGGTGGTGCGCGTCCCTTGCGTGGTAGCTCGATCAGGTTCGATTGCGCCAGCACCCCCAACGCCTTGCGACAAGCCATCTCCTTGAGGCGGCCCAGCGCATCGCGCCAGTTAAAATGTTCGCATGTCTCTCGCGCCAGGCGATAGCGGCTTATGTCGGGGACCGCAGCACGCTCGCGCAACCACGCAAGCGCGTCCGGGTCGGATTGAAGGTCGGCGGGACTCAGCATGGAGGCAAATGTAACAGCGCGAATCGCCTGTGTTCAGCGGATTTGTGGGTAATGCTAAGCTGATGGGCGAGGAACAGACTACCTGCATCGCGCAGGCTCTCCCGTGCATGGGACGATGCGGACTTGAACTGATGTGCTGCATCAGGGGGCTGAATGCCCACCCAGCAGAAGGTGGGCCAGCCAAGCGTCAGGCCCGGTATCTTGCTGGGATGGCGGACGGGCGATTTTCGCCAGCGGGCGCAGGCGCTTCCACCAGCTTGATGATGGAGAGGGAGATGTTGTCACCAAAGCCACCTGCGCGCTCACGGGCCAGTGCGATGAGTCGCGAGGCAGCCTCACGTGCCGAAAACATGCTGATCGTCGCTGCGAGTTCATCGTCGCTGAAATAAGCCCACAGACCGTCTGAACACAGCAGAAAATTATTGCCAACATTGAGTGGTTCGAGCTTGCCGAAATCTGCACGCGGCTCGCGTTCGCTGCCAAGGCAAGATAGCAGGACGTTGCGCTGAGGGTGGTTAAGCGCAGCCTCCTCGGTAAGTCTCCCCTTGCGTTGGAGTTCACCGACCAACGAGTGATCCAAGCTGCGATCGACTGTCCGGTCGCCACGGAAGTGGTAAAGCCTGGAGTCACCGCAGTGCACCCAATCAACTCTACCAGGCTGAAGCATCAGGATGACGGCTGTGCTGTGTGGGTCTTTCTCGGTAGTAAAGCGGGTCAGGCGGATAACCAGATGCGCTTCATTGATGATGCTCGAAAGCAATTCCCTTGGCGTCTCGGAATTTGGCTTGTAAGCCTCAAAATTTTGGCGCGCCTTGATGATGACTTGTTCAGCAGCCATTGATCCGCCGCTATGCCCCCCCATGCCATCGGCTAGGACAGCCATCATCATGCCCGGACGTTCTGGGTGCGGAAAGAGGCTGACGCGATCCTGCTGTTCCTCTCGGTCGCCCAGGTGACGCGCGACACAGGTTTCAATACTCAGCGGCATGATTTCAGTTTTTGTTGGGGTGCTTCATGTTAGCAAGCGCGCGCTCTGCCCGACCGTGTGAAATCACACGCTGCAGGCCCGGGCTCAGATGCTACCACGTGCATACTGCACGGAGGTAGCTCGTTATGGCGAACTGCTTAGCCCGCCTGCCTCATGCCACACCACCATATAACTAAACTCATAGCCATCAACAAATCATCGACGGCAGATTTCCAAGCACATGTCCGCCAACCAGGATGATCCGTCAGATCCAGTCTTTGAACTGACAGACCGTGGCTTCGGTAGGTGTCAACCCAGTCTATCGTCTATCAACTCAATCCAGTGTCGAACAGGTGTGGCTGAGCCGGCTTCCAGATGCGTCAGGCAACCAATGTTGGCCGACGCGATCACTTCGGGGCCACCCTCGCCGAGTGCTGCCAATTTGTTGGCGCGCAGTTGCATCGACAGCTCCGGCTGCAAGATCGAGTACGTACCAGCCGAGCCACAGCACAGATGAGCGTCCCGGACAGGGGTGAGTCGATAGCCTGCAGCCAACAGCAAGGGCTCAACCACGCCGCGAATTTTCAGGGCGTGCTGCAAGGTACAGGGGGCATGAAAGGCCACAGCCACCTCGGTCCGCGGTGCACCACTGAGTATCGTCCGCAGCTTTTCACTTTCGGCAGCCACAACCTCGCTCACATCCCGAGTCAGTTCCACAATGCGCTGCGCCTTGCCGGAATAGGCGGGATCGTCGGCGAGCAGATGGCCATAATCCTTGACCTGAGCACCGCAACCGGACGCAGTCATGACCAGTCCCTCGACCTCCCCGCTTTCAATGGCTGACCACCAGGCGTCGATATTACGGCGAGCATCGGCGCGCCCCCCTTCATGGTCATTGAGATGGTAGCGTACTGCACCACAACACCCGGCAGAAGGCACCTCTTGCAGTGAAATGCCAACGGCGTCGAGCACTCGCGCCGTGGCTGCGTTGATTGAAGGCGCCATGGATGGTTGCGCGCAACCGGCCAGTGCAATCATCTTGCGTGGATGCCGGGACGCAGGCCAGCGCCCGGCCGGTCTGGCAAGCGGAATCTTGCTACGTAACACCGCGGGCAACACACCACGCACAAGTTGGCCAGCCTTCATCGCCATGCCGAACAGGCCGGCGCGAGGCACAAACTCCTTCAGTATCCAGCGCACGGCCCTTGCGGTTGCGGGCCGCCCGACACGTTCTTCCACGATACTTCGGCCGATGTCAGCCAGTCGACCATACTGCACCCCGGACGGACAGGTGCTTTCACAGGCCCGACAGGTAAGGCAACGGTCAAGGTGCAGTTGTGTGCGCGACGTCACCTCCCTGCCCTCCAGCACTTGCTTGATCAGATAGATTCGCCCACGCGGTCCGTCCAGTTCGTCACCAAGCAGTTGATAGGTCGGACAGGTCGCTGTGCAGAAGCCACAATGCACGCATTTACGCAAGATCTCGTCTGCCTCGCGGCCCTCGCGAGTGTTTTTGAAGAAGTCGGCCAATTGCGTCTGCATGATCAATACCCGTCGTAAAGGCGTCCGGGACTGAAGATACCAGCCGGATCAAAAGCTTGCTTGAGGCGCTGCTGAATGCGCATGAGTGGCTCGGAAAGCGGTGGATAAACCGCAGCTTTTCGGTCGCCGCCGCGAAACAAGGTCGCATTTCCTCCGACTGAACTCGCCATATGATGAAGTTCCTCCGGCAACGCATCGCTATGACACCAGCGCAGTCCTCCCCCCCACTCCATGAACCAATCACCCGGCATCGGCGCTGTCGTATCGGGCAACGCAAAGCGCCAGAGCGGACGCTCGTCGCCTTGATGAAAGGACGTTTGGTGCTCACGCACGGCGCACCACCAATGGCTCGCTTCGTCGTTGTCGAGTGGCTGCCCTCCCAGCTTGGCAAGGGCTGACGCCACCGCTGCCGTGGCACCTGACAGCCGCAAGCGCAGCCTGTCGGCATGCCAACTGGAGGCAGAAATCGGCAAGGGCTGACCACTCCATTGATTGAGCCGAAGAATGGCCTCGGCAGCACTGCATTCAAATTCAAGGCTGGCCTCTGCGAAAGGGCGCGGCAACACTTTAAGAGAAACCTCAACGATCAGGCCGAGCGTACCCATACTGCCCGCCATCAGACGAGAAACATCGTAACCGGCGACGTTCTTCATCACCTGACCACCAAAACGCAACAGACTGCCTTGTCCGTCAATCAGCCGGACCCCCAGCACAAAGTCACGCAGCGCGCCGGCACGCGCACGGCCAGGACCACTCAGACCACTGGCCACACACCCCCCTACCGTCGCGCCTTCGCCGAAACCGGGAGGTTCGAATGGCAAGTATTGGTTTTTTTCGGCAAGACATGCCTGCAACTCAGTCAAGGGTGTTCCCGCCAGCACGGTCACCACCAACTCGGACGGCTCATACTCGACGACTCCCGACAACTGACGTGTGTCAAACACTTCGCCGCACAGCTCGCGTCCGAGAAAATCCTTGCTGCCACCACCCCTCGGGCGCAGCGCGTGACCGCGATCAGCGGCTTCACGCACGCGCTCGCACCATTGCGTGATCAATTCATTCATGCGAACTCCATTCGTCCGGAACATCGTTCTGGCGATGCTTTCCACGCCAGTCTACTACTGCCTTGAGCGCCAGCCATGAGCCGATCAATGACAACACCGGCACCACAACCAGCAAAAACTGGATCCACCCTGTCGTCATCAGCGTCAGAATCTCGGTAGGTCGGGGTGTGGTAGCTGACCACCGGTGACACGCAAACGCCCATATTCGGCACATCGGTTCAATGTCGGAATCGCCTTGCCCGGATTGAGCAGCCCTGCAGGATCAAAAGCCGCCTTGACGCGGAAGAACATCGCCAGTTCAGGGCGCGTAAACTGACTGCACATCTGATTGATCTTTTCCACCCCGACGCCGTGCTCTCCTGTCACTGTTCCACCCAGCGCCACTGACAGTTCAAGGATATCAGCCCCAAACGCCTCGGCCCTTTCAAGCTCACCCGGCTGGTTGGCATCGAACAGAATCAGCGGATGCAGATTCCCGTCGCCCGCATGAAACACGTTAATGCAGCGCAAGCCATAGGTATGCTCCATCGCCTGAATGGCAGTCAGCATTTCGCCAACGCGCTTGCGCGGAATGGTGCCGTCCATGCAATAGTAGTCGGGAGAGATTCTGCCTGCCGCCGGAAACGCCGCCTTGCGACCAGCCCAAAACCGCAACCGCTCGGCTTCGTCGCGGGAAACACGGATCTCGGTGGCTCCACAACGCTCAAGCACTTCGCGCATGCGAACGACCTCCTCAGCCACCTCTTCAGGCGTGCCATCCGACTCACAGAGCAGGATTGCCTTGGCGTCGAGCGGATAACCCGCGTGGACAAAGTCCTCAACAGCCACGGTTGCCGGCTGATCCATCATCTCGAGCCCGGCCGGAATAATGCCCTCTGCGATGACCGCAGCAACCGCGTTCCCGGCCTTCACAACATCGTCAAAAGCCGCCAGCACACACTGCGCCAACTGCGGCTTGGGCGTGAGCTTGACAACCACCTCGGTGACGACTGCCAGCATGCCTTCGGACCCGATCATCGCGGCAAGAAAGTCATAACCGGGCACATCTGGCGCAAGTGACCCTAGCTCGACAATGTCGCCTTCCATGGTCACCGCGCGAACCTTCAGCACGTTATGCACCGTCAGACCATACTTGAGACAGTGCACCCCGCCCGCGTTCTCGGCAACATTGCCACCAATGGTGCAGGCAATCTGCGATGACGGATCGGGCGCGTAGTAGAGCCCAAAAGGCGCCGCAGCCTCGGAAATGGCGAGGTTGCGAACACCCGGCTGCACATGGGCGACACGCGCTGCTGCATCAATCGACAAAATCCGGTTGAAGCGCGCCAGTGACAACACCACCCCCAGCGCGTGAGGCAAAGCCCCACCGGACAACCCGGTGCCCGCGCCTCGCGCCACCACAGGGACCCCCATCTCATGACAGCTACGCAAAATGGACAGCACCTGCTCTTCGGTGCTTGGCAAAGCCACCGCCAGCGGCACTTGGCGATAAACCGACAGACCATCGCATTCGTAGGGGCGAAGGTCTTCTACATCATGGATCAAGCCACCGCGGGGCAGTAGCGGCGCCAGCGCCGCAATGACAGCAGCCCGATCAACTCGGGAAAAATCCGCCTCTTCATCGCCGACCAGAGCCGCTGTTGACAGCGCATTCATCGCGTCTTCTCCTCAAGTTTGTGTTGTTTTGGCCCGGTAGGCGGCAAACCACCCCTGGCAATTCCAAAGCGCCGCATTGCGCCTTCAATGTGCGCTCGTGCCGCCTCTCTGGCCCTTGCAGGGTCACCGCTGACAATCGCGTCAAAGATGTTCCTGTGTTCCAACTGGGCTTCACAAGCAAGGCCATTGAGGTGCCCGGAGGCATCCCAGGTGGGACGGCGCGAGTCCGACAACTGCTGCCCCATGAATATCTGAAAGCGCTCCAACTGTGGGCTGCGAGTTGCCGCCGCAATTGCCACATGGAAAGCGTCATCGTCCGACGCTGCCTCATCACCGCTATCCAACGCCTTGTCCATCGCACACAGCGCCGCCTCCATTGTCTGGATGTCTGTCGCAGCGCGTCTCAATGCAGCCAGCTCCGCCAGACCGGTCTCAATGATCAAGCGAAGCTCCAGCACCTCGGCAATCTCGCGCGTTACCACCGCCGGCAGCCCTTGGCTATGGCGCACCAGCCGAAAGCCGGCTTGCCCAGGCAAGGCGGCCAGATACGCACCGGAACCCTGCCGGCTGCGGATGCAACCGTCGGCCTTGAGGCGCGCCATTGCCTCACGAATGACTGGACGGCTTACCCCGAATCATTCGCACAGCAATTTTTCTGTCGGCATTCGTGAGCCTACTGTCAGCCCTTGAGTCACTATCCAGCGCTCAAGACTCCGCGCAATCTCATCGCTCAGCCGCACACCCTCGTCGTTGGCACCCATTGTCTTTGCAATTTCAAGTTAATTTACAACTAGACTAAATCAAGCCATGGCGTCTGTCACGCTGCAGAGCACAATCGCGTCGACTTGGATTTGTCGAGCGTTCGGAGATTGCGCTTCATTCGCCGCTAATATTCAAGGCACTGCCCTCTTCCAGCCTGTCTCTCATCATGCGAGCCCCCAACCCATCCATGTCAAAGTGGCTACCCTTTCTTGACTGGCCGCAAGCCTGGAAAAGACACGGTATCCGGGGGGACATGGTCGCTGGCATGACGGTCGCCTTGCTGATGATTCCTCAGGCCATGGCCTATGCGCAGCTCGCTTCGCTGCCACCGCAAATCGGCTTGTACGCGTGCCTGTTGCCAGCCCTTCTCGCTGCGCTTTTTGGTTCATGCCCACAGATATCCACCGGCCCGGTCGCGCTCACCGCGCTACTCAGTGGTGCCAGCGTCAGCAGCGTCGCAGCTCCGGGCAGCGAGCATTTCATTGGCCTGGTGCTATTACTTGCGCTGATCTCGGGGCTGATACAGTTGTCGCTGGGCGCCTTACGTGCCGGCTGGCTGCTCAATCTGATCTCGCGCCCGGTCATAGTCAGCTTCATCAACGCCGCAGCAATACTGATCTGTCTCACGCAGCTTCCAGCACTTCTGGGACTCAAGCTTGAGCGCTCCGAACATTTCCTGCTCGACATTCTCGGCATGGCGGCTCAGCTCCCGGACATCCACATGATGACCGCTGCCTTTGGCTTGTCCGCCTGGCTTCTTCTCGCCTTGCTGGGACGCTTTCTGCCCAGGCTGCCCGGCGTTCTGGTTGTGGTTGTCGTAGGCATTGCAGCCTCCTGGGCGATCGACTTTGCAGGTAACGGCGGCAGCGTGGTTGGCCATATCCCAACCGGCTGGCCACCATTGAGCACCCCGACACTGGACTGGGGAATGACCGTTGCCCTGTTGCCTGCCGCCTTCGTGATTGCCTTGGTGAGCTTCATGGAAGTCACATCAAGCGCAACCCTGATCAACGGACGAACTGGCGAAACATGGCACCAAAACCAAGAGCTCATCGGCCAAGGCCTGGGCAAGATAGCCGCCGCCTTCACGTCCGGCATGCCGGTCTCAGGCTCGTTCTCCCGCTCCGCCATCAATTTCAATAGTGGAGCCCGAACCGGGCTGTCTGCGCTTATCAGCGCTGTCATGGTGGTGCTTGCCCTGACCTTCCTGACCCCGGTTCTGGCCTATCTGCCGACGGCAGTGCTATCCGCCATCATTCTGTCGGTCGTGTCAGGTCTGATCGACTTCCGTGCGCTAGGGCGTGCCTGGCAAGCAAGCCGGGACGACGGAATTGCGGCCATCACCACCTTCAGCGCAACGCTGCTGTTCGCGCCCAACATCCAGAACGGCATCCTCGGAGGGCTGCTACTGTCGCTGGCCTTGATGCTCTACCGTGACATGCAACCCAGGAGCGCACTGCTTGGCCTTCACCCGGATGGCACCTACCGCGACCTGGAACGCTTCGATCTTGCACACCCGCACCCGCAACTTGTGATTCTTCGCTTCGACAGCCCGCTCAGCTTTGTCACTTCTGAAGCCTTCGAGGCTGCGCTTGACCGGGCTGCCAATGCACAACCAAAAGTCAAGATGCTGCTGATTTCGGCTGCGGGCATCAACAACATCGACGCCACTGGTCTGCACGCCATTTCAAACTCGCTCGAACGTCTCCACGCCCGTGGCGTGTCCCTGGCCTTTTGTGGCCTAAAGAAACAGATCATCGACCCGATGGAGCGAACCGGCCTGTGGTTGCGGCTGAAGCCACACGGTCACTACCGTACGGAACAACACGCACTGGAACACTTGCTGCCGATACTGGGTGATCAAGCCGGGGGGCAGCAACCGGCAATGAGCGAGAAGGTCCTGCTTAGTTCTTGACCTGAAACGACTAAAGCGTCAAAATGCTGGATTAAGTGCAAAACCTATTAACTGGAGTAACACCATGTACGCGGTGATAAAAACCGGTGGCAAGCAGTATCGCGTTGCCGCTGGCCAAAAGATCAAGGTAGAACAGATACCGGCTGACGTGGGCTCCGAAATCACACTCGACCAGGTTTTGATGGTCGGCGAAGGTGAGTCGGTCAAGATCGGCACGCCGGTGATCTCGGGCGCCGTCGTCAAGGCAAGTGTGATTTCGCACGGCCGTCACGACAAGATCAAGATTTTCAAGATGCGTCGACGCAAGCACTATCAAAAGCGTCAAGGTCATCGCCAGAACTACACCGAAATTCGCATCGAAGCGATTTCGGCCTGAAGCAGGAGATAATGCGTCATGGCACACAAAAAAGCCGGCGGCAGTTCACGTAACGGTCGCGACTCTGAATCAAAACGTCTGGGTGTAAAGCGTTACGGTGGTCAGGCAGTATTGGCTGGCAACATCATCGTTCGTCAGCGCGGCACCCAGTTTCACGCAGGCGACAACGTCGGTCTCGGCAAGGATCACACCTTGTTCGCTCTCAAGGACGGCACCGTGGAATTCTCAGTGCGTGGCCCCAAGAAGCGCCGCACTGTCACGATAGTACCCGTAGCGGCCTGATCTCGACCCTGTAGGTCATCAAAAGCCCTATCCTTGCGGTAGGGCTTTTTTGTTTATTCAAGCAGAACCATCATGAAATTCTTTGACGAAGCACGCATCGAGGTGACCGCAGGTGACGGCGGCAATGGTGCAGCCAGTTTCCGGCGCGAAAAGTTTGTCCCGCGCGGCGGGCCCGACGGCGGAGACGGTGGCAAGGGTGGCAGCGTTTTTGCCATCGCCGATCGCAATATCAACACCCTCATCGACTATCGCTACACGCGCAAGTTTCGCGCTGAAAGAGGCATAAACGGCTCCGGCGCCGACTGTTACGGCAAAGGCGGAGATGACATCCTGCTGCGCATGCCAGTCGGCACGGTAATCAAGGACCTCGACACCGGCGAACTCATCGCCGATCTGGATGAAGATGGAAAGCAAGTCATGCTGGCCAGGGGTGGCAAGGGCGGCCTTGGCAACCTTCACTTCAAATCCAGCGTCAATCGCGCGCCGCGCAAACGCACCTATGGCGAAGAAGGCCAGCAACGCAACCTGCACCTCGAACTGAAGATTCTGGCCGATGTTGGCATGCTCGGCATGCCCAATGCTGGAAAATCAACCTTTATCCGATCGGTGTCCGCCGCGCGACCCAAGGTTGGCGACTATCCGTTCACCACCTTACATCCAAGCCTCGGCGTGGTTAGAACCGACGAAGCGCGGAGCTTTGTAGTCGCCGACATTCCCGGACTGATCGAAGGTGCAGCGGAAGGCGCTGGTCTGGGCCATCAGTTTCTTCGCCACCTGCAACGCACTCACCTGCTGCTGCACCTCGTGGACATCGCACCATTCGACCCGGAAGTCGATCCGGTAAAAGAAGGCCACGCAATTGTCGAAGAATTACGCAAATACGACACTGAGCTGTTCAACAAGCCGCGCTGGCTGGTGCTGAACAAAGTCGACCTGCTCCCAGAGGAAGAGCGCGAGCAACGTGTTGCAGATTTTCTGAGTGCCTATGGCCCTGTAGACCGCCACTTCGCCATCTCGGCGATCAATGGCAATGGCTGTCGTCAACTGTGCTTTGCCATACAGGAACACCTCGACATTCAACGCGCCCGCATCGAAGCCGAAAGCATCGCCAAAGCAGAGGCCGCTGCGGCTGAAACCGCGCAGGCTGCCAAGGCACTTGCTGCCGCTCAAGCAACCGAGAGCACATCCAACGAGGCTTCGCCTCAGGATGACTCCCTTTCGCCCCTACCCACCTCATCTTCCGAGAACAACGCATCATGAGGGAACACCTGAGAAGCGCGCGCACTGTCATCGTCAAGGTCGGCAGCGCGCTTGTCACCAATAATGGCGCCGGTCTGGACAAGTCGATGATCACCGACTGGGCACGCCAGATTGCCGCGTTGCGGGCGGCCGGCAAACAGGTTGCGCTGGTCTCATCAGGCGCAATCGCCGCTGGCATGCAGCGCCTGGGCTGGGCCCGACGCCCCACCGAGATGAACCGCCTGCAGGCTGCCGCAGCGGTCGGCCAGATGGGGTTGGTCGAAGCTTACGAGGAAGCCTTCTCCCACCATGGCCTGCATACCGCCCAGATTCTGCTCACCCACGAGGATCTTGCCGATCGGGAACGTTACCTCAACGCACGTTCCACCCTCAAAACGCTGCTCGACCTTGGCGTGGTGCCTATCATCAACGAAAACGACACCATCGTCACCGACGAGATAAAATTTGGCGACAATGACACGCTGGGCGCGCTGGTTGCCAACCTCATTGAGGCGGACCTGCTTATCATTCTCACCGATCAACAAGGGCTATACACAGCCGACCCGCGGAGCAAGCCCGACGCCACCCTGGTCACGCAAGGGCACGCCGAAGACCGCAGCTTCGAAGCCATGGCGGGCGGTGCAGGCAGCGGCATCAGCCGTGGCGGCATGGCCACCAAGGTGCGGGCGGCACGCCGGGCGGCACGCAGTGGCGCGCACACCTGCATTGCCAGCGGTCACGAGCCGGACGCTTTGATTCGCCTGATCAGCGCCGAGCCGATTGGCACTCTGCTTTACGCCAGCGACACCCGACTGGCTGCACGCAAGCAATGGATGGCAGATCATCTGCAACTTGCCGGCCAACTCATCATCGACGACGGTGCGCTGACGGCACTGAAAAACGGCCGTAGTCTTCTTCCGGTCGGGGTCATTGAGGTGCGCGGCGAGTTCGAACGCGGCGCGGTCGTTGCCTGCCTGAGCCTGACTGGCGATGAGGTAGCACGCGGCCTGATCAACTACTCCAGTTCCGAATGCCGACGCATCGCTCGTCAACCAAGTCATGCGATCGCCTCACTGCTGGGCTATGCCGATCAACCAGAGTTGATCCATCGCGATAACATGGTATCGCTCTGAACCCGCTGTCACCCAACAAAACGATACATGCGCCACTAGCGGCTTGCGGCACAATCCATTCATTACCCACTACATTCACAGAGCAATGAGCGCACCGCGTGATCATGTCCTGATCGTCGATGACGATCGCGATATCCGCAGCCTGCTGGCGGAATACCTCACCCGCCAGGGCTTGCGCTGCACCTCAGCCGCCGACGGGCGCGAGATGAAGGCCGCTCTCGAACAACACCGCATCGACCTCATCGTGCTGGACATCATGATGCCGGGCGAAGATGGTTTGACGCTATGTCGCAACCTTCGCGCGAGCAGCAACCGGCACCGTGACACACCGGTACTGATGCTCACTGCCCGTGGCGAGGACATGGACCGTATCATCGGCCTTGAAATGGGCGCTGACGATTACCTGCCCAAGCCATTCGTGCCACGCGAATTGCTGGCGCGAGTGCGTGCCATCCTCAGGCGCACACGTGCCATGCCACCCAGCCCGGAAAACGAGACGCCCGCGCTGACCACCACATTGCGTTTTGCACAATGGCAACTTGACCTTATTGCCCGCCATCTGGTGGCCGAAGATGGCACTTTGGTGCCATTATCCGGCGCAGAATATCGCATGTTGCGGGTCTTTCTCGATCACGCCCAGCGTGTGCTGAGCCGGGACCAGCTCATGGAACTGACCCAAGGGCGCGAGGCAGAGGTTTTTGACCGTTCGATAGACTTGCTGGTCAGCCGCCTGCGTCAGCGCCTGGGTGACAACGCCCGGGAGCCAAGCATCATCAAAACCGTCAGAAACGAAGGCTATGTGCTGGCGTGTGCAGTGGAAACCGTGAGTCATGAAGATAAGGCACGAGACTGACAAGGGCTTGCTTAAGCGTCTCGTGCCGCAAACGCTGTTTGCGCGTCTGATGCTGATCTGGTTACTCGGTATCGCCATGGTGCTCGCTGTCAGCGCCAGTTTGCTGATCGGAGAACGTGACCGCTTTGACCGGGGGGTGCTGTTCGAAGGCATTGCCCGCGAAGTCGCAGCCACAGTTGATCACTTTGAGCAACTGAGTCCGGCCGAGCGAGTCCAACGAATCGAATCAATGAAAGGTCGACAGCGTCTGCGCCTGTCGCTCAGTCCGGTGCCGACTGGAGCTCGTCGCCTGCCCGAACGCTTTGAACTTGTCACCGCTTTGCGCAGGGCGCTGCCCGACCGGGAAATCGCAGTATTTGCCTGGGCGCAGCGCGATGGAGAGCATCATCCCAGCCGTCACGCGCGCTTGTTTGTAGAGGTGCACCTGGCCGATGCCAGTCTGCTCAGCATGCGGCTGGCCATCCCGCCGGTCACCGAAGGCTCGGTCGGTCCGTTTCAGCCTGGCAGCCGCCCCCTCACCGCACTTTTTGCCCTGATTATCGGCATTGGCGCGCTCACCTGGCTAGGTGTGCGCATCGCCACCCGGCCACTCAGCCTGTTGTCCAAGGCAGCCGACGCCTTGGGCAGACAACCCAATCGCGCCCCCATCAGCGAAACCGGCCCTTACGAAGTACGTCAAGCAGCAGCAGCCTTCAATCAAATGCAACAACGCCTGAACGAGCATGTCCGCGACCGCACCCGCATTCTGGCGGCAATCACTCATGACATTCTCACTCCGATCACCCGTCTCCGGCTGCGTGCCGAGCAGGTCGACGACGAGCCACTGCGTAGCCGCATACAATCCGATCTCGATGCCATGCAGGCACTCGCACGCGAAGGGCTGGACTACGCGCGCAGCCTCGACGCCCCTCCTAGACTGCAAAACCTGGACCTCTCTGCCTTGATCGACAGCCTGTGCGCGGACGCACAGGACATGGGCTGGCGTGTCACGCGGCACGACAACAACAGCGCCCATTGCGTGGCTGACATCATGGGACTTCGCCGCGCCTTTTGGAATCTGATCGAAAACGGAATCAAATTTGGCGACCAGGTGGACATCACCCTGCAGTCGTCGCCAACACACATCGACATCACGATTCGTGATCACGGCGCGGGACTGCCCGAGCATGAACTCGAAAAGGTCTTCGAACCCTTTTACCGCGTAGAAGACTCGCGCAATCGCGAAACCGGCGGCACTGGCCTGGGGCTGGCCATCGCGCGCAACCTGCTGAACGCGCAAGCGGGCCGGATAACGCTCGCCAATGCCGCAGACGGGGGCTTGATCGCGCGGGTAAGCTTAGCCTCCGGACACGCCTGATCGCGGCGTCTGACCAGCAAGCGTCCCGGTCATCATACCCCGCGCCAAGGAGCCAAAGGCGCGAAGCTCCGCGTCTATCCGATCAGCCTTCCACCCAAGCTCTTCGGCCAGAATCCGGGCAACCGCCGGTGCTGCCTCAAGGGCCACCGCGGCATCCAGCAACAGCGCCCTGTGTCGTCTCGCCAACACATCCTCAATGCCAAACGCCAGTTCATGGCGTGCGGCGTAGCGCACATCGCCCACTGAAGGTAGAAAACCCTGGGCAACGGCGTCAAGCCGCCCGCCCACGCCTGGCAACGCAGCATGACTTGATGGATCAGCACCGGCCGCGTCAGCACCATGCAATCGCAGGTCTTGGGTCACGCATTGACGCTTTGGCAGCGCGCCATCCTCGGCCACCCTGTCCAGCATGTCCTCCGCCATGCGGCGATAAGTCGTCCACTTGCCGCCCATTATCGAGAACATGCCACCGACCGAGCGTTCGATACGATGTTCACGCGACAAGCCCGCTGTCGAC
>DAIMZH010000057.1:0-21405 GCA_036734105.1 Azoarcus sp. | reverse complement strand
GGGAGCACTGGCGCTTGCTCATGCAAAGCTATCTTGACCAGGCCCAGGCCCTTGACGGTCTGCTGCTGCGCTACGAAGACCTGACCGGCAGCACCCCGCCACTTGACGCCCTCGACGCCTACCTTGGCACCCAGGTCAATCGTAGCGTACTAAGCCGCAAGGTCGGCAGCTCAGAGCGCAAGGAAGGCAAAGTGCACATCAACAAGCTGGAAACCTGGCTGCTGCGCCGCGCTGTCAGCCCGACCGCCCAAAAGCTGGGTTATCAGTTCTGAACCCCTTGCGCAGCTCAAACCCTGGCACCCAGCGCCCTGATGAGCGGGTCATCAAACCGGAAACAGCTCTACGATGAATACACAGACAGCACACACCGAAACAGCCGTCGGCCCTGCACATGACACTGCCCGGTCCGTGGCCAGCCCAAGCACTTTGTGCAGCATCATCGTATGCACCTATCAACGCGCCGAATCGTTGCGAGACACGCTTGCCACGCTGCGCTCACTGGACCGCCCGGCAGACACCGAGCTTGAGATCATCGTTGTCGACAACAACTCAAAAGACCACACCGCCGAGCTCGTCAAGCAACATCAGCAAGACTGGCCCGAGCTGCGCTACGCCTTCGAACGCGAACAAGGTCTGTCTCACGCCCGAAACCACGGCATTCGCATTGCCCGCGGCGACACCATCCTGTTCACCGATGACGACGTGCTCCCCGCCGCCGACTGGATAACACGCACCCTGGACGGCATGGCGCGCTATCAGGCCGACGCCTGCGGCGGGTATATCGCCCCGATCTGGGAAACTCCCCCGCCAGCCTGGCTCACCGAACGCTTTTATGGCTTTCTGGCAGTACGCACCGATCGCGAGGACGACTACCCGATAGAATCACCCTCCCAAGCACCATTCGGAGCCAACATGGCATTCAAGCGCGAAGTGTTCGACAAGGTCGGTTTGTTCGACACCTCGCGCGGACGCAAGGGAGCTGTACTGGCCAGTGGCGAAGACGGAGAAATGTTCGAACGCATACTCGCCGCCGGACTTAAAGCCGTGTTTCTTGGCCAGTCGCGCGTACGCCACAAGGTCGAGTCCTTCAGAACCCGAAAAGCCTATTTTCGAAAGTGGCGCTATCAGACCAGCCGAAACATCGCCATCAGTCGCGGCGTCACTGGTGAGCGGAGAATCTTCAATATCCCGCCCTACCTTGTTCCGCAGTTTTTGCGCGCCGTGTTGCGTGCCCTGAGCGCCAGAATCAGCCAGCCCGCCGACGAAGCCTTCAACCGCGAGATCATCGTGTGTCACTTTCTGGGCACCATGCACGGGTTATGGCAAACACGACATTCACGATGAAGCCGTCCATGACCTCATCAACACAAACACAAGCCAGCGATCTCTGCCTGACGGTGCTGATCTGCACCCACAACCGGGCTGATCTGCTGGATCGCGTCATCGCCTCGCTCAACGCGGCAAACCGTCCACCCTGGCCAGTGCGGATACTGGTCGCGGCCAACGCATGCAGCGATGAGACCACAACCCGCATGCGCGCCTATATTACCGCCCAAGCGGACACGAACTCCCTGCCACTGGACTTGCTTGAAGTACCAACCCCGGGCAAATCGCACGCACTCAACGCAGCCATTCCCAGTGTCGAACAAGGCATCATCGCGTTCGTTGATGACGACCACCGTGTGCACCCGGACTATCTATGCGCCATTGTCCAGGCAGCCACACTGCACCCCGATGTTGGCCTGTTCTGCGGTCGTATCCTGCCAGACTGGGACGGTAGCGAACCGCCCTGGGTGCATGACGAAGGCCCATACAAGATCTACCCCTTGCCTGTGCCGCGTTATGATCAAGGCTTGCAGCGCAAGACAATTACCCCTGAAGAAGGTCCCATCCCCGGTGGCGGCAACCTGGTCATGCGCCGTGAGGTCTTCGAACTGTGCGGCGAATTCTCCACCGAACTCGGCCCCCACGGACACGACCTGGGTGGCGGTGAAGACAGCGAGTTCGTGCTGCGTGCCATGCAGCGCGGCGTGGCCTGCGAATACCTGCCAGCGATGGTCCAATACCACTATGTCGACCTTGAACGACTCAAGCTGGGTTATTTGCTCAAAAAAAGCTATCAGCGTACCCGCTCCACCTCACGCATACACGGCAACGGCACAGTGCCGCTTTACATGTGGCGCAAGCTTGCCGAATACAGCTTCCACAGCGTCTTTTCACTTGGCTGGGCGCGACGCCGTTTCTACTGGATGCGCTTCTCGGCAGCGCTGGGCGAGGTCAAGGGCCGACGTGAGTCCGGGCATCGCGGTCGGGGCAAGGCACTCGCACCGGACAAGTCCGATCTAAGCCTTGGGGCAGTCGGTCTGCTCGCCCTGCTGTCGGCGCTGGTGGCTCTGCTCATGGCTGGCAGCTCGGCTTGGCACGCGCTGGCGCCGGCCTTGCTGGTAGCAGCCGCAGCAAGCGGGCTGCTGCTGGTCAAGTCCATAACCGACTTTTCGCAAACAGGGCCGGCCATTCGCGACGAGATCCTGATGCACTACCGACGCTATGGTCTCTACGCGCTGACCAGGCTAACCGTGTGGGCGTTTCTGCTGTTATGGTTTCTGGCTGGCGCAGGGGTACTCGCCTACGCCAGCCTGATCAGCCTGACCGGGCTCGGGTGGTCGGACACACACGCCACCCTTTCCGCGCTGATCGGACTGGTCGCGCTCACCAGCTTACAGTTCGTGCGACTGCTGAGACACAACCCCGGCCTGCTGGTTGCCTCAATGAACTACCGCATGAGCCGCTTTCACCGCCTGTGGCGTTGGGCCACCGCCGAGCGCGTCCGCAAAGTCACTCTCACCATTGTGTCGGTCGCGACAATCACACTCCTGGCAGCAGCACTCAGGCTGTTACTCGAAAAACAATTCGATGCCTTTTGGTTGTTGCTGTGCACCGCTGGCTTCTACGCTGGCGTTGCCTTCTGGGCACTGTGGCGCCCGGAAGCACCGCCTTCGGCTCACCCTCAAACCGCTCGCGACGATCACCCGAACATCGTCATGATTGGCACAGACACCTTACGTGCCGACCGTCTAGGTGCCCTCGGCTATCACCGCAGGCTCACGCCCAATATCGATGAGCTGAGCAGTAAAGCAGCCTTGTTCGCCAACTGCTACGTTCCCTGTGCCAGAACCGCCCCCAGCCTGGTCTCGATGTTTACCGGCACCTGGCCAATGACGAACGGCATACGCGACAACTTTGTCAGCGACGAAGAAACCCGTCTCAAGGCCGATGCGCTACCGACTATTCTGCGGTCAAACGGCTACTGCACTGCAGCCATCTCAGACTGGTGTGGCGCCGATCTCGGGAAGTTCTCATTCGGCTTCGATCTGACCGACCTGCCCGAAGATCAGTGGAACCTGAAATACCTGATGCGACAGGGACCCAAGGATCTTCGGCTGTTTCTACACGCCTTCACCCATAACCGCTTTGGGCGCATTTTTTTGCCCGAGTTGTATTACCTTGGAGGCGTGCCGCTGACAAGCGATATCGGCCGTCGTGGACGACGACTGCTCTCCAAACTCGCAAAACAGACCAAGCCCTTCCTGCTCAACATTTTCTTCTCCACCACTCACCCGCCCTTCGCCTCCGAGCACCCATGGTATGAACGTCATGCCAGCCCCGACTATGACGGCGGCTCCCGCTTTGCAATGGCGCGGCTCACAGACCCTTTCGAGATCATCCGGCGGCAGGGTGCCCCAAAGGAAGAGTTCGACCTCGATCAGATCATCGACCTCTACGACGGCTGTGTGGCGCAATTTGACGACGAAGTCGGCAAGCTGCTGCATCACATCAATGCTTCCGGCCTGGCCGACAACACCATCATCGTCATCTACTCAGACCACGGCATGGAGTTTTTCGAGCACGAAACCTGGGGACAAGGCAACTCGGCACTTGGCGACTTCTCGGCCCGCGTGCCATTAATCATCAGCACCCCGAAATCCCACAGTCAACAAAGAGTGGATGACGTCGTCCGAAGCATAGACCTTGCGCCCACCCTGCTCGACCTGGCCGGCATACAACAAGGCGGTCGCATGGAAGGCGTCAGCCTCAAGACAGCAATAGATGGCGCCAAACTCCCTGACCTTGTTGCCTACAACGAAACCGGCCTGTGGATGACCGACATGCCAGGCATGCATCCTGAGCACCTGCGCTACCCCAGCCTGCTTGAGCTAATCGAGGTTCCAAACCGCGAGACCGGCACGCTGGCCATCAAACCTGAATACAGTCGGCAGATCACTGCAGCCAAGGACAGAATGATCCGCCGGGGGCGCTGGAAGCTTGTCATGCAACCGCTGAAGCACACCTATCGCTATCTGCTCTTCGACATGCTCAACGACCCGGCTTGCGCCCATGACCTGAGCGCCCAAGAGTCCGAACAGGTTGCCCGGCTCAAACAGCAATTGGTGCAGCTCTGCGCAGGCGAACTACCTCACTGAAAAGTGTCACGCCAGCGCTGTTCGACATCTTCAGGCGGACAAAAGCGGCAACTACTGCCTGATCGTTCACCTGGCTCGGTCGATTCAGCCGGGGTCTTCGCGCTACGATCCGGTACTGCACTCGCAGGACGATCCGCCTGCGCAGCCTCCCGACTTGCGCGCTCTGCGCGCGGCTCGGAGACGGACCGCTCAGCTTTAGGTTGAACCGCGACCGGTTTCGGAAACGGCTCGCTTCCACCAGACTCCAGATAATGCCTCTTCAACAAATCTGAGCTGGGCAGATAGCGCAAGCCTTCAGTGGCAGTCTGCAGCACACCAGAGTTGTCGCCAACACGTTTCTGATAGCGGATGAGAGCAAGATAGCCTTGAAGATAGCGAGGGTTGAGGGTGATTGCCTCAAACAGCAAACCGACTCCTTCTGAACCCCTGTTAAGCTGAATCAGAACCTCCCCACGCTCCACCAGTATCTGAGGGAGCATCCAGAAAGTTTTGGGTGCACGATCAAGGACATACCGAAACTCACCCGCGGCGTTGCCGAGATATTGACGTCGGTGATTTTCATTAGTCGTTGTTCGCGCACGATTGACGTATTTCAGCCCATGGCAGTAGTGATGAAAGTGTATCCATACAGATCCAAACTGCCTGGCAAAGCGGTCGTGCTCATTGCGACGCTGGCCAGCGGTATCAAATTTGACCTGACAATAGGGCGGCATCATGGCAATTTCGCCCTCCAAAGGCGCATACGGCAACTGGGCATGACCAGGCATGGACGGTACAAACCACAAAACCGTCACGACAACCAACAAACGTCCCACAGTGCCTAACAACGAACCATATCGCATAGCCCTAAGCCTCCTTGCCGGTCACGGCCAATTTTGCGGTAAGGCGCGCCACTGCCGGCCAGCTCAACTGTTCGCGGGCTCGCGCCAAGCCCGCCAGACCATAGCGTTGTCTCAAGCCCTCGTCCCCGAGCAGGCTTAGCAAGGCCTCAAATACCGGCTGAGCCGAATCCGCCAGAACCCGCAGACCGGTCTCACCGTCGATGACAGCCGACCCCGTACCACCTGCAGCGCCCGCCAAAGCCGGCTTGCCGCAGGCTGCCGCCTCAACAAAAACCATGCCAAAGCCCTCGGTGTCCCCGTTGATCTCGCGGTTGGCCAGCACAAACACATCGCAGGCGTTATACCAACGCGGCAAATCATCCATGGCCACATGACCAAGCAAATGCACACGCCCCTGGCAGCCACTCTCAGAAACCAGCTCATCGAGATACGCCTGATCTTCACCAATGCCTATGATTGCATAGTGTACGTTCAGCCCCTCACGTATCAGCTTGGGCATGCACTCAATGACCTTGTCAAAGCCCTTGCGCCGACTCAAGCGCCCAACCGACAGCAACAGCAAGGCATCACTCGTCAGGCCAATCTGATCTCGCAGATCCTGACAAGCCAGGCCTGGCTGAAAGCGCTCGATGTCGACCCCCGGATGAATCAAGGCAATGCGCTCGGCAGCTACCCCCATTCCCAGCAAGGTCTCCCGAGTGAAGTCACTGTTGGCAATCACCGTGTCGGCGTGGCGCAGCGCAAAACACATGGCTCGATATTTATTGCCCTTGCCCCAGCCGGTCAGCTCTTCGCCATGGGCATAAATCACCACTTTGTGAAAGCTCAAGCGTGCCACCAACCACGCCACCAAGCCTTCAGGCAAGGCCCGGCCAGCGTGAATGGCGTCGAATCGCCGGGTCAGCGCCAGCCACAGCGACAACCCGAAAAATTTCAGATACATCAACAGCGACTCCGGCCGCAACCAGGACACCCGACGCAGCGACAAGCGGTGCACCGTGTTGGGGTGATCAGCGTCATGCTCGGCCGCACCTGGCACATCGGCAGTCACAATATGATTATCCTTGCCACCCAGGCGTCGGTACACCTCGTCAAACCAGACTGCGGTGCCTCCCTTGGTCGGCAAAAACAACTCGCTGATAACGAGGTAACGCCCGTGCAATGTCACGTGGAAACTCCATCTAATGTATTTGTGGTGGCAGGAGACAAAGTGTCGAGTATGCGGGACAACAACCAGACCGGCAAAAACAGGCCGCTGAACAAAAGGGCCTTGCGCATTCCGGGCAAACCGCGCGCTCGCCGCAGCCAGATGGTGAGTCGGCGTGCAAGTCTGTTTTCGAGCAGCACAGAGTCCTCGGCAGTCAGCAAGCCGACCAGCCTCTCGCTGGACATGAAACGCAGATCGGGCCAGCTATCGCGCACCTGACCAAACAAAGCATCCAGCTCGTTCAAGCTCAGTGTGCACTCGGCCTCGGAGCGGACAAAATTGAAGCGGTGGGTTTCCAGCAAGGCTGGTCGCCCCAAGGCAAAACGCTGCGCAATCTCCGGCACAACGGTTGCAGCACGATGCCCCAAAGCGGGTTCAAAATAAACATCGCGCACCAGATAGATCACCCCACCGTCACCCTTCTGAGCATTCAGAATGCTCCGGTCACTCATCGCGGGGCGTCCTTGCGCGTCACGCCCGGTCAGTCGCCGTCCCGGCGTGATCACCACGTTTACCCCTTTTGCAGCCCAGGCGCGCTCAACCGTCGCGTTCCATACAAAGGTCGGCGGAACCACCACGCGTGGCACACAACCGAAAACCTGCTCAAACAATGAGGTTTCCTCATCCACGGCGAGCTTAATATCGCTGGCATCAAGCCCACGAGAAGGCAACACCGAACCATCGACCCAGCGCGACTGCAGCGCACTGGGCAAAGCTTCGGTGTGCCACCCTACCCCATCGCGCAGCCAGCCGCTCACCTCCGGATCTTCGATCAAGACAGCATTCATCAGTGATGCTGGCCAAATATGCTCCATGCCATGCAACTGCAAGGCGAAGCAGCCAGTGCGCTCCCCCGCCTGCAGTGTTTCGCGAATCGGCGCGTGCCGGGGGTCCAACAGCGTCTGGCGGGCGTAAGCGCTGCCATCAGCCTTGGCGATGGCAGCGCAATCAGGCACCGCCAGCAGCACGCCAATGGTCATGCAGGCAGGTCGACCCTCGACATCGCGATGACGCAACAAAACCTCACGAATCCGACTCAGCGCGCCAGCATGGGAAGCCTCGCCCGGCCCCCAGTCGTCACTCTCGACTATGCACACAGGATGGCGCAGTACCGGCTCTCGCCAAAGCGCATGCAGCGAACGGCCATAGATCAGGGCCACCGCCACCCACATCAACAGCACGATCAAAAACAACACGATCAACACCGGACTCAGCATCTAATCACCATGAACTGAACACGACAAGCTAAGAGGAAGTCGCCTGTGGCGGCGGCCCCTGCCCCTGAAGCTCGCCCGACAAGCGGGCCGCATGAAAGCGCGCCACCTCCCTTCGAGTCAGCACGGTGATCGCCACCACATGGTAGAAAAAGTCGAACCATTGCAAACCCAGAAACGAACCGGTACTCATGTAAGCAATCAAAGTGACCTGAAGCATGGGCCCCAGATCGTTGGCCCACTTCAGCTCTTCAAACCCCTTGCTGTTCTTGGTGATCCAAGAAGCCGACAACCAGGTGTACACATGTAGCAACACGAACATGAACAAGCCGATCCAGCCCATCTCGCCCAGCACACCAAACCAGTTGCTGTGCGAGTCCGTCCCACCAAAACCGGTAATCGCGCGGAAACCACCGCCCAGAAAATTGGTGTTGGCCAGATAGATGGCATTGTTCCAGGCGTAAATCCGCCCCATCGCTGACTCATCCTCATCATAAGTCTCGATGGTATGCATGCGCTCAAACCACTCTGGCGGCATCACATACAACACCACGGCGATCACCGGGATCATCAGCAAAAGTATGCCAAAGCGGTTTCTCGCCTTCAGGATGAAGAAGAATCCGACCGCAGCCAGGCCGACCAGCGCGCCACGAGAGTGGGTCCCGATCACGGCGATCAGCGTCAGCGCCCCCACCACCATCAGGCCGCTGCGCATCCATACCTTCTTTGCCTGAAGTCGCACATACCAGAGCAAAGGCAAAGCCATCAACATGGCCAAAGCAATTGAATTACGGTCTTCAATAAAGGTGCCCGGAGGACCACGCACGTTGCTGGCTGACCCGCCGGTAATGACAAAAATACCCCCCTTGAAACCATAAAACGCAATCGACAAGGCCGTCACCGTCACCAGCAAGTGAATACGATGCTTGTCGTTGATCAGCATCATCGTGACGTAGGTCATCAACATGATGCGCCACACTTTCGACCACTGCTCCCAGGCCAGCCACGGATACATGGAGTTGATCGTCGACAGAATCATCCAGCCGATGAAGATCAACAACAGAATGGTCTCCCGGGTCCAGGGGATGTCCTTCTTCTCACGGGACATGACCATCCCAATCAGTGTCGCCAGCGCCACCAACTGAGCAAAAGGCAGGGAGTAGGCAAAGCCCCAGGCCAGACGGTGCGGATTCATGAAACTCATCCACGCCCAGGTCAGCGCACCGATATAGGGCCGCCAGATGATCAGAGGCAACAGGCTGAAGATCACCGAGGTGACGATGATGTCCCTCATGCGTTGTCAGTCCTTTGCGGCGCTTTCTTGAACCACTTCACCCGACGCGGCAGTTCAACAGCGGCCAGCATGCCTGACAAGCGGGCATCGAGATCGCGCTCGTGCGTCAAACCCCGATGCTTGACCTGATAAAGACGACCCTTGCCGGGTTGAGGCGCACCCAGCGGCTCGCCACTGGCAAGCCGGAGCACCGCCTCGGCATACACCTCGGCACTATCCTTCACTGCCCGCCAGAACAGCACCAGCTCGGTATCGCCCGGGCCAACTGATGGTGATACATGAGCGATCAAACCACCGGTGTCTATCCCTGCATCGATAAAGTGCAAGGTGCACCCGACCTTTTCTGGTTCGCCGTTATACAAGGCCCAGAATGTGCAATCAGCGCCACGATATTCGGGCGACAAACCACCGTGCAAATTGACAATGCCCAAACGACCTTCATGCAGCAAATCACCGCGAATCAGGGATGTACCAAAGACGCAGATCAGGTCGGGCTGCAGCTCGCGTGCCAGCGCCACTACATCGGGGTGATTGATGTGCGGCACCTCACGCACCGCCTCCGGCCGATCAAGCCGGGGGGCACCATCGGCAAAAAAGAACTTTGCCTCCGGGTTGCCGGTGTAACGTCGGCGGTCACGCAACCAGCGCCACATCTTGCGCGCGAGATTGTCCGGACGCAGCTTCTTGAGCGTCTTGCGCCAGCTCCATTCAGCGCCAGTCTCCTGCACAATCGCCACAGGCTCGGCAACCGCACACAGCGCATTGGCCACATGCAGGTGACGGGCACTGCGGCCACACAGAATCATGATGCGGGGTCGACTCATGTTGTTTGCTCCGTGTTGCCGTTGGGCGCCAAAGGCACAGGCGGCACCGGCGAATCCAGAATATCCATGATCAGCGCATCCGCAAAAAACTTGGCCGCCCAGTTTGGAAACTCGAAGCGGGAATAGGCACCCCATATCGGCGCAGAACCCGGAATGGCGCCACGCACCACTGGGTCTTCATCATCCAGGCGCTGTGTGCGCTTGACGTATGCAATCGCACGCAAGGCTGCCTCGCGCAAATCGCCAGCCCCGGTAATCTGCGCAAGCCGCTGCCAGCACAAGGCCATTTGTGCCACACCGGTGACGCAGGCATAACTGGCGTCTGGCCTCCAACCGTCAGCATAAGTGCCAGCCAACCAGCCATCTTCACGCTGCACCGCCATCAGCCCGCGTGCAGCCAGTTCGGCGGCCTCAAGATAGCGTGGCTCATTGAGCAGCACACCCACCTCGATAAAGCCCCGGATGGCGTAGGCGATGGTGTGGGTAAACGGCTGACGCTCCGGCACGAAAGCATTTGTGGCAAACCAGCCGCTAGGCTGTTGCTGGCCCAGCGCCCAGTCCAGATTGCGCCGCGCGGCAGACAGAAACGAGGTCTCGTTGGCCAACACACCCATGGAGGCCAAGGCCCAGATCGCCCGCGTGTTATAAACATGCGGCACATTGTTGTGTTCAAACTTGCGATAACAACCATCCGCATCCTGCTGCGCCACCAGCCAATGCCCGGCACGCACTCCCGCCTCCAGGCAGTCCTGCCGCCCAAGCTGGCTGTAACCCGCCACCATGCCATGCATGATCTGGCCCTGATTGAAGATCACCGGATGACTGCCGGCCTCGCCAAAGTGACCTGGAAAGGCACCATCCGGTGCCTGCAGCGAAAGCTCCCAGTCAATCATGCGGCCAGCACGTCCGACCAGATCTGGCCGCCGTAGCACCGGCGCCGCCGCCAGAAAAGTCTCGATGATATAGCCAGTGGTCTCGGGATAACCCGGCAGCCATCCGTCCTCGAAGCTCCAGCCAGCAGCCACCCCGCCTGCATCAGCTTGCGAGTCACGCACATCCTGAGCATGGCACAGCCAGTCTATGGCTGCCTCCAGATGCTCGGCATTGCCCTTTTTCGTCTGACTGGCGCAAGCAAAGACATCGCGCAAGACAAGTTTAAGATGACGCGGACGCCAGGGCTTGTAACGCAAGGGCAAGGAAATCAGCGTAGCAGGATTCATGATGAAAATTGACTCTGTTTTAGATTTGGCTTGGCGCAGTCAGCCCATTCGGCAAGGACACATGGCTGACAACATAACGATGCTTGCCCGAAGCTTCGGGCGGAATATCCTCTACCAGGTGCAACACCACCCGGACTTCACTGCCAAGGCGCGCCTGCAGCCCGGCCTCAACGGCACGAACCGAATCGTCGGTCCAGCCCGCGTCCGGCACCACCAGCACCTCCATGCAATCGAGCGCATGCTGAATGCACTTGAACTGGGCAATGCCAGGCGTCGCCCGCAGCACATAAATGACTGCCAGCGCATGCATCACCCTGCCGTCCGCCGCCACCACCATATCGGTCTGCCGCCCGGTCACCGACTCGATCACATGCAGGCCACGTCCATTGATGTCGCTTGCCGCCGACAGACACAGCATGTCGCCGGTGCGATAACGGATGAAGGGCTGAGCCTCGGAGGTCAGCCCGGTGATCACCGCCTCGCCAGTTTGCCCAGGTGCAAGCGGCAGCCCCTGCTCGTCCAGCACCTCGACAATATGGCTCTCGCTCAACAACAACATCTGCCCACCCGGCGCTTCATGCGCGGTAAAGCCGATGTCACGGCTACCAAATTCGTTAGCCACCGGCACCCCGAACACACGGCTGATCAGTTCACGCTGGTGCGGATAGAGCGGCTCACCTGTGGTGCACACCACCCGCAACTCTGGCCATCTTGCACTCACGCCGCGTGCTTCGGCATGCGCCGCCAGCAGCGCCACGCTTGAAGCATAACCATACAGGCACTTTGGTCGCCATGTCTTGAGTGCTACCAGATATTCGTCCATGCGCGGCGCCGACATGGCAAAGGCATTCAGCACCAGTTGATTGACCAGACGATCACGAACAGTCTTGATGCGATCAGTCTTGTTCAGCTCAACCGGCGCCCCCCACAGATAGGCTTCACGCTCGCCAGGCGCCACTCCCCACCAATGGCGAGCTCGCATGCGCCCGGCAGCATCCGAAGCTTGCCGGTTGCGCCCGAAATGAAAAATCAGCGGCTCACCGCTGGAACCACCGGTGTTGTATTTGAACGCACCGCCGGGCACGTTGCGCCAAACCAACGCATCGGCATGCTGGCGCGCCTCCAGCTTGCTCATAGGCGGCAGCTTGAGCAGATCCTTGAGTGTCACCGCTCCTTCGCGAACGGCAGCTTCCAGCCCGGCGTCCCGAATCCGCTGCGCATGCCACGGGCAGTGCGCCAGCGCCACACCCAGCAAGGCGTTGAGCTTGGTCGCCTGCAAGGCTTCGATGCCCTCACGTGGCATCCATTGCGACTGCTCAAGTGACTGCCAATAGGCAAAGGTCGGACGCTTGAGCGCCGCCTCCTGCAAACGATAGATGTTTCGCGACAGCACTGAAAGCATGCTCAGCGCCCTCCCTCAGCCAGCGGCCGGAACTCGCCAGCCGCAACATCACGATAAACTTCAAACAAAACACCACGCACCGCTGACCAGGTGTTGCGCTGTGCGCTCACCAGTCCGGCGGCACGCAGCGCCGCCCAGCGCTCCCCATCTTCAAGCACCGAAATCATCGCGGCTGCCATGGCAGCCGCATCAGCCACCGGCACCAGCACCGCATCCACATCTTCATTCACCAGAAAAGGCACGCCACCCACGCGAGTGCTGACCACAGGCACCCCGCTGGCCCACGCCTCCAGCACCGAATTTGGCGTGTTATCCACCCGGCTGGGGTTGATCATCAAATCGGCAGTCGCATACAAACCAGCCATGGCCTGACGGTCAAGCCGCCCGGTAAACACCGTGGCCTGCGCAATGCCTAGCTGGTCAGCCAGCGCCAGCAATGCGCCCCGCTCCGGCCCATCGCCAGCCACACTCAGCCGCGCACCAGGAAAACGCTGGCGCAGCAAGGCAAAGGCGCGCAGTGCGGTCGCGTTGTCGTAAATGCCCTCAAGGTTGCGGGCCACCAACAGATGAGGTGCAGCCTGGTTGGGTGCTTCACGGACGGCAGTCGTGGCAAACAGGCCGAGATCCACCACATTGGGCACAATCGCCGCGCTCACACCATAACGCGCAAACACCGCCTGCAAAAAACCTGATGGCACCGCCAGCGCACTGGCCTTGCGCAAAACCGGCATCACAAAACGCGCCTGAGACGCCAGAAAAGCCTCTGCCTCGCCCCCCCGGTAATTCACCACCACCGGCACGCGGCAGACACGCGCCACCAGAATGGCTGGCGCTGCAAACAAATGCCACGACCAACCGGAATTGGCCATCAGGTGCATCACACCGCCGCGTCGGCAGGCCGACAACAAGTGCGCGATATACGGCAGCAAGCGAAACAAGGCCCGCAACACCGGCACACGACCAACCCACGACGGACGATAAACCGCGTTGTTCTGAACCACCTCCACTTCAGCGCCTGCCGAGCGCAGCAATTCGGCCAGTTGTCGCGTCTGGTTGGCCATGCCACCAAAAGGTGGCGGCAACGGCCCCACCAGAATCACCCGCTCAGGCACGACCACAGACATCGCAGAGCTCCGCCCGAGCACCTCGGACGACACAGCCCCAAGCTGACTCGCATCCACTGGCTTATTCATGCCGTCTCCCGATTCAACAGGCGATCGACCTGCGCCAGATGCGCCGGCCAACTGTAGCGCTGCTCCACACATTGCCGTGCCTGTCGCCCAATCCCGGCAGCCCGTTGTGCGTCTGCCAGCAAATCCAGGCAAGCATGGTGATAATCCGATGCCTGATCGGCAATCAGATAATCGACACCCGGCGTGCCATGCAGGCCAGTCGCTGCCGCTGCCGACACCACCACCGGCTTGCCCATGGCCATCGCCTCCAGCACCTTGTTTTGAATGCCCCGCGCAATCCGCAAGGGCGCCACCACCGCATCGGCATAAGCCAGCCAGGGCCGCACATCCGGTACTTTGCCGGTAACCACCACCCCAGGCCCGTCCAGTGCCAGCACCGCCGGAGCAGGATTCATGCCGACGATATAAAAACATGTATCCGGCTGCACCGCCCTGATCGTTGGCAATATCTCCTGGGCAAACCAGCTTACCGCATCAATATTGGGGTAATAATCCATCGCCCCGGTAAAGACGATTGCCCGACCCGAGCCCGAATAGGGCGACGCAAAAGCGTGAACAGGCGAGAAGAAATCGGCATCCACCCCGTTTTCCACCGCAAACACCCTGCCTGCAACTGTCGGTGCCCGCTCCCTGAGCAGATCGGCCTCGGCCTCGGTGACAAAGGTGCTGGCTTCGGCCCGGGCGGCCCAGTCACGCTCAAAGGCAAACAAGCGCTCACCTTCACGACGATACAGCCACGACATTGGCCAAGAGCGCGTCGGCGCATACGAGGTCCATTTGGCTGAATCAAGATCGCAAAAATCCACCACCCGCGTTTTCAGCCCCGGCACGTCGAGGTATTGCGCCATCGGCCCGGAAAACGCCACCGCCTTGTGAATGCCAGACTCAGCCACCACCCGCGCCACCCAGTCGCGCATGCGCGCACTGCGATAAAAGGGCACGCTCAGCGCCTCACCGCTCACCAGACCAGTCAAGCTGCTCAGCTTGCGCAGCGCTGGCTTGATGGGTTCGGCATACACAGCCTCGCACCACTCCGCCAGCCGACTGACATGCTCCATATCCTCAGGCTGGTCGACAAAAGTGGCCAGAAAAACCCGGTGTCGCCTTGCCAGTTGTCGCAAGATATTGAACGAGCGCACCTTGTCGCCCTTGTTGGGCGGATACGGAATACGATGAACGAGGTAGAGCAAAGGCTCGGAAGGCTGTGCTTTATGCATGGGTCGTGATTGTAAACTTTGCAGCGCGCTCAAGGGTGGAAATAGCGCACGGTCCACCCTCGCCCACCGTGCATTCTGCCAATGCGCACAGAAAATCAGGCGCCGCAGGTCAACCGGAAAACCACTATCGCTACAGTAAAATGGCTTGCACAGGCCAGGCACTTCGCCCAACATCTCAACAATCGGCATAACGCCATTCCGCTCTCCGACCCAGCAACTGATCGCCAACGAGCCTGAAGCGCGGGGTTTCAAACCGGAGTCAGTACCACGATGAAACGCATCCTGCTGATAGCCGAAGCCGCTACCCTCGCCCATGTTGGCCGCCCCACCGTGCTTGCGCGCCATCTCAGCCGTATGGGGCACGATGTCATCCTGGCGCGCCCGCAAGCATTCGACTGGCTCACCCAGGACGAACCCTTCAGCAGTGTTGGTCTCGACTGCCAGAGCCCCGCCGAGTTTGCACGTCGTCTTGAAGCTGGCAAACCGCTTTATGACCTGGAAACGCTACAAGCGTATGTCGATGCCGACCTGGCGCTGCTACAGCAACACAAGCCAGACATGGTCATCGGCGACTTCCGGCTGTCGCTGTCGGTCAGCGCACGCCTGCATGGCCTGCCCTATGCCACTGTGTGTGACGCCTACTGGAGCCCCGAAGCCCCGCTGAACCCGGCGCTGCCGGTGTTGCCAATCACCCGCTTCGCCCCGATAAGCCTTGCCGAAAGAATTTTCAGCATGGTCGCCCCACTCGCCTTCCGGCTGCATGCACGCCCCATGGAAGCACTGCGACGCCGTCATGGCCTGCCGGGTCTGGACCACGACCTGCGGCGCTGCTACACCGACGCCGACTACCGGCTGTTTGCCAACCCGCAACCCTTGTTTCCCGAAATCAAAGAGCATTCCGGCGCGCGTTTCATCGGCCCGATCGCGTGGTCTCACAACAGCCCCCTGCCCGACGACTTTCCCGAAGGTGGACATATTTACGTATCCATGGGCAGTTCCGGCAGCACGCAAGCTCTCTCGGCAATCATTGACGCACTGGAAAAAGATCCTCGCCCAGCCATCATCACCACCGCCGGACGCAGCATCCCGCCCTTGCCTCCCGGCAGCCGTATCAAAGTTTACGACTTCCTCCCGGGCTCTGCTGCAACACAGAACGCCAGTTTGATCATCTGCAACGGTGGCAGCCCCACCACCAACCAGGCACTAGGTGCTGGCGTACCCATTCTTGGCATACCAACCAACATGGATCAGTTCTTGAACATGCGCGCCATAGAACGCTATCGTGCAGGCTTGACGATCAGAGCCGACCGCCTGAACGCAAATCGGGCGCACGCCGCGCTAGCACTGCTGGGGCCTCAGTCCGAACTCCACCAGAAAGCAAGGGCTGTGGCAAAACACCTGGCCAGCCTTCCAACGCTCACTGACACTCTGGAAAGCATCGCAGATGGCTACTTGGCCTCTTAAAAAACAACACCGTCCAAAAAGGATGCATACGGGTGAGGATCAACTGATTGCGCTAAGATAACGCCTGATTTCACCACAGCCGAAACCCGTGAGAATAGCAATGACCCACATTACCAGCCTTCGCCGCCTACTTCTCGGCGCATCAGCGGCCCTCGCCCTGACTGCCTGTGGAGACAAGACCTCCGCCGAGGACTTTTACGCAATGGCGCAGCGTCACTTTGACGAGGGCAGGCTTAGCAACTCGGCCATCGAACTCTCAAACGCACTCAAGATAGACCCGCAAATGCGCGAAGCCCGCTTTTTGCTGGCGCGCACATCGCTCGAACTGGGCGATGCCGTGCGAGCAGAGCGTGACTTCAGAGAAGCGATCCGCAATGGCATGCCCCGTGCTGAAGTGTTACCTTACCTCGGTCGGGCCATTCTCTTGCAAGGCAACGCATCAGGCGTGCTGACCGAAACCTCATCGGTCACCGAAAACGCTACAAACGCACAACTTGCAGCCATCCTTGGCACACGTGCACAAGCATTTGCGTTGATGAATGAACTGGACGAAGCAGAAAGCTCAGCACAGAGAGCGCTTGAATTATCAGATAACGAAGTCACGGCCTTCATCGCCATGGCGCTTGTAACGCTGCAAAAAAACCAACTCGATTCAGCGCGGGAGTGGCTCGACAAGGCGACACAAACCGAAAACGCCCCCCCCGAAGCATGGGCCTTGTCCGGAGACCTCGCTCTTACCGAAAACCGACTGGAAGATGCAGAAGAAGCTTTTACCAAAGCCATCGAGCGACGGGCATATCCCAGCCTTGATTACGCCAAACGTGCCTATGCGCGCTACCTGCAGGGTCGATTTGACGATGCCATGCTGGACATCAAGCAACTCGACGACGTCAAGCTTGGCAACATCCCTTACGTTCAGTACGTTCGCGGCATCACTCTGCTAGCGCAAGACCGAATCGAAGATGCAGCCGAGGCCCTGGAGTCCAGTTTCGCGAACAACCCCAGTTTTATTCCAAACCGCATCTTTCTCGCGCTCGTCCGCCTCCAGCTTGGAGAGCTTGAACAGGCTCTCAGGCACACGCAATTTGCGTTAGCACAAGCGCCAAACGCGCCGATGCTGCTCGGACTACTCGGACAAATCCATCTCAGTCGATCCGACTTCGCAGCCGCACAAACCACTCTTGAGGCAATGATTGATCAGATGCCGGACAATGCTGGGCTACATCAGATGCTCGCACTCACCGCTCTCTTTGGCAACGACATTCAGTCCAGCATCAAGCATCTTGGTGAGCTAAGGCGGCTCGAGTCAGCGTCAGACTCAGTATCCGAGCAAACTCGTCAACTCCAGCTTCTCATCCAGCTTTTGGCAAACCAAGCCTTTGAAGCTGACTCTGGCCTATCCGACAACAGCGAAACCATGTTTCTTCTGGCTTTAACGGCCTTTCGGGAAAATCGTTTCGAAGATGCTCTTGCTCTGGCCGAATCACTTCACTCGGCAGACCCCACGCAAATCAACCCGATCAACCTGATGGCAGCGATTCATCTTGCAACCGGCAACGGTCAGCAAGCGCGCGTAAGACTGGAACAATCACTTCAGCTAGCCCCAAATGACGTCAACACCCGCCTTAATCTCGCCAGACTCGAAGCGGGTGGCGGAAACCATCTTCGTGCAATCGAATTGCTGGCTCCGGTTTTTTCCAGCCAGCCGGACAACGCCAACCTTGCACTGGCGCTCGCGCAAAGCGAAGCAGCCAGAGGCAATCAGCGCGAAGCGATGCGTGTCCTCCGCGAAAGTCTCACGCACAATCCTGCTTCATTAGAGCTACGTACCACGCTGGCGGCTCACCACCTCTCGGCCAACCAGGCCGCCACGACCATTGAGCTACTCTCCGAACTGAATCTTTCCAATCTCGAAGGCCAAGCCCGTGTCTTTGAGCTACTCGGCCAGGCACAGCTCGCAACCGGCGACAACACCGCCGCCCGAGACAACATGGGCCAATGGGCACAGCGCGCTCCGGACAACCCAGCAGCCCACTACTGGCATGCCGAAAGCTTGTCACGCACAGGAGACTTCACAGCCTCGGCCACGGCGCTTCAACGCGCAATCGACCTCGCACCTCAATTTATTGAAGCAAAAGTTGCCCTCGTCCAGCTTCATGTGCTTACCGGCAACATAGAAGCGGCAGGCAAAACCGTCGATGCATTGATCGCCGAGGCCGAAGGACAGCAGCCTGTTGAAGCCGTAGCAGGCTGGTACAAGGTGTTGACCGGACAATTCGCCGAAGCCGAACCACACCTGCGCCGAGCACTGGCCATAGTCGCAAACTCCGAAGTTACCATTCAATTGATCCGGTCACTGTGGGGCCAGGAGCGGCGTGACGAAGCAATACAAACACTCAAGCAATGGATCAGTGAAAACCCCAATGACATCAATGCACGACTACACCTCGCTGGCGCTTACCTGACACTAGAACGCAATGACGACGCCTTGACCGAATACCGCAGAGTGCTCGACATCGTCCCGAATCACATCCCATCTATCAATAATGTCGCCTGGCTAAGCCGTAAATCCGACCCGGCAGGCGCCACCGAAACCGCCCGACGTGGGCTGGAAATTGCCCCTCAAGACCCACATTTGCTCGACACCATGGGCATGATTCTGCTCGAACGTGGCGATCCTGCCCGCGCCCGTTACTTCATCGCTCAGGCAGTTGAACAAGCTCCAGAGAATGCAGGAATTCGTCTTCACCTTGCGCAAACACTGATGGCACTGGAGCGTTGGGCAGAAGCACGAAATGCCGCAGAAGCTGCTCTTGCGTTGTCTCCTGATGCTGAACAAGAGACAGAACTACGCAAGCTTCTTGAGCGTATCGCCTCGCGCCCCTGAACCAACGACACTGAACGATGAAACAACAGCCAAGCTTGATGGCACGCAGTTGGAATGCCGTCGCACCGATACTGCCTGCACGCCTCGCGCCGCGCAGGCTCGACGCGCAAACGATCATTCAAACCGTCACGGCCCGTCACGGCCGTGGAAAGTGGCAGACCGGTCCTCATATCGAAGCACTCACCCGGCTCACCGACGCACTTGACAACACTGGCAACCCGCATGCATTTGGCCGTTTTTATGTTCGCGAAATGCTGGTTGGAATGCTCGATGCCAGGGCTCGGCTGGAAAAACACTGTAACGCTAACCCGCAAATCCTCACCCAAACGATCCCGAAACCTCTGGTTATCCTCGGGCTACCCCGTTCCGGCACCTCCTTTCTCTTCAACCTGCTCGCGCACGACCCAGCCCATCGTTATCTCCGCAATTGGGAAACCACCGTCTCACAAATCCCACCCGCCAAACCGTGCAGAATCGACAAGGACCCACGCCGCCGGACCGGCAAGCTGCTTATGGCAATGCAAAACCATCTGGCCCCTGAGCTCAAGCACATCCACGAATTCCACCTGGACGGCCCCGAAGAATGCACCCCGCTGCTCATGCAAAGCTTCCAGACCAAGGCGCTTGTCGGCATGTTTAACGTACCAGCCTATTCCAACTGGCTCAGTCAGGTCGATCACACACCAGATTACCAACACCACAAACGCGCCTTACAAACCCTCCAACACACCTATCCGGGCGAGCGCTGGCTGCTCAAATCCCCTGACCACCTGCCAGGCATTGGCGCACTCCTGGGCCAATACCCCGACGCCTGCTTGATCCACCTGCACCGCGACCCCGTCCAGTCCGTGTCGTCCTGGGCAAGCCTCAACACTGCCTTTCGTGGCATCTGCAGCTCAAAACTGGACCGCTCCGTCATCGGACAGCAAGTCCTCGACCGACTTGCCACCGACATGGACGCCTACATGAAGCGCAGGGACACCCTGAACTGCGAAGAACGCTTTCTGGATATTCACTATTCCTCTTTAATCCGCGACCCCTTGGGCACCGTCAAATCCATCTACCAACGCTTCGACCTACCCCACTCAGAACTCGCCCTTAAGTCCATGCAGCGTTTTCTGGCACAAGACGTCAAAGAAGAAGCACGCAAGCACGACTACTCAGCGCAAGCCTTTGGTCTCACCGACGAACTCATCACCAAACGTTTCAGTCGATATATCCAACGCTTCAATGTCCCTGTCAAACCCTGATCCTGCGCATGAAGACCGCAGCCATCGCTCCCGCGATTGCCAGCTTTACCACCGCAGCATCCGCTGCTTTCGCCCCTGGTCAACCGTGGGTGTTGCTTGTTGGCCTCATCGCCCTGACAGCAATCATGGCCGCGCTGCTGCGCGCATGGCAACTTACCACCTTGCCCGACATACCATTAGCCCCGCCCGCAGTCACCTGGACACGCGTGCATATTCTGTGTCATGTCATTCCGCTGGCCTTTGTCACATCCCGCCTGCACCCGTCAGGCCAGCACTGGCTAGCTGACACCATCTGGGTCATCGCACTGCTGCCCTTCTTCTGGTCTGGCCGCCAAACCTGGCACGCCCTGCTCAAGGCCCTGGGCAGCAAACTCTACTGGATCTTCAAGCGCGGCAACACCGCCATGCTCATCATGCCGGTGCTGTTGCTCGCCGTCGGCCACACCCTCGACAGCACCGCGCTGATCCACTTCGTACCCCGCCTGCTGCTGCTCTACTGCGCCATCCATTTCATCATCATCGGGCTGGCCGTAGGCAAGATCGCCTCGGATGTCGTCACGCCCCCCACACCGTCACATCCAGACCAGCACGGCTAGCCTCCCGCTGCCAGATCCTGTCGTCACACGGTGTGGCCGCGTGGCGATCGAAAATCACCTGCACGCCTTCATCATCGCCAGCAAGGTGCAGGTCTTGCCGGTCTGGCGCGGTGCGTACAGCACAAAATAGCGTTGCTCCCGAACCAGTTGCTGGATTTCTACCCAATCCAGCCCACAACAACCCTGACACAACTCAAGCTTTGCCCCCTCTCCACCATACCCTTGACCAACCTCAACTCCCAAAACTCACCCAGATTTCGCCCCCTCTCCACCATACCCTTGACCAACCTCAACTCCCAAAACTCACCCAGATT
>DAIMZH010000056.1:0-22578 GCA_036734105.1 Azoarcus sp. | reverse complement strand
GCGCTTCTTCAGCTACATCTCGCTGTTCACCTTTTCGATGCTGATGCTGGTGATGTCGAACAACTTTCTTCAGTTGTTCTTCGGCTGGGAAGCGGTCGGCTTGGTTTCGTATCTGTTGATTGGTTTCTGGCATGAGCGACCGACCGCAATTTATGCCAACCTCAAAGCTTTTTTGGTCAACCGGGTAGGCGATTTTGGATTTCTGCTGGGCATAGGTCTGGTTGCTGCACACACCGGTTCCCTGCATTACGCCGAGGTGTTTGCAGCAGCCAGTGATCTGGTGGGTGTGGAGATGGCGGTCACCGGCTGGAACCTGATCACGGCCATCTGTGTGTTGCTGTTCATTGGTGCCATGGGCAAGTCGGCGCAGGTGCCGCTGCATGTGTGGCTGCCCGACTCAATGGAAGGCCCGACCCCAATTTCCGCGCTGATCCACGCGGCGACCATGGTCACGGCGGGCATTTTCATGGTGGCGCGCATGTCACCGCTGTTCGAACTGTCGGACGCCGCGCTCTCCTTTGTGCTGGTCATTGGCGCAACCACTGCGCTGTTCATGGGCTTTCTCGGCATCATTCAGAACGACATCAAGCGCGTGGTGGCTTATTCGACCCTGTCGCAGCTTGGTTACATGACGGTCGCGCTTGGCGTATCAGCCTATAGTGCCGGTGTTTTCCATCTGATGACGCACGCATTTTTCAAGGCGCTGTTGTTCCTCGCTGCGGGCTCGGTCATCATGGGCATGCATCATGATCAGGACATCCGCAATATGGGAGGCCTGCGCAAGTACATGCCGATCACCTGGATAACCTCTCTGCTTGGCTCGCTCGCGCTGATTGGTTTTCCGCTGTTCTCGGGTTTCTACTCCAAGGACTCCATCATAGAGGCGGTGTTTGCTGCCGAACTGTGGGGTGCCGGCTACGCCATGGTGTGCGTGCTGCTAGGTGTATTTGTCACCGCTTTCTACTCGTTCCGGATGTACTTTCTGGTGTTCCACGGCGAAGAGCGTTTCGGCAAGGCACATCACGGGCATGACGCGCACCACGACACGCAGCATGACGATGATCACCATGATGAGCATCATCATGGCCTGGCACCAGGACAGAAGCCGCATGAGTCGCCATGGGTGGTGACTGTGCCGTTGATCCTGCTCGCAATTCCGTCGGTGCTGATCGGCTTCTTCACCATCGAGCCGATGTTGTTCGGAGAGTTCTTTGGTTCGGCCATTTATGTGGCAGAGCACCATGTCGGCTTGTCCAAGCTCGAAGAGATCTTCACTGGTCCGTTTGGCATGGCAATCCACGGCTTGCAGACCGCTCCGCTTTGGCTTGCTGTAGCCGGAGTCGGAACTGCCTGGTTTTTCTACATGAAGCGCCCTGATATTCCCGCGGCGATTCAACGCAGGTTCAGCGCCATCCACACCTTGCTTGAAAACAAGTATTACTTTGACAAGTTCAACGAGACATTCTTCGCGGGTGGCTCACGAGCACTTGGCAAGGGTTTGTGGACGCTAGGCGATCGGGGTGTGATCGACGGCATCGTCGTCAATGGCTCGGCCCGAGCAGTGGGCTGGATTGCGCAACTCTCGCGTTTGTTCCAGACCGGTCAGCTTTACACCTACGCATTTGCGATGATCATCGGTTTGTTCATCATGCTCGGCTTCTGGTTCAACTTCGGCTAAGCCGCGCATCGCACGGACAAGCAACAAACAACGCCTTTCATTCAGGCATTTTTGACGGATAGCAACAATGACGGGTTTGCCACTTCTCAGCCTCGCAATCTGGATTCCGATCATCGGCGGATTGCTCGTGCTGGCCACCGGTTCGGATCGCAATGCACCGCTTGCGCGAATGTTGTCGCTCGGCGTCGCTGTTGCCGGGTTCGTCGTGACGATTCCATTGTTTCTGTTCTTCGACAGCACAACCAGTGCAATGCAGTTCTCGGAGTTCGCGCGATGGATTCCACACTTCAACATTCACTATCACCTTGGGGTTGACGGCATTTCGATGCTGTTCGTGGTGCTCAATGCCTTCATCACCGTCATGGTGGTGGCGGCCGGCTGGCAGGTCATTCAGAACAAGGTTGCGCAATACATGGCGGCCTTCCTGATCATGTCCGGCTTGATGAACGGCATCTTCTCGGCGCTTGATGGTGTGCTGTTCTACGTGTTCTTCGAGGCATCACTGATTCCGCTATACCTCATCATCGGGGTGTGGGGCGGGGCAAATCGTGTTTATGCGGCGATCAAGTTCTTCCTCTACACGCTGGCCGGTTCCTTGCTGATGCTGGTGGCGCTGCTTTATCTGTACATGGAATCCGGCGGCAGCTTCTCGATTCTCGACTGGCACAAACTGCCATTGGGCATGACCCCGCAGACGCTTGTGTTCTGGGCCTTCCTGCTGGCCTTCGCGGTCAAGGTGCCGATGTGGCCGGTGCACACCTGGTTGCCGGATGCTCACGTCGAGGCGCCAACAGGTGGCTCCATCGTGCTGGCGGCAATTGGTCTCAAGCTGGGTGCATACGGATTTCTGCGCTTCTCGCTGCCCATCGTTCCCGATGCCGCGCAGGCAATGGCACCGTTGATGATCGTGCTGTCGCTGATCGCGGTCGTCTACATCGGCTTCGTGGCGTTGGCGCAGTCCGACATGAAGAAGCTGGTGGCGTATTCATCAATTGCGCACATGGGTTTTGTCACACTCGGTTTCTTCATGTTCAATTCGCTCGGAATTGAAGGTGCGCTCATTCAGATGATTTCGCACGGCTTTGTTTCCGGGGCGATGTTCTTCTGCATTGGCGTGCTTTATGACCGCATGCATTCACGCAACATTGCCGACTACGGTGGTGTTGTGCGCACCATGCCCAAGTTCGCTGCGTTTTTCTTGCTGTTTGCGATGGCCAACGCGGGCCTTCCCGGCACCAGTGGATTTGTCGGTGAGTTCATGGTGGTGCTCGGTGCAGTTCAGTTCAATTTCTGGGTCGCCTTCCTTGCCGCGACTACCCTCATCCTTGGGGCTGCCTACACCTTGTGGATGTACAAGCGTGTAGTGTTTGGTCCGATAGGCAACAAGCATGTTGCCGAACTTGAAGACGTCAATCGTCGTGAGATGGCCATACTCGTGATATTTGCGGTGTGCGTCATCGCCATGGGGGTGTATCCCTTCCCCTTCACAGAGGTGATGCATGCCTCGGTGGATGAGTTGTTGCGTCATGTGTCGGTAAGCAAGCTGTGATGATGCTCGTTATCCTTTCAATCCGCCCGACGCGCGCGGCTGAACACTAATCGGACTGGTCAGAAGATGAATTTCGTTGTCCCCGACTTCACCCCTGCAGCGGCCGAGATATTTGTCGCAGTGATGGCACTCATCGTGATGCTGGCAAGCACCTTTGCCCGGCGAATTGCGAGCGCGCTGGCCTATTACCTCACTCAGGCCACTTTGCTGGTGGCTGCCATCATCACCGTATCGACAATGGACGGTCAGGTGGTGCTGACCTTCAGCAACATGTTCGTGTCCGACCTGATGGGCGACTTTCTGAAGTTGCTCATCTACTTCACGGTGGCCATTGCCCTGCTGTATGGCCGTGGTTATCTGAGCGATCGCAGCATGGATCGCCCGGAATACTATCTGCTGACGCTGCTGATGACGCTCGGCATGATGGTCATGGTGACCTCAAGTCATTTGCTGTCGCTTTACATCGGCCTTGAGATGATGTCGCTGTCGCTCTACGCCATGGTGGCTTTTGATCGTGACTCGGTTCGCTCAACCGAGGCCGCAATGAAGTACTTCGTGCTCGGTGCGCTGGCCTCCGGTCTTTTGTTGTACGGCATGTCCATGCTTTATGGGGCGACAGGCAGTCTCGAACTGGCTGCCATTGCCCAGTCGATTCAATATCAGACTGCCAACGAAACCGTGCTGGTGTTCGGTCTGGTCTTTGTGGTGGCGGGTTTGGCGTTCAAACTCGGCGTGGTTCCGTTCCACATGTGGGTGCCCGATGTCTATCACGGCGCGCCGACTGCGGTGACATTGATGATTGCGTCGGCTCCCAAGCTGGCGGCGTTTGCCATGGCCATGCGCTTGCTGGTATTTGGCCTGTTCGAACTGGCCGAACACTGGCAGTCCATGCTGATGTTCCTGGCCATCCTGTCCATCGTACTTGGCAATTTCGCCGCGATTGCACAGACAAACATCAAGCGCATGCTGGCCTATTCCGGTATTGCACACATGGGTTTTGTCTTGCTGGGCTTGCTCTCTGGTGTCGTGGATGGCGACGGCTACCTTGCCCTGAACGCGTACAGCTCGGCAATGTTCTATGCCGTGGCCTATGTGATGATGAGTCTCGCGTCGTTTGGCATGTTGATACTCCTGTCGCGTGCCGGCTTTGATGCCGAAAACATCGAAGACTTCAAAGGCCTCAACCAACGCTCGCCGTGGTTTGCCCTGATGATGCTGATCGTCATGTTCTCGATGGCTGGTGTGCCGTTCTTTATCGGGTTCTGGGCAAAACTCTCGGTGTTGCAGGCCGTTGTGGCGGCGGGTTATGTGTGGCTAGCGGTTGTCGCTGTGCTGATGTCACTGGTCGGCGCCTTCTATTATCTGCGTGTGGTCAAGGTGATGTACTTCGACCAGTCCGAGGACAACTCGTCCATCAATGCGCCCGCAGATGTGAAGGTGATGCTGTCAGTCAATGGTCTGGCAATCGCCTTGCTTGGCCTGTTGCCTCAAGGGATCATGAGCCTGTGCGTCTACGCACTGGTTGCATCGATGTGAGTGCTCGTGTCTGAATATTCTGACCTCGGATACCTGCGTGGCTGATCTCACTGACCCGCTCGCAGAGCGTTGCCTGGAAACCGAAGTGGTGTTTGAGGGGCGCTTGCTGCATGTTCGCCGCGATCGCGTCAGCCTTCCGGATGGCAACAACAGCGCCCGGGAGTATGTGCGCCACCCAGGCGCCGTGGTCATCGTGCCGGTGCGTGACGATGGCCGCCTGGTGGTGGAAAGACAGTTCCGCTATCCCGTAGGCAGGGCGTTTATCGAGTTTCCTGCCGGCAAGCTGGACCCCGATGAAAGCATCGAAGCCTGTGCGCGACGCGAATTGAGGGAAGAGACCGGTTTTGAGGCACGCGAATGGCAATATTTGGGTGTGATGCACCCGTGCATCGGGTATTCTGACGAGCGTATCGAGATCTTTCTGGCCCGAAACATGATCGAAGTCGGCAATGATCTGGACGACGGGGAATTTCTCGAAATCCATTCGATGAGCCTCGCCGAGCTTGAACAAGCAGTGTTTGATGGACGGCTTACCGACGCCAAGACCATCACCGCGCTTTTTCATGCCCGGCGCTTTTTAGTATCCGAATAAAGCCCCTGGTGGGCTTGGTCAGGAAGTGCATGTCGCCTGAAACATTGCAGTTGCTTGCTGGTGAGCCTTATCGCCAGTTCACTATTGGTGAAACCGAGATTGTGCTGCTTGGGACCGCTCACGTGTCTGCAGCCAGTGCCCGTGCAGTAGAGGCACTGATCCGCTCCGATGATTTCGATGCTGTGGCCATCGAGCTATGTTCGAGTCGCCAAAAGGCCATGCTAGACCCGGATTCAATGGGCAAGCTTGACCTGTTCAGTGTCATTCGCAGCGGCCAGGCACCGATGGTGGCGGCCAGTCTGGCGCTGGGTGCTTATCAGCAGCGTCTCGCCGACCAATATGGCATTGAGCCTGGCGCCGAAATGCGTGCGGCCATCAACGGCGCGCTTGATCGGGGGCTGCCGGTTGCCCTCATCGACCGGGATATCGGCCTGACGCTCAGGCGGGCCTACAAGTCAGTTCCCTGGTGGCAGCGCATGGAATTGGTCAGTGGTCTGGTGGCCGGTGTGCTGAGCAAGGAAAAGATCGCGGAAAGCGAGATAGAGCGGCTCAAGGAGGGTGACATGCTTGAGTCCACCTTCAGCGAGTTTGCGGAAAGCTCGGAGGCGCTTTTTGGCCCTATCATCGACGAGCGTGACCGCTATATGGCGGCAGGTCTGCGTCGCCTGGCAGCCGATTCCGCGCCCAGACGGGTGCTCGCGGTGGTGGGTGCCGGCCATTTGAAGGGCATAGAGCGCTATGCTGCCGAGTCGGCCGAGGCGCCGCAGGCCGTGATCGCGTCACTGGAAAAGGCGCCACCCAAAGCGCGTTGGCCCAAGGTCTTGCCGTGGGTCATTGTGGCGGTGATTGTTGCCGGGTTTGCGTTTGGTTTCACGCGCAATACCGATCTTGGCTGGCAGATGGTGCTCGATTGGGTATTCATCAACGGCGGTCTGGCAGCACTGGGCGGGCTTGTTGCGATGGCTCATCCAGTGACGATTGTCACGGCTGCACTGGCTGCGCCGCTGACCTCGCTCAATCCGACCATCGGGGTTGGTTTTGTTGCGGCAGCGGTCGAACTCTATCTTCGAAAACCGCAGGTTTCCGATTTTGCGACGCTGCGCAAGGATGTCACGCAAGTCAAGGGATGGTGGCACAACCGGGTGTCACGGGTCTTGCTGGTGTTTTTGCTGACCACGATTGGTTCGGCAATGGGCACCTATATCGGGGGTGCGCGGATTTTCGGACGCCTGTTTGGTGCGGATGCAGGGTGAGCAAGTGTTGCGAGTGACTGGGCAGTGACGTCGGCGTTGGACATTGGGCGCGTGGGCACGCGATAATCCGACGCTGCCAATCGGTTTGGCCTTGTCGCGTCTGCTGGGCGCGACAAGCGTATTCATTAGAGCCTGCCTTGCCGAGTTCATCCGGTCGACGGGCCTGACAATCATTTCTTTGCGGAGTGGCTCTTGAAGTATCTATCGACACGCGGCCTGCCGGCCGGACCGGAATTTTGCGACATCCTGCTGGGCGGTCTTGCACCTGATGGTGGTTTGTATCTTCCCGAGTCTTACCCACAGATCACACGGGCAGAGCTTGATGCGTGGCGCCATTTGCCCTACCACGAGCTCGCCTTCCAGGTCCTGTCGCGCTTCATCACTGACATTCCTTCCGATGACCTGAAGGATATATGCCGCCATACCTATACCCCCGAGGTCTATCGCTTTACGCGAGGGGGCGAGGACGCCAGCGACATTACCCCTTTGCGCTGGCTGGAGCCCGGCAAGCTGGCCTTGCTTGAACTGTCCAACGGTCCGACGCTGGCCTTCAAGGACATGGCCATGCAGTTGCTTGGCAACCTGTTCGAGTATGTGCTCGAAAAACGTGGCGAACAGGTCAATATTCTGGGGGCTACATCGGGTGACACCGGGTCGGCAGCCGAATACGCGATGCGCGGAAAACACAGCGTCAAAGTGTTCATGTTGTCACCACACGGCAAGATGAGCGCCTTTCAGCGTGCCCAGATGTATTCGTTGCAGGACGACAACATTTTCAATATTGCGGTCAATGGCATGTTTGATGACGCGCAGGATATCGTCAAGGCGGTGTCCAATGATGCGCAGTTCAAATCACGCTACCGCATTGGCGCCGTCAATTCCATCAACTGGGCGCGTGTGGCTGCTCAGGTGGTGTATTACTTCAAGGGCTATTTTGCGGCTACCCAAAGCAACGACGAACAGATCGCCTTCTGTGTGCCGTCCGGCAACTTCGGCAATATCTGCGCTGGTCATATTGCTCGACAGATGGGTTTGCCGATTGGTCGCTTGATTCTGGCCACCAATGAAAACGACGTGCTCGACGAATTTTTTCGAACTGGCGTTTACCGCCCACGTGGCACAGCCGAAACCCATGTCACCTCCAGCCCGTCCATGGACATCTCCAAGGCCTCCAACTTCGAGCGTTTTGTTTTCGATCTGGTCGGACGTGATGCCACCGAAGTAGCGCGGCTCTGGAAAGCGGTAGATGCAGGCGGTGCTTTCGATCTTTCCCGTACCGAGTTCATGGCTAATCTGCCGCAGTTTGCGTTTTCATCCGGGCAAAGCTCCCACGCTGACCGCCTGGCGACCATTCGCGCTGTGTGGAAGAGCCACGGGGTGATGATCGATACTCACACCGCCGATGGTGTCAAGGTGGCGCGAGAGTCAGGTGATATCGGCATGCCGGTAGTCGTGCTCGAAACCGCTCAGGCAGTCAAATTTGGCGACACCATTCGTGAGGCCCTGGATTGCGAACCCCCACGACCGACTGAGCTGGAAGGCATTGAAAACCTGCCCCAGCGCGTTGACGTCATGGCGCCGGATGTTCAGCTCATCAAGGACTTCATCGCACAACGCGTCTAAGCCTAGCCTGTCTGTATCTGCGCAACTGGCCGCTCCGCTCATATGAAGCGAAGCAGCCAGACTGCTTTCAACATTCTGGAATCACATGAAGGGTAAAGGCTCCATGCAGGATAGGGCCTTGCCGTTGTAGCCCTTGTAGCCCGGATGGAGCGCAGCGCAATCCGGGACAGGAGCCGGGATTGCGTTGGGTGGATGAATAAGCCTCGGCCCCCGGGTTTCGCGTTGCTTCACCCGGGCGACGGATGGTGTTCCAGGCTTAGAGCTTATGGCAGTGGACTCAGCCCTTGTAGCCCGGATGGGGCGCAGCGCAATCCGGGACAGGAGCTGAATTGGAGCTCGGATGGGGGGAACTCAGCGTTTGAGTCTGAATCGCTCTTCGGCAATGGCATCAGCAACTTCACCCGTGGGACGGGCTTCGAGGCGGGCGCGTTCGAAGATCTCCATCAGGTTGTCCTGGATTCCCTCAATGTGACGGATCAGTGCGTCCCGGTTAAAACCGATGCGTTCGTGATAAACGTCAATGATGCCGCCTGCGTTGATCACGTAGTCTGGCGCATACAGAATGCCGCGTCGCATCAACGCAGCGTCGTGACGTGCTTCGGCAAGCTGGTTGTTTGAGGCACCGGCCACTATACCGGCCTTGAGTTGCGGAATCGTCTGGTCGTTAAGCACCGCGCCCAGCGCACATGGTGCAAACACGTCGACATCCAGACTGAAGATCTCGTCTGGCGACACCACCACCGCATTCAGTTCGTCGGTGGCACGTGTCAGTGCATCTTGGTGGATATCAGTCACCCACAGGCTGGCGCCTGCCTCCTTGAGCTGGCGTGCGAGGTCAAAACCCACATTGCCGACACCTTGCACCGCAACGCGCAGTCCTTCCAGCGAATCCCGGCCCAGCTTGTCCTTGACTGCTGCCTTGATGCCTATGAAGGTACCAAAGGCGGTAGCCGGGGAGGGGTCGCCGCTGCGGGTGCCGGTGTCCGACGGTTTGTCGATTATGCCGGCCACGTGACCGGTCATCTGTGCCATGGTCTTCATGTCGGCCACGCTGGTGCCCGAGTCCTCTGCTGCGATGTAGCGGCCGTTGAGTTGTTCCAGCGCACGTGCAAAGGCTGCGAGCAGTTGCGGTGTTTTCTGGGTGCGCGGGTTGCCAATGATGACTGACTTGCCACCGCCGAGCTTGAGATTGGCCATTGCCGATTTGTAGGTCATGCCACGCGACAGGCGCAACACGTCACGAACCGCTTCTTCTTCGGATGCGTAAGGCCACATGCGGCAACCGCCAAGAGCCGGACCAAGATTGGAGTTGTGGATGGCGATGATGGCCTTCAATCCGCTGCTGTCATCGCTGCAAAAAACCACTTGTTCGTGATCGGCAAAGTCGCTCAGTGAAAAAACTGCCATGGTGATGTCTCCTTTATTGTGGGGAGTGGCGTGCATCAGCACACCGTCACGCTTGTGGCGTGAAGTGTGGCGATGCACGATGGTTGAAAAGTCCGTCCGGCCTGTTGGGTGTGTGGCCGAGTCGGTTTTACGATGATGGGTCGGGGGTTGACAAGCCGCTAGCCTGCCAGCACCGCGATGATCTTCCGCGGCATGCCGCTTTTGTGCTGCTTGCCCGGTTGCCCACTGCGCAAGCTTTCCAGCAGTTCGGCCTGGCGTTGGCGGGCGTGGGTCACATGGCGCTCGCGCACATGGCCGAAGCCACGTATCAGCTCGGGCAGCGATGCCAGTTCAATGGCCAGTTCGTGATTATCGCTGTCGAGTCTGGCGATCACCTCTTCGATTATCCGTTCATAATCAGCGATCAATTCCCGGTCCAGCTTGCGATCATGAGTACGCCCGAACGGGTCGAGTCGCGAACCACGCAGATGGCGGAAACCTGCCAGCAAACGCATCGCCTTCAGTATCCATGGTCCATACGCCTTCTTCTGCAACTCGCCGGTTTGCGGGTCCTTGTCGGCGAAGGCGGGCGGAGCGAGGTGGAAGACCAGTTTGTAATCCCCCTCGAACTGCTCTTCAACCCGTTTCAGGAAGTCGCTGTCGGTATAGAGGCGTGCCACCTCATACTCGTCCTTGTAGGCGAGCAGCTTGTGATAGCCACGCGCCACCGCCTCGGTGAGCAGGGTGATGCCCGGCGCGACACGGGATTCAGCGCGTTCGACGCGCTCTATCAAGGCCAGGTAACGCTCGGCATAGGCAGCATCCTGATAATCGGCAAGATGGGCTTTGCGGCGGGAGATGATCTCGGCCACGCTGGTCGACAGTCGATGGTGCTCTGGCTTGCCACGTTGCGGACTTGCCATTGCACTGACCGCCGCGAAATCGACGGCGGCGCGACGTCCCCACTGGAAGGCGGCCTTGTTGGCGGCCACAGCGGTGCCATTGATCTCGATGGCGCGCATGATGGCGCTGCCAGACAAAGGCACCAGGCCCTTTTGCCACGCGTAGCCGAGCATGAACAAGTTGGTAGCGATCGAATCGCCCATCAACGCCGTGGCGATGCGGGTCGCGTCCAGAAAGTCAGCGTTGCCTTCGCCCACTGCAGCGATGATCTGACTCTGCATATCGTCTGCCGGAAAGCGTGGATCAGCTTGCGCGCTCAGGTCGCCACTGCGCGCCTGGGCGGCAAAGCCGCGCACGAACTCGCTGGTCATGGTCTGGTCGCGATTGACGACCACACGGGTGAAACCGTTTTGCATCTTGGCGATTGACTCATCACCGGCGGTGACCACCAGATCACAACCAATCACCGCATTGGCCTCACCGGCAGCAACTCTGGCCGCGAAGATGTCCTCCTGCCGGTCGGCAATGCGGATGTGTGACCACACCGAGCCACCTTTCTGGGCAAGGCCGGCCATGTCGAGCACCGAAATACCCTTGCCTTCGAGGTGTGCCGCCATGCCCAGCAGGGCACCTATGGTGACCACACCGGTGCCGCCCACACCGGTAATCAGGATGCCCCAGGGGGTGGCGGTGCCTGGCAACTGCGGCTCAGGCAGTTCGGCGAACATGTTCTGCCCATCAGCCATCGCCTTGCCATTGCGCAGCCTGCCACCTTCGATGGTCACGAAGCTGGGACAAAAACCCTTAATGCACGAGAAGTCCTTGTTGCACGAGGACTGATCAATGCTGCGCTTGCGTCCGAATTCGGTCTCGACGCTGCTGACCGACATGCAGTTGGACTTGTCGCTGCAGTCACCGCAACCCTCGCAAACCAGATCATTGATGACCACCCGGGTCGCCGGGTCTGGAAAGGTGCCACGCTTGCGGCGACGGCGTTTCTCGGCGGCACAGGTCTGGTCGTAGATGATCGCGGTCACGCCTGGAGCCTGGCGCAGCTCGCGTTGCAACGCGTCCATCTCGTCGCGGTGACGGATGGGTACGCCATGCGGCAGATCGGCCGGGCCATAGGCACGGGCGGTGCCGTCATTGACCACAACCACGTTCATTACCCCCTCGGCGATCAACTGACGGGCGATGATGGGTACGCTCAGCGTGCCATCATGCGGCTGACCACCGGTCATGGCCACTGCGTCGTTGTAGAGGATCTTGTAGGTGATGTTGACCCCGGCCGCCACTGCTGCGCGTATGGCGAGTATGCCGGAGTGCATGTAGGTGCCGTCGCCCAGGTTGGCAAACACATGTGGCGTGCTTGTGAACGGCGCTTGCCCTATCCATGGCACGCCCTCGCCGCCCATCTGGCAAAAGGTCTGGGTATGCTCTGGCGACAACCATGTGGCCATGTAGTGACAGCCAATGCCGGCGATCGCGCGCGAGCCGTCGGGCACCTTGGTGGAGGTGTTGTGCGGACAGCCGGAGCAATAGTGCGGCACACGCTGCACCCGGGTGTGCGGTTGGGCGAGGGCCGCCTCCTTGGCCTCGATGAAGCACAATCGTGCCTTGATGCGGTCTGAGGTGAAGTAGCGCGCGATGCGGCCGGCGATGGCGCGCGCAATCATTGCCGGTGTGAGCTCTCCGGCGGCCGGCAGCAACCAGTCAGCATGCGGCAAGGACCATTCGCCTTTCTCATCAAACTTGCCGATCACGCGGGGACGCACATCGTCCTTCCAGTTGTACAGCTCCTCCTTGACCTGATACTCCAGAAACTGACGTTTTTCCTCGACCACCAGAATTTCTTCCAGCCCCTCCGCGAACTTGCGCACCCCTTCTGCTTCCAGTGGCCACACCATGCCGATCTTATACAAGCGGATGCCTATGTCGGCTGCAGTCTGTTCGTCTATGCCGAGGTCGTCCAATGCCTGACGCACATCAAGATAGCTCTTGCCGCTGGTGATGATTCCAAGCCGTGCCCGTGGGCTGTCAAAAACCGTGCGGTTGAGCCGGTTGGCGCGACAGTATGCCAGCGCAGCATAGAGCTTGTGGTGGAGCAAGCGCTCCTCCTGAACCAGCGGTGGGTCGGGCCAGCGCAGGTTGAGGCCATCTGGCGGCAGTGGAAATTCCTCCGCGCTCGGAATCACGGTTTGCACCCTGAAAGGGTCTACATCCACCGACGCTGATGTCTCTACCGTGTCGGTCAAGGCTTTAAAGGCGACCCAGCAACCCGAGTAGCGCGACAGCGCGAAACCGTGCAAGCCGTATTCCAGATACTCCTGAATGCCGGCTGGCGCCAGCACCGGCATCATCAAGGCCTTGAAGACATGTTCGGTCTGGTGGGGCAGGGTGGAGGACTTGGCCGCGTGATCGTCGCCGGCAATGACCAGCACACCACCATGCTTTGACGAACCTGCAGCGTTGGCATGGCGAAACACATCACCGGTACGATCAACCCCCGGACCCTTGCCATACCAGATCGAGAACACCCCATCGACTGTGGCGTTTCGGTCCAGCGTCACCTGTTGGGTGCCCCACACCGAGGTGGCGGCCAGGTCTTCGTTAAGGCCAGGCTGGAAGCGGATTTTGTAAGGCGCGAGAAACTTGGCCGCCTTCCAGAACTCCTGATCCACATTACCGAGCGGCGAACCTCGATAACCCGTGACGAAGCCGGCGGTGTTGAGTCCGGCTGCTTCGTCAAGCATCTTCTGCATGATAGGCAGACGCACCAGCGCCTGAATGCCGGTCATCCAGGCTTTGCCGGAGGTCAGCGTGTATTTGTCGTCAAGTGAAACGGCAGGCAGCGTCTTGTCCATGGCGTCCAGTGCAAGGGTTCTCGCCCAACCCGGCTTGTGGCCAGACAGGCTGCCGATGCACCTTGTCTCCTCTGTTTAAGTTGTTGTGGGTCAAAAAGCCGGACTCGCCAAAGGGCGAACCAACTGTGCACATGCTAGGCCTGATAAGGCGAAAAAGCTTGTCTGCTTGACACGGTATCAAACGCTTTGAGGAACAAACTTGTCTGAATTGGACATTTTTCAGACTAGATCATTTTTTTCCGAACCGCGACACATAAGCCAAAAATTTCCTTGAGTATTCAGTGTTTGGAAAAAAGTCCTGAAATAACGCGGTTTGTAGTCGTTTCTTCGGTAAGGCTGCCAAGCATCTTTGCTGCGTTGCAGAAAAGACGTTAGGTATTAATTACCCAATAGACAGAAATCATGGGTAAAGATTCGCGAATTAACAGTGTGTATGCAGGAATAACGCAGAATTATTCTGCCGGTTTGCTCCTATCATCAAACGTCGCCATCGACAGGATGCGCGTCGCAAAACGATTCCCACAAGGAGGAGACCTTGAAGCATGCATACACATTCATATTTTCAGTCGCAGCAGGGCGAACAAACCGATCTGGCAGGAGTACGGTGACATGACAGCGAACCTCACCCATTCCCATGCCCAGTGGTCCTCGCGTCTGGGTTTTGTGCTGGCTGCCACTGGCTCGGCAGTCGGTCTTGGCAACATCTGGAAGTTTCCCTACATGATCGGGCAGAGCGGCGGTGCGGCCTTCGTGATCATCTATCTGATCTGTATTGCACTGATCGGGCTACCGATACTCGTGGCTGAGTGGATGCTCGGTCGACGCGGTCAAAGCAACCCGATCAATACCATGAGCGAGTTGGCACGCCAGAACAAACGCAGTCAGGCCTGGATGCTGGTCGGGGCCAGTGGCGTGCTCGGGGCGTTTCTGATCCTCTCTTTTTACAGTGTCATCGGAGGCTGGGCGCTGGCCTATGTGGGCGACGCCCTGAGCGGTGTTTTTCGTGGCCTGGATGCAGATGGCGCGGGGGCCATATTCACCGGCATGCTGGGCAAGCCCGGAACCTTGCTGCTGTGGCACACCGCCTTCATGACGCTGACCGTGTGGGTGGTGGCGATGGGGGTGACCGGCGGCCTGGAGCGAGGCGCCCGTCTGCTGATGCCGGCGCTGGGCATTCTGCTGCTGGTGCTGGTGGGGTATGGCGTGACCAGCGGCGGTTTTGGCGCTGCGCTCAGCTATCTCTTCAATCCGGACTGGAGCCGGGTCAATGCCGATGTAGTGCTGGCGGCGCTCGGACACGCATTTTTCACCCTGTCGCTGGGTATGGGCATCATGATGGCTTACGGATCGTACCTGGACCACAAAGTTGATCTGCTCAGAACAGCCCGAACCGTGGTCATCATGGACACGGTCATCGCCATTGCAGCCGGACTCGCGATCTTTCCCATCGTGTTTGCAAACAACCTCGACCCTGCGGCTGGTCCGGGCCTGATCTTCGTCACCTTGCCGATTGCCTTTGGTGGCATCTCGGGAGGTGTCTTGCTCGGTGTCATGTTCTTTCTGTTGCTGACTTTTGCTGCGCTCACCTCCGCCATTTCATTGCTGGAGCCTATCGTGGAACTGGTCGAAGAGCGCACCCCGTTAGGGCGGGTCGGCGCGACCGTCATCGCTGGCTTGGCGACCTGGGCACTGGGAATCGCCGCGCTGCTGTCCTTCAACGTATGGAGTGATGTGCTGGTGTTCGGACGAACAGTGTTTGATCTGCTTGACCAACTCACCAGCAAGATATTGCTACCACTGACCGGGCTGGGTGTGATCCTGTTTGCTGCATGGTGTCTTGACAAGGACAGCGTGCGAAAGGAACTGGGTCTTGGTGCAACTGGCTTTTCGGTCTGGCAATGGGTGACCCGCATCATTGCACCGGCTGGCGTGCTGGTGGTGTTTTTCAGCAGTTTCTGAGCAAGCCGTCCCCATGCTCTGCCGCAGCAGCGGCAGTCTCTACTTGATCGGCAGGGCAGTCTCGTTTTTGATCTCCCTGAGGGCGACTGACGAATGGGTCACGTCAACCTCGGGGATCTTGAGAAGAAAGTTGTGCATGAAGGCGGATAGCGCCTCAAGATTGGGCAGATACAGTTTGAGCAGGCAATCTGTTTCACCCAGCAACTCATAGCATTCGACGACTTCGTCGCAAGCCTTGACCACGGTTTCGAAACGATCGAGCACCTCGGCGCTGTGTTTTTTCAGCTTCACGCGCACCCATACGCATGTGCCCAGCCCGAGCTTGTGACGGTCCAGCAGGGCCACATAGGCACGAATCAAGCCGCATTCCTCAAGCTCCTTTACCCGCCGCCAGCAAGGCGAGGGCGACATGCCGACTTGTTCAGCCAGCTTCTGAGTGCTCAGCGTGGAGTCTTTCTGGAGCAGTTCGAGTATGCGCTTCTGGGTGGGCTCAAGCTTCATCGTAGCCTGCTGTGATAAAAAGACGGTAGTCACTGCGGGTTGCTGCTTGGTCAGTCGTCGAGTTCCAGCAGACGTCTTTCGCGCTCGATTCTGAACACATAGCGCTGAATGGCGCTGATGAGTCGCTGAGATGGATCAATGAGTTGAAAACCCACCCGCAGGCTGGTGCCACCGTTGCGGTTTTCCACCCGCATCATGTTGCGAATGCTCAGCCTGATGGGAGTGCTGCCATATTCCGGCACTACCAGCGTGCTCTCCAGCGTGTCTTCCAGGGCAAGCGGTGCATCGTCCGCAAGCAGTAGGCCAATGCCCTCTGCACTGATGTCCAGCACCCGCACAGTGACATCCTGAGGGTCGCCATTGGGTGCCTGAATATGCAGGTGGCAGGCAATGGCGCTGGACATTGGCACCGGCAAGCGGAAGGACTCGCGCCTTTGCAGGCGTATGACCATGTCCGGAAAGTCACAGCGCACGGCTTCCATGCCATGGTACGGACAGCTTTCCGGGCTGAAAGCATTGAATTGCACGCGAACGCCATCCATCCTTCCGTTGCACACAAGCATGCTCGCATTGGCGGCTCGCTGCATGATCTCCGGGTCGCGGCTTGAGTCGAGGATCAGGCCTTCACCGTCGTCAGTGATGTCAAGCACTGCTGTGACAAAGGTCGTGACACCCCCTTCAATATGCGCTGTCAATAAAAACCGCCGCTTTGCAAGACTGCGCAGCAGGTGGGCGATCTCCTTGCTGTTGCGTATCTGAAAGCTGGGCAGGGCATCAGGGTCAAGAAGATTACCATCGGTAATCTTGTCAAACACAGTGTCTTTCATTCGGCGATCGCTCGCTGTGATGGTGGCGTGGATGACTTGTATTTATAACACGGCATGACGAAATGCCCGAATGCTAATCAAGGCGGTGGTGGGGTTTCCTCGGTTTGCTCCATGCTGTACAGCCAGGCCAGTAACTCGGCAACAGCGACGAAGAGTTCGGGTGGAATACGGTCGTCCAGGTCAATCTGCATCAACAGCGCGACGAGCTCTGGCGACTCATGCACGTAAATACCGGCTTCACGCGCGCGTTCCATGATTTCAAGCGCCACCAGACCGCGACCCTTGGCCACCACACGTGGCGCAGCGTCTCCGGTGGTGTAGGTCAGGGCGACAGCTTCGTCGCGTTGAGTGCCGGGTCTTTTCCGGGCCATGGTGTCAGCCTTCGCCGGAGTCAGGATCAGAGTCTGGCAAGATGTCTTCAGACTCTGCCGCCTCGGGCTCTGCGCGCTCGACAATGAAGCCGGCAAGGTGCAGACCGGCAGCTTCGAGCGAGTTGGCCAGCCTGGTGTGACCGGTATCGAGTCGCTCACGAGTGGCGTCGTCCGGTGCAGCCAATCTGATGGAAACCCCGCCGGTGTTAAGCGTGAGCTGGGCTTGCACCTCGCCGAGCACCGGCATGATCACCCGCAAGGTGGTTTGCCAGTCAGGCTTATCCCCGGAATTGTCAGCTTGCGTGCCATCGCCACCGCGCTCGTGCACAATCAACTCGAAGCTCTGGCCAGGCCAGGCCTGACCATGCAAGGGGTATTGTTGGGTGGCCAGGCCTTCAAGCTGCTGATGGACAATGGGCAGCACCCGGTCCGGGATGTTCAACGGGCGGGCTGCGCTTGCCTCTCGTGCCACAAGAGCGGCTTCGTCAGCTTTCGCCGCGAGCTGGCCCGCTGCAGGCTTGGCCTCAGGGCTTGGCGCAGCGCTGGAAGCGGCCGCAGCCGGCATGTTTTGTCCGACCGCGGCCGCGGTACGTTGATTGCCCAACTGTGCCTGCGGCTCCCGACCCAGCGCAGCAAGATCGAGTTTGCCAGCCAGCCATTGCTGTTGATGCGATTCGTAAAACAGACCGCTTTGTCCCAGTGCTTGTCTCAGCGCAGAGGCCAGCGGCAAAGCCGCCACACCCGGAGTCGGCGGGGCTGGCAAAAGGGGTTTGCCCTCGGCCAGCAGGGCTGGTTTGGGAGCAGGTTGTCCGGTGAGCATGAAGCTGATCAACTGACCGGTTGGGCTGAACTGTGAGCGTGGGGTTGAGCTTGTCACGGCGGGGTCAAGCACTTGCGCAAATACAGTCTGCGCGGTGGTGCGAGACACCACAAGCTCAAGTGTGTCCCCCGGTTTGGCAGCATGGTTGAGGGCCAGCGTATAGCTTCGCCCAGCGACTGCCGCCTGAAAAGTGCCATCGGGCAGGGCGCGTTGAATGTTGGCAGTAAAGGTCTGTCCAGGCAGCAGTTGTGGCAGTCGCGCCTGTATCTCGCGAACCTTGGCCACCCCCTGAATGGGTGGCGCCGAGTCGAAAAAACTCGCATCGGTGAGCATGCGCAGACGGGCGGCCAGGTCGGCAGGGATCATGGCGCACCTTTGCCGTGTGGCATGGCGCCGCCTTCAGCGCGGCCCGCTTGCGGTGTAGGCTGCGCGCATGGCGCGACCGCGCCTGCCGGTGGTCAGCAGCTTGCGAGCGCTATTCATCCATGGCTCAACATGGCGACGAACCTCGGCATCGTTGTCGAGTGTCTGCCGTATGAGCTGGGCAATTCTGGCAGCCTCAGTCGGCAAACTGTTGCCGACTGAAAGCTGCGGCAACAAGCCTCTCAATGTGGCCTGATCCCGTTCCAGTGCAGCCAGTCGATCCCAGTCGTTGGCCTGCGCGGCCTCTACCATGTGACATGAGAGGTCGTGAAGGCGAAGGTAGGCCTCCAGCGTGCTGACTGGGGTGGGGTGTGGCGGCGCAGGAGGGGTGGAGCGCTGGGGCATCATGGTGGTTCAGGCGGTTTTTTGTGCCTGTGGGGTGATGTTCTGCCACGCGTCACGCAAGCTGTGCAGCAGGCCGGAGACTTCGTCCAGTGCAGCCTGACTGCCGTGGATGTTGGCGTACAGCAGGCGCTCGCACATGTAGTCGTACAGGGCAGCAAGCCGCTCGGCCAGCTCGCCGCCAGCAGTGGTATCGAGACTGGCCTTCAGGCCGTTGGCAATGATCTCGATGGCTTTTGAAATGGCTTCGCCCCTGGCCGCTATGGCACCACGCGACAGCGCTGATCCTGCACTGGTGATAGTTAGAATGGCGCCATCGAACAGCATCAGCACCAGTCTGTGCGGGTCGGCGGTGCTCACACCGGTTTCCACACCGACTCGGGCGTAGCTTGCTGCGGGGTTGCCGGAGTACGTGCCGAACATGGATTAAGCTCCTTATCGCTTACTGACTGCGTGCCCCAGGCAGGGCGGCAAGTTGTTGAGAAAGGAATGTGCTGGTCTGAGTCATGCTGGCAATCATGCTGTCCAGCGATGAAAACTGTGCACGCAGGCGCGCTTCGACACTCTCAAGACGCAGTTCGATCTGCTCGCGGCGTGATTCAATATCCCGAACCGACGCCTTGAGTCCTTCGCTGCGCTGGGTCAGCAAACCCTCGCTGCCAACGAAGTTGCCAAGGGCAATGGCGACTCGCTCACCAAACCCCTCAGATCCGTCGGTGCCCTTGAAGAAGGCTCCGACCGCGCGTCCGGGGTCAGCCAGGGCAGCATTCAGTTGCGCCGTGTCGACAGACAGCGAACCATCCAGTTGAAAAGTCAGACCTATATCGGAAAGTTGAGTGGTGTTGCCCAAACCTTCAAACACGCCACCGACCAGATTGCGTAGCTGGTTTTGCATGTTGCGGGTGGTCGAGTCTCCGGTGAGAAGCGAGCCTTGACGCGTCTCCGGGTTGTAGGCGGTCAGGTTTTTGATACCTGTCAGTATGTCGTTATAGGACTTGACAAAGTTGTTGATGGCTGCGGTAGCGCTGCTGCTGTCTGCAGCAATGGCGAGGGAGGCCGTGACGCCGGGGTCAGCTTTGTTCAAGGTGAGACTGACGCCATCAATAACATCAGCAAAGGTGTTGGTCGGGCGCGTAATCGTCAAGCCATCCACGACGGCTTCGGCATTGCCGGCAGCCTGCAGGCGTTGCACCGGAGCGCCTGGGGTGTCATCAATATCTGCAGGCGAAAGGCCCAGTCCAGTGAGGGTAAAACCTTGATCAAGACCGGTTTCAGTGCCGCTCAGGATCAGCCGCTGGGTGCTGCCATCATTAATCACGCTGGCACGCACACCGATATCTGCCGCGTTGATGGCATCGCGTAATTCGTTGATCGTGCCACCTGCAAAAGCCACGGATTGCGGTGTCTCAGCCGACAGGTCGTTGGCGATGTTGCCAAAACGAATGTCCAGCGTACCGGCCGCGATCCGGTCGGTGATTGCCGGATCACTGTTGTCGAGCACAAAAGCGTTAAGACCTGCTGCCAGGCGTTGAGTTTGGGCAAGAGCCTTGACCTCAATGTTGTAAGTGGCAGCACTTGCCTCGCTGCTGGCCGTGGCCGAAAAACCGGCACCCGCGCCAGGTGTGGCTCTCATGGCTTCAAAACCGTTGGTGGTTTTCAGGCCATTGGCAGAACTCTGCAGGGTTGAGATCAGCCCGGCAAGCTGCCCGAAGGCCGAGATGCGCCCCTGCACGCCGGCCTCGCGCTGGGCAAGCGCCGTCAGCGGACGACGTTCAAGCGTCATCAACTGCGACACCATGCCGTTCACATCGAGACCGGAGCCAATGCCGGGTGCGGTCAGTGCCATGTCGTGACTCCTATGCTTCCTGACGAATCAGCAAACCCTGCAACTTGTCCAGCGCCTTGGCGATGGCGATGAATTCCTCGGATGGAATCTGGCGGATCACCTCGTCGGTGGAGCTGTCTATGATGCGTATGACGGTCTGACCAGTGTCGTCGTCAATTGAAAACTGGAGGTTGCTGGCCACCGGGGTGATGGCTTCGCGAACTTCCTCTAGCGCCTCCTGAAGTGCTGCACGACTGGGCTCGGCGTTTTGCTGCACGGCCTGTTGGCGCTCTGCACTCTGGGTGGCGTTGGTCTGGGGAGCCGCAGTCTGGCTGGCGGGCGTAGAGCCGCGTGCGGGGGTATTACCCGTGGCGGTTCCGACTGCAAGGCCCGCGCCGACCGCAGCCACCGAAGGTGGCGTAGGTGTCGCGGCTGCCTGTATCTGCGGCGAGACCGATGAGACAGATTGAATGCTCATGGTGCGTTTCCCTTATGGTGCGACGGCGCGGGACTCGATGAGCCCCGCGCCGTTGGCGTTGCCTAGTGCCTATTATGGCTTAACGGAGCAGGCTCAGCACGTTTTGTGGTAGTGCGTTGGCCTGTGCCAGCATCGCCACGCCGGCCTGCTGCAGGATCTGGTTGCGGGTCAGTTCGGCGGTTTCGGAGGCAAAGTCGGCGTCGCGGATGCGGCTACGTGAAGAGGTGAGGTTTTCCACCGTGGTCTGCAGGCTGGCAATTACCGACTCAAAGCGGTTTTGGAAGGCGCCCAGATCAGCACGACCGCTATTCACCTGCTGCAAGGCGGAGTCAATGACGCGCAAGGCACTGGTGGCGTTTGTGGCCGAGGAAACGTTGAGACTGCCGACTGCCGAGAAGGCGCTGGTGGCCGCAGCGGCGGCAAACACGTCGGTGCCAGCGTTGGCTGCGGTAATCTGCCCTTTGGAGCTTAAGACCTCAACCTGACCAACAATCCGTGTTGAGTCAGTGGCTGCGCCACCGGTCAATGTGACCGCCGTGTTGTTTCCACCCGCGATATTGACAGTTTTGGTGGTGGCACTGTTGTTGAAGTCGAGGACAGTGATATCGCGCCCATCCGTGGTGCTGAGCCTCAGAGTGGATTTGTTGGCGGGGTCGGCAAACGAGGCCGAAACACCAGTTGTGCCCTGCACACCATTGATCGCTGCGACCAACTCACTAAGATCTCCGGTGCTAGCCACGTTGGCGCTGATGGCGGCACCATTCAGTGTCATCGAAACCGTGCCAGCCTCACCAAGATTGCTCAGCGTAGCACTGTTGGTGGCGGTTGCACTGATGCCAACCGATGACCCTGCGCTGCTAATCGCGGCGGCAATGCCATTGGCGCCAGCGTTGGCAGCGTAGCTGATGGCCGCAGTAGTACCGCCCTGGGCAGTTGTCAGGGTGAGGTCAGTTTCGGCAGCCACGATTGAAGCGGTAACGTCGGCCGCTGCTGCAGAGGCGCGATTCATTGCTGTTCCACCGCTGGCAAGCACGTTGCTACCCAAGGCCGATGCACGGGAGTCGACAATGTTATTGACCACAATGGTCTGTCCGGCATTGGCGCCAATCTGGAAAGCCTGCTGGCTGAACGAGCCGTCGAGCAGGTTGATGCCGTTGAACTGGGTTTGGGTTGCCACCCGGGTGATCTCGGCGATGCGCTGTTGCACTTCGGCGTCGAGCGCGGCACGGTCAGAGGCGGAGTTGGTGGCGTTGGCTGATTGCACGGCAAGCTGACGAATGCGCTGCAGGTTCTGTGTGACCTCTGCCAGTGCGCCTTCGGCAGTCTGCGACAGCGAGATGCCATCGTTGGCGTTTCGTGTGGCCTGGTTAAGACCGCGAATCTGGGTGGTAAAGCGCTCTGAAATCGCAAGTCCGGCGGCGTCATCCTTGGCGCTGTTGATGCGCAGACCGGAAGAGAGACGCTGCAGGGAAGTGGCAAGCTGGCTCTGCGAGGTGTTGAGGTTGCGTTGCGCGTTGAGCGAGGCAACGTTGGTGTTGATGACTTGCGACATGATGACTCTCCTTGTCTGGCAATTAGTAATTCGGTTCCGGTTGCGAGACCTTGTTTGCCATTTTGCTGTGTGGTCTGCGTGCCGTTGAAATCATTA
>DAIMZH010000055.1:0-22716 GCA_036734105.1 Azoarcus sp. | reverse complement strand
TTCCTGTTGTTGCTGACATCCGGCGATCATCTTTCTGTGCGGGTTTGCACATGGAATAATGCCGGTATTGTGGTTCAAAAACTGAGCCATTGCCATCTTGAGCAGAGGCATGAGCCGTACCGAGCGCTTTTGCAAGGTCTACCTGACGCTCCACGAGCGGCGTGTAGTGCCAATCGAGGTGTTTCTGGACGAGCTGGACGTTTCCCATGCCATCTTCAAGCGGGACATAGAATACATGCGAGACCGGCTCCACGCGCCAATTGTTTGGTGCCGGGACGCTGGGGGGCATCACTTCGAGAACCTTACCGCTGGCCCTGCCTACGAGCTGCCCGGCCTCTGGTTTTCGGCTGGGGAGCTGTATGCCCTGCAGGCCGCGACGTGCCGCGGTGGCGATTTGTTCAGTTCATGAGGCGCAGTATTTGAGCCAGTTCCCCCTGGATAATACGCACATGCGATAAGGTGCATAAAAGGAGGAGTCAAGGCCGATCGCGCAAATTCTGACCAACCACCGAGTGTCGGTCAATATCTGGACCGATGAGGTTGATCGCCACCCACAAGGCCATCAGTGAGAGCCAGAGGGATGTCACTGAAACGCTGCCACCTTGAAGCAAGTGGTGTGTGCAAAGGGTTAGCGTAGCGAAACGGGTGGGATGAAAATGGATACACGAAATTTAGTCGTCGGCAGCCGTGTGGAGCACGGAATGCATGGGTCAGGAACTGTCACCTTTGTGGGTGTGGATTATCTCGGAATTGCATTTGATGGTGCAGGGGAGGCATTGATTCGCCGCGAATGCCTTGAAAAGGGTGCACCTGCCGTTGTTGCGCCGCAGGAACCTGCACGCGAAACGCTTCCTTGGCCGGTATCTACATTTATTGCCGAAGGGGAGAATGCCCAGCAATACATGGGTTCGCACTGGGCACCGTTTTTTGAAGCCCCGGACAAGTTGATGGGCCAGTTGCCAGATATCCTGCCGAATGCTCTGGTGCAAACCGGGTATGGCGAGACTCGTAAGCCGAACCGATCAATACCGGATGATTGGCCCAAGGGATACCAACTGGCTTGGCCTCTACGCGTGCAAGGTATGGACCTGACTGTCAGGGTCGAGAGCGAGGCAAACACGCTGGTCAGCCTCTTCCCCTTTTTTGCGACCGGTAGCCAGCACACACTGACCTTGCTCAACGTCAGCGTTTGGGACAGCGGGCTGGAAGCCCAGATTAGTGCAATTTGGGGCGAAGGTGAAGTAACGTTTTTCGATACGGAGTACCCGATCAATCGGGCTTGGTACGAAACCGGCAAGGAGTACGACTTCATCCTCTCCGGTATCGCCTACGAGGCGGCTCCTGCTGAGAAGCATGAGTGGCAGATCAATCGACATCCCGATGAGGTGGCATGGATGAATCAGCGCTTGAAAGAGGGCGAGGAACCTCATGAGAGCGCTTGCACCGTAAGAATGGATGGTGCAGCAATGTTTTTGCCGGTCAGCGGTTGGGACGTCGATGACTACAGCTTCCACGCGCCGGTGAAATCGGTGACTGAATTCAAGGATTGGCTGGGCCAGGATGGTTGGCGGGTACGCGCTACGGTAATGCGCTTCGGTGACGAAGATGCTGATCTGGACATATTGATTACGCAAAGGGCTTGGTCGGGTGAGGTGCCGCCACAGGTTGGTGATGATATTGAGGGGCGGTTATGGTTGCAGGGGTATCTCTGGACGCCCAGGTAGTGAATAAAACATGTTGTACCACTTGGCGGTTGACGCTTCTTGCGGCCCGATCAACTCGAACAGCGACGCGGGACATAGGCGATTCTCACCTTGCCTGCATGCCTATTCAGAGGCAAATGGATTGAATACCTCTGAACCAAGCGCATTGAAATCACTGACGTTTCGTGTTGCAACGGTTAATCCGTGAACTTTCGCCGTGGCTGCAATCATTGCGTCTTCGTACAGCGTATCGGACTTCCTGTGCATCAATCGAGCCCATGCCCTGAAGGTTCGCGCGTCCATGGGCAAGACGTTGTATGCGTTTGCAAGCAGTTCCAGCCACGCTTCGATTTCCTGAGCTTTGGCCAGGTCTTGCTCTCGTGTCATTTCGATACCCGCTTGTATCTCACCGAGAGTCACTGCAGACAAATACACTTGCACGTCGTCCAACGATTCGAGCCATGTTACAACGCCTCCGTGGGGGCGTTGTCTACGAAGCTCCGACACCACGTTCGTATCGAGCAGATAGTTGCTTGTCACGACAGTGCTTCCGGCTTGCGACGCTTGATGTTTCCCCGGGCAGGCAGCAGCAGGTCTGTGCGAACCTCATCCGGGAGCAAGAGTTGCTTGAGCGAGGGGCGCGCAGCAGACTGGAGCCTGCGCCATTCGTCCACTGGAATCAGCACCGCAGCCTCAGTTCCACGTCGCGTCACCATCTGCGGGCCTTCCTGTAAACAGGCATCCAGAAACTCGCTGAAACGCGCTTTTGCATCCTGAACCGGCCACGTGTGCATGGCAAACTCCATAAGACTAGTCATGAAACTAGTTTGATAGGGTTTGTAGTCTAAGTCAAACCGGTGTTCGTAGTGGGTAGTCTTCCTGTGCTTGAAACTGACTTCCCCGGTAGCCGCGCATGAGTCAAACGCTGTGCTCTTTTGCCCGGATCATTTACGATGTGCCATTGCAACTCAGAGTGCTTGAATTGACGTCTCTATCCATTGAAACCACGATTTATATCGTCGCGATTGCGGCTGTCGCGGTGAATGCCTCATCCGGGGTGCTGGAGGCCGGGCGGCGGCCGTTTGATTTGTTCGGGATGGTGGTGGTGGCGCTGGCGGCGGCGCTGGGCGGGGGGACCTTGCGCGATGTCCTGCTCGACAGAACGGTGTTCTGGATTGCGGACCAGACGTATCTGATTACGGCCTTGCTGGCTGGCATGGCTACCTTTGCAATGGTGCGCATGGTGCGCTTGCCGACCAAACTGTTTCTGCTGCCGGACGCGATCGGGCTGGCTTTGTTCACAGTGAGTGGTACTCAGGCTGCGTTGTCGGTTGGCGCGCCTTGGCTGGTGGCCAGCCTGATGGGCGTGGTGACAGGTGTGTTTGGTGGCATTTTGCGGGACATGTTGTGCAATGAAGTGCCGCTGGTGTTCAATGGCGCGCTCTACGCCACTGCGTCGTGGCTGGGTGCGCTGTTGCTGGTGGGCTTGGTGAGCAATGAGGTCTCCATGGGCGTCGCGTCCCTCGCCGCCGGTTCGCTGGTGCTGGGCATTCGGCTAGGCGCCATAGTGTTTGGCTGGCGGCTGCCGATCTTTACCGCGCGCAAGTGAGTTTGCCCGGCGTCATACCGAGCATTTTGTTGCTCGCGCTTCGCCGACCCCGTTGCATCCTGGCCCTGAAAACCGCCGATTGAGCGAATCTGCAGTGCGATTTGCTTACATTTCAGCATTTGGGCAAATAAGTTTTCTGAGGCAGTATCGGCTGCCAATCATGCGCACCACCCTCGGGTGCGCCCTGCGGCCGACCGCCTTCACGGTTTCTTTCTGGCGCTTGCTGTTCTGTCGGCCTTGAGTATTCACGTTTGCACTGCCGTTTGCTGCACTCCATATGGGTTGTCGGTCAGCAACGAGTGTCTGCGAAAACACAGGAGGAAACAACATGAGTGCCCAAATCAGACCGCTCGTGTGGCAAACCCCCATCGAATATGCCAGCCACTTCGAACATGTCCCTTTCAAGGTCTATACCCAGCGCGACCTGAACCGCATTGAGGCGCTGTCGGCCTTGAGCGACGAACAACGTTTCGAGATGAAGGTCGTGTCTACCGTGCTGCCGTTCCGTGTGAACCAGTACGTTATCGACGAACTGATCGACTGGCGCAACATTCCGGCTGACCCGATCTTTCAGCTTACCTTTCCGCAGCGTGGCATGCTGGCCCCCGAGCACTACGAGCGTGTCGCCACGCTGTTGCGCGACTGCGCAGACAAGGCCACGCTTGAAGCCGCAGTCGCCGCAATCCGTGCCGACCTCAACCCTCATCCGGCTGATCAGATGCAGCTCAACATGCCGCTGGACGAAGACGGCAAGCGGCTCGATGGCCTGCAGCACAAATATCGTGAAACCGTGCTGTTCTTCTCCAGCCAGGGGCAGACCTGCCATGCTTATTGCACTTTCTGCTTCCGCTGGGCGCAGTTTGTTGGCGACAAGGATTTGCGCATCGCCAGCTCCGAGGCAGCCAGCCTGCACGCCTATCTGCGCGCCCACCCCGAGGTGACCGACCTGCTGGTGACCGGCGGCGACCCGATGGTGATGAAGACCAAGCACCTGGCCAATTATCTGGAGCCCTTGCTGGAGCCGGAGTTCGATCATATTCAGAGCATCCGCATCGGCACCAAGGCGCTGACCTTCTGGCCACACCGCTTTCTGGGGGCTGACGACGCTGACGACCTTGTCCGTCTGCTCGAACGTCTCGGCGAGGCTGGCAAGCAGGTCTCCATCATGGCGCATTACAACCACTGGAAAGAGCTGGACACCGACGCCGCGCAGGCCGCAATTCTGCGCATTCGCAGCACTGGCGCGGTGATTCGCGCTCAAGGCCCGCTCATCGCCCACATCAACGACGACCCGGATGTGTGGGCCAAGATGTGGAAGATGCAGGTCAGGCTGGGTATCGTGCCTTACTACATGTTCGTCGAACGCGACACCGGTGCACGACATTACTTTGAAGTGCCGCTGGTGCGTGCCTGGGAGATTTACCGCCAGGCCATTCAGCAGGTTTCCGGCCTGGCCCGCACCGCGCGCGGCCCCAGCATGAGCGCCAGCCCGGGCAAGGTGGAGATCCAGGGCGTGGCAGAGGTAGCGGGCGAGAAAGTCATCGTCCTGCGTTTCATCCAGGGACGCAAGCCGGACTGGGTGCAACGCCCCTTCTTTGCGAAGTACAACGAAGACGCCACCTGGCTGCATCATCTCGAGCCAGCCTTTGGCGACAGCAAGTGGTTCTGGCAAGACGAGTACGAGGCCTTGCGCGAGGAAAAGCTCGGCGCTTGAAGGCGGCAAGGTGTTCCGCGCTCAGGCGTGGAGCACGCCACCCCACCTGTCGCCACACCGGGCGTATAGGTGTGTTTATTCAGTATTTATCCTGATCCGCGCGCCGCGAGCGATGACTTGTTGCCAGTGCAAGCTGTCAACCCTGATGTCGGCGCTCACTGGCCAGTTGCGCCAGGGCTGCAGGTCGGTGCTGCTTGCTTCTTCGCTGGCCGGGATGCGGGCCATCCACTCGTCCAGGTTAAGCGAATCGAGCCGGAGCTGCAGTGCGAAGGGGTAGGCTTGCGCCTCCTGCCACCGGATGCTGCCCTGCAACCGGGTGGACGCCAGTTGGCCGTTCAGTGCGATTTCCGCGCTTGCCTGCGCTGGCCACGCCTGCAGGCTGGCCTTGAGCAGCAGCGCCGGGATCAGGCTGCCGGGGTTCGCAAGGGTTGCAGGTTGCGGCGTGACCGCTAAAGTGATGTCGTCGGCAGAGAGTTGCACACCGTCCCAGCCCAGCCTGGCCGCCATCGTCAGATCGGCGTGCTCTGGCTCTGGGCGAGCGGTGTATTCGATGTCACCGTAAACCTCGAAGCGAGCGCTAGCGCTTGCGTCCGGTGCCAGCGTAAGCGCAAGGTCTGAGCTGTGAAAGCGCAGCCTCAGATGCTGCTCAGGCAGTTGCGCCTGCATGCCAGCGTCTTCCAGTTCAAGCAGACGCAGTGTAATGGGTGGTGCGCTTGGCGCCTCCGCCCCGCTGTTGCGTAGCCAGGCCTTGGCCGACAACCAATGTTGAGGATCATCACCCAGATCCAGTTGCGGGCGGATGATGCGCACACTGTCGATGACGATCTTGCCATCGAGCAAGGCTTGCGCGTCGAGCGTCATGGTGAGGCTGTCGATTGTCATCAGTTGGTGCTGGCCGTGTTGCAAACGGATCTGGTGCAGCGCAAGCGTCGGGACGGGTTGCAGGTGCCAGTGCATGCCGCCATCGAAATGAATGTTGGGCACCAGAGAGGTAATCAGCGCGGTTTCAACCCTGCGCAGCAACCAGTCTTCAGCGACTGGCCGCGATGCTGTCAGCGCAATCGCAAGGCCCGCGACGATGAACACCAGTGCCAGCAGCAGGCGCAGCCAGCGGGAACTTGCCGGGCGGGTTTGTTCTGTGGGCATGCTCATGATGCCCGAGGCAGACGGAGCGTGAATACACTGCCCTTGCCTTGCTCGCTGTCGACCGAGACCGAGCCGCCATGTTTTTCCACCACTGTGCGCACCATCAGCAGCCCCAGACCAATACCGCCCAGCCTGCCGCCCTCTCCGCTCGTTGCGAAAGGTTGAAACAGGCGCTCGCGCAGCGTCGGCGGGATGCCGCTGCCGGTGTCGGCCACATGAAGCTGGCAGTGGTCACCGCTCACCTCGGTGCTGATGGTGATTCGGCCGCCTGCCGGGGTGTGCTTGATGGCGTTGGTCAGCAGGTTGATGATGCAGCGTCGCAGCAGGTCGGCGTCGCCTGCCACCCAGGGCTCGGCCTCATCGGCTGGCGGCTGGACTTCGACCTCCAGCCCGGCGCTTTGTGCCAGCGCCCACACCTCGTCGCTGGCGTCCAGCGCGAGCATTTCCAGCGAGACTGCCTCAAAGCGTGTGGGGTCCATCGCTTCGGCCTTGGCGAGGCGCAGCAGGTTGTCTGCCAGCTCCAGTGCCTTGCGGGACTGGCGCTTCACCCGCCGTACGAAGTCGCGCACCTCGATACCGCTGATCTGGTCCTCCGGTCTGGTTTCGCCACGTCCCTCTGCCAAGGTGAGAATCGCTGCCAGTGGTGCGCGCAGGTCATGAGACAGAAAGCTCAGGGTCTGCTCGCGGCTGCGCTGGGCACGCCGTAGTTCGGTGACATCGTCCATGCCGATGACGCTACCAAGCACGACGCCAGCGGGGTCGCGCAGTGGCGCGACTGACAACAGCAGCTCGTGCATGTCCTGGCGTGCCTCCAGCCGGATGAGTTCGCTGGTGTTGATCCCCTGCAGAGCGCCTTCTGGCCAGGGCAGCGCGTGCAGCTTGTCGCTGAGCTGGCTGTCTGTTTTGGCCTGCAGGAGTTGTCTGGCGCGTTGGTTGGACAGCCTGATCTGTCCATCCAACCCAAGCACCACTGCCCCGACCGGCAGGCGGTCAAGCGTATCGGAGACAAAGCGCTGCAGGGCGTGCTGGCGTCGAGCGGCCTCGCGGACTACAGCGATACGTGCGCCAAAGCGGTCGGGTGTGGAAGGAATGTCCGCGTTCGGTATGACGGCGGCCAGATGGGAGCCGCTGGTCTGCAGGGCACGCAGCTCGGTGTCGAGATAATGCTGGGCGCTTTCCAGACGGCGCCAGCTCCACAGTGGATAGGCCAGCATGCAGGCGAGCAGGGCGCCAGCCGGTGGCAGCCAGAAATTGAATACGCCCAGCAGCGTCAGGCTGGTGGCGACTGTGAGCGCAAGAAAACCAAAGGTGGCGACCAGTGCCGAGCGCGGCGAACTGCGTAACAGCACCAGTGCCAGCATCAACACCAGCACGCTGGCCAGTGCAGTGTTGAGGCCACGGTCTGACACCCGGATATGACTCCCATGGCGCAAGGCACTGAACATGGTGGCGTGGATCTCGACGCCTGGCATCATGTTGCCGTGACGTGAGGTCGGGGTTGGCACCATGTCGCCCATGCCGACTGCCGATGCGCCGACAAAAACCACAGCACCACGGAACACATCCGGCGGCACATCGCCGCGCAATATGTCTACATAAGAGATGTAGCGGAAGCTGCCGGGCGGCCCGACGAAGGGAATACGCACCCAGTTACTGCGATACCAGCTTCCAGGGGCAGCGTCGTGCCGGATTGGGGCCTCAAATGCGTTCGCTCGCGCCGGATCGAAAAGCTGCAGGGCTGCCAGCGCAAACTGTGGGTGGCGTGCCTGGTTCATGCCTTCCCACAGATATAGACTGCGGGCAATGCCGTCAGGGTCCAGCTCGATATGGATATGCCCGAGCGCAGCGGCGTGCTCGGCAAAGACAGGCGCGGGCAGGGCTTCGCCATCGCTGCGGCTGCCATAGGCGGCATGGGTGACAGCCAGCACAGTGGCTCCGTGGGCTTGGATGGCCTGCGCCAACGCCTGGTCGGCAGCCGGGTTGTCGCGGGTGTGCTCGTGCAGGATCATGTCCAGGGCAATGACGCGAGCACCAGCGTCGGTGAGGCGCTCGATCAGCGCAGCATGCACAGCGCGACTCCACGGCCAGCGACCGATGTCGTGCAGGCTGCGGTCGTCTACGGCCACCACCAACACATCGGCGTCACCCTGGCCTTGACGCAACTGCAGGGCGGCGTCATAGATCATGCCATCGACCCGCCACAGCCAGTTCTGGCTGGTGGCGAGCGCCGCAAGCGCCCCGCACAGCAGCGCCACGACGAACCACTCGATCAGCGTGCGGTTGAGCAGCACCGGACTGGGCTGGTCTGTCTGGCGCTTAAAGCGCCAACAGCGGGATCAGGAACATCCACCGCGGAATACTGGAGGGTACGATGATTTGCTGGGCGCTTGTCCATGGGCCGACAAAACCGTCAGCGTCAATCGCACGCACCCGCAGCCAGTAAGCGTCAGGCCCAGGCTTGCTCATAGCCCACTCTGGAGCGTCTGTGCTTGCTGACAGTATCAGCTCGCTGAAGGCTTGGTCCCGGGCAAACTCGATGTCGAAGCGCTGCCCTGGTTCGGAAGACCAACGGAAGATGATTTCGTCTTCGCCGATTTCGGGTGGCTCTGGTTCTGCAGGCGGCGGGCGCACATCGAAGGCCGCCGGGTCTGACCATGGACCACGGTCACCGTCCGGGCGAATGCTGGCGATGCGCCAGAAATGCGTGCCAGGCTCCAGTTCCACCTTGCTGCGCACACTGTCAAGTGATGAGTCGTCATGGATAGGCTGCAGGAAACTGGTGTCGCGCGACACTTGCAGATGATAGGTGGCAGCCTCTGGTACTTGCGCCCACTCAAAGTCGACCTGTCCGGCGGGAGCCTTGCCCTGATGGCGAGGCATGGACTGGAAGGGCGGCTCCGGCCTGGCCTTGAGCGTGAAAAGATATTCGGCGTCCAGGCCTTCGATGAGCGATGGGTCCAACGCACGCAATTGCAGGCGGTATTGCCCGTCCTCGAGGTTGGCGATGCGCGCCTCTTCGGTGACGACTTCGTCGAACAGCGGCACGCCACCGTCGAGCGCGCGCACCTGCACACGGGTGGCGACGGCGTTTTCAGCGCGTGGCGGCGAGATGCGGATGAGCGGGTGTTCAAATAGCGTCGGCAAGCCTTCGATGGATGGTGCTGGCAACAGCGGCACCGGTGCAGCAAGCGCAGTGCCAGCACGAGCGACAAGCCCGAAGCCTTGATTCAGCTTGCGCGCCTGACTGCTGCGGCTTGCATCGACCCTGACCGAACCTTCGGTGACCTCAGCCCGGCTTTCGTTGTTTGCGGCGTCGGATGTCACCCGGAAGTCGGTACTACGCACACCGATCACCGCTGTGGGGGTGTCTATGCGATAGCGTGCCGCAGGCCCGCGCTGTGGGGCGACACGTGACTCGACTCGACCCTCGTCGAGTCGCAGTCGCACGTCCTGATCGTCTATGCCCGCGTAGCCTTGCAAGGTGTGAATTTGGGCCGAGCTGCGGGCTGGCAGCGACAACTCGGAGCCGTCTGGCAGCCTCAGGATGACGTGAGATTGATCGGCGGTGGCGATGGAGGCGCCGGCCGATAACCGGTCACCCGGAGTGAGTGCCACACCGTCGGCCTGAGCCTCGCCGCGCACAGCGACCACCTCGGCATTGAGTGGCTCCGGGCGCAGCAGGCGCACCGGAATACGCATCTGAAAGCCGATCGGAATACGCCGGTCGTTGCTGATCTGGTTGAGCTCTTGCAGGATCACCCAGTTGCCGGGCCGTGCCAGCAACTGGTGGCCTATGCCGATTAGCGTGTCACCGGGTTCCACGTTGTAGCGCATCTCGCTGGCCTGCGCTGCCGTGCACAACACCCCGCCGCACAACAGCACTGCCATGGTGTTGCGCAACAGCGGCCGTTGCAGGCCAGTGCGCTTTGTGTTCTTGCAGTGAAGCTTGAGAGAGTCCGTAGTGGTGTGGCGTAGGGCAGAGTGTCGGTGCATGACTATCCCTCAGTCCTCGTCGTCTGTATTACCACCCGGGCCTTCGAGGCGGTAACCATAGTTGTAAGTAGGCACAAGACGAAATCCCCGCTCCGGTTTGATCTGCAGCTTGCTGCGCACCCGGCTGACATGGGTGTCGACGGTGCGTGTGGCAAGCGAGGGGTTGCGTCCCCAGACGGCTTCCAGAAGGTGTCCGCGTGACAGCAGCCGCCCAAGGTTGCGGAACAGGAAAAGCGCCAGATCGAATTCCTTTTCGGTCAGCGCGATTTCTTCGCCGTCCAGGCTCAGGCGTTTGTGGGCAGGCTCGAAGCGGTAGGGACCGACCTCAAGCACGTCGTCGGTCGGGGTCGGGCGCATCCGGCGCATCAGCGCGCCAATGCGTGCGATGAGCTCAGCGCGCCGCACCGGCTTGACAAGGTAGTCGTCTGCGCCACCGGCAAGGGCAGAAACAATATCCTGTTCGCTGTCGCGGGCCGTGATGAAGATCACCGGGGTATCGTCGCTGCGGTCAGTGCGCAACCAGCGCAGCACGTCGGGGCCATCGATATCGGGCAGGTTGCTGTCGAGCAGGAACAGGTCAAAGCTCTCACGGCCCGCGTCACGCATAAAGTCGCGCGACACGCCGAAGGTCTGCACAGCGTGGCCGGCGTCAGTCAACCAGCCACCCACGCTGTTGCGGATATCGGCGTCGTCGTCAAGAAGCGCGATTCTCATGATGAGCTCCTGCCCAGTGCGGTGTCGCTGACATAAGGGTTACCCAGGCGTTCTTCGCCAAAGGTGGAAGTGGGGCCATGACCAGGCACAAAACTGACGTCATCGCCCAGCGGGAAAAGTTTGCTGCGGATCGAGCGGATCAGCGTGGCGTGGTCGCCGCGCGGAAAGTCGGTGCGGCCGATGGAGCCGGCAAACAGCACGTCGCCGACAAAGGCGAGCTGGCTGTTGGGCTCGAAGAACACCACATGGCCCGGGGTGTGGCCCGGCGCGTGGATGACCTGCATGTCGACGTCACCGACGGTGACCGTGTCGCCATCGGCCAGCCAGCGGTCAGGGGTGAAGGTTTTGGCCCCGCCGACGCCAAACATGCGGCTCTGCTCGGCCATGCCGTCTATCCAGAAGCGGTCGTCCGGGTGCGGGCCTTCCACCGTGACCCCAAGCCGTGAAGCCAACTCGGCAGTGCCACCGGCATGGTCAAGATGCCCGTGGGTGATGAGGATTTTTTCGACACCGACGCCGAGCTTTTCAATAAGGGCGATAATGCGATCCACATCGCCGCCGGGGTCGACCACTGCCGCCTTGCGCGTGCTCTTGCACCACACGACGCTGCAGTTTTGCTGAAATGGCGTGACTGGAAGGCTGCGGTATTCGATCATGGGTGTTCCGGCATGGCTCATGGGGTGACACATTTTAGCGCGAACATGCTTGCTACATCAGACTGATGCATGTCATGCAGCATTTTTGCATCAGTCGAGCAAGGCAACCGACTTGATCAGCGCATAGACCAACTGGCCGGGGGCCAGCTTAAGACGAAGCGCCGAGCCCTGGGTCAGCTCAGCAAGCAAGGTCTGACCATCGGTCAGCAAGCAGCTTACTCGCACCCGGCCATCGGGCAAGGCATCCAGGCGTTGAATGCACACCACGAGATGGTTCTGAATGCTGATGCGGCTGGGGTCGTCCAGCGCAATCGCGACATCACGGGCCAGCACCCGCACCCGCATCGGGCGGCTTTGTTGTGGTGCGTTGGGCAGGTTCAGCCAAAGGCGTGCATCGGGCGGACCGAATGGCCGCAAGCCCTCCGCGTTTGGCTCGCCGGGGTAGCCTTCGAGCACCGAAGCGCCGCCTTCGTCGTCGAACAGCGGTGAGTCCGGTCGTGACATGGCCTGGCGCAACGACTCGATCTGCGTAATCCGTCCATCGCGCATGAAGGCAACCCGGTCGGCCAGTCGTGCGACCTCGTCGGGTGCGTGGGTCACCATGATGATGGGCACACCGGCCTCACTTGCGAGGCGGGAAAGAAAAGGCATGATCTCGCGCTTGGTCTGGGTGTCCAGCGCAGACAACGGCTCATCCAGCAGCATCAATTGCGGGCTGGTCAGCAAGGCGCGGCCGAGTGACACCCGCTGTCGTTGACCACCCGAAAGCTTGTCTATGCTGCGCGTCAGGAGCTCGCCAATGCCGAGCATGTCGACGACATCGGGCACATGCAGTCGCCTTTCGCTGGCCGGTGTGCGTTTGTAGCCATAGGTCAGGTTGCCAAGCACCGACAGATGCGGCAGCAGGCTGTGCTCCTGAAAGACCAGCCCGATGCGACGTTGGTGAAGCGGCACAAAAGTGCGCCCGGACTGCCAGACGGTGTCGCCAAAGCGTACCTCTGCACCGGGAACCCTATCCAGCCCGGCGATGATGCGCAACAGGCTGGTCTTGCCGCAGCCCGAGCGGCCAAACAGCGTGGTCACGCCTTCAAGCGGCAGCTCCGTATCAAGCTCCAGACAGAAACCCGAGCGCAGCAGTCGGGCATGCACCGAGAGTTTGCTGACAGGTGTCGCGTTGTCCGGGGCGGGGTTGACCAAGGTGGAGTGAGGGGCCATGTTCAGCCTACCTTGGCGACTTCGAACTTGCGGTTGATCGCATAGACCACGAACAGGGTCAGAAATGAAAACACCAGCAAGCCCAGAGACAGGCGATGTGCGGCCTCATAGTTGAGCGCCTCTGCGTGGTCATAGATGAGTACCGACAATACCTTGGTCTCGCCCGGAATGCTGCCGCCCAGCATCAGGATGACGCCGAACTCGCCCAGCGTGTGGGCAAAGGTGAGCGTAAAGGCGACGACGAAGCCGCCGCGCGTCAGGGGCAGCACCACGGTAAGGAAGCGGTCCACCGCGTTTGCGCCGAGCGCGCTGGCCACCTCCACCGGACGACGCCCGAGGTTGCTGAATGCCTGGTGCAGAGGTTGCACCGCGAACGGCATGGAATACAGCACCGACGCCACCAGGATGCCCCCGAACGAAAAGGCCAGATGGGTCAGGCCGATGTCTTCCAGCGTGCTGCCGACAAAGCCGCGCGGGCCAAGCACGATGAGCAGGTAAAAGCCCAGAACGGTCGGCGGCAGCACCAGCGGCAAGGCCACCACAGCCTGCACTGCGGTGCGCAGATTGGAGCGCCCCGCCGACAACCACCACGCGATGGGCGTGGCGATCACCAGCAGAATCAGCGTGGTGTACAGGCACAGCTTGAAAGTGACTTCAATCGCCTGCCAGTCCTGTGGGCTTAGTCCGAGCATGATGTTGGAGCCTGTTGAGAGGCGATGCCTCAGCGCGTTGCAGGATGGATAGGGGCAAACGCATCGCTTGTTTCAATAACAGTCTATTGCCTGGGCATCACGAAGCCATAGCGTTTCATGACCGTGTGCGCTTGATCGGTTTCCATAAAGGCCGCAAACGCCATCACTCCCGGCTTTCTGGCTCCCCGGGTGGTCACGATATAACCTTGGGTTAGCGGGTTGTGCAGGGTTTCATCGATCAGATGATGAGCGTGCCTGGCCAGGTCCGGAAACTTCGCCAATGACAGCGCAATGATGCCGACTTCGGCCGCGCCGGATTCGACCATCTGCGCGGTGTGTGCGATGTTCTCACCGAACACCAGCTTGCCTTGCAGCGCCTCCCACACACCGCTTGCCTGCATGGCCTCCTGGGCGCGCGAGCCATAAGGGGCGTGCGAGGGCTGGGCAATAGCAATGCGGCGCACGCGCGGATCGGTCGCCAGATCGGCCAGCGTCAGTTGCGATGCATCAAAGGTCGTGCTCCAGATCACGATGCGGCCAATCGCATATACCGCTGGCTCGGTGGCCGCAAAACCTTCTGCGCGAAGGCGTTGCGGAAAGGATATGTCGGCAGAAAAGAAGATGTCGAAGGGGGCACCGTTGATGATTTGTGTAGTCATTTTGCCGGACGAGCCATAAATGACCGTGACTTCGTGGTCCGGGTGGCTGTTGCGATAAAGCTCAATGACCTCATCCAACGCAAAGCGCAGGTCCGAAGCGGCCGCGATGGTGAATTTGGCGGCGTGGGCCAGGCCTGTCAGCATCGAAAATACCAAGGCCAATACAACAAGCCGGATCAGTTTCATGCTTATTCACTCCTGTCAGATCAATCGTAGGTCGCCAGTATCACGCTGGACGATTTGAAAATGGCGCAGGCGCGGGTACCCACCGCCAAGGCCATGTTTTCGCAACTGCCGTGCGTGACCACGGCGGTGAGGTTCTTGCCTGAAGGCAGCAGCAGGGTGACTTCGTCGTTTACCGAGCCTGCGTGGATGGCGGAGATCTCGCCCCACAACTGATTGCGAGCGGTGAGGCGAATCTCGGTGTCGGTGGACAGCAACACCGACGACGACTTGACCAGCGCGAACACCTCCTTGCCGATTGTCAGCCCAAGGTTTTCGGCGCTGGCCTTGGTGATCACCGCGACAATCTCGGTGTGCTTGTCCAGGCGCAGGTGCACCTCGTAATCCACCTCGCCGTCGCGTAAGCCGCAGATGGGTCCGGAGAACTGGTTGCGCGCACTGGTCTTCATGGCCATATGGTGCATCAGGCGGCGAAACTCGTCGATGCTCACCGGGCCGTCTTCGGACAGGCGAGCGGCTACCCGCCCCAGCGCCGCCTGAGTTTCGATTTCCAGCGCGCGATACATCGCCACCATGCGCCGACCGTAGTCGGTGAGCTGGGTGCCGCCGCCCTGACGTCCGCCGGTCACCCGCAGCACCAACGGCTCGGGCGACAGGTTGTTCAGGCTATCGATTGCATCCCACGCGGCCTTATAGGACAGCGGCACCGCCTTGGCTGCCTGGTTGATCGAACCCACGCGGTCGATTGCCTCAAGCAAGCGCACGCGGGTGTCGGACAACGCACTGCCGGTGGGGGCATCGATCGACAGACGGCCGAGAAAGCGTTCAGGGCATTGAGGACTCATCACCAATCCTTGTGTATTGCAACGTATATAGCGATAAACGTGCCAGCCATCAGAGCGAGGCGAGAGCTCAGCCCACATAGCAAAGTAGAACGCAGCAGACGTGCGAAAGGCGAGGGTGCACGCCTTTATTTATGTAGTCAACGCTACAACGTGTTCGGTTGCCGACATCCCAACCCTGACCTGGCGTAAGCTCTCCAACGACACGACACGACACGACACGCGCCAAGCTGCGCGAGCGCCTGGCCTGGCACCGGTCAAAAGCGGCCCAATTTCCATCACCAGTGTCCGCAGCCGTCCATCATCCAGAAGATAGAGTATCCGCTAATCGCCGACACGCAAGCGGTATTCATCTCGGCCAATCAGCTTCTTGACGCTGACGGCAAGGCTCACTACGTCAGGCCAGCCAGCTACAAAAACAGATAGCTGCAGATGGCCACAGCCGCGATCACCGCGACCACGTCGGCGGTCAAGGCTGCCGCCAGCGTGTGGCGGATGCGGCGGATCTGAACCGCGCCGAAGTACACCGCGAGCACGTAAAAGGTGGTTTCGGTAGAACCTTGCAGGGTGGTGACCAGATAGCCAATGTAGCTGTCCGGGCCAATGCTGGGGTCGTTGATGATGGAGGCCATCACGCCATAGGCACCGGAGCCAGACAACGGGCGCAGCAAGGCCATTGGCAAGGCCTCGGCAGGCAGGCCCAGCGGGCCGGTGATGCTGCCCAGCACGGCAACCATCACATCCATCGCGCCACTTGCCCGGAACATGCCCACCGCCACCAGAATGGCGACCAGATAGGGAATGATGCGCAGCGCCACCTGAAAGCCGTCCTTGGCACCTTCGACGAAAACCTCGTAGATGCGCACGCCGCGCGCCACGCCGAACAGCAGAAAACCCATCATCAGACCGGGCACGATCCACGGCGAGATCACCCGCCCCCACAGAATGGTGGCCGGGATGAAGGCGACGATGCCGCCCAGTGCGATGATGGACACCCACAGCGGATAGGCGCCGGTGTCTTGAAGTTCTGCACGGTTAGGGTCGTCATCCACCCATGGGCGTGCCATGTCTTGCTCGGCGGGCTCAGGCTGGCCAACCGGGGCAAAGCGTTTGTAGACCATTGCGGCGGTAATTGCCGCGATGGTGGCGCAGACCGTGGCAAACAAGGTGGTTGGCAGAATGCCGGCCGGATCAGCCGAGCCTGCTGCCGCACGAATGGCGATGACGCCGGTGGGCAGCAATGTGATGCTGGAGGTGTTGATGGCCAGAAACAAGGCCATGGAGTTGGTGGCCGTGCCGGGGCGGGTGTTGAGCTTGTCCAACTCCTGCATGGCACGAATGCCAAAAGGGGTGGCCGCGTTGCCCAAGCCCAGCGCGTTGGCTGAGAAGTTGAGAATCATCGCCCCCATGGCGGGGTGGTTTGGCGGCACTTCCGGGAACAGCCGCACCATCAGTGGCCGAATCAGCCGCGCGATGATGACCAGCAAACCACCGGCTTCGGCTACCTTCATCAGGCCGAGGAACAGCGTCATCACGCCGACCAGCCCAAGCGCCAGCTCCACCGCGCCGCTGGCCGACGAGATCATGCCCGCCGATAAGGCCTCCATGGGCGATTGCACGCCTTCTGCCGCAACATGACGGAGCTCGCGCCAGGCGGCCGACAGAAAGGCAATCGAGACGATGCCAAAAAAGATCCAGTTCATCAGATGAGTGTTGGGGATGCCGCATCGGCGGACGACATCCTATTCTCGCATAGCGCCAGATGACTCGCCGGCCAAGATGTTCCAGTCCGAGCAAATGAAAGCGCCAAGCATTAATGATCGGTATGTGTGACGAAATCCGGGGTGCCTGCAAAGTCGGTCGAGGCGGATCATGGATAGGTTCTTGGCATGGTCAAGCGAGCAAGCGTAGCCCGGATGAAATGAAATGGAATCCGGGGGTTTTGATATTGGACCTCGCGCGGTGCATTCCCGGATTCCGCTGCGCTGCATCCGGGCTACGGGTTGGGCCGGATCGGACGAGGCGATGGCCTGCGGAGAGCCGTAGCCCGGATGGATTAAATTGGTCACCAATGGACTATGTCCAACATCCTGCAGGCGAGATCATCATTATCGGGCACGTGCGCACGGCGTGTGGTTTTGTAATGCGGGATGAAAGAGATCGAAAAACCGTCTGTTTTCCCGAACCGCGATGACAACTTCACCATCGGTGCGGCAAACAGCGAACTGGCGATCCACGCGCTCAAGCATCGCGGCCACCGCAACCTCGGCCATTACGCAAAAAACCATTGGCGATTGGTGGATATTTGGCGGTTTTTTGTTTGGCCGGCTTAGAATGAAGGTTGGCATACAAAGGAGTTATGCGAACGTGGTTGCCCGGACCCTGACAAGCCTCCTGCTGGTTGGCTTGGCGTTGTCGTCGAGCAATGTTGCGGTGTCGGCCTCCAACATCCGCTGGGGAGTGTTTGCCTATCTTGGCGAGGAGCGCACCCGCGCCGAATACCAGCCATTGGTGGATTACCTCAATCAGACACTCGACGATCAATACGTCATTCTGGAGGTGCTGCCGCAACCCGATATCGAGCAACGTATACGCGAAGCCTCGCTGGATATCGTCACTACCAATCCTACCCACTTTCTGGTTGCGCGTCAGATTCAACCGCTCACCAGCGTGATTGCCACCCGGGTTGGAGTCAGTGATGGGCATCCGGTCAAGCATCTGGGGGCGTGGTCATTTCCCGTGCGCAGCGCGACGACATTCATTCTCTGGCTGACCTCAAGGGCCGTATAGTCGCGGCTCCGTCGCGATACAACATGGGTGCGTATCGTACTCAGGTATTTGAGTTGATGCAGGCGGGCGTCAGGGTGCCCCGTGACCTCAAGGCATTGCTGGAGCTCGAAGTCCAGCATGAGGTGGTGAGGGCTGTGCTGGATGGTCGTGCCGATGTCGGCTTCATCCGCGATGGTTTGCTGGAGCGCATGATTGCCGATGGAGAGCTGGCGACGGATGCGCTGAAGGTGATCAACGAGCGCATGCTGCCCCAGCACCCTTACCGGCTATCAACCCGGTTATATCCCGAGTGGCCAGTGTTTGCCCTGCCGCATGTTGAGGAAACAGCGGTGCGTCATATTGCAGCAGCTTTATATGCGCTGGAGCCAGATCATCCGGCGGCGCTGGCTGCGGGTATCCACGGCTACACAGTGGCAAGCGATTACCGCTTGGTGGAGGAGCTTGCGCAGGCCTTGCGCTTGCCGCCTTACGCCGATACACCGCACTTTACCTGGCTGGATGTGTGGGATCGCTACGGCTATGTGGGTGTCGCGCTGGGTTTTGCGATGGGTGCCAGTGTGCTGCTTGGTGTCATGCTGGCGCTGCGCAACAGGCGTCTGAAACGTCAGCATATGGCACTGGAACTGGCAGCCAGCGTGTTTTCGCATGCGCGCGAAGGCATCATGATTACCGATGCGCAAGGCTATATTGTTGATGTCAACGATACCTTTTCTGAAATCACCGGCTATTCGCGTGATGATGCGATCGGTCAGAAACCCTCATTGCTGCGCTCTGGCCGTCATGACGATACGTTCTACAGGGCAATGTGGCAGCGTCTTGTCCATGAAGGACACTGGTACGAGGAGGTGTGGAACCGACGCAAGAATGGTGATGTGTATCCGGAGCAACTGACCATCAGCACGGTGCGCACGCCCGAGGGTTTGGCAAGACATTATGTTGCGCTGTTTTCTGATACCACCGAGCAAAAGCAGAATGAACATCAGCTCAGGCGAATTGCCCACTATGACGCCTTGACCAGTTTGCCCAATCGGGTTTTACTGGCTGACAGGCTGGAGCAGGCGATGATAGTGGCGCGGCGCAGACAGTCTATGCTGGCGTTGCTGTGCATTGACCTCGATGGTTTCAAGGCAATAAACGACGAGCATGGTCATGCCGTGGGTGACCGTGTGCTGGTGGCGGTGGCTGAACGCATGCGCTCGGCATTGCGCGACAGCGACACCGTGGCACGGTTGGGTGGCGATGAGTTTGTCGCGGTGTTGCCTGATGTGGGCGATCATGCGGCAGCCATGGCGCTGGTGCGACGCCTGCTGGTAGGCATAGCCCAGCCGCTGGAGCTAGACGGATGCAGCCTGGTGGTGTCGGGCAGCATAGGGCTGAGCTATTACCCGCAGGTCGAGGATGTCGGGGCTGACCAGTTGCTGCGACAAGCTGACCAAGCCATGTATCAGGCCAAGCTCGCCGGAAAAAACCGTTGTCACGCCTTTGATGCGGAGCAGGACCGCAGTTTGCGTGGACACCATGAAGAGCTTGAGCGCATGCGACAAGCGTTGCTCAATAACGAATTCGTGTTGTTCTTTCAGCCGAGGGTCGACATGCAAAGCGGTCGGGTCAGCAGCGTGGAGGCCTTGATACGCTGGCAGCACCCGGAGCGCGGCCTGTTGTTGCCGGTCGAGTTTCTACCGCTGGTTGAGCAGCATGAACTTGATCTGCAGATCGGTGATTGGGTACTTGCCCAGGCGCTGGACCAGTTGCTCGAATGGCAGCAGCAGGGTGTGGTGTCAAGAGTCAGTGTCAATGTTTCGGCGCATCAACTGCAGCAAGGTGACTTCATCAGCAAACTGCAACAGGCCTTGGCAGACCGGCCCGGTTTGCTGCCTGATAGTCTTGAGCTGGAGGTGTTGGAGACCTCGGCGCTGGCCGATATCGAGCGGGTGGCCATGGTCATGTCCCAGTGCGAGGCGCTGGGTGTGGGCTTTGCGCTTGATGACTTTGGCACAGGCTATTCGTCCTTGACCTACCTCAGACGTTTGCCGGCCAGCGTGATCAAGATCGACCGCAGCTTTGTGCGTGACATGACCTTTGACCCGGAGGATCTGGCAATTCTGGAAGGCGTGATTGGGCTGGCCACGGCGTTTCGCCGCATTGTCATTGCCGAGGGTGTGGAAACTGTCGACCAGGGCGAGTTGCTGATCCGGCTGGGATGCAGGGCTGGTCAGGGTTATGGCATTGGCAAACCCATGGCGAAAACCGACTTGATGCGGTGGATAGAAAGCTGGACGCTGCCTGCACGCTGGCGGTGCGCCAGCACGGTATCACGCGAGTCGCATGCCGTGCTCTATGCCGGAGCAGAGCATCGCGCCTGGATTGCCAGATTGCATGCCAGCCTGATCGGACAGGCTGATTGTCCTCCGCCGATGGATGTACATCAGTGTCGCTTCGGTCGTTGGTTTGACAGCATGTTTGCCGAGACTGGACGCGAGGATTTGATGCGCCCAATCGACCTTGCACATCGTGAGGTACATGAACAAGCGAATCGGCTCATTCGTCGCCGCAGTCTCATGTCAGCGGATGAGATCGAGCGCGAAATGGTGCAACTCGGGCAGGCTAGCGAACGCTTGCTCGAGTTGCTTGAGGAATGGATAAGCAGCTAAGTTCACTTTTTGCTGCGTTGTGCCTGCGTGGGTTCTTCGTGCAAGTCTTCCCAGCCAGTGATCATCGCCTTGATGTGTCCAAACACGGTATGGCCGGTGGTAGTCAGGTAGACATGCACAATGAAGAACACCAGCATCATCAGCGCGCCTGCCAGGTGGGCGGTGCCTACCCACTCCAGCTTCAACCATTGGTCCAGCCCCCACTGCGGCCAGTAGGCGTAGAAGAGATACAGCAGGCCGGATATCCAGATGATCGGTGATACCATTGCCAGCAGTGCAAGATAGGCCAGACGCTGCAGCGGGTTGTGCTTTTGCAGTGCGGTCTTCTTGTAGGGGTGTGGCAAGCCCTTGAAAATGTCCCACGCGTAGTAGCGGGCGATGGCGTCTATCTTCTTGAGGGTGGGCAGGTATTGCTTCCACTCGCCGGTGGTGAATTGCCAGAAGATGGTGAAGGCCCACAGAATGATCAGCGCCCAGGCGCTCAGCGTGTGCAGCTCCACCGCGCGTTGAAAGCCAAGGTTGCTGTAATAACCAGCGATCTCAAAGCCGGTGAGCATCATGAAGATGATCAGTGCAGCCTGTGACCAGTGCCAGAAGCGCTCGTAGCGTTTGAAGACGTAGATTTTTTCCACTTTGTGTTCACTCATCGTAAAACTGACTCCGGTTCGAAACCCCGCCCTTCAGGGCGGTGCGGAGGTTGAAGACCCCGGCCTGAAGGCCGGGGTTTCGACCGTAGCGATTTGGGAGGGGATGCAAACCCCTTCCAAATCTTGTTCAGATCGACAGGCCTGAAGGCCTGTCGCTAATCAGTTGCTTTTGCGCGATTCCTGTAGTGCAAGACGACCCGGATTCCGGCATGGATCAGCACGCCAGCGAGGGTAGCCAGCGCCGCCAGCAGGCCCAGCGTGCGCAGCAGCGGGTTACTGTCGCGACCCGGCACGTAGACGCCTTCCACGCCTGCCAGCCTGCCGTCACGGCTATGACATTCGTTGCAGCCGACCGCCTGCTCCTTGGGTGCCACCATGTGGGTGATTGGCCAGGTCATCGTGGTGTCGACAAAGTCGAATTCACCACTGTAGGGCTGACCGCTTGCGTCGGCGCCAGCCTGCAAGGCCTTGGGCCAGTCAAAGTTGAACCAGAATGCGGTGTCGTTTGGCAGCGCCACCTGTGGGACCAGCAGCGTGTTGTGAACCTTGTCGTAGGGTTGCTTGCCCTGGAACAGCTTGACTGGCCAGATACGCGCTGCAGGATCGCCGGGTTTGCCCACAAAGCGGTTTATGGCCACCGGCGCGCTCGGGTCAATCACGCTGTCGGGTTGAATGTAATCAACCGTACCGTCAAACCACTGATACATCGGCACCACGTTTTCGCCGTTCACGAACGAGCCCTTGCGGCTGTCGTAAATGGTCTGGCCTTTCTCATCCTTGATGATCATGGGCTTGCCGTTGTCGTCAAGACGGCCGGCCTGTGACCAGTCCCATCCCATTTTGGTGGGTACGCCGCCACGCGCAAAGCTGGGGATGTGACAGCTTTGACAGGCCAGCGTGCTGGTGTGCTGGTTCAGGCGTTCGGCGTGCAGAAAGCTCTCTTCGTGCGGCTTGTCACCGTGACAGGCCTGACAGCTTGCCGGGTTGCGATCGCTTTGCTCACCGCGCATCAATGGCCCGTGAGGGTCTGAGGCGGTCATCGCGATACGGCTGCCGGGCACGACATGCTGGTCGGTCTGGTGACAATCGCTGCATGTGAAGTTCAGCCCGTCGGTGGCCATATGGACATCAAGGTCACGATGCGGGTTGTTGAGCGAGGAGTCGAGATCACCATGCTTGACGCCGTCTCCACCGCCGCCCTTGTAATGGCAGCTTCCGCAGGTCTCGCGCGAGGTGGGGCCGACATTGCGTGCCACCGACACCAGATCGACCGGGTTGTGGAACTTGCCTGAACCCGGCGGGTATTCGGTGCGCTCGTAAGCCGGGTGACCAGCCAGGCCCAGCACCTTCACGTAATCGCCGGTGTTGTGGCAGGCTAGACAGTCGACCTTGGCTTCGTCGTTGAAGTCGAATGTATCGTCCTCCCAGCCGTAACCAATGTGGCAGCCATTGCAAAAGGCTTCGTTCGAGCGATCGCCAATGCAGAAGCCATTGAGCATGGT
>DAIMZH010000054.1:0-22921 GCA_036734105.1 Azoarcus sp. | reverse complement strand
CGCATCACCGACCGTCGCCTCACCCATCCGGGCTGCGAGGTGCATGTGCTGTCCACCTTCGAGCATCGCTCCTACGAGCTTGCCGACAACCCGATGATCTTTGAGCCGCACACCGATCTGGCGATGCTCAACTTCATCTGTCATCACATCATCTCGACCGGCAAGGTCAACACCGACTTTGTCAATAAACACGTCAAGTTCCGTCGTGGCGAGGGTGACATCGGTTTTGGCCTGCGTCCCAACCATCCGCTGGAGCAAGCCGCCACCAACAATGGCTATCCTGGCGCGGATGGCAAGCCCAAGGGTAACCCGGGCGCCAACACCGAGATGAGCTTCGAAGAGTTCGCCGAGTATGTCTCCGAGTACACCGCCGAGAAAGTGTCGAAGATCTCCGGTGTTCCGGTGACCAATCTGTTGCGCATGGCCGAAATCTATGCGGACCCGAACAAGAAGGTCACTTCCTTCTGGACCATGGGCTTTAACCAGCACACCCGTGGCACCTGGGTGAACAACATGATCTACAACGTGCACCTGCTGGTGGGCAAGATCTCCGAGCCTGGCAACAGCCCGTTCTCCCTGACCGGGCAGCCTTCGGCCTGCGGCACGGCGCGTGAGGTTGGCACCTTCGCTCACCGCCTGCCGGCCGACATGGTGGTCACCAACCCCAAGCATCGTGAGTTTGCCGAAAACATCTGGCAACTGCCCGAGGGAACGATCCCCGACTGGGTCGGCTTTCACGCGGTGGCGCAAAGCCGGGCGCTGAAGGACGGCGTGCTCAAGTGCTACTGGACCAGCACCACCAACAACATGCAGGCAGGCCCCAACGTCAACGAGGAGATGTACCCCGGCTGGCGCAATCCTGAGGCGTTCATCGTGGTGTCCGACGTGTATCCGACGGTGTCCGCGATGTCGGCCGACCTGATCCTGCCGTCCGCGATGTGGACCGAGAAGGAGGGCGCTTTTGGCAACGCCGAGCGTCGCGGCCAGTTCTGGCGTCAGCAGGTCAAGGCCCCGGGTCAGGCGAAGAGCGATCTGTGGCAGTACATCGAGTTCTCCAAGCGCTTCAAGGTCGAGGAGGTATGGCCGGAAGATCTCATCGCCAAGCGGCCAGACTTGCGTGGCAAGACGCTTTTTGATGTGTTGTATGCCAACGGCGAGGTCAACAAGTATCCCCTGTCCGAGGTCGCCAAGGTCAACGCCCATGCCTGGGAAGGCTACATGAACGACGAGTCGCAGGCGCTCGGCTACTACCTGCAGAAGGGTTTGTTCGAGGAGTACGCCCGCTTCACCCGTGGCAAGCATCATGACCTGGCCTACTTTGACGACTATCACCGTGCGCGCGGATTCCGCTGGCCGGTTGTCGATGGCAAGGAGACCTTGTGGCGCTATCGCGAAGGTTACGACCCCTACGTCAAGGCTGGTGAGGGCTGGAACTTCTATGGCCATCCGGACGGCAGGGCCACCATCTTCGCGCTGCCTTTCCAGGAGCCACACGACAAGCCGGATGCCGAATACGACTTGTGGATGTGCACCGGTAGGGTGCTTGAGCACTGGCACACGGGCTCAATGACCCGACGGGTGCCGGAGTTGCACCGCTCGGTGCCGGAGGCGCAGGTATTCATGCATGCGGAGGACGCCCAGAAGCGCGGTCTGCAGCGCGGCATGGCGGTGAAAGTGGCTTCGGTGCGCGGCGAGATTGTCGCCCAGCTTGAAACACGTGGCCGCAACAAGGTGCCAAGAGGCTTGATTTTCGTGCCCTTCTTCGATGAAGGCAGACTGGTGAACAAGCTGATCCAGGATGCAACCTGCCCGATTTCTAAAGAAACCGACTTCAAGAAGTGCCCGGTGAAAGTGACCAAGGCCTGATGTGAGCAAAACCCGAAGCCACTGCAGGATAGTCCGGCAGTGGCAGGGATGAACCAAAATGAATGACAAGACCGAAAACCAGCCTGCCAAAGCAACATCGCCACGACGCCGCTTCTTCAAGGATGCGGCGGGCGTGGCGGGTGGCGCCTGTCTGCTGTCACTCGGTGTTGGCTTGTATACAAAGCAGGCTTCCGCGCTGCCGGCAACCGCGTTGCGACCGCCCGGTGCGCTGCCGGAACCGGAATTTCTGGCTGCTTGCGTGCGCTGTGGATTGTGTGTGCGCGACTGCCCGTACAACACTTTGAAGCTGGCTGAGCTGGGCGACAGTGTTGCCACCGGTACGCCGTATTTCAACGCTCGTGAAATACCGTGCGAGATGTGCGACGACATCCCCTGTGTGCCCGCCTGTCCGACGGGTGCGCTGGACCGTGGGCTTACCGATATCGAACAGGCGCGCATGGGCCTGGCTGTGCTGATCGACCAGGAAACCTGTCTCAACTATCTGGGCCTGCGTTGCGACGTGTGCTACCGGGTATGTCCAGTCATCGACCAGGCGATCACGCTGGAACGCATGCACAACCCGCGCTCCGATCGCCACGCGCTGTTCCTGCCTACGGTCCATTCAGACCACTGCACCGGTTGTGGCAAGTGCGAGCAGGCCTGCGTCTTGCCAGGTGAGTCGGCGATCAAGGTGCTGCCGATTCATCTTGCGCAGGGTTCGCGGGCAGAGCATTACCGGCGTGGATGGGAAGAACGCGAGGCTGCCGGTGGTTCGCTGATCGGTGATCAGATCGAACTGCCGGTACGTGGCATGGAAGGCCAGGACTACGGCGACACCCGACTGCGCCCGGATGCCCCGGCCGCACCGGTCGCGCCTTTCGCGCCGGGATCAGTTGATTCGGAGTGGAAGCCATGAGCGCCAATTCAAATACAGCAGGCAAGGTGCCTGGCAGCAGCGTGCGCGGCGCGGCAATGCGTGGCACCGTTGCCCGACCCGGTCGTGAAGCGGTTGAGGTCAAGGGCTGGCTAGGTGCCCACAAGTGGTTGATTGCACGCCGGGTTTCGCAGTTGGGCATTCTGGCGCTGTTTCTGATTGGTCCGTGGTTGGGTGTCTGGATCGTCAAGGGCAACCTGTCATCCAGCCTCACACTGGGTGTGCTGCCGCTGACCGACCCCTTTCTGCTGGCTCAGTCGTTTGCCGCGGGTGTCATGCCTTACAAGGAGGCCTTGCTCGGTGGTGGCATTGTGCTGGCCATTTATCTGATCGTCGGTGGCCGTCTGTTCTGCTCGTGGGTGTGCCCGGTCAATATCGTCACCGATGCGGCTGCATGGTTGCGTCGAAGGCTGGGGCTCAAGGGCGGCAAAGCGCCGGATGCACGCACCCGCTACTGGCTGCTGGCCTTCGTCATGGTCATTGCCTTTGGTACTGGATCGCTGGCCTGGGAGTGGGTGAACCCGGTGTCGATGTTTCATCGCGGCCTGATTTTTGGATTTGGCTTGTCGTGGGGCATCGTTGGTGGGGTGTTTCTTTACGACCTGCTGATTGCCAGCCGTGGCTGGTGTGGCCATGTCTGCCCGATGGGCGCGTTTTATGGCCTGCTCGGCAAGACCGCTTTGGTGCGTGTCAGTGCCGACAAGCGCAGCGCCTGCAACAACTGCATGGACTGCTTTGCAGTTTGCCCGGAACCGCAGGTGATCAGACCAGCGCTGAAGGGAGTTGGCCAGGATCATCCGCTGATCCTCGATCAGGACTGCACAAGCTGCGGACGCTGTGTCGACGTATGCGGCAAGGATGTTTTTCGGATTACTACACGATTCAATAGGAGCGAGTCATGAACAAGAAGACCCGTAATCTGGTTATGACGCTGGTGGTGGCGTTGGGTGTTGGTTCGATCGGCCTGCCGCAGGCAATTGGCCAGACGGTGACAAGCGTGCGCGGAGCCGATGTGGATGCGTCGGAGCTGGCGCCAGGCCAGTATCGCGTGATGCCAGATGGGCCGCCGATTCCCCGGGATTATGTCCAGCAACCCCCGATGGTGCCGCACAAGGTGGAAGGCTATGAGGTGTCGCTGAACTACAACAAATGCATGGACTGTCACTCGTGGACCCGTCATCGCGCGGCTGGTGCGACCAAGGTCAGCCTCACCCACTTTACCGACCGTGATGCCAACGAGCTTTCCAACATCTCGCCGCGCCGTTATTTCTGTTTGCAGTGCCATGTGCCGCAAACTGATGCCCGGCCGTTGGTCGAAAACACGTTTCAGCCCGCCACCGGTGTTCGCTGAGAGCCACTGATAAACGGGGAACGACATGAGTGACCAAGACAAAAAGGGAATGTGGCAGAAACTGCGTGCGCTGGGTGCTGGCGGCGTGGTGCTGGTGTTTGCCGCAGGCGTGATCTTCTGGGGTGGTTTCAACTGGGCGGTTGAAGCGACCAACACCGAAAAATTCTGCCTGTCCTGCCATGAGATGGAGCGCTTCGTCTACGAGGAATACCGCCATACCATTCACTATCAAAACCGCACCGGCGTGCGGGCGGTGTGCTCGGACTGTCACGTGCCCAAGGAGTGGGGGCCCAAGATGATGCGCAAGGTGCAGGCCACGCGTGAGCTCTATGGCAAGGTGATGGGCACCATAGACACGCCCGAAAAGTTCGAAGCCAACCGTCTGCGTCTGGCGACCAACGAGTGGAACCGCATGAAGGCCAACGATTCGCGGGAGTGCCGCAACTGTCATGGTTTTGAATACTTCGACTACACTGCCCAGGGACGTCGCTCCAACCAGGCGCATCAGACCGGCCTGGCCAATGGCCTGACGTGCATCGATTGCCACAAAGGCATCGCCCATTCGTTGCCGCCGATCAATCAGGACATCGGCCTCAGCCCGGATGGCGCGATTCCGATCGAGGCCTTCCGTCCGATCAACTGAAACAACTCGTGGTGAGGGTGGCAGGCAGGTGAGAGCATTCAAGCCTGCCGTCTCAGTGCTGATCAGCGAGTGGGCTTGCCCGCAAGTCTCGTTGGCAGCCGTGATCTGAGCGCTTGTCCTGCAATGCTGCGCACGCTCCGTGATCGACGGCCGGAAACCCTGTAATATCACGCCTTTGCCAAATTGGTCGTCTTGGTCTGAGTGACAGGGTGACACCAGCCCATGCTCGAAGTCCAAGACCTTGCTTGTCTGAAAGGCGACCGCCTGTTGTTTCGTGGCCTGACCATGTCGGTTGACGCTGGCCGCCTGCTGCGTGTGGCTGGTCCGAATGGGGTGGGAAAAACCAGCCTGCTGCGCATAGTGTGCGGCCTCGCCATGCCTGAATACGGCGAAGTGCACTGGAAGGGTGTGGACATACGCAAGAGCCGCGATGACTTTCACCGCGAACTCCTTTATCTCGGGCATGCCGCTGCCTTGCACGACATGCTGACGCCACTGGAAAACCTCCGCTTTGCGTGTTCTGCAGGTGGCATGCAGGTCAGTGAACAGGGCTGCATCGCGGCGCTCGAACGGATTGGTCTGGGTGCCCAACTCGATTTGCCGTCGCGAGTGTTGTCGCAAGGGCAGCGTCGCAGGGTGGGTCTGGCAAGGCTGTTCCTGTCTGCATCTCGCAAGCTCTGGATACTCGATGAACCCTTCACCGCGCTGGATGTGGCCGCCGTGGCAGATCTCGCCGGCACGCTGTCCGCGCACTGTGACGCAGGAGGGATAGTCATGCTGACCACCCACCAGGATGCGCCATTTGACCGGTCACCGACGGTGCTGGACCTTGCGGAGGTGGCGTGTTGAACGGCTTGCTCGGACCTTTCATGTCGGTGCTCAAGCGCGATCTGACGCTGGCCTGGCGTGGTCGTGCGGATGTGCTGGTCACTCTCGCCTTTTTTGTGGTGGTGGTGTGTCTGTTTCCGTTTGGCGTGGGGGCCGACACCAACCAGTTGCGTTCCATCGCGCCCGGCGTATTGTGGGTCGCCGCACTGTTATCCACACTCTTGTCGCTGCATCGACTGTTTGCGCAGGACCATGCTGACGGAACTCTTGAGCAGATGTTGTTGTCGCCAGAGCCGACCCCGCTTTGGGTGACCGCCAAGATCGCTGCGCACTGGGTGGTGACCGGCCTGCCGCTGGTGATTGCTGCTCCCGGGTTGGCGCTGCTCTTTGACGTGGAACAAGACGCTTTGTGGGTGCTTACGTTATCTTTGGCGCTCGGCACGCCCATCCTGGCGCTTCTCGGTGCGGTAGGCGCGGCGCTGACGCTGGGTTTGCGTGGCGGTGGGGTGTTGCTTGCGCTGCTGATTTTGCCGCTTTATGTGCCGGTGCTCATTTTTGGCGCGGGCGCAGTGGATTCGTATCTGGGCGGCACCGGTGCCGATGCCCATCTGATGCTTTTGGGTGGCGGCTTGCTGGGCGCCATCGCGCTGACGCCTTTTGCTTGTGCGGCAGCCTTGAGGATTGCAATGGAATGATGAACGAAAACAAGGATCGCAGTGCGCAGGGGAAGGGCTTGTTCCGCTTCTCGGCACCCTCGGTGTTTTACCCGCTGGCGGGTCGGCTTGCGCCGTGGTTTGCGGTGCTGGCGACAATACTCACTGTGGTGGGGTTGTATATCGGCTTTTTTGTCGCGCCAACCGATTTTCAGCAGGGCGAGGTCTATCGGATCATTTTCATTCATGTGCCCGCGGCGTGGATGTCCATGTTCATCTATCTGGTAATGGCCTTCTGGGCGGCAGTCGGCTTGGTGATGAACACCCGTTTGTCCTTCATGATGACCCAGGCGCTTGCGCCGACCGGGGCCATCTTCTGTTTTCTGGCGCTGTGGACCGGTGCCCTGTGGGGTCGTCCGACCTGGGGAACGTATTGGGTGTGGGATGCACGTCTCACTTCGCAGCTTTTGCTGATGTTTCTCTACCTCGGTTTCATCGCGCTGACAGCCGCCATTGAAGATTCGCGTCGCTCCGACCGGGCTGGCGCAATCATCGCTCTGGTAGGGGCGATCAATGTTCCCATCATCTATTTTTCGGTGCAGTGGTGGAACACCTTGCATCAGGGGGCCTCGGTCAGCCTGACGCAGGCACCGTCCATGGCATCGACCATGCTGTGGGGTATGCTGATCATGGCACTGGCAGCTTGGGCCTACACTATCGCCATCGCGCTGTGGCGGGTGCGTTCCATCATTCTCGAACGTGAGCGTCACACAGACTGGGTAAAGGACGAACTTGACAGACAGGAGACACGCGCATGATGGAATGGAGTTCATGGAGTGCCTTCTGGAGCATGGGAGGCAATGGTTTTTTTGTGTGGGGCAGTTATGCCGTTACCTTTCTGCTTCTCGCTGTGGAACTGATCCTGGTGATTCGACGTCGAACTGAAACCATGCGTCGATTGCTGCGTTTGCGTAGAGCAGCGCCCAATGGCGCTGGTGCACGATCGAGAGAGGAGATTTTTGAATGAAACCCCGTAGCAAGCGTCTTTTGTTGTTGGGTGGCGCGGGTGCGCTGCTGATTGGTGCAGTTGTGTTGGTGCTGACTGCCTTTCAGCAAAACCTGGTCTTTTTTCACACGCCTTCAGAAGTTGCTGAAGGCAAGGCTCCCAAAGAGCGTGCCTTCCGGATAGGCGGTTTGGTGGAAGACGGCTCAATCATGCGCGAATCGGACGGCTATACGATCCGCTTTGCCATAACTGACACCGCGCATGTCATTCCGGTGACTTATCGCGGCTCGCTCCCGGCAATGTTTCAGGAGGGAAAGGGGGCGGTTGTGCAAGGTACGCTGGGCGAGGATGGCCTGTTCAGGGCATCGGAGCTCCTCGCCAAGCATGACGAAAACTACATGCCGGTCGAGGCGCAATATGCGCTAGATCAGGCTCACAAAGCCCAGCAAACGGTCCAGTACTAAAACCCCGCCGGATACCCCCTATGATTGCCGAACTCGGTCACTTTGCGCTGATTCTTGCGCTGATTCTTGCCATTGTCCAGGCCACCGTGCCCATGGTTGGCGCAGCGAAAAACCGCATTGCGCTGATGTCTGTCGGTCGTTCGGCTGCGCATGGTCAACTGGCGTTCATCATCATCGCCTACGTCTGTCTCACCTACGCCTTCATTACCAGCGATTTTTCCGTAAAGCTGGCGGCTTCGCACTCTCATACACAAACCCCGCTGATCTACAAGATCACCGGCGTGTGGGGCAATCACGAAGGCTCTCTGCTGCTGTGGGCAATGACGCTATCCATCTGGACGGTCGCGGTCAGCGTCTTCAGCCGTAATCTGCCCGAGGCCTTCATGGCCAGGGTGATGGGCGTGCTCGGCTGGATCAGTGTCGGTTTCATTTCGTTTACGCTGGTCACCTCCAATCCCTTCGAACGTTTGCTACCGGCTGTGGCAGAGGGGCGCGACCTCAATCCCTTGCTGCAGGACCCCGGCATGATCATTCACCCGCCGTTGCTCTACATGGGCTATGTCGGGTTCTCGGTGGCCTTTGCCTTTGCCATCGCTGCCTTGCTCACCGGCAGGCTTGATGCGGCCTGGGCGCGCTGGTCGCGTCCATGGACCACGGTGGCCTGGGTGTTTCTGACGGCTGGCATAGCGATTGGCTCCGGTTGGGCCTACTACGAACTCGGCTGGGGCGGCTGGTGGTTCTGGGACCCGGTCGAAAACGCCTCCTTCATGCCGTGGTTGCTTGGCACCGCCCTGATGCATTCACTGGCTGTTACCGAAAAACGCGGTGCCTTCCGCAGTTGGACCATTCTGCTGGCAATCAGTACCTTCTCGCTGTCCCTGCTTGGCACCTTCCTGGTGCGCTCCGGCGTGATCACGTCGGTTCATGCCTTTGCAGTCGATCCTACGCGCGGTCTATACATTCTCGCGCTGCTGGTGCTGGTCATCGGCATTTCGTTGCTGTTGTTTGCCTGGCGAGCACCAAAAATGGCGGGTGGTGGAAGCTTCGACCTGGTGTCGCGCGACTCGGGCCTGCTGGCCAACAACGTCCTGCTTGCTGTGGTCACCGGAGCCGTGTTGCTCGGTACGCTCTATCCGCTTTTCCTGGACGCCTTCAACCTTGGCAAGATTTCGGTTGGCCCCCCTTACTTTGAAGCGACTTTTGTGCCACTCATGGCGCCAGTGGTGTTTTTGATGGTGGTAGCCCCCTTCATGCGCTGGAAGGGTGACACGATTTCCCGGGTCGCCCGCAAACTGGCCCCGGCGCTGCTGATCAGCCTGGTGCTCGGCGTTGGCAGTGCGTTCATGATCGGTCACGTCACCTGGCGCACCGTGCTGGGGCTTTCCCTTGCAGCCTGGGTGCTGATCGGCACTCTCCAACTGTTGTATGTCCGACTTGCCGAACGACAGGGCGCTGCGATTCCGGCTAGATTGCGCGGCATTCCCTCTGCATGGTGGGGAATGTGGACAGCCCACCTTGGCATCGGCATCTTCATCATCGGTGTGACCATGATTGGAAGTCTTGAGTCGCACCGCGATGTGCAGATGAAGGAAGGGCAGCGCGCCGAACTCGGTGGCTACACCTTTGTCTTCCGGGGTGCAGGCATGGTGGACGGTCCAAACTACCAGGCAGCAAGAGCCGTCATTGATGTGTATCGTGGTGAGCGTCCATGGACCACGATGACCCCGGAAAAGCGCTTTTATGTTGCCAGCGCCATGCCCATGACTCAGGTGTCACTCGATATCGGCCCATTCAGAGACCTCTACGTGTCGCTGGGAGACCAGCTCGATAATGAAACCTGGTTGGTTAACCTCCACATCAAACCGTTCATCAGTTGGATATGGGCGGGCTGCATCCTGATGGGCCTGGGTGGCATCTTCGCGGCTTCTGATCGTCGCTATCGTCGTCTGGCCGAACGTAGCGTGCCGGCAGGTTCAGCCCGGCAGGTGACGTGATCAAGGAATCTTAATGAAACTTAAATTTCTCGTACCTCTGGCCATTTTTCTGGGGTTGGCCGGATTTCTTGGATACGGGCTGACACTGAACCCCTCGGTGGTGCCATCGCCTCTGGTTGACAAACCAGCACCCGACTTTCGTCTCGCCACGCTGGATTCGCCAGGGCAGACCTTTGGCGTGGACGATCTACATGGTCAGGTCTGGCTGCTCAATGTGTGGGCTTCCTGGTGCGTGTCCTGCCGTGCGGAACACCCTTACCTGATCGAACTGGCGCGGGCTGCAGGCGTGCCCGTTGTCGGTCTCAATTACAAGGATGAGCCAGACGCTGCCCGCAGGTATCTGCGCGATCACGGCGACCCGTATGCCGCCATTGCCGTGGATCGTGATGGCCGGGTGGGTATTGAGTACGGTGTTTATGGCACGCCTGAAACCTTTCTGATCGACCGTGACGGAGTAATCCGCTACAAACACGTCGGCCCGATTCATGGCGATATCGTGCGTAATGTGCTGCTGCCCCGCATCATGGAGTTGAACCGTGCCGGCTGAGAACATTATGCAGAGATGTCAAAAATGGATGTTTGGGCGTTTTCTTCTGGCTGTGCTTTTGTGTTTTGGCGTGTCGTCGGTAAATTCTGCTGATCTGGCTACACCGGTATCCAGCGACCCCGAGCTTGAAGCCCGGGTAATGAATCTCTCCAAGGATTTGCGTTGTCTGGTTTGTCAAAACGAGTCGATTGCTGAATCGCGCGCTCCGCTTGCAGTGGATCTGCGAGCACAGGTCCGGGAACAGCTTGGTTCCGGCAAGTCGGAGTCTGAGGTTCTTGAGTTTCTGGTGGCTCGCTACGGCGACTTTGTTTTGTACAAGCCACCCTTCAAGGCGACCACCGCCTTGTTGTGGCTGGGCCCCTTGCTGCTGTTGCTCGGAGGCGTCGGCTGGCTGCTGATACGCTTGCGTAGCCGCGAGAGCGAACCCGCCCTTCAATTATCCGACGACGATCGTCGCCGTGCGCGTGCCTTGCTTGAAGGCGCAACAACCGCAACAACCGATTCCCCGGAGCACAAATCGTGACAGGTTTCACCGTTTTGGCCGCCGCCCTTGTGGTCGGCGCGCTTCTCTTCGTCATTCCGCCCATGCTGGGCTTTGGTCGTCGTCGCCGTGAGCACGCTGCCCGTCAGAAACAGGCAGACGTTGCTCTGGTTGTGTTGCGTGAACAACTTGCCGAGCTCGAAGCTGATCATGCTTCCGGCAAGGTGAGCGAGGCAGATCACCAGCGCGGTCGGCAGGAGCTCGAAGCGCGGGCGCTCGAAGAAGGTCGGGCTGCCGATGATGGCAAGGACGTTCGACCGGCGAATGTCACGGCATTGAGCCTGTTGGCGCTGGTGCCAGTAGTGGCGATTGGTTTTTACGTCTGGCTTGGTGAGCCGGATGCGCTGGATCCTGTGAAACTGGCTGGCGAAGCTCCTCACGAGGTAAGTCAGGAGCAAATGGCCGATCTGGTAACACAGCTTGCTGCCCGTCTGGAAGCTGATCCCTCAGACCCCACCGGCTGGCTGATGCTGGCGCGCTCCTATGGAATGATAGGAGACCTTGACGCCGCAGTTGCATTCTGGAACAAAGCGGGTCACAACGCCCCCGATGATGCCGGCATTCTGGCCGACTGGGCCGACTTGCTGGTGGCCGCTACCGAGGGTGATTTTACAGGCGAACCCGATCGTATCCTTGCACGCGCACTGGAACTTGAACCGGATAACTTCAAGGCTTTGGCACTGGCCGGAAGCGCAGCATTCCAACGTAGTCAGTATGAGCTGGCAGCAGCACACTGGGGAGTGATCCTCAATCAAATTCCACCAAGCGAAGAGGGTTATCAGCAAGTGCTTTCCAGCGTGAATGAAGCACGCTCGCGCGCCGGCATGTCAGCTTACGGCAGCACTGAGTCGCCAGCGCTTGCCGAGGCTGCTCCTGTCTCGGGCCTTGAGCTCACCGGAACCGTTACACTGGCAGAGGGTTTCAATGATCAGGTTTTGCCGGATGAAACAATCTTTGTCTTCGTGCGCCCCGTGGGTGGCGGAATTCCGGTTGCGGCCTTGCGTTTCCGCGTTGCCGATCTGCCAATCCAATTCGACTTTCGCAACGCGCAGTTGATGACGCAGTCCGATCTGCCTGAGCAGCTAGTCGTTGCTGCCCGTTTGTCGCGTAGCGGCACGGCGACGGCTGGAGCTGGCGATCTTGAGGGGCAGAGCGAAGCGGTGTCTGCTGACGCGACTGAGATAAATGTGGTGATTGATCGGGTCAGGGAATGACACCTGGCGGTTTGAAACAAAAAAAGCCAGCGTTTCAAGCTGGCTTTTTTGTGTTTGATATTCACTGACCGGCGCAGCCGCAACCCCCACCTCCACCTCCGCAACCTCCGCCGGTTCCGGTAGTTCCGGCAGCACCGGCCGCTGCTGTGTTGGCTGCTTCTTTCTTGGTGGAAAGCGTGATGCTGAAATGCAGCACCACCTCATTTGGCTCGCGGCTGATGTATTCGATATGGACCTGACCGGCGTAACGCTGGCTGATCTGCTGCAGCAAGGGTACCGGATCGTGGTCGTTTACAAAGCGCATGGTTTCGCCATCATGCAAGGATTCAAGCGCGCCGAAAATGGCAGCATGGCGAAATCGTTTGGCGACGCCACGGGCATCGAATGTGAATACGGTGTTGTCCAGGATGGGTAGGGAGTTCATATTGCATGGTTTCCATAGGGGTTGGAAACGTCCATGCTAAGACTGCCGGGGGTGGTTTTCCTTGATGAAAAACAACCACAAAACCTGATGGGCAAACGAGGCTGCTGGTGGCGCTACCAAGCGGTTTTTGAGAGATCGCCAACCGATTTGGCCAGGAGCTCTCCAGCCCGGCATGATTTGAGCAAATCCGGGTGTGTTTCAGTCGTCTTCAGTGGTGCCGGTGGTTTGCGCCGGAGCGCTACGCTTTTTGTCTGCCAGTTTTCCGAGCGTACTGTCGAGGGCACGCCGCATCTTCTGAGCTGCACCATCGATTGCCTGATGCACAGAGTTGGCCTGTTCCGTGACCGCGAGTGGTTGAAGACCGGCGACGCGGGCTTCGATCAGGCAGCGCTTGTCGTTATCTCCGGCTTTATCCCCGTTGACGTCGCTCACATGGATTTCAATTCGCGTGACATGTTCACTGAACCGGTCCAGTACCTTGCGCACGACTGTTTCGGCATGAAGGGCAAGTTCGCTGTGACCGTCTACGCTCTCGTCTGTGTTGAATTGTACTTGCATGGGTGCTCCTTGAAATAAGTCTGGTGTGAATGCACGCTTCGAGTCTGACACAAAACAGCCTTGAGCGGTTTTGTGGTGGACTGTGTTCAGTGGCGGCATACCTGAGGTGCGTGTCGGCACAAGGCAACTCGCCCACTCATGGAAACCTGGGAAATAGCAGCGAGCGATTGCAACCCAGCTTGATCAGCTTCAGACGTAGTCGAAGCGCACCCGCTTGACGTTGCACAACAACTCGTAGGCGATGGTGCCGGTTGCTTCGGCGATGCGGTTGACCGGAATTACCGAACCCCACAGCTCGACCGGGTTGCCGGCTTCGGCATCAGGCACAGGTGTCAGGTCAACAGTCAGCATGTCCATTGACACCCGTCCGACGATGCGTGTGCGGATGCCGTTGACCGCTACCGGCGTGCCGTCGGAAACGCTACGCGGGTAACCGTCTGCATAGCCCATGGCGACAAGCCCGATGCGCATTGGCCGCGGCGCGATGAAGCGCGCGCCGTAGCCTACCGCTGCGCCAGCCGGGATGTCGCGTACCGACATGATGGCGCTTTGCAGAGTCATCACAGGGCGCAGCGCGTGGTTTTCAGCCGGCAAGGGGTCGGCACCGTAGAGCGCGATACCGGCGCGGCCCCAGTCACGTCTTGCGGTCGGCCAGGTCAGCAGCCCCGCCGAATTGGCAATGCTGTGTCTACCGGCCAGACCGGCAGTCACGGCATCAAAGCAGCGTATCTGGTCGAGCGTCGTATCGACGTGTGGTTCGTCCGCGCGGGCGAGGTGAGTCATGTGGGTGATCTCGCCAGTCAGGGGGCTGGCACGCAGCCGCTGCCAGGCCTGACTATAGGCTGCTGGCTCGAAACCGGCCCGGTTCATGCCGCTGTTGAGCTTCAGCCAGAAATGTACGCGGTCGTCGCCAGCGTCGCAGCTTTCCACCATGCGTAACTGTGGTTCGCTGTGCACCGCCATCCACAGATTGTGCTGACGGGCTGCCGCCAGGTCGTCCGGACCGAACGCACCTTCCAGCACCAGGATGGGGGCGGTGATACCGGCCTCGCGCAAGTGCAAGGCCTCTTCGACCAAGGCCACGGCGAAGGCGTCTGCCTGCGCTGCCAGCGCCCTGGCGCAGCGCACCGCGCCGTGCCCGTAGGCGTTGGCCTTGATAACGGCCAGCGTGAGGCCGTCATGGTATTGACGACACAGCGCGTAGTTGTGCTGGAGAGCGGCAAGATCGATTCGGGCCAGAGCGGGTCTCATGCGGTGGCAAGCTGTCGCAAGGTGGATGAAGCCGATACTTTGCCATAACGCGCGAGGCTGAGGTCATCGTGGCGGATGGCTGCTTGTTTCTGGCAGACCAGATCGGCCATCAACTGGCCGGAGCCACAGGCCATGGTCCAGCCCAGCGTGCCGTGTCCGGTGTTGAGAAACAGCTCGGGGTAGGCCGTGGCGCCGACCACTGGCGTGCTGTCCGGCGTCATTGGCCGCAAGCCGGTCCAGAATTCGGCCTGCGCAATGTCTCCGCCACCCGGGAACACATCGCTGACCACCATCTCCAGCGTCTCCCGGCGGCGCGGGTTGAGGCGCAGGTCGAAACCTCCAAGCTCGGCCATGCCGCCTACCCGAATACGCTGGTCAAAGCGGGTCATCGCCACCTTGTAGGTCTCGTCCATGACCGTGGATACCGGTGCCGCCTGCTCATTGGTAATCGGCAACGTCAGCGAATAGCCTTTTACCGGATACACCGGCAGGTCAAACCCCAGTGGGGAGAGCAACTTACGCGAGTAGCTGCCCATGGCCAGCACATAGCGGTCGGCGTGTACGCTCTCGGGCTCGCCTTGTTCGTTAGTGATGCGCACGCCTCTTACCCGGGAGCCTTCAATGGAAAGTTCTTCGATGGCGCAGCCAAAACGAAACCTGACGCCAGCCTCGCGGGCCAGCTCGGCGAGTCGAGTGGTGAACAGATAGCAGTCGCCGGTCTCGTCATTTACCGTGCGCAGACCACCGATGAACTTGCCGGGCACCCGCGCCAGCGCTGGCTCTGCCTTGGCGATTCCGTCCTGATCGAGGAGCTCGTGGGCAACGCCGAATTCACGCAATACCTCGATGTCGCGTTGCGCCGCAGCCAATTGCTTGTCGGTGCGAAACAACTGCAGCACGCCGTTGCTGCGGTGCTCGTATTCGATGCCGGTGTCAGCCCGAAGCTGGCGCAGACAGTCGCGGCTGTATTCGGCGATGCGCACCATGCGCTCCTTGTTTACACGGTAGCGGGCGTCGGTGCAATTGCCCAGCATCTTCAGCATCCAGCGCAACTGAAACAATGAACCGTCTGGCTGCAAGGACAGGGGCGCATGACGCTGAAACAGCCACTTCAAGGCTTTCGCTGGCACGCCGGGGGCCGCCCACGGAGACGAATAGCCGGGTGAAACCTGACCTGCATTGGCAAAGCTGGTCTCCAGTGCGACACTCTCGCTGCGGTCAATCACGGTGACTTCAACCCCGTTTTTTGCCAGATACCACGCGGTGCTCACCCCGATGACGCCTGCGCCCAGAACGATAACGTGCATTTCACTGTCTCCTGCTGTAATAATTGTGTGAAACGAAGTTTATTGGTCATTAACTAGAGAAAAAAACCAAGTTATGAACAAAATGCAGATGAAAACTCTAAACTTGTGTTTGTTACTCTGAATACGTAGAGAAATGCGCGAGCTTGACCGAACCGACCTTAAAATCCTGGATTTGCTGCAGCGCGATGGACGCATCTCCATAACCGAACTTGCCCAGCGGGTTGGCTTGTCGGCAACGCCCTGCGGCGAGCGGGTCAAGCGCATGGAGCGCGAAGGCGTGATCATGGGGTATCACGCGCGGGTCAATCCTCAGGCGCTTGGCAAGCCCTTGCTGGTGTTCGTGGAGATCAAGCTGTCGATGAAGTCCGGTGACGTGTTCGACCGCATCAAGAAGGAGATTCAGTTCGTACCCGAGGTCATGGAGTGTCACCTCGTATCCGGCGATTTCGACTACCTGATCAAGGCACGCATTGGCGAGATGAGCGAATACCGCCAACTGCTGGGGCAGATTCTGCTCAAACTGCCGGCAGCGGTGGAGTCCCGCAGCTATGTGGTCATGGAGGAGCTGAAAGAGGGCCTGTATCTGCCGACCTCGTGATCGGCTGGTCAGGACCGCCGGACCGGAAGTCGGGCGGGCTAAGCTTAGTCTGGCCGGGCGCTGGCGTCAGCCTCGCTGTTTGCGCACCGGGTCGCGCAGGGTGACAAACTCTTCGGCGGCGGTGGGGTGAATGCCGACTGTTGCATCAAAGTCGGCCTTGCTTGCCCCCATCTTTATTGCAATGGCGATGCCCTGTATGATTTCTGCCGCGTCCGGCCCCACCATGTGCGCCCCCAGCACCTTGTCGCTGACCGGTTCGACGATGAGCTTCATCAGCGTGCGCTCTTCGCGACCGGACAGCGTATGCCGCATCGGCCGAAAACGGGTGACGTAAACGTCCACCTCGCCATGCTGCGCCAGCGCCTCCTCTTCGGTCAGCCCAACGGTGCCAATCGGCGGCTGACTGAAGACTGCGGAGGGCACACAGGCATGATCAGCCGATGACGGCTTGTTGCCAAACAAGGTGGTGGCAAGCGCCTGCCCCTCGCGTATTGCCACCGGCGTCAGCGCGATGCGGTTGGTGACATCCCCTACTGCATGAATACTCGCCACATTGGTGGCTGACAGTGCATCGACCACCACGCCGCCGTGCTTGTCCAGTTGCACGCCAGCGGTCTCCAGTCCGAGGCCAGCCGTGTTGGCCACCCGGCCGGTAGCGAACATCACCGCGTCAAATGGCTGATCCGAGCCCGGCAGTCCAGTGCCGCTTACATCCAGCCTGCCATCAGCGCGTTTATTGATTGCCTGCACATCGCTGTTCAAGGCAATCGAGATGCCCTTCGCGCGCATTTCGTCCGCCAGATGCTTGCGCACATCGTGGTCAAAACCGCGCAGGATCTGCTCGCCGCGATAGCTCAGCGTGACCGCCGAACCCAGGCCATGAAATATGCCGGCGAACTCCACCGCAATGTAGCCGCCGCCAACGATCAGGACACGGCGCGGCTGCTCTGCCAGTTCGAACACCTCGTTGGAGCTCAATGCGTGCTCGGCACCCGGAATATCCGGCATGAACGGCCAGCCGCCGGTGGCAACCAGGATGTGTTTGCATGAAAACTCACGCTCGCCGACCGCAACCGTATGCGGCCCCAGCACCCGCGCGCTGCCTTCGACACTGCTGACACCGGCATCGGCAAGCAGGCGTTTGTAGATTTCGCTGAGCCGCGTTATCTCGCGGTTCTTGGCTTCAATCAGATGCGGCCACGAGAATTCCGGTGCGACCGGGCTCCAGCCAAAGCCAACCGCATCCTCAAAGTCGTCGCGAAAGTGCGAGGCGTACACCATCAGCTTTTTCGGCACGCAACCACGGATCACGCAGGTTCCGCCAAAGCGGTGATTCTCGGCGATGATCACTCTCGCGCCGAGCCGGGACGCTACCCGCGCTGCACGTACTCCGCCAGAACCGGCGCCGATCACAAAAAGCTCGCAATCAAAATCTGTCATGGTTCATCCTTCAGGTTGAAAAAGTCGGTGATGTCGTGTGCCGCCCGACACCAACATCGTACCGTCAAAAAGTACCGCATGCGCCAAAGCTGTCCCTGGATACCGCTTTTGCCGTCCGCTGCCGAGTATTGCGAACAGCAGACCGCACTGGGCGAGCGCCTTGTAAAAGCGTTCGAAATCGCTGTTGCCCATGTCGCTGAAGCGCCCACGTCGTGCTGCGTCATCGAACAAGCATCCAGATGCTGAAGCGCACTTGTCAATGGCTGACAGATGCGATAATGACGCTTGAGAACAACCAATAATCCAAGGTCGTTGTGCCAGATCAAACAATTGCCCTCAGCCAGCTTGAGTCCCACCTCTGGGAATCCGCCAACATCCTGCGCGGCCAGGTGGATGCCGCCGACTTCAAGACCTACATCGTCCCCCTGCTGTTCTTCAAGCGCATCTGCGACGTCTGGGACGAGGAATATCAGGAGATCGTTGATGCAACCGGCGACGAGCAACTGGCCTGGTTTCCGGAGTCCCACCGCTTCCAGATACCGGAAGACTGCCACTGGAACGACATTCGCAGCAAGGCCAGCAATGTTGGTACGGCTCTGCAGCGCGCGATGCGCGAGATCGAGAAGGCCAACCCCGACACCCTGTACGGCGTCTTCGGCGATGCACAGTGGTCAAACAAGGAGCGGCTGTCTGATGCCTTGCTCAAGGACCTGATCGAACACTTCTCAAAGCTGCCGTTCGGCAACAAGAACGTCAACTCGGCTCTGCTTGGCGACGCCTACGAATACCTGATCAAGAAGTTCGCCGACGCCACCAATAAGAAGGCCGGTGAGTTCTACACCCCGCGCAGCGTGGTGCGACTGATGATCGACATGCTCGACCCCAAAGAAACCGAGACCATCTACGGCCCGGCCTGCGGTATCGGCGGCATGTTGCTGGTCGCCGTCCAACTCGTAAAGGATCAGCATGGCGACGTCAAGCGGCTGTGGGGCAAGCTGTACGGGCAAGAGAAGAACCTCACCACCTCATCCATCGCGCGGATGAACTTGTTCCTTCACGGCATTGAAGACTTCCAGGTGGTGCGTGGCGACACCTTGCGTAACCCGGCCTTCTTCGAGGTCGATCGGCTGGCCACCTTCGACTGCGTGATCGCCAATCCGCCGTTCTCGCTGGAAAAGTGGGGCGAGGACCTGTGGCTGAACGATCCTTTCGGCCGCAACTTTGCTGGCCTACCGCCCTCGTCCAGCGGTGACTTCGCCTGGCTGCAACACATGGTCAAGTCGATGGCCGACGTCAGCGGTCGCATGGCTGTGGTGCTGCCCCAGGACGCGCTGTTCCGCAAAGGTGTGGAAGGCAACATCCGTCAGAAGCTGCTGGAAATGGATCTGGTCGAGGCCGTGATCGGCTTGGCGCCCAATCTCTTTTACGGCACTGGCCTCGCCGCGTACATCCTGGTCCTGCGCAAACGCAAACCGGCCAAGTACAAGAAGAAGGTGCTGATCGCCGATGCGTCGCGCCTGTTCCGCCGGGGCCGCGCGCAGAACTATCTGGAGCCCGAGCACGCCGTCGAGATCCTCGGCTGGTATCGCGGCTTTGCCGATGTGCAGGACGCGGTCCGCGTGGCCAGCCTCGATGAGCTCAAGGCCGAGGACTGGACGCTGAACATCTCGCGATATGTTCTGCCGCCATTGCAGGAAGACATCCCACCGCTGCCCGATGCCATCGCGGCATTCAAGGACGCACTCACCCGCTGCCGTGAAGCCGAAGAACGGCTCGCACAGGTCATGACCAAAGGGGGATGACTGTCGTGAGTGCATTTCGAGTACCTGACCTGAAATCAACAAGCGAGGCAGACCGTGCGCAACTTATGGTCGAACGCCTTGTGGCATTAGCCCAACACATCGAACACGGTGCATCCCCGAATCCCACGGCGCTACTTTGCATCCGCAATACCAAGTTATCGCGAAATGCTCGGCTTCGCTATCGAGCCAATTGGGTGAGCAGATTGATTGGGCGTCGTCGAGACACGGAAAGCCCGCAGATCATCGAGTTGATGGAAGCAGCCTATGCACTTCTGGTCGCGCGCCAGGCAGATCTATCGGACCGACACCTCGCCCGAAACCGAGAACTTGGCGACCGTCTCGCAAGGCAGCTTCGCCGAATCCAACCGGGAGTAAAACGGCTATCTCATTATTGCAGTCGTAGAACGGGGCCGGACACGGACCTGCTTGCAGTCGAATTCTTCGCCAGAGCGCTGAACTGGCCGTACATCGATGGAACCGAAGACTATCTGGCTGCGATGTACTGTATTTGCCGACGCGCAGATTTGCGATACCGATTGAAGGCCGATTCAGCGCCGAAGTTAGCCGAACTGGCTGCGGATTGGGCCACCGCATGTAGCGCGGCGGATGAAGGCTGCACTTCCGCGGAGTACCGCTTGTGACTACAAGAATCACCCAGCAACAACTCGAAAGCTACCTCTGGGGCGCAGCCGTCTTGCTGCGCGGCCTCATCGACGCTGGAGACTACAAGCAGTTCATCTTCCCGTTGTTGTTCTACAAGCGCGTGTCGGGTGTGTGGGATGAGGAATACCAGGCGGCGCTGGTCAACTCAGGCGGCGACCTCTCCTACGCGCAGTTCGCGGAGAGCCACCGCTTCCAGATCCCCGAGGGCGAGCTCGGCAACGCCTACGAATACCTGATCAAGAAGTTCGCGGACGACTCCGGCCACACCGCAGCCGAGTTCTACACCAACCGCACCGTCGTCCACCTGATGACACAGCTGCTGGCACCGCAGGCTGGCGAGTCGATTTACGACCCCACCTGCGGCACCGGTGGCATGTTGATCTCGGCGCTGGACGAAGTGAAGCGCTCGGGCGGCGAGTACCGCACGCTCAAGCTCTACGGGCAGGAGCGCAACCTCATTACCTCGTCCATTGCCCGCATGAACCTGTTCATGCATGGCGTAGAGGACTTCGAGATCATCCGGGGTGACACCCTGGCCGAACCCAGGCACATCGAAGGCGACCGCCTGCGCCAGTTCGATGTGATCCTGGCCAACCCGCCTTACTCCATCAAGCAGTGGGACAGGCAAGCCTGGAGCGGTGAAAAGTGGGGCCGCAACTCACTGGGTACTCCGCCACAGGGCCGCGCCGACTACGCCTTCCAGCAGCACATCCTCACCAGCCTCACCGCCAAGGGGCGGTGTGCCGTGCTCTGGCCCCACGGTGTGCTGTTCCGTAATGAAGAACAGACCATGCGCGCCAAGATGGTGGGGCAGGACTGGGTCGAAGCCGTCATCGGCTTGGGGCCCAACCTGTTCTACAACTCCCCGATGGAGTCGTGCATCGTCATCTGCAACCGCCAGAAAACGGCTGCGCGCAAGGGCAAGGTGATCTTCATCGACGCGGTGAAGGAGGTTGCCCGTGAACGGGCGCAGAGCTTTCTGAAGCCCGAGCACCAGCAGCGCATCCTGAGCGCTTACAAGACGTTTGCGGATGTACCCGGTTTTGCCAAGGTCGCAACCTTGGCCGAAATCTGCACCAATGCCGGCAACCTCTCGATCCCTATGTACGTCAAGCGCATGGCAGCAGCCGTAGCGGTCGATAGCAACGGCGATGCGGTGTCATTGCGCTCTACCTGGGAGCAATGGCAAACCGATGGCCGTGCGTTTTGGCAACAAATGGACGCACTGGTTGAGACTCTCGATGGCCTCGTCGCTCAGGAGGTTGCCGATGCGTAGCGCTACCGATCTCCTGGATGAACTCAATGCGGTAGACGAGTCCGCCCGTATCGAAGCCAAGCGTGCCAGCGACATGGGCAAGTCGGTGATGGAAACGGTCATCGCCTTTGCCAACGAGCCCGGCCTAGATGGCGGCTACTTGCTACTGGGCGTGGATTGGGCGATCAACGACAAGGGCGATACCGTGTACCGGCCGGTGGGGTTGCCCGATCCGGACAAAGTGCAGCGTGATCTCGCCAGCCAGTGTGCCAGCATGCTGAACGTGGCCTTGCGCCCTGAGATGCAACTGCAACAGGTCGACGGCAAAACCTTGCTGGTGGTTTTCGTATCCGAGGCCGACGTTGCCCACAAGCCCATTTACAGAAAATCCACTGGCCTGCCCGGCGGCGCTTACCGGCGTATCGGCTCCACCGACCAACGCTGTGTGGATGAAGACCTGTGGGTGTTGCGTGGCAACAGCCAGCCATTGCACGGCCCCGACTCGAGCATCCTGCCCGATGCACACATGGATGATTTCGACCCCGCCGCGCTGGCGACCTATCGCCGCGAGCGTGCCCGCATCAACCCGCAGGCCGAAGAACTGGCCTACGGCGATGAAGACCTGCTGGTCGCCCTAGGTGCCCTGCGCCGCAGCGACGGCGAGCTTAAACTGACTTTGGCCGGCATCCTGCTGTTTGGCAAACCCATGGCACTACGACGGATGTTGCCCATGGTCACCATCGACTACATCCGCGTGCCAGGACTGGAGTGGATGGAGAACCCCCATGAGCGCTTTCAGTCGGTGGAAATCCGCAAGCCCCTGCTGCTGGCCCTGCCACAAGCCGAAGCCACCGTGGTGGACGAACTGCCCAAAGGCTTTTACCTCCCCGAAGGTTCGCTGCACAGCGTGCAGGAACCCATCGTGCCGCGAAAGGTGATTCGCGAGGCGCTGGCCAATGCCGTGATGCACCGCAGCTACACCCGGCACAGCCCGATCCAGATCATCCGCTACAGCAACCGCATCGAAATCCGCAACATCGGCCACTCGCTCAAGCCCATGGCCGAGCTGGGCACGCCCGCGCAACCCGCTGCTGGCCTCCGTGCTGCGCGACCTGAACCTGGCCGAAGCCAAGGGCACCGGCATCCGCAGCATGCGCCGACTCGCCGCTGAGGCCGGGCTGACGCTGCCGGAATTCCAATCCAAGCGCGAAGCCGACACCTTTTGCGTCACCCTGTTCCTGCACAACTTGCTCACTGAAGACGACCACGCCTGGCTGCGCTCGCTCGCCACGGAAGCGCTGGATGCCGACGAGGTCAAGGTGCTGATCTACGCCCGTGCCACCGGCGCCGTAGACAACACTGCCTGCCGTGATTTCAGCGGGCTCGATACGCTGACTGCCAGTCGCGTGCTGCGCCGCCTGCGCGACAGGGGGCTACTGCAAAAGCAAGGCAGCGGCAATGCCACCTACTACACGCTGAACCCATCCGCCATTAACCACCCGCTGCCTGGGTTGCAAACCCCCAAGCCCGATACCGAACCTTCCAAGCCGAGCATGGAAGGTTGCAAGCCGAGCATGGAAGG
>DAIMZH010000053.1:0-23784 GCA_036734105.1 Azoarcus sp. | reverse complement strand
CAAAGAAGAAGGTGAGTATGAGCTGCTGGCCTTCGCTCTTGAACTGCCGCGACTGGCCGGAGTAATCCACGCTATAGCCCGGCGGCAGCACCTCATCGGCGATGCCTTCGAGCAGCGTCAGCGCCTCGCCCAGGGTCACGCCGGGGCGCGGCACGCCGGACAGGGTGACGCTGTTGAGCTGCTGGAAACGCTTGAGCTGTTGCGGTTGCACCTTGTCTTCCAGCGTGACCAGGCTGGCCAGCGGAATCAGCTCGCCGTCGCGATTACGGGTGTACAGGTTTTCGATCTGCTCCGGGGTCAGGCGAGCGCTTCGTTCTAGCTGCGGAATCACCCGGTAAGAGCGGTTCTCCATGGCGAAACGACCGGCCGGAGCACCCGACAACAGGGTGGACAGATCAGCCGACAAGGCCTGCATGCTGACGCCCATCAGCGCAGCCTTTTCGCGGTCTATGTGGATCTCGGTCTGCGGGCGGTCTATCTTGAGGTCGCCATCGACAAAGATGAAGCGCCCGGTCGCCATGGCCCGCCCGACCATTTCCTGCGCTACCTCCAGCAGGTTCTCAGCCGGTTCGGTGCTGCGGATGACGAACTCGACCGGCGCGCCACCGCCACCACCCGGCAGCGAAGGCGGCACCAGCGCAAACACGTTGAGACCGGGAATCTGCTCCAGGCGCGGCTGCAGGTGTTGCTCCAGCAAGGCGTGGGTGCCGATGTCGCGCTGATCCCAGGGTTTCAGCACAAAGCCAGCGATGGCCTGATTGGTGGCGCCCAGACCGCCACCGCCCAAACCGTTGATCAGAAAGATGTTCGATATGTCCGGCAGCTCGGCCTGATAGCGGTTGATTACCGAGGTATTGCGCTCCAGTTGGTCCAGCGTGGTGGGCGCATCCGCCGAGGCGATGGCCAGCACAAAGCCCTGATCTTCCTTGGGTTCGAGCTCACTCGGGCTGGTCACGAACAGGAAGTAGCACGACACCAGCACAATGAGACCAAACACCAGCACCACCAGACGGCTCTCCAGCGCACCGTGCAGGCGACGCTGATAAAACCGCTCGAGGCTGCCAAAGCGACGATCCAGCCAGCCCTCGAAGCCACCTTTGTCACCAAGCCCATGCGGCTTGAGCAGGCGCGAGGCAAGCATCGGCGACAGGGTCAGCGCGACGATACCGGAGATCACCACCGAAGCGGCCAGCGTGAAGGCAAACTCGATGAACAAGGTACCGGTGATGCCTTCGACGAAACCGATTGGCAGGAACACGGCGATCAGCGTAGTGGACATGGCGACGATTGGCCAGGCCAGCTCTCGTGCCCCGCGCACCGCCGCGTCCAAGGGCTTCATGCCGTCTTCGATATGGCGATGAATGTTCTCGACCATGATGATTGCGTCATCGACGACGATGCCGATGGCCAACACCATGGCGAGCAGGGTGAGCAGGTTGATGGAAAAACCCATCAACAACATCAGGAACAGGGTGCCAACCAGCGACAGCGGAATGGCCAGCGCCGGGATGATGACGCTACGCAAAGAACCCAGAAACAGAAAGATCACCACCACCACAATGATCAGTGCCTCGACAATGGTGTTGACTACTTCACTGATGGCGTTTTCGATGTATTCGGTGGAGTCATAGACGATGTCGCCCCCCAGACCTTCGGGAAACTGTGTCTCGATCTGCTCGCGCCATACCCGGCGCACATCGCCGATCACGTCCAGCGCGTTGGCGTCCGGCGACACTTCGATGCCGATGAAGGTGGCTGCCAATCCGTTGAAGCTCACCGAGTTGTTGTAGTTCTCGGCGCCCAGTTCCACTTCGGCGATGTCGGCCAGGCGTACCAGCGCACCATTTTCGGCACGCACCACCAGTTGCTCGAACTCCTCGGGGGTAGACAGATCGGTGGCAGCGGTCAACTCCACCGCGACGTTCTGCCCCTTGGTACTGCCTACCGCCGACAGCACATTGTTGGCACGCAGCGCAGCAAACACCTCAGCGCCGGTCACATCCATGGCGGCCATGCGCTCGGGATCCAGCCAGATGCGCATCGCGAAGGTGCGGTCACCCAGAATCTGCGCCCGCTGCACGCCGGGAATCGTCGACAACTGCGGCTCCACCACCCGCACCAGATAGTCGGTAATCTGGTTGTTGCTGAGCACTTCCGAATAAAAGCTCATGTACATCGCGGCGATGGTCTCACCCACCGACAGCGTGATGACTGGCTCCTCGGCCTCGGCCGGCAACACCGAACGCACCTTGTTGACCTGGGCTGCAATCTGGGTGAGTGCCTCGTTGGGGTCTGAATCCAGTCGCAGATAGGCCTGGATGCTGCTGGCGCCCGCCACGCTGGTCGATACCACGTAGTCTATGCCTTCGGCCGCGGCCACTTCGCGCTCTATCGGCGTGGTGACAAAACCCTGCATCAGGTCTGCGTCAGCACCAAAATAGGTGGTGGTGACGGTGACCACGGCATTGCGGATTTCCGGAAACTGGCGCACGTTCAGTTCCATCCCGGCACGCAGGCCAAGCAACAGGATGAACAGGCTGACCACCAGCGCGAGTACTGGTTTGTTGATAAAGGTGTCGGTAAAACGTACCTGCATGATTATCCTAGAAACCGCAGTTGGACGTGCCTGAGTGTGCGTCTGGCGCGTTGTCTGGCAAGGCGCGACGACGCTGCATGGTCGTTCCCAGCAAGGAGGAGTAACGCAGCCAGGCAGCGCGCCAGGCGTGCAATCGGGCGCCTAGCGGACTCACCCAAAAGGTGATCTCGATAAGTCGCGTGAATGTCAGTGCGTTCAAGGTAAGCAACCTCATTGAAAGCGATCAACTGCGGTTTCCAGGATTATTCCTGCGAGATCGACAATGCCGGATCAGGTGTTGGCCGGACGCGGATCGACGTCGGCGGCGGGCTGAACTTGCGGATCGTCATTCACCGCCACACGTGCATGATTGCGCAGCTTGAGCAAACCACTGGTGGCCACCCTGTCGCCCGCTTCGAGACCTTGCAGCACTTCGACCAGGTCGCCGCGGCGTGCGCCAGTCTGCACAATGCGCTGCGTCACCCGCAAATTGCCGGCTTCGTCTTCGGCCAGCACAAACACCACGTTGCCATAGGGATTGAAGCGGACCGCGCTTTGCGGTACGACCCGGACCTCGCGGGGCTCGCCCACCTCGATCTCGACCCGCGCAAACATGCCGGGCTTGAGTCGTCCGTCCGGGTTGGCAATTTCGGCCTGCACCGCAAAACTGCGCGTGCTGTTGCGCACCGCAGGCTCGATCGCCTTGATACGCCCCTCGAAACTTGCCGACTCGGCATCAACGCGCGCCATCAACGGCATGTCCACCGACACGCGGGACACGAAACGCTCGGACAGCGTGAAGTCCAGATGAACCGGATCGCGGGTCTGCAGGTACACCACCGGCGCACCCGCTGCTACAAACTCACCAAGACTGACCTGACGAATACCGATCTCACCGGCAAACGGCGCACGCAGCGTCTTCTGACGAATGCGGGCGCGCTGCTCGGCGACTGCCGCCGCCGCCTGGTCGGCCTCGCTCTGGCGACGCTGCAACTCAGCCTCGGGCAGATTGCGCTGTGCCACCAACCGGCGTGTGCGTTCAAGCTCTATGCGGGTGAGTCGTTCAGCCGCCTCCAGACTGTTCAGTCGGGCACGGTCGGATTCCGAGTCCAGCACCACGATCTCTGCGCCGGCCTCCACGCGGCTACCGCTCTCGAAACGGATCTCGCGCACGATGCCACCGACCTCGGTTGACAGCATGCCGCCCTGCACCGCCGACAAACTGCCCACTGCCTCCAGACGTTCAACCCAGCGATCAACCCTCACCGCAGTGGCGGTGATGCTTGCCACCGGCTCCGGCATGTTGTCGAAAAACTCACCCATCTTGCCATCAACGAAATGCTTGAAGCCAAACACCCCGCCAAACAACAGACCGACCGACAAAAGCATGATGATCATGCGTAACATCACTTACCCCAAGTGCCCTGGTGGGCATCAGATTTCAAAAATTTCCCGGCGTATCCGCGCCACAAGTGCAGCGCTCGCGGCCTCGTCAGCCGGGTCTGCCAATGGTTTCCAGACCATGCCGTTGAGCAAGGCCTGCATGTGCCTGAACAGCAGTCGCTCAATATCGGCGATCTCAAGCGACTCCAGCAAACCCTTCACCTGACCGAGTGCGGTCAGCCCTTCACACAGACTCCAAGGGCCAAGGCTGACTGCCGTGGCTGACAGTCCATGCGCCTGCAAGTCACCGCAGTTCACCGCATCGCGGACGATGCGGTTGACGATCTCGGACATCGGCCCGCTACACGCCAGCGCCTCATTGCGACGTGCCTCAGAGGTCTGCTCCCACACCGCCTCGGTCAGCACATAGTGCTTGAGCTTCATGTGCTGCGGATGACGCCGCGCAAACTCCAGGTCGGACACCGCGATGGCGATCATGCGCTCGCGCGGCGTGCCACCCTGCCAGCGGTCGACCCGGCGAAAGAAATCCAGATGCGTCTCCACCTCGCGCACCACCAGCGCCAGCAGCAAATCTTCTTTCGACTGAAAGTGCTGATAAAGCGTTCCGGTGGCGTAATCACAGGCTGCAGCCAACGGGCCCATCTGCAGTTTCATGAAACCGCTCTCGGCGATCATCTGGTCGGCAGCATCCAGAAACAAGGCTTCGCGCGCCTCCCGCTCTCGTTGCTTGCGCTCCTGAGTTCCCATGGGCACCTGAATTTGTGGCGATGTCGCATTTTGAATCCGATTCATTTTTTGCGCAAGCGTTAAGCACGCCAAGCACACTGACAGCCTGTCAGGCCTTGAGCACTCATCGCAAGCCAAGAGGGAAAGCGGGGTCAGATTCTTTCGCTTGTTTTGCTGCGCATAGTGGTAGAACGGGTAGCCATAAAGCGCCCCAGTTCTGTCAGGTCCTGTCGGCGCAGCAGATCGAGCTCAAGTCCGAAAGGCTGCCAGGGTTACTGTTTCGCCTGCCGATCTTTTGCGCACTGCCGCTTAACGCGAAGCGCGTGCGATATCCGCTGCCAGTTTGCTCAACGCCGCATAGGCAGCCCCGGCATTGCCATCCCAGTCAGTGACCGACTGCCCTTGCGCCTGCACCACGGCATGGTCTCCGCGTGCGGCCGGACCGGTGAGGGCCCCGCGACCGTCTTTCAGCACGTTGTCCAGCGCCTTGCGAGCGAGCGGTTCGAGCAGGCGCTCGGCCACCTCTGGCGTCACGCCAGACTCTTGGTAAAGCCGACGCGCCACATCCACGATGACAACCAGAAAATTCGCGGCAAACACCGACCCCGCGTGATACAAGGCCTTGTGGTCGGCAGACAACGCGAAGCCCTCCCCGCCTATGGCAGCAAATGCCGCCTGCAATTCGGCACACAAGCTGGCCTCGCCCTCCAACCCGACCAGCGTGCCCGCAAACTGCGCCAGCGTCCGTGCGGGGTCGGCAAAGCTCAGCACCGGATGAGCGCTGGCCACTCGCGCACCCACTGCGGCGGCAGGAGCGAGCACCGATGACGGGGTGAAGCCGCTAAGGTGAAAGACCGCGTCACCAGCGCGCAACAGGCCAGAAGCAGCCAGCTCCCTGCCAGCATCTGCAATTGCGGTATCCGGCACGCCCAGCAGCCAGACATCGGCCACCTGCATGTCGGCCAACAAGGCAACGCTTTGCCCTCCCCCAATAAAGTCCACCGCCTCGGCCGCAGTCGCGATGTCCCGCGTCAGCACTACGTGCACGCTGAAAACGCCTGACTGCTGCCATAGCCGGGCCAGGGTGCGCGCTGCGCGACCGCAGCCGATGATGTTGAGCTTTTTCATTAAGCGGGAAGGCCTTGAAGTGACAATGGAGAAACCTTGCAATGACTCAGGCTTTTCGAGCTGCCAGCCGCCACAACGAGGTGATTTCTGCCGAACGAGCCGCATGCAGCGGGTCTTCACCATCGCTGGCGCGGCTGTGTTTTGGCTGGGTATCGAGTCGACCAATCACTTCCAGCCCGGCCGCCTCAATCATCGCCAGCAGATCATGACGGCTACGCAAACCAAGGTGTTCAGCAAGGTCAGAAAGAATCAGCCACCCCTCGCCGTGCTCTTCAAGGTGTGCTGCGAGTCCTGCCAGAAAGCCGCGCAACATGCGGCTGTCCGGGTCATATATGGCATGCTCCAGCGGCGAGCTTGGTCGCGCCGGTAACCACGGCGGGTTACAGACCACCAGCGCGGCCCGCCCCGGCGGAAACAGGTCGGCTTCCAGCACCTCGATGCAGCCGACCAGACCAAGACGACCGATGTTGTCACGCGCGCATGCCAAAGCCCTTGAATGCAACTCGGTGGCCACCACCTTCTTCATGCCGCGCTTTGCCAGCAGTGCTGCCAGCACGCCAGTGCCGGTTCCGATATCAAAAGCCAGCGCGCCCGCAGGCAGTGGCGCGGCGCTCATCAGCTCCAGGTATTCGCCCCGCACCGGCGAGAATACGCCATACCAGGGGTGGATGCTGGCGCCCAGAGCAGGCACCTGCACCCCGTTAAGTCGCCACTGATAAGCCCCCACTATGCCCAGCAGCTCGCTCAGCGACATGACGATTGACCCGTCACTGGTACCAAGTGCTGCATTGCATGCGTCGACCACATCAGGCGCTCGCCGCAGCGGGATTTGGTAGCCAGCATCCAGTTCAATCAGCAGCATGCCCAGGATTCGGGAGCGTTGCGACTGCGCCATGCGGTAGCGGTCGAACAGCCCCCGCCCGCCTTCTGCCCCGGCAACTGGTGCTTTGGTCTTGCATTTGCCAACACGCTCTTTGCCGCTACGGTCTATGCGGCGCGCCATGGCCTGACGCAGTTGCCGGGCGTTATGGTAATCACCACGCCACAACAGGGCGGTGCCCTCGCAAGCAAGCCGCCATGCGGCATCAGCGTTCAGTGTGTCATCAACCAGCTTGACCTTGCGCGGTGGCGGTACGTCGGCCGCCGACTGCCAACGCGCACTGCGCATCTCACCCTCTTCGTTCCATTCCAGAATCATGATCTCGTCTCTTTTGCGTGTTCGACGGCCCACACGGCCGCCTCGACCCGCGAACGCAGGTCAAGCTTGCGCAGTATATGCTTGACGTGGACCTTTACCGTGCCTTCCGCAATATCAAGCTCACGCCCGATGAGCTTGTTAGACAAGCCCCCGGCAATGAGGTCAACAATGCGCCGCTCCTGTTCGGTCAGACCGGCCTCCGACACACTTTTGGGTTTGGCGTCGGCGCGTAGCGCGGTGGCCATGAGGTGGGTCAGCTCATCGCTTACCACAATGCGTCCGCGCGCCACCGTCTGCAGCGCGTCCATCATGGTTTCCGGCTCCATGTCCTTCAGCAGATAACCATCAGCGCCACCACGCAGCGCAGCAATGAGGTCTTCGGCGGCATCCGACACGGTCACCATCACCACGCGACAGTCGAGGTCGGCATGGCGAATGCGCCTCAGCACATCCAGACCGCCCAAATCCTTCATGTTCAGGTCCAGCAAGACCAGGTCCGGCTTGTGCTGCATGACCATTGTTAAGCCTTCCGCCCCACAGGTGGCTTCGGCCACCAGATCGAAGCCTTCGATCACGCGTAACAACTGCGCCAAGCCCTTGCGAAACAAGGGGTGATCATCGACTATGACTACACGTTGGCAGTTACGGCTTGTATCACCACCCATCATCATCCTGGATTCCTCAATTGGACGGACTGGAGTGTGCCGTCCGGCCGGTCACTTCGCTCACCCGGATGGCAAGCAAAAAAATACAACAGTCTTTCTGCTTCCATTCAGTCACGGGAGTATCCACTATCGCTTCGCCTTCCATCGAGCAACAGCGCATCCGGCAGCATCACTCCTGCTCTGGTCTCTGGTTGCGACGTGTCGACCAGCCCCTGCGTCGCTTGCGCCCGGGCCTCGAAGCTTACCGCCACCCGAGTACCCCCTGTCGCAAGCGGGGAAATCTCGAAACGACCACCGAGGCTGCGTGCCCTCTCCTCCATGATGGTCAAGCCATAATGGTGACGCGCTGCGGTCGGCGTACTATCCACCCCCCGACCATCGTCGAGCACCTCCAGCAACACCCGACACGACTTGTCCGCCGCCAGCCTTACCCTGACCTGGCTCGCAGCAGCATGACTCACCGCGTTGGACAAGGCCTCACGCGCGATATGCAGCAAATGGACCTCCTGGTTGGGGCTCAGGCTGCACGCACTCAGGTCAACCTCAAGCATCACCGGCAAGCCACCGCGCGCCGCAAACTCATCCACCGTGCTACGCAAAACCTGAACAAAGTCGCCATCCATTTGCAAACGGAAACTTGACAATAACTCGCGCAATTGCCTATACGCGGAATTAATACCTTCGCGCAAGTCGGACAACACCGCAGCCGCATCTTCACGACGCGCCGGGTCACCCACCAACGGCGACAACAAACTGGTCTGAATCTTCATGTACGACAAGGACTGCGCAAGCGAATCATGCAGCTCACGGGCGATCGCACTGCGCTCCTCCTGCAAAGCAATCAATCGCTCGCGCTCGCTTTGTCTGGTGATTCCAAGTGCAACTCCTATGTGCCGCGACACAGCTTCAAGAAGCGTCTGTTGCCAGGGCGCGAGGCGCTTACCACGCGGCAAAGCCAGCCTCAGCATGCCATAAAGGTTGCCGGTGTCACGTAGCGGCACCATCAGCTCATCCCCTGTACCGACCTGCCGATAAACCCACGGCATTGCCTGCCCCGGGCAGTCGGCGCAGGCACTCATTGCTTCCGAACAACCCACGTTACAGTTGCCGATATTTGAGAACAACACCGCAGCAGCGCCACCATGCTTGGGCTGCACACACGCAAAGCTGCCTTTCAGCCCGAGCGTCTTCTCGATCTCGGCCAGCGCGGCCTCAAAGGACTCGGCACTGGCCGGTGCGTGGTAAAGGCGTGTGATGACATGATAGAGAAGCTCCAACGACTGGTTGCTGCGTTGCAAGTCGGCGGTTTTCTCCTCCACCCTGCGCTCCAGATCACGATAAGCCGCCGACAATTCGGAAGCCATGGCGTTGAAAGACTCTCCAACAACCCCCAGTTCGTCTCGACCGGTGTAGACGGCGCGCACCGAGAAGTTACGGCTGGCGATGCGCCCCGCCACCTGCCGAAGATCGGCCAAGGGCAGCAGCACCCGGCTGCGTATCTGCACCAGCGCAATCAGAATCACCAATGCAACAACCAGCAAGGCCAGCGCCAGAATGGTGCGCAACTGGCGCACCCGCGCTTCAACATCATGTTCCAGCACCGCTACCAGCGTATTGAGCTGTTCTACAAAGTCGTCCACTGATCTCAGCGTCGCGGCATATTCGGTGGCCGAGGGTGTGACACCCAGATCGCGACGCGTGGTTAGTGACAGCAGCTCCGGCTTGAGCCATGCATGCCATTTGCTCACCACGCCACGGTAAACCGCGCTTGCAGCTCCACCCTCATCACGGTGCAACACCTGCAGCAGGGCAGGGCTGACCATACTGGCTTCAAATTGAGCGATCGCCTCGTCAATCTTTTCGCGACCAACAGCGCCATCCAGCGCATCAGCCACCACCAAAGCACTCACCCGATGGGTTAGCCGACGCAGGCTGCCAGCCACGTTTATCGCGCTGCCACTGCCCTGAACACTTTCGGCTATCACCACCGAACTCACCATGCCGGCACCACCCACCAGCCCGACCGCAAGAAAGGCCGATACCAGCAACAATAGAATCGCGCGATTCGGCACCAGGTCACGGAGCCGCCCCGCCATACTCTGCCTCATTAGCATCACTCCTGGCCACCAGAGGAGCACCTGCCGCACCCCGATTGCCAAACAAACCACACCATTCCCACAACTTGCGGTGATACCACCTTAAATCCAACTGACTCTGGAATATCCGCTCAATAAAAAAACCTCTCAAATTATCAATGAATTAGCCAATACCCCTAATACCTCCAAAGAGGTATGGTTACGGTTTTTGACGGTTACCCCCCCGGTGGACACCCGTCGCGTCCAACCTATACTCAACTTCATGGGCAGCAACACACGCAGTTTGGGGGTACATCATGACGCAGATTTCTCCGCTCTCTTTCGTTATCAACACCTTGGTACAGACCGACTCCTTCAAGACGCTGGAGCAACCCGCGCTCGACATCATCGCCCAAGGCACACGGGTTCGCCATGTCAGCAATGGCGAACTACTGGTGTGTCGCGGCGATAAGCCTGCGGGCATGTTTGTTGTGGCACGCGGCGAAGTCAAGCTGACACTGAACAGCAGCAACGGAAATGAGCGCATCGTACGCCTCGTTGGGCCTGGTGCAAGCTTCTGTGAGGAAAGCGTGTTTGGGGACAACCCACAGTCGCTATCGGCGCAAGCCCGCAAGGACAGCATCGTGCTGTTCATTCCACAACGCGTGCTGCAGCTTGCCATCGCCAGTGACTTTGGCTTTGCTCGCGCCCTGATGCACCGCTTGTCGGAGTGCATCTGCCAACTGGTGAGTGACATGGAGCAGTGCGAACAACGCAACGGCGCACAGCGAGTCGCGCATTACCTGGTAAAACACGCCTGTCGCGCCAGCGACGCCATGGAGGTCAAACTGTCGACCACCAAGCAGACCATCGCCTCGCAGCTCAACATGAGCCCGGAGAGCTTCTCGCGGGTACTCAATCAGTTCAAACGCGAGGGCTACATCCTGCCGCGTGGTCACCGCGCCATCCGCCTGACCGATTTCGATCACCTGCAGCGTCTGGCTGCCTGAGCAGCCTCAACTGCAACCCGTCGATTTGACAGGTCATTCTGCCTCAGACGAGACCGTTGAGTTAGCGCTTGAAATCTCCCGTCAGCACGAGTGGGTAGATGCGGGCGTCTGTCACGAACACACACTGGCGTCGCAATAGCTTCACTTCTGGCTCACGCGACTGCAGGCCGGAAATGCGGGATAGCCTGGATCAGGCTGCGGGTGTACTCGGCTTTTGGCGCGCGTAGCACCTCGGTTGCATCGCCGGTTTCGACGATCTGGCCGCGGTTCATCACGATCACCCGCTCGCACAGCAGACGCACCACGTTGAGGTCGTGCGAGACGAAGATGTAGCTCATGCCGAGCTCGCGTTTGAGGCGATCAAGCAGTTGCAGCACCACCGCCTGTACTGACACGTCGAGCGCCGAGGTCGGCTCGTCGAGCACCAGCAGCAGCGGCTCGGGAGCGATGGCGCGGGCAATGCCGACCCGGGCCTTCTGGCCGCCGGAGAGCTGGTGCGGGAAGCGGCTCAGGAACTCGTGCGGCAGGCCGACCATGTCGGCCAGCGCATCCACCCGCGCCGCGATGGCCGCTGCGTCGGTCATGCCCTTGAGGCGGCGCAGGGGCTCGGCGATGGCATCGCGGGCGCTGTAGCGCGGGTCGAGGCTGTCGTGCGCGTCCTGGAACACCATCTGGATCTTGCCGCGCTGGGGCATGCGGGCAAAGCGGGCGGCGCCATACTGGCTGATGTTCTCGCCGTCGAGGATGACCTCGCCGGCGGTGGCGTCGAGCAGGCGGGTGACGATGCTCGAGGTGGTCGACTTGCCGCAGCCGGACTCGCCCACCAGCCCGAGGCTCTCGCCGCGCTGGAGGACGAAGGAGATGCCGTCCACCGCGCGGAAACCTTCGTCGACCGGTGCCGCCTTGCGCCACGGCAGGCGCAGGCCGCCCCCGCGCTTCGGGAACACCTTGACCAGGTCGCGCACCTCAAGCAACACGTCGCCGCTGTCACCGGAGGCGCGTGGTTTGGTTTGCGGTTGGACTTGCATCTGCACTTGCGATTGGGTTCCGGCCTGCGCGGGCGGAGGCGCGCAGTGGTCAGCCATCTCGTCGGGCACTGCGGTAAGGTCGGCAAGTTCGGTGTCCGGCCCCGGGGAGGCGAGCACCAGCTTTTGCGTATACGGATGGCTGGGGCGCGAGAACAGCTCGCCCACCGGTGCCGACTCCACCACCCGCCCCTTCTGCATCACCGTGATGCGGTCGCAGTAGGCGGCCGCGAGGCCAAGGTCGTGGGTGATCAGGATGACCGCCATGTGGCGTTCGCGGGTGAGTTCCGCGATTAGGTCCATGGTCGCCTTCTGGGTGGTGACATCGAGTCCGGTAGTGGGCTCGTCGGCGATCAGCAGGCGCGGGTTGCAGGCCAGCGCCATGGCGATCATCACCCGCTGGCACATGCCGCCGGACAGCTCGAACGGGTAAGCGTGATAGCGCGACTCGGGGTCGACGATGCGCACCTTGGCGAGCATCTCGATGGCCTTGGCCTTGGCGGTCTGACGGGTGGCCTGAGCATGGCGGCGCAGCACGTCCTCGATCTGGTGGCCGACGCAGCGGATCGGGTTGAGCGCCGCACGCGGGTTCTGGAAAATCATCGAGATCTCGCGCCCGCGCAGTTCGCGCAGGTCGGCCTCGGGTGCACCGAGCAGGGTCATGCCGTCGAAGCGGGCGCGGCCACCGGCGGCACGGCCTGCGGCATCGAGCAGGCCGAGCACGGTGTAGGCGGTCACCGACTTGCCCGAGCCGCTCTCGCCGACCACGCCGAGCACCTCGCCCTTGGAGACCTGCAGCGAGACGTCGTGCAGCGCGGTGACCACGCCGTTACGGGTGCGGAATTCCACAGACAGTTCATCCACGGATAGCAGGGGGTGGTCGTTGGTGTGCGTATTCATAATGTCCTCAGGTGCGGCGGGCCGGATCGACGAGATCGCGCAAGCCGTCGCCAAGCAGGTTGAAGCAGAACACCGCGAGCATCAGCGCAGCACCCGGGAAGAGCGCCATCCACCATTCGCCCGAGACGATGTAGGTGGCGCCCTCGGCGACCATGATCCCCCACTCGGCATCCGGCGGCCTGACGCCCAGACCAATGAAGGACAGACCGGCGGCGTTGAGGATGGCCCAGCCCATGTTGAGCGAGATCTGCACCATCATCGGCGGCAGGATGTTGGGGAAGATGTGGGTCGACAGGATGCGCACGTCGCCGCAACCGGCCAGCCGGGCGGCCTGCACGTAGCCAGCATTGCGCCGGATGCTGGTCTCGGCGCGCGCCACCCGGGCGTAGAACGGCAGGTTGATGATCGCGGTGGCGTAGATGATGTTCTCGACCGAGTTGCCCAGCGCAGCGACCACGCCCATCGCCAACACGAACAGCGGGAAGGCCATGATGGTGTCGGTGACCCGGCCGACGATGCGGTCGGTCCAGCCGCCCCAGTAGCCCGCCGAGCACCCCATCACGCTGCCGATGACGAAGGAGATTGCCACCGCCGACAAGGCGATGCCGAGATCGAGCCGGGTGGCGACGATGACCCGGCTGAGGATGTCGCGGCCGAGCTGGTCTGTGCCGAAGGGGTGGGCCCAGCTCGGTGGCTGCAGCGCGTTGCTGGCGTTGGTGGCGAGCGGATCGTAGGGGGCGATTGCCGGGCCGAAAATGGCCAGCACAATGATCCCGAAGAAGAGCAGAAAGGCGCCTGCCGTAACCGGGTTCTCGCTCATCACATAAAGAAAGTGCCGACCGAAACGCTTCCACGACGCATCGGGTTGGCGCACGGGTACAGGCTTAGTCATTGGTATCTGTGCCATTCAGGACTCCAGCCCGACGCGCGGGTCGATCAAGGTCAGGATCACGTCGATGAGCAGGTTCACGATCACGAAGAGCAATGCCATCGTGAGCACAAAGCCCTGCACCGCCGCGTAGTCTGACGCCACCAGCGCCTCGATCGCGAAGGAGCCGATACCCGGCCAGGAGAACACCTTCTCGACCAGCACGTTGGCACCGAGCAGAAAGGAGAACACCATGCCGAGGGTGGTGAGCACCGGCAGGGAGGCGTTGCGCAGCGCGTAGGTTCCCAGCACCGTGGCGCGACGCAGGCCGCCGGCACGGGCGGTGCGGACATAGTCGCTGGCCAGGGCGTTGAGCATGGCGGCGCGGGTCATGCGGGCGATCGGGGCGAGCGCGAAGATGCCCAGGGTGATCGCGGGCAGGATCAACTGGCGCAGGCTGGCCCAGAACAGCTCGGCGTCACCCGCGATCAGGCTGTCGATGAGATAGAAGCCGGTGACATGCTCCGGCGACAGGAAGTAGATGTCGAGCCGGCCGAGCGGTGATGGCGCCCAGCCGAGCAGGTAGTAGAAGACGTAGATCAGGAACAGGCCGGTGAAGAAGGTCGGCAGCGATACCCCGGCGGTGACCAGGATGCGGCACAGGTGATCGACCCACGAACCCGGCCGGGTCGCGGCGAGCACCCCGAGTGGCACCGCGATCGCGATCGCCACGCCGAGGCCGAGAAAGGTCAGTTCGAGCGAGGCCGGCAGACGGGTGAGCAACTCGTCGATCACCGGTCGACCGGTGTTCAGCGACATGCCGAGGTCGCCGTGGAACAGGCGCTCCACATACAGAAAGAATTGGGTTGCCCAACTGCGGTCGAGTCCGAGCGCGCGTCGGGTCTGCTCGATGGACTCCGCGTCGGCCATCATGCCGGCGAAATAGACCGCCGGATCACCCGGCAGCGCGCGGGTGAGCACGAAGGAGATCAGCACAACACCAAAGATCGACGGCAGGGATTGGGCCAGGCGACGGACGACCTGGAGGGCTTTGCTGGACATTTCTGACTCCGCTTGATTGCCACGGTGTCGGCGGATGCACCGACACCGTACCAGGGCATCAGGCCTTGGTGAGCCGACTGGTAGCGAGCTGGCGGTGGAACCACGACACATAACCACTCACGTTTTTGGCGTGGGCGGTGTCGAGGTTGGGCTGATAGAGCGGGATGCGCGGCACGTCCTCAAAAGCGATCGCGATCATGCGCAAGGTATTGGGCACGAACTCCGGATGATCGACCGGCATGTGCAGGGTGGCATCGACCAGCGCCTCCATCTCGTCATTGCGGTAGTTCGACGAGTTGAACAGGTGGCCCTCCTTGTATGCCCAGAAGAAATAGTAGTCCGGGTAGTTTAGCCAGCCGCCGAAGTCTTCCAGGTGCATGGGCAGCCGCTTCTCGACGAGTGCGGCGGTGCGCCAGTTGGCACCGGGGATCTTGTCCAGAGTGACCTTGATGCCGAGCTTGCCGAGCGACTCCTGGATCAGCAGGGCAGTCGGCTCCTGCCAGTCTGCCAGCCCGAGGTTGTAGGACAGCGTGGTTTCGAAGCCGCCGGCCAGCCCGGCTTCGGCGAGCAGCGCCCTGGCCTTGTCGAGATTGGTGCTGTAGGGGAAGGCTTGCGGCCAGACTGCCTCAGTAGGCGTGGCGCTCGCCGCGCCATGCATCGGCTTGCCTCGGCCATAGGCGGCGACTGCGAAGATGTCGTCGTAGGGCAGCGCCCAGGCGATCGACTGGCGCACCTTGATGTTGTCGAAAGGCGCGAACTTGGCATTCAGGCCGAGTACATGCAGGCAGTTGTCGACCGGCGCACCGGACACGGCCACGCGACCGCCATCGAGCATTTCCTTGGCGTCCTTGGCGGAGACGTTCATGTAGAAATCGGCGTCACCACGTTCGGTGAGCGCGCGGCGGGTGGCGGCAGACGGCACTTCGCGGACGATCACCCGGCGCAGCGCCGGCTTGGGTCCGAGGACGTAATCGTCGTTGCGCTCATACACGAACTGCTGACCCGGATCCCAGCGCACGACCTTGAACGGGCCCGACCCGGCCGGCGTGGTGTGCAGGTACTCGGTCGCCCACGGGTCGGCTTCGGTCGCGTTTGCCTTGGCAACCTTGGAGTTGATGATGAAGGGTACCGGCACCGCGAGGTTGGGCAGGGTGAGCTTGGAGAACTCGGGTACATCCACGCGGAAGGTCTTCTCGTCCACCACCACGAACTGATCGGGTGTGGCCATCGAACCGGCCTTCATTTGCACGGTCGGGAAGCCGCCCAGGCTGACCGCGCGGTCGAACGACCACTTGACGTCCTCGGCGGTGACCGGCGTGCCGTCCCAGAAGCGCGCCTTGTCGCTAAGCTTGAAGGTGAGTGACCTGCCATCCTCTGACCAGCTCCAGGATTCCGCGATTTCCGGCTCGATGGTGTCGGAGTCGTAGGACAGGGTGCCGTCGGGCAGGGTCTTGACGCCGAAGCGCACCAGGCGGTCATAGACGTTGACCGTGATCTGGTAGCTGGGGCGGTTGGTGCCCTGGCGGTGCAGGTCGAGGCTGTTGATGCCGTCCCCGATCACCACTACCAGGGTGTCGGCGCGAGACTGGGCATGCGCCGGCATGTGGCGCAGAAAGGGCAGGATGCCGGCACCGGCAACGGTGGCCTTGAGAAATGAGCGTCGTTCCATGGTCGTTCTCCTAGAGTCGAATCACTTTGCTGCGGCAGCCAGCCAGGCCCGCCAGCCGCCGAATCGGGATACATCCTCGGCACCTTCGATGCCGATGGCCTCGCATATGAAACCCTTCACCCGGCTGCCGTCCTCGAGCTCTAGCGTGCCGATGCCCAGCGGCTGGGGAATGCCCTGCATGAACTCGCCGAAGCGCGCCAGCGGCAGCGCCCAGACCTCGAGCGCGATCGCTTCGCCGCTGGCCGAGCGCATCAGGCCGGGCCGTTTGGGCGGGCCGCCGGGCAGGCTGTAGAGGCGGTAGCAGGGCGCGGTGCGCGCAGCACGGACGAAGCGTGCGCCGAGCCGCGTCAGTTCGTGATTGAGCGGCAGGCCAGACATGTGGGCACCGACCGCGGCCACCAGGATCTCGTCTGCGCCGGCCGAGGCCAGCGCTGGCGCGCTGGGCGGAAGAGGCCAGCCGGTGGCACCGGGCGAGGCACCGAAGTGCTGCTGCAGCAGCTCGCCGAAGCCGGCCAGGCGGGCGTCCTGAGCGCGCGGCGCGATCAGTGTGACGCTGCCCGGCCGGCCGTCGCCACGTGCCGCGACCGGCACGGTGAGCGCGCACAGGTCCATGAGGTTAACGAAGTTGGTGTAGGTGCCGAGACGGCTGTTGGGGCCGACCGGGTCGGCGTCGAGGTCGGCCACCGTGAAGAAGGTGGGGATCGACGGCACACACAGCGCATCGACCCCGGCGATTGCCGCCTCGGCGTCGCGCAGCAGGGCCTTGAGGCGATACAGGCCCCGGAACACGTCGGCGGACGAGAACTGCTCGGCCCGGCCGATGATGGCCCGGGTCACCGGCAACACCGACTCGGGGCGGTTCTTGAGCAGGGCCTCGATCACCGAGTATCGCTCAGCGACCCACGGACCGTCGTAGAGCAACTCGGCGATCTGATAAAGCGGCGTGAAATCAATCTCGGTGAGCGTCGCACCCAGCCCGGCGAGCGATTCCAGGGTGTCTGCGTAGGAGGCCGCCTGCACCTCGTCGCCGAAGAACTTGCGGCTTTCCGCGGTCGGGATGCCGATCCGGATGGCGGGCGTCGCCACGGGGGTCGCCGGAACCGGAATCGCACGGGCATAAGGATCGGCGTCATCAAAGCCGGCGGCGGCGTGAAACACCTGCCAGGCATCGCCGATGCAGAGCGCGAACACCGAGATGGTGTCCAGGGTGCGACAGGCCGGCACCACGCCACTGGCCGACAGTGTGCCGAGCGTGGGCTTGAGGCCGACGATGCCATTGAGCGCCGCCGGTACCCTGCCCGAGCCAGCGGTGTCGGTGCCAAGCGAGAAACTCACCAGGCCGCGCGCCACCGCCACCGCCGAGCCGCTGCTCGAGCCACCGGGCACGATCTCCGGGTCGAGCGCGTTGCGCGGCACCGGGTAGGGCGTGCGCACGCCGACAAGACCGGTAGCGAACTGGTCAAGATTGGTCTTGCCCACCAGGATCGCACCGGCGGCGCGCAGCCGCGCCACCACGAAGGCGTCCTCGCGCACCTCGTAGGCATAGTCCGGGCAGGCGGCGGTGGTCGGCGCACCCACTGCGTCGATGTTGTCCTTGACCGCGAACGGGATACCCCACAGCGGCCTGGCGTCCAGGTCGAACAGCCCCAGTCCGGCGATCTGGTCGGCCAGCGAGCCGGCCGACATCAGGTGCAGGAAGATGCCGGGATCGTTCGCCTGGTCAAGACGGCGACGGAACTCGTCGATGACTTCGGTGGGCCGCAATCCGTTGGCGTAAGCACTGTGTAGACTGGTGATATCGAATGGCAGATCGGCGAGCATGTCAGTCTTGTCCAAATGGAACATGACTGCATTTGAGCACTGGACCGCGCATCGGCATACTGCTATTTTTAGCCAGTACCGCTGCAAAAAATGCAGCACTCAATAGTGAGGCGATGGATGAGACATCAACTGTTGCTGCATTACGTGGACACAGTCGCCCGCGTAGGCTCCATCCGCAAGGCAGCCGAGAGCCTGGCAATCACATCAACCGCGCTGAACCGGCGCATTCTCGCGCTGGAGGAGGATCTGGGTGTGGCGGTGTTCGAGCGCCTGCCCGGCGGCGTGCGCTTGTCAGCCGCTGGTGAGGTGCTGATCCAGCATGTACGCAGCCAGCTCGCCGACATGGAGCGGGTCAAAAGCCAGATCGCCGACCTGCGCGGCGAACGGCGCGGTCATGTGACCATTGCAGCCAGTCAGGCATTGATGCCATTCTTCCTGCCGGAGCAGATCACTCTCTACCGCAAGGCTCATCCGGCAGTCACCTTCAGCGTACTGCGACGAGACCGTAGCGCCGCAGAGCAGGCAATCACCGAGATGAGCGCTGACCTGGCCTTGGTATTCGAACCAGAAAGACTTCTCGACCTGCAGGTATTGCATCAGGTACGTCAACCGGTGCATGTCCTGATGCGCCCAGGCCATCCACTTGGCACCCAGAGCGTGGTGCGACTGCGGGACTGCCTGCGCTACCCTCTGGCCTTGCCAAACGATCAGACCGGCATCCGCTTCTTGCTGAAGCGCGCAGTGCAGCGCAGCTCACTCAGCCTGCAACCCGTTGTGGAGGCAGACAGTTTCGAGTTTCTGCGCTGTCACGCGCTGGCCGAGAACATCGTTGCATTTCAGATTCCCATCGGCCTCCCGCTGGAAACTGACCGCGATACGCTGGTTACCCGGCCAATAGATGCACGTGACGTTCCCCATGGCACCTTGTATCTGGGGCAACTGAGAGGTCGCACCCTGCCCGTGGCGGTTGCCCGATTTGGACAGCAAATCGTCGAAACCCTGGTGAACAGGTATGAGTTGAAGTAAGCCGCGCTTAGAGTGCGCGGGCCCTTTCCAGATGGCCTGGCTGCGCCAGCCAGCGCGACAACAGACGATAGACATCCAGGTTGAAGCGCCGAGGCGGGAGCTCGGTCAGCATTGCATGGTATTGCGCCTCGCTGGCTGCGCTGCCGAGATGGCACCATTGGTCAAACACATGCCATGCCTCGCGCTCTGCGTGACCGGATCGCTCGTGAAACACCACCGCAGCAGACCACGGCCAGGGCTTGAGCGACACTGCCGCAAGTGCGCCTACCAGGCGCGCATCATGCACCTCCGGTGCTTCGCGGCCAACGCACACGCCGGCACAGCAGTGTTTGCGGTAAGCCATGCAGCCGCCGGAGCCAGCGGCTTCCAGACCCAGGCGTCGAGTGCATAGCATGTAGGCCGCTGCCATCTCACGCAGTATGTTGTCCGCCTCCTTGCGGCTACGAAACAGCCCGTGAGTGGTGTCCCATTGCTGCGGGTCGGTGTCGGCCAGCGGCACCCGTTGCATCAGCAAAGTCGACTTGCGACGTGGCACAAGGCGAAAGCCGAAAACATCGGCAGCAGTGTTGTTGATGTGATTGAACTGCGGCCTGAGAGTTTGTAGGTAGTGAGCCTCGCTCAACAGCGCCGACAGGTCTCCGGCGGTTTCTTCCCACTCCACCCGCCGCACACGTTCCATCAGTTGAGCCTGCTTGCCACGCGAGGTTCTGGCCGAAAAGTGCTCAAGCACACGCGCACGCAGGCTGACGCTGCGGCCCACATACAAGGCGACCTCGTCTTCAGCGTATAGCCGATACACGCCGGGCGAGTCCGGAAGGCCTTCGAGCACGCCATCGGGAAGCTGCAAGGGGCGCGGTGCGTGTTTCATCGCCTTATCTACTGCCCAAGCCAGCTCCTCAGCCGAAAAGTCATGTTGCATCAGCCCCAGGAAGTGTCGCAAGGCCTGTACGTCGCCCGTGGCCCTGTGTCGAGCGTCACATTGCAAGCCGTGACGCTCGATGAGCGCATCCAGGCCGTGACGGTGATGCTGAGGATAGAGCGCCCGCGAGAATTTGACGGTGCACAGCACCGGCGCCTCGAAAACCTGCCCCAGCCGGGCAAACTCGTTGCGGATAAAGCCGTAATCGAAGCGTGCGTTGTGCGCCACAAATACTGCGCCCTCCAGCAAGGCGCGAACCTGTCCGGCAAGGTCGGCAAAGCGCGGAGCATCGGCCACCATGGCGTCGGTGATGCCGATGAGCCGCTGGATATTGCCTGGAATGCTGCGCTCTGGTTGCACCAGCGTGTCGAAACAGGCAAGCGGCTGGCCACCTTCAAAACGCTGGATGGCAATTTCGGTGATGCGGTCAACTACCGGGTTGGCGCCAGTGGTTTCAAGGTCGATCAGGACATAGGTCTGCCCCGCCAGAAACAGGGTTGTTGCTTGGCCGGGTTGCGACGCAACTGAGGGGGGCCGCAAGACGTTTTCATCCCGCTCACTGCAGTGTTTTTCAGCAGTCGGTTCAGCGCTCGCCAGTGGGTTGCGCTCAGCATCATGAGCAGGCTCTTGGCAATCGCTCAAGTCTTGCCGCCCGGGCTTAGTGGTTGGGGTCGTAATAATAGGGCTTAACCGGCACCGACGCTGTCTTGATACGAGCTTGCTCGTTGACGTCCTGAGGTTTGTCCCACCACAGCGCACGCCCTTTGGCCTGCTCTTCGATTTGTTCCGGGTGCTTTTCAAGCCACTCACGCATGAAACGGGTGTGCTCGGATTCGTACATTGCCATGCTGTATTCTCCGTCGGAAAGCGTGATTTTATCAGGCGACAAGCGATATTGTGCGAGCGCTTTTCAGTCGTCAGACCCGGTGAGCGGTGGCTGACCGATCAGGGTTCCCAGCAGATTGTCGATTTCATCTCGCGACAGATCACGCACAATGAATACCAGCCTGCTCATCCGGTCTGCGTAAGGCCCACTGGCTGGCCAGGCCGACAGACTGGCCGGTGGGTAAACGGTGTGCTGCACAGCTTGCACGATGCGCGGCAGCGGGTCGCCAGCAACATTGAGCAAACCCTTGACCCGCAAAACCTTCTCGCCATAAACCTGCAGCAGCAAGCTGAGAGCCTCGCTGAAAGCCAGCCAGTCCAGCGGCTCGGCAAAGCTCACGATATGGCTGCGCACCGACTCATCGTGACGGGCAGGCGGCGCGGGCAGGGCTGCGCCAACTGGTCGCCAGGCCATGGGGCCGGTGGCAGCACGACGCCGGGCTGCCTGGGTTCTGGCAGACTCTTCTCCCAGCCATGCTGCGACATCAGGGAGTTTGCTACCTGGGTCATACAGGCCACAGGAGTCCAGCACCTCGCTACCTGCCTTGCCTTCAAAAACCTCGGCCAACGGGGCCGAAGGGTTTAACACCCGCAAGCGGTCGATCACCAGGGAGCGAGCATGCTCATCGACGAGATCGCTTTTGGTGAGCAGCAAGCGGTCGGCCATGGCAACCTGACGCATCGCCTCGCGGTGTTCATCAAGCTGAGCGATGGCGTGAGTGGCATCTACCGCCGTAATCACGCCGTCGCAGCGATAACGCGCCGAGACAAAGAAGTCTTCCATCAGGGTGTGCACCACCGGAGCCGGGTCGGCCAGGCCGGTAGTTTCGATGAGCACACGCTCCACCGGCTCGATCTCGCGGCGGCTGCCACGCTGAAAGATGTCCTTCAGCGCACGCAGCAGGTCACCCTGGACACTGCAACAGATGCAGCCGGAGTCCAGCAGCAACAGCGTGTCGTCAACCTTGTCGACCAGGTGGTGATCCACACCCACTTCGCCAAACTCGTTGATCAGTACCGCCGTGCGCGCCATGGTGGGGTCGCGCAACAAGTGATTGAGCAGGGTGGTTTTGCCTGCGCCAAGAAAACCGGTCAGCACCAGCACCGGCACGCGCCGGTCGTCATCGACCGATTGCATGAAAGCAGGCAGGGACACCGGGCGATATCAGCGCGACACGCGCTCTATGGCTTCGTGGCGCTCCTGCGCTTCAATGCAGAGCGTGGCCGTGGGGCGGGCCAGCAGACGCGGAATGCCAATAGGCTCACCGGTCTCCTCGCACCAACCGTAGCTTCCGTCCTCGATGCGCCCCAGCGCCTGATCGATCTTCTTCATCAGCTTGCGCTCCCGGTCTCGCACCCGCAGCTCAAGCGCGTGCTCTTCCTCGATGGTGGCACGGTCCGTCCAGTCGGGGGTGGCCTCGTTTTCCTGAAGGTTTTCGGTTGTTTCGTGGGCACTGTCGAGCAGCACCTGCTTTTCCTTCAACAACAGAGCCTTGAAGAACGCCAACTGGTTTGCGGACATATATTCGGACTCCGGCGCCGCCAGCAGTTGTTCTTTGGACAGTTCCGGTTTGCTATCTGACTTGACTGCACTCATGACCTTCCTCCGTATCGCGTAGCATCAGTCTCGGGGCGGGAAGATACACTATTGCGGCAACAGTTGCTGTATCAAGCGCAGCAATTTTCGGTTTTGTCTACGTGATGGCTGGCACGCCAAAGCGGTAAACCAGCATATCGGCCTATAATTGAAGGCCAAAGAATGCGCGTCGAAACCACTCCATGCCTGAATCACCCGACTGCCACGACTTGAACGATGAAGTCTTTCTGCAACAGGCAGAGGCGCTATGTCGTGGGCGCGGCGCCACGCTCACGCCCATCCGGCGCGAAGTGCTTGGTCACCTCAGACGCGCCAGCGGCGGCCTCAAGGCATATGACCTGCTGGACCTCATCAAAAGAACTCACCCCGGCGCGACACCACCAACCGTATACCGGGCGCTGGACTTTCTCATAGATCAACGACTGGCCCATAAGGTGGGTAGCGTCAATCAGTTCATTGCCTGCAACCAGCAGCACCACGAACACATAGGTCTGTTTGTCGTGTGTCCCGAATGTGGCAAAGTATCGGAGCTGGCCGACGAAGCCATGGTGCATGCGCTAGCGCACAGCCTGAAGACTGCCGGACATCGGCTGGTCGGCTCGGAGATCGAACTAAGCGCGGTATGCGGCAAATGCAACCTGGGGCAGTTATCAGACTGCCGGGGAACTCCCGACCCCGGTTCAGACTCTGTACAATGAACAAAATCCACGGATAACAGGTGCAAGATCATGCTAAAGACTTCACGTTTTGCGATCCGCGACAAGCGCGAACTGCTTCAGGTGGCCAATCATCTGTCCTTCATGACGATCTTTCTGTTCATGGTGATGCACCAGAACGCTCTGCATCCGGAGCAGCGTCATGCAGAGGTTCCAATGATTGCCCAGGCACTGCATCTGCAGCCACACACGCCCCCGCCGGGCATGGATCCAGAACAGGTCAGCAGTGAAGAAATCGACTTGTCCGTCCGCCCTGAAATGCGGCCACACTAAGTCACCGAATGCCGATGTTCGTAGACGCCTCTCCACCGGGAGAGTGCATTTTTTGCAAACTCATTGCGGGCAATTTGCCATCTGCGCGGGTTTTTGAAGACGACCTGACAGTCGCGTTCATGGATATCGGCCAGGTGAATCCAGGCCATGTGCTCATTGCCAGCAAACGGCACGCCGAAACCTTGTTTGACCAGTTGCGCGACAAGCCCCGCCGTTCAGGGCGGGGAAGGATAGCGCGGACG
>DAIMZH010000052.1:0-24281 GCA_036734105.1 Azoarcus sp. | reverse complement strand
CCGGGGTGCGGGGGTGGTGGTGGCTTGTGCCCCGGGTTGCGCTGCGCTCCACCCGTGCTACAAAGGCTTACGACGAAAAGACGATCGCGGATAATTGCGCAGGCACCGCCAGTCTAGCTGGACGTGCCCGAATGTGCGGATGCAAAAACTCATCAGTAACAGGCCTTCAGGTCTGTTGCGCTAACAAGATTTGCAAGGGTTTGCACCTTTCTCCCAAATCGCTGCGTTCGAAACCCCAGCCTTCGCTTCGGTCTGAAGCGCGAGATTTCGAATCCGCAGTAAGTTTTTCGAACAAAGCAAAGAGGCGGTCAATCGACCGCCTCTTTGCTTTGTGTTTTTACTTGTTCGTTGCCAGTTCAGACAGTTGCTGACAACACCGAAGACCATGCTGCAACGCTGGCGACTGCCAGCAGAACCGCGGTATGAATCAGGACTCGCATTTCGTCTTTCCTCTCAACTTTAAACCCTGTCCAAAACACAGGCGGTGCTCTGGTGCTCACTTCTTACTGGCGACAAAATCACCTTCGGTGTCTATGCCCAGGCTATAGCCGAGCGACACATGATGGTAACGACCTGCCGTATGTTCGTTGTGGATGGCAAAGCCGAAGTTGTAGCGCTTGCCAGACTCCAGCGCAATGTCACCGGTGCCACCGCCCACAAGCTTGCGCTCAAACACCACGGTCCAGGTGTCACCGTCCAGCTTGCCCTCAGCGCCGACCAGCGCTGAGCCGCCTTCCATCACCCGCTTGTCGGCCACGTAACCGTCATAGGCCTTGTCTTCGCCGCTACGCCACTGGATGAGGTCGTAGAATACGCCGCCGTCCAGCGCACCATCCTTGACGTATTTGGTCTTGTCTTGACTGCCATCGGGCATGCTTCTGGAGTCGGCGTGACAGGTTGCCCAACAACCGCTCTGACTCGCCAGCTCGACCTTGCCAGCCTCAAGCATGACGGCAAGCTTCATGGGGTTGGCATCATCCGTACCCTTCGTGCTGGCTGCAGCAGGCTGCTTCCAGCTAAACCGCATATAGAGTTTTTCGCCGTCATGCGCTGCTTGCACGCTGACCGGAATGTGGCCCGGTTTGCCTGCCACCGGGTTGGGTTCAAGTTTTTCACCAGAGACGATCAGATCACCCATCTGCGCAGCTTCGTCTGCATGGCAGTCCGCACAGGTGTCGCCCTGCTTGAAGGCACGGCCACCGCCGTGACGGGCACGATCGACGCGGATGTCACCAAGTATCCACTCCATGGGCGACACGCCGGGATAGAACAGCACCACCTCCTTGGCCTCAACACCACTCCAGTCGGGCGGAGCGGCCATTGTCAGGGCGGGTGCCGTGGCGAGAATGGCAATCGAAGCAGCCAGAACAGTCTTTTTCATGTTTCCTCCATGGCCCGTTATGGGCTCGGCGATTCGGTCAATCAAAGTAGTCGTCATCGGTCATGTCATCAGACAGGTTGTGAGCAATGCCCTGGTGACAGACGATGCAGGTGGTGCCATCTTCCTTGGCACGTGCGTGCTGCCGGGCTGCGCGGGAGGACTGCGCCTCAAGGTCCATATAAACCAGGCCATGACAGTTGCGGCACTCAAGCGAGTCATTGGCCAGCATGCGTTTCCATTCACGTCGCGCCAGCTCCAGGCGCTTGGCTTCGAACTTTTCAGGCGTGCTGATGGTGCCGGTGAGCTTGCCCCACACCTCGCGCGAAGCCTGCACCTTGCGAATCATCTTGGGGCCCCATTCACGTGGCACATGGCAATCAGAGCAAACAGCGCGCATGCCGGTGCGGTTGTTGTAGTGAATGGTCTGCTTGTATTCGAGATAGACGTTGTCATGCATCTCGTGACAGCCGATGCAGAACTTCTCGGTGTTGGTCCATTCCATTACGGTGTTGAAACCACCCCAGAAGATCACACCCACGGCAAATCCGACTATGAGCAGGCCCCCGAGGGAATAACGGGTGCTGGGTTTCTTGAGGCGGGCAACAAGTCCGCGCTTGGGTTCAGGCGTTTGCTCGGCCATTTTGATCACTCGTCAGGTTGTTGCTTCATTCTTATGTGTTGCCGGACTCGTCTCATTTGCCCGTAAGACAGAGTCACTTGCCCGTGTTTTCTTGCTGTTTTGCTGCTGGCTCCAAAGCCAACAACCAGGTAAGTAGCGCCCTGATTTCCTCTTCTGGCACACGTCTGTTGGCCGACATTCTGTCGTCACCCCAGTGGCCACTGCTGCCATCCCTGATCTTGACGAACAGTTCGCCTTCGGCACTGGCGTCACCGCGGTAGCGTTCAGCTACATCACGCCACGCTGGGCCGCGAACGGTTGCATCCACATCGTGACAGTTGAAACAACCCCGCTTCCAGGCCAGTTCGATCATCTCCGCATCCTCTGCTGCACTTGCAGGCAGCAATGCAGAAAGCATGACTAGTAAGGTAAGGAGACTGAGTTTCATGATGAACTCCTTGGAATGCAGTGCTTGCCAGACAGCAGATCAAAACCTGCTGCCTGGCTGTTCAAGACCGATTAGGTCTTGTGATTGACACGGTTGTAGACGTTGAACTTGCCGGTCGGAGCATAGAGATCCTTGACTCGAGCCTTCTCTTCCAACGTGTTGGCATCAAACACAACCATTTCGCCGTTCGGCTGGAGGCTGTCGCCACGGTTCCAGATCGATACCCAGACTTCGGTGCCGTCCTTGTTGAACTCGAAGTGCACCGCGACGTCACCGGTACGCTCGGCCAGCTTCACCGTCTTCACGATCTCACGGGTTTCCTTGTCGATGATCTGAAAGGACTGCTGCACAGCAGGATCAGGATGCAGGGTCTGGTCGATCCAAACATACTTGCTGGCTTCATGCTGGCGGATGAACAGGCCCGGGCCATCGGTATCGACCTCGTAGCAGATCTTCCATGCATGATCCGGATGGTTGATCGGGTCATTGCCCCAGACCGTCATCTTGCCGACGCCCAGGTGCGGCGTACCACCCACCGGACCGCAGGTCGGATCGACCCAGTTGGCGCCCGGACCCGGGTGCGGTTTCTCGTCGACTTCGATCAAGGCCTCGAGCTTGCGGGTCTGGCCGTCCATGATCGCCATCGTGTTGGATGCGTTGGCAGCGATCTGGAAATAGCGACCGGTCGGATCCCAGAAACCATCATGCAGGTACTTGGCATTGTCGATCTGCTCGATACGCAGGTTGTCGATATCCGAATAGTCCACCTGCCAGGTCTGCCCCAGCTCCTTCATGTTGACCATCCAGCTTGGCGAGTGCGGGCTGTCGTAAATCGCGGCAACGCGAGATTCGTTGACATAATCACCGTCGACGTTAACTCCGCGGGACGACACCACCTTGAGCGGCTCCATGGTTTCGGCATCGAGGATGACGAAATGCGGTGGCCAGTAACCGCCGCCAATGACGTACTTGCCATCGCCGGACACCGCCACATCGCGTGCGTCGTAGGCGATCTGCACATCCGCGACCAGCATCTTCTCCGGCATCTGCCAGAGGTCGATCTTGGTCATCTTGCCGTCGCGCCCCATGGTGTACCAGAAGCGGCCCTTCGCATAAGCATTCTGGTCACCGACCGCCGAGTTCTTTTCCGCGGATTTCAGCACATGCACTGCGTAGCCAGTCGGAATACGGGCGACCAACTCCTTGGTGTCGCCATCGACGACTGAGACCGAACCGTGATCGCGTTCGATCACGAGGAAAAAGTTCTCCCAATTGCGGCCATGCAGCGGCTTGGTCGGATAGTCGGCCAGCTCGACATAGCGATTGACGCTTTCCTTCATCTGCGCGATGTTGCGCTCTGGCGGCACCGGCACATCCATCTGGATGTAGGTGGCGAGCAGCGCGATGTCTTCCTTCGAATACATCATGTCGAAGTTGTTCATACCGCCCTCAGTGCCCAGCGCAATGATGCGCTCAAGACGCTGCTGACCCAGCTTCATCATGTTTTCCGGCTCAAGATTCTTGCCGGTTGCGCCCTTGCGCAAAATGCCGTGACAGCCTGCACACTGTTGGAAGTACAGCAGGTTGGCGCGATCGAACTGCTCTTTGTCCAGTGTGGGTGCGCCCTGGGCGACTGCGGTGCCGCCGAAGCTCGCCAGTGCGCCGGCCAGCGCAACTGCGAGAATTGTGGTCTGACTCTTGAGGAGCCTTGCTTTCAGAGACATTGTCGAACCTCCTTGTTTGAATTCGCCGACATGGCTTGCTTGCCGGTGCTCAATGTATGCCCCTGAAAACCGTATGCCTTTAACTTGAGTCAAACTTCGAAAAATACTCACTGCCCGCCTGACCGCGCGGGCACAGACCTTGAACGGGACTACGTCTGGATGATGAGCAGCTTTGAGTTTCAATGACTTAACCGTCGTCAATTTCAACAATACGGCGCGGCACTAGACTGCGCCCATGGATACACCCTCCCCGGCGCTCAGCCCACTCATCGCTACGACCAAAGACCAGCGCCGACTGCACGGCGATCTGGCAATCTGGGTTTTCATCCTTGCCGAACTGCTGGTGTTTGGTGTGTTCTTTGGCACCTACGCCTTTGCCAGGGCAGGCAATGTTGAGCTGTTCACAGCCGAGCAGGCCATGCTCAACCACGACCTGGGTGCGCTGAACACCTTGCTGCTGGTCACTTCCAGCTTCTTTGTGGTGCGCGCGGTTCAACTCGGCGAAGCAGGCGCAGGCGGTCAGGCTGCGCGCTGGTTGACGGCCGCAATCATTTGCGGCCTGGCCTTTGTCGGGGTAAAGGGCAGCGAATATGTGGCGCAGTTCTCACAAGGGGTGAGCCTGTCGTCCAGCACCTTCCATATGTTCTACCTGTCGCTCACGTTTTTTCACTTCATGCACGTGCTGCTGGGTCTGGTGATTCTGGTCGCACTATGGCGCAACTGCCGGGCCGAACGATACGGCCCAAACAACATGAACGGCCTTGAGAGCGGTGCTGCATACTGGCACATGGTCGACCTGGTCTGGCTCATCCTCTTTCCGCTTGTCTACGTAATGAGATGAACATGCAGACCAATCAAACCCCCGCCGCCGACAACACAAGCTCCGCTCATGGCAGCGCTGGCAGGGCAACCGCCATCTGGGCCTCCCTGTTCCTGTCCACACTGTTTGCCTGGGCCGTGGCAAAACTCGGCCTTGGTGGCACCAGCGTCATGGCGATGCTCTTTGGTCTGGCTTTTGCCAAAGGCACACTGGTGATCCTGGATTACATGGCCATTCGCCGAGCGCCGACGCTGTGGCGCGTCATCATGCTGGGCTGGCTTGCCGCAGTCTGCCTGATCATCACTCTTGGCTATCTTAAGGGGCTGGGCTGATGAGCACCCGCGCTGCCATGTCGGACACCGTCAAGCACTGGTCACCACAAGAACACGAGCGCCGTCTGGCAATGACGGCTGAGTGGCTCTACCTGGCCAATCTCACTGTTTTGCCTGTCATCGCATTAGTCGTGCTAGCGATACTTTGGCGCAAGCACAATGCCCCTCACTCTCTTGCGGCCAATCACATCGAGCAGGCCTTGTTCACGCCCTTGTGGGCAGCACTAGTGATAGCTGCAATGTGCGTCTCAGTGCTGCTGACCGGCGAAGACACTGCACTGAGCTGGTCCATTCTGCTCCCCACCCTGGCATTACTGCACGGCGTCCTGATCCTGCTAGGCGGCTTTGGCCTGACACGTGCCATGACCGGCCTGAGCTGGCGCTATCCGATACTTGGCCCGGATATCGAGTACCCGCAACAAAACGAATCCGAACAAAGGCGATCGTCATGGAAGAAATAATCGGCAAATACTGGCATCGCCTGATCAGCAAGGCAGCCGAAAAACACTACCCTGAAGCGGTGGTGCGCCTGAAGACCGTTGAGCGCACCACGGGCGTCCTCTTTCGCGCCTTGGGTGGCGACCCCGGGCTGCGGGTGGCGGCTGCCACGGTGGATGAGCACAAGGCCAGGCGCAGCTTGCTGGCACGTATTGCCGGCGTGGGCGACAAGACGACACAGGCTCGCATGGACCCCGCCACGCTACGCCTGCCACCCGAGATCGACCTTTTCCCGAACAGCAGCCTCAACCGCGACCTCTATCTGTGGCTGGCAGCGCTGGCCGCAGCACACGACTGGCTCTACCCCGCGCCGCCCGAAAACGAAGACCCTGCCGTGGACTTCGAGCGAAATCAGGCCGCCACAGTGGCGGTATTCGACAACTGGCCGGGCCTGAAAGCACGCTACAGTCGGCTGGTAAAGGCCTACCTGCCCTTGCGCCCCCAGCCTTCTCGCCTGCCTGCCGCCGAGGCAGCCAGAGAGCTGGCCATTCAGGCGGCCCTGACGCAACCCCGCAGCATCAAGAGTTTGCCGACGGTAGCGCCAGACACCCCACCTCCACAACCCGTCCGACTCTGGCTGACCGGTTCGCTGGCTGCTGTGAACGCTGCCTTGCGCAGCGGCGACGCCGACCCGGAACAGAGCAGTGCCGAAGCCCCACCGTCCGAAGAGACCGAGCGCCGCGCCTATCGCGCCAAACGGGAAGACATGCCCAAGGAGAAGAACGGTGTGTCCATCATGTTCCGCGCAGAGAGCCTGCTCGCGGTGGCCGAATTCATCAAGATCAACCGCCCCACCGACGACGACCCAGACCCAAACGCAGCCGACGCCGCACGTGACCTCGACCATCTGTCCCTGGCCCAGGACAAGGACCCGGTAGCCTCCAAAGTGCGTTTCGACCTGGACCTGCCATCGGCCGCCGAAGACGACATCACCCTTGGCGACGGCATTCCGCTGCCCGAATGGGACTACCGCAAACGCGTACTGCTGGAAGACCATGTACGCCTCACCGAAATGGCCTCACGCCATGCCGAGCCAACCCGGCTACCGGCTCACCTTAGGCGCACAGCCAAGCGACTTCACCAGCAATTCTTCGCCCTGCAACCCGGCAGACGCTGGTTGAAACAAAGAGCGGACGGCACCGAACTCGACCTGGATGCCGCCGTGCGAGCACAAACCGATCGCCATATCGGTCGTCATCCATCCGAACAGCTTTATCTGTCGCTGGAAAAGCGCGAACGCGATCTATCCTGCCTGGTGCTGGCCGACCTGTCCTTGTCGACCGACACCTGGGTCTCGTCCGAAGCGCGGGTCATAGACGTCATCCGCGACGCGCTGCTGCTGTTTGGCGAGGCGCTGCAGACCACTGGCGACCGCTTCGCGCTGTGCGGTTTTTCGTCACTCAAACGTGCCCACGTGCGCTTCAGCCGTCTGAAGAGTTTTGATGAACGCTTTGACAACACCGTCAGGGGACGTATCTCGGCCATCAAGCCTGGTTATTACACCCGGCTTGGCGCTGCGGTTCGCCACGCCAGTAAACTGCTCGCCCGCGAAGCCTCCAGCCGTCGCATCCTGCTGATTCTGTCGGACGGCAAACCCAACGATCTCGACCTGTACGAAGGCCGCTATGGCATAGAAGACAGCCGGATGGCCATTACCGAGGCGCGCAAACAAGGTCTGCTACCCTTTTGCGTCACCATAGACCGCGAAGGTGCCAGCTACCTGCCCCACCTGTTCGGCCCGGCCGGATTTGCCGTCATCCGCAAGCCTGAGGACTTGCCGGCCCGGCTACCGCTCTTTTACGCACAACTGACGAGCTAGACCCATGCAAAACCTCGACTGTCTGGGCACCCCCGCCAACCAACTCAAGCAACGCGCCGACCACGCTGCGCTCAACTCGGAGCACGCCGCGTTGTGCAAGCTGCTGGCACACATCCCGCTGCTTAACGGTCTGAGCGCACAGGAGTTGTCACGCTTTGCGCGTGGCGCGCGCGAATGTCAGATCGAAAAGAACAGCGCACTGTTCCACCGGGGCGACGCCTGCAGCGGCTTTCACTTCATCCTGGAAGGTCAGATCAAGCTGGCGTTTACGTCGGCCGACGGACACGAAAAAGTCATCGAAATCCTGCGGCCGGGCCAGAGTTTTGGCGAAGCCGTGATGTTCATGGACAAACCCTATGTGGTGATGGCTCAGGCGCTGGCCGACTGCCGCCTGCTGCACATCAGCAAAGCCGTGGTTTTTGAAGAAATGGAGCACGACCCGACTTTTTGCCGCAAGATCATCGCTGGATTGTCACAGCGGCTGCATCAACTCATTGCCGACGTAGAAGCCTATTCCCTGCGCAATGGGCGTGACCGCATCATCGGCTACCTGCTGCGCGAAGAAGAGATGAACGGCGAAGCGCCTGCCCACGGCCGGGTCAGCGTGCGCCTGCCAACCAGCAAGGGCACCATTGCCTCGCGGCTCAACCTGACCCAGGAGCATTTCTCGCGGGTGCTGCATGAGTTGATCAACAGCGGCCTGATCGAAGTCGAAGGACGAACCATCCACATCGTCGATATAGACCGCTTGCGCGACAGCCTGACTTGAGCCGGAACCACCAAAACTGCAAGATTCAGCCGTACCTCACCTCCACCGCCTCGGGCGACAACCAGTCGCGCAAGGCTTCCAGCAGTCGGTCCTCCGGTCGCAGCCCCCAGGCCTTGCCCAGCGGCAACTCCGCCTCGGCCTCGCGGTTGCGGTATCGCACCACCAGTTGGCAAGCACCACCCCGAAATGGGGTAAGCAACTTCTCCAGACGCGTCATCACCACCTCGGCCTCCTCCATGTCCGGACGCCCGCCATCCAGTGTCAGCAACACTGAGCGTGCAAAACGCTCACGCGCCTCGCCAAGGCTCAACATCCGCTCGGCGATGATGCGCAAACCACCGGAAAACTCGTCGACACTGACCTTACCTTCAATCACCAGCACATCATCGTTGACGATCTTGCCACGGCTGGCCTCCAGCAATTCGGAATACACGGTCACCTCACGCGCCTGAGTGCCGTCATCCAGCACCACAAAGGCCATCTTGCCGCGATTGCCCACCTTGGTGCGTACCTCCATGACCACACCCGCCAGCAGGGAAAGATCGCGCGATGGCTCCAGATCAATCAATGGCCGACGCACAAAACGCCGTACCTCGCCCTTGAAGGCATTGAACGGGTGGCCGGACAAAAAGAACCCTATGGCGGTCTTTTCTTCCTTCAGACGCTCACGCTCACCCCAGGGCCGAGCCTGCACAAACTCCACGGCTGCCCCGGCCGCCTCTGGCAAGTCATCAAACAAACCGCCCTGCATGGCATTGGCTGCCGCCTGGTCTGCGGCCTCCATCGCCAACGACACGGTGGCGATAAGCTGCGCACGATCGCGCCCGGCGTGGCCGGGCATGGCGTCCATTGCGCCTGCGCGGATCAGCGCCTCAATGACGCGGCGATTGACCAGGCGTCTATCCACCCGTTCGCAAAAATCGAACAGATCGCGGAACAAACCCTTGTCACGGGCGGCCAGCAAGGCGCGCACAGCCGGTTCACCACAGCCCTTGACCGCGCCCAGACCATAACGGATGGTTTTGCGATCAACCGGCACAAAACGGTAATCGGACTCGTTGACGTCTGGCGGCAGAATATCAATGCCGTTGGCCCGGGTGTCTTCGAAGAAGATGCGTATGGTGTCGGTATTGTCGAGGTCGGCCGACATAGTCGCCGCCATGAAGGCCGAACAGTGATGCGCCTTCAACCAAGCCGTGTGATATGTGACCACCGCATAGGCTGCAGTGTGCGACTTGTTGAAACCGTATTCGGCAAACATCTCCATCAGGTCGAAGAGCTTCATCGCCAGCGCTTCGTCGTAGCCCTTTATGCGTGCGCCCTCGCGCATGATCTCGCGATGCTTGGCCATCTCCTCGGCCTTCTTCTTGCCCATCGCGCGGCGCAGCATGTCGGCACCGCCCAGCGTGTAGCCACCAATGATCTGCGAGATCTGCATCACCTGTTCCTGATACACGATGACGCCGTAAGTGGGCTCCAGCGAGGCTTTCAGGTCGGGGTGAAAATAGTCGATCTCCTGCTGGCCTTTCTTGCGCAGGATGAAGTCGTCCACCATGCCCGAGCCCAGCGGCCCCGGGCGGTAGAGCGCGAGCACCGCGATGATGTCCTCGAAGCGGTCCGGCCCGAGCTTCTTCAGCAGTTTTTTCATGCCGTCGGATTCGACCTGGAAGATCGCCGTGGTGTTGGCGTCCTTGAGAATCTGATAGGCGGCAGGGTCGGTGAAGGGCAGCGCGTTGAGGTCCGGGCGCTCGCCGGTGAGACGCTCGACATAGTCGACTGCCAGCTTGATGATGGTCAGGTTGCGCAGGCCGAGAAAGTCGAACTTGACCAGCCCGACCGCCTCGACATCGTCCTTGTCAAACTGTGACACCGGCGTGGCGTCGCCGTCGGCCTGATACAAGGGGCAGAAATCGGTGAGCTTGCCCGGCGCGATCAACACCCCACCGGCGTGCATGCCGACGTTGCGGGTCAGGCCCTCAAGCGGCTGAGCCAGGCTCCACAACTCCTGCACCGATTCGCCGTCGTTGCCATCGGCCATCATCTCGCCGATCTGCAGCTCCATATCGTAGGCCTTGGCCAGCGACACCGGCTTGGCGCCCTCGATTGGCACCAGCTTGGACAAGCGGTCGCACAAGCCATAGGGCAGGTCCAGCACCCGCCCGACGTCGCGCACCACCGCCTTGGAGGCCATGGTGCCGAAAGTCACGATCTGGCTCACCGCCGCACGACCATAACGCTCGCGCACATACTCAATAACCATGTAACGCTTGTCCTGACAGAAGTCGATGTCAAAGTCAGGCATCGACACCCGCTCCGGGTTAAGGAAGCGCTCAAACAGCAGTGCATAGGCCAGCGGATCGAGGTCGGTGATGCGCAGGCTGTAAGCCACCAGCGAGCCAGCACCAGAACCCCGGCCAGGACCAACCGGCACATCGTTTTCCTTGGCCCAGATGATGAAGTCGGCCACGATCAGGAAGTAGCCCGGAAACCCCATCTGGATGATGGTGTCGGTTTCGAACTTGAGACGCTCTTCGTAGCGCGGTCGCTGGCGTTCGCGCTCGGTGCCATCGGGATACAGCTCAATCAGCCGCTCCTCCAGACCACGTCTTGCCTCATGCACCAGGAAGTCATCCAGGGTCATGCCCTCCGGGGTCGGAAACAAGGGCAGAAAGTTGGTGCCAAGTTGCACCGTCAGTGAACAGCGGCGTGCAATCTCGACTGTGTTTTCAAGCGCCTCTGGCAGATCGGCAAACAGGGCGCACATCTCGTCCTCGTTCTTCAGGTATTGCTCTTCCGTAAAGTCGCGTGGCCGACGCTTGTCGGCGAGCACATAACCCTGAGCAATACACACTCTGGCCTCATGCGCCTTGAAGTCTCCTGGTTCGAGAAACTGCACCGGATGGGTAGCGACTACTGGCAGGTCCAGTTCGGCGGCGAGTTCGACCGCCTGCCGAATGTAAAACTCGGTGTTGGCGTGCCCAGCGCGCTGCAACTCGATGTAATAAGCGCCCGGAAAAGACTCCGCCCACTCGCTGGCGAGCTGTCTCGCCAAGGCACGGTTTCCATTGACCAGCGCCACGCCGACATCCCCGCTCATGGCACCCGACAGACACAACAAGCGATTACAGTTGTCGCCACCCAACCATTCGCGGCGCAACTCGGCCCTGCCTCTGTGCTTGTTTTCGAGATAAGCCCGGGTCAACAGCTCACAAAGCTGCCCATAGCCCACGCGATCCTGACAGATCAGCAGCACGCGATTCGGTTTGTCGCGTTCCTGGTCGTTGGTGATCCATACATCCGCCCCGACAACGGGCTTGATGCCCTTGCCACGCGCGCTCTTGTAGAACTTGACCATGCCGAAGAGGTTGGCGAGATCTGATATGCCGAGTGCCGGCATGCCGTCGGCGGCCGCAGACGCAACCGCATCGTCAATCTGGACAATGCCGTCCTGAATCGAGTACTCGGAGTGCAGCCGCAGATGAATGAAGCGGGGAGAAATAGCGGGAGTGGAGTCAGGTAAATTCATTGCCGGATTTTACCCGACTCCAGTCGATATCAAGCACTGCAATCAAGCAGCCAGCACAGCGCCAAGGCGGCAAAACACTATGGCAGCAACACCGTCGAGCCTGTTGTGCGACGGGCTTCAAGGTCGGCGTGAGCCCGCGCGGCATCGCGCAAGGGGTAGCGCTGATTCACCTCTAAGCGCACCTTGCCAGTCATCACCATCTCGAACAGCTCGTCAGCCATGCTGAGCAGGTCTGCGCGTTTGGCAATGTAGCCAAACAAGGTTGGCCGGGTCAGAAACAAGGAGCCTTTCTGAGCCAGCACCAGCGGGTCAAAAGGTGGCACCGCACCCGAGGCAGCGCCAAACAACACCATCATGCCAAGTGGCCGCAGACATGACAGGGAGTCCATGAAGGTGTCACGGCCGATTGAGTCATAAACCACCGCCACGCCCTCACCAGCGGTGATGTCCCGCACGCGCTCGGCAAAGTTCTCACGCGTGTAAACAATGGCGTGATCGCAACCGTGGGCTTGAGCCAACGCCGCCTTGTCATCCGAACCGACAGTGCCAATGACTTTTGCACCCAAGGCCTTGGCCCACTGACAGACGATCAGGCCAACGCCGCCAGCCGCCGCGTGGATCAGGATGGTGTCGCCGGCCTGCACCCGGTAGGTGCGGCGCAGCAGATACTGGGCAGTCAGCCCCTGCAACATCATCGCAGCCCCCTGCTCAAAGCTCAGCGCATCAGGAAGAATGACCAGTCGGTCGGCAGGCATGTTGCGCACACAGGCATACGCGCCCAAGGGGCCGCCCGCGTAGGCGACCCTATCGCCCACCGCCAGATCAGTCACGCCTGGGCCAACCGCTTCGACCACGCCGGCAGCCTCCAGGCCGATGCCGGAAGGCAGCGGCACCGGATACATGCCACAGCGGTGATAAGTGTCGATGTAGTTCAAACCAACCGCCTCATGGCGAAGCCGGACTTCGCCGGCGGCTGGCGCGACAAGCGGGAGCTTTTCCCATTGCAGCACTTCAGGGCCACCTGTCTGATGAAACCGGATTGCGTGCGTCATTTGCAGGACTCCGTTTGAATCACAGCGCGTTGTCGCGCATGCGCTGCTGATAGGCGTCGACCACGGAGACAGCCGTGATATTCACCAGACGCCTCACCGTTGCCGACGGTGTCAGGATATGCACCGGCAAGGCCGCACCCAGCAGGATCGGCCCCACCGACACACCATCACCATTGGCCATCTTCATGAGGTTGAACGAGATGTTGGCCGCATCGATATTGGGCATGACCAGCAGATTGGCATCGCCGGACAGGGTTGAGTCCGGATGCACATGCGCCCGGATGTCAGGCGAAAGCGCAGCGTCGCCATGCATCTCGCCATCACACTGCAGATCGGGGCAGGCCACGCGGAGCAAGTCGCGCGCAGCACGCATCTTGCGTGCCGAAGCCGAGGTAGAGCTGCCAAAGTTTGAATGTGACAACAAGGCCACGCGCGGCTCAACACCGAAAGTCCGTAACTCCTCTGCAGCCATTTGCGCAATCTCGGCAACCTGCTCAGCGTTCGGCGACTCATTAACATAGGGGTCAGTGATGGCGAGCATGCGCTTTGGCAGCAGCAGCAGGTTCATCGCGGCCAGCAACTTGGCGCCCTTGGCCAGACCAATCACATCCTCGACCTGCTTGAGGTGGTATTCATAGGTGCCAAAGGTGCCGCACACCAGCGCATCGGCATCACCACGGCGCAGCAGCATGCAGCCTATCAGGGTGGTGTCGCGACGCATCTTGGCCTTGGCGATTTCCGGCGTCACGCCGTCACGACACATCAGCCGGTAATATTCGTTCCACAACTCGCGGTAACGCGGATCGGACTCGGGGTTGACCACATCGAAGTCACGCTCGGGCACCAGATTGAGGCCGACTTTCTGGATTCGCATTTCAATGACGCTGGGCCGACCGATGAGAATGGGGCGCGCCAGGTCCTCATCAATGATCACACGCACCGCATGCAGCACGCGCTCGTCTTCGCCCTCGGCAAAGAGTACCCGCTTGTGCTCCGGGGCCACCGCCTTGGCCGCTGTAAACACCGGCTTCATGATGATGCCGGACTGATAGACGAAATCGGTCAGGCTGTCGGTATACGCCTTGAAATCCTCTATGGGGCGGGTGGCCACGCCGGACTCCATGGCTGCGCGTGCCACCGCCGGTGCGATCTTGACGATGAGGCGCGGATCAAAAGGCTTGGGGATGATGTAATCCGGACCAAAGCTGAGGTCGGCACCGCCATAGGCAGACGCCACGATGTCGCTCTGCTCGGCCTGGGCAAGCTCGGCAATTGCCAGCACACACGCCAGCTTCATCTCCTCATTGATCTTGGTGGCGCCCACATCCAGCGCACCACGGAAGATGAAAGGAAAGCACAACACGTTATTAACCTGGTTCGGAAAGTCCGACCGGCCTGTCGCCACGATGCAGTCTGGCCGCACCTTTTTGGCGTCATCCGGCAGAATTTCGGGATTGGGGTTGGCCAGTGCAAAGATCAACGGCCGGTCGGCCATCTTTGCGACCATTTCCGGCTTAAGCACCCCGGCAGTCGACAAACCAAGAAAAACATCCGCGCCCTCGATCACCTCAGCCAGCGTGGTGGCGTCGGTGTGCTGCGCATAGCGGGCCTTGTTGGGCTCCATGTTCTGGTCGCGACCGACCCGGATGACGCCGCGCGAATCACATACAAACACGTTCTCGCGACGCAAACCCAGCCCGACCATGAGGTCGAGGCATGCAATCGCCGCAGCGCCAGCGCCGGAGCACACCAGCTTGACCTCGGCAATGTCCTTGCCGACCACCTTCAGTCCGTTGATCAGGCCAGCGGACGAGATGATGGCAGTGCCATGCTGGTCGTCATGAAACACCGGGATATTCATGCGTTCGCGCAGTTTCTGCTCAATGTAGAAACACTCGGGCGCCTTGATGTCTTCGAGGTTGACGCCGCCCAGTGTCGGTTCCATGGCGGCAATGATGTCGATGAGCTTGTCGGGATCGTTTTCGTTGAGTTCGATATCGAACACGTCGATGTTGGCGAACTTCTTGAACAGGCAACCCTTGCCCTCCATCACCGGCTTGGAAGCCAGCGGGCCAATGTTGCCCAGGCCAAGCACGGCGGTGCCATTGGTGACCACCGCCACCAGATTGCCGCGCGAGGTCAGCTCGTGCGCCTGCCCGGGATCGGCCACTATGGCGTCACAAGCGGCAGCCACCCCAGGCGAATAAGCCAATGCAAGGTCGCGCTGGTTGGTCAGACCCTTGGTGGGCACCACCGAAATCTTGCCTCGGGTCGGGCTACGGTGATAATCCAGTGCTGCGGTAATGAAATCCTGATCCATGCTTCCCTCTCTTTATTATTTGCGGGCTTGTGCCAGGCCAATTCACGTCATTGGGTGAACGCCAAACTTTGCCTGCAGTGCAAAATTCAACGTTGCAGTTTACTCCAGTGCAGACCGCTTTGGCAGCACCGCGCAGTGGTCCATGACCTGGCCTCATCGCCAATTGGCGTTCTCATTCCTTGAGGATATGCAGCGCTTGTGTGAAACTGCCCACACCGGAAGCCTTAACGGCTGTTACACAACCAGTAATTGCTGACATAATGCGGTTTGAAGTGATCAGTCCGCATATCCGCTGAAGCAGCCTCTGCACGTTCGGCCTGTGCATTCAGAGAGATGCGTCTGCGGCGCTGCCCACGACAACAACACGCCCATCAGACCAACCAGAAGCGGGAGCCCTGAACCTTGCTCGGCAGACTCTTCAAACGCGCTGCAGGCAAATCAAGCCACTTGGTCGGTGTCGCCATGGATGACGACACCGCGCTAGCCATATGGCTCAAGCTCACGCCTGATGGCGCACCGCAGGCAAGCGCCCAGTTCAGCGACAGACTCGACAAGCTCGACGCATGGGTTGCCGATAACGGTCTAGCCGGGGCGCGCACTGCGTTGGTCCTCGAACCCGGTGCATACATGGTTCAGCAGTTCGAGCGTCCGGACCTGCCTGAAGAAGATCTGCGCAACGCCTTGCGCTGGAAACTCAAGGACTTGCTCGACTATTCGCCGGGCGACGCAGTGGTCGACTATTTCGTGCAGCCTCCCAACCGACAGAGGCGCAACGACATGGTGCAGGTTGTGGCAGCCCGGCGTACGCTGATCAAGCCCAGACTGACCAGCCTCGAAGGTGCCGGCCTCAGTCTGCAACGCATAGACATCCCCGAATTCACGCTGCGCAATCTGGTCAGCCGCGCCCTGCGCAATACCGAAACCACCGCCCTGCTCTATCTCCAGGATGCGCGCGGTTTGTTGGTAGTGTGCCGCGACGATCAACTATATATCGCCCGTACGCTGGACTATGGCACACGCCGACTCGGCACCGACAATGCTCAACTCAACACCTGGAACGATACCGACGACCGTATCGCACTTGAGATTCAGCGCACCATGGACTACTACGACAGTCACTTTGGCCAGGCACCGGTCAAGCGTCTGGTGCTGGCGGGCGACCACCCCAGCCTCGACAGGCTGGCCAAGCATGCAGCCAACGTGCTGGGGATAGAATCGGAAGTAGCGAGCTCTGATAGTCTTTGCGCAGGCGCAGGCGCGTCTGGGCACGAGCTTTTGCCATTGGCGATTGGTGCCGCACTAGGACTGGAATAGCGACAGATGGCAACAGCCCGACAGCAAATCAACCTTCTGCAAGCACAACTTCGCGACCGCAAACCAGTCCTGCCGGCTACGCATGTGCTGGCGATCATCGCGCTTGCAGCGCTGCTCAGCGCGGTGGCCACCTACTGGTTCGAGTCCGTCCGACAGGACGCCAGCGTAACGCTGCAACAACTCAATGCACAGCTCGCTCAACGCCAGCAAGCACTTTTGGAACTGAGCGAATCCATCGAAACCATAGAACCTGACGCCTCCCTCAATGCTCGTCTTCTACGCAGCGAACAAGAGCTGGAACGCCTGCGCACCATCACCAGCATCGCCCACAGCCTCGCTCCTGCCAGACCGCTTTCCGAATTTGTCTCTGGCTTTGGCCGCCAGCGCCCGCAGGGACTCTGGCTGGCGAGCCTGCACATAGGTTCAGGTGGCACGGATCTGGTGCTGCAAGGTCACGCTCTAGAAGCCAGCCTGCTGCCGGACTACATTGCCGGCCTCGGCGTTGAGCCGGTATTTGAAGGTTTGCGTTTCGGCCAACTCAGCCTGGAGCGCCAGGACGATAGCACGCGCTGGCTGGACTTCAGGGTGGTAGCCGGGTGCCGCAACGACACCTGCCCACCAGACGGCGGAGGCCCTCGATGAAACAACAATGGCTCAAACTGCTGGCAGCCATTGACGCCCGCAGCCTGCGCGAACGCGTGCTCATCATGGCTGCGCTCATCGCACTGGTCGTGGTCATGGCAGACACTACCTTCATTTCACCAGCACGCAAGGCGCAGCAAAACGACGCCAAACGTAGCAGCCAGGTTCAGCTTGAGCTCGGCCAGCTTGACCAGCAGATCGCACAGATGCAGACGCGCGGACGATTGGACCCCAACGTTGAGACCCTTGCCAGACTCAACGCAATCGAACAGGAGGTAGTCGCGCAGCGCACCAGACTGGCTGGCGCGGTCGAACAGTTCATCACGCCTTCCGAGATGAACCGCGTGCTGCACGCGCTGGTTTCCAGCACAACAGGCCTCAGCCTGCAAGGTCTCCGCAGCCTCCCACCAGAATCATTGAGCAGACAGCCAGACGACGCAGCACCTGCGCAAGACGAGTCGGACACAAACATCTTGGCCGACAGCGTTCCAACCATCTGGAGACGCGGAGCAGAGATCGAACTCAGCGGCGACTACAACGCGCTGTTGACCTATATACGCGCCATCGAGGCCATGCCCTGGCGGCTCAACTGGGATTCGCTGACCATAGTCAGCGACAGCGAAAACGGTGCGCCGCAGCGCTTTGTGCTGCGTCTGCACACTCTGAGTCTGAGCGAGGAGTGGATCGGTGCATACTGACGGACCCCGGATGCCGCCCTTCACCCCCATGCTGAAAGCGTGCAGCGTGTTGACGCTGTTGCTGACACTGTCCGGCCAACTGCTGGCGCAAACCGTACCCGACCCGTTCAGTCCGCCCTCCAGTCTGACCATCGAGGCGCCGCAAGAGCTTGCGCCGGAAGCAGGCAACGACAGCGCACCTCTGGTGTTGCAAGCGACCCGTATATCCGGCAACAAACGCCATGCTGTCATCAATGGCAGCAAGCTGCGTGTCGGTGACCACATCAACGATGCCGAAGTGTTGTCAATCAGCGCGGCTGCAGTCCGTTTGCTGCGTGACGACGAAGAATTCATCCTGGAGTTTCCGCGCAGCGGAATTGATAAGCGACCCGCTGCCCAATGAGAATGACACGCATGATATCCAGCCTGAAGCTTACCGTTTCCGCCGCCGCCCTGGCCCTGCTGCTTGGTGGCTGCGCAACACCGCGCCCGGACCTAAACGGACAGTCCCCGTCCGACCAGGTGCTTGCCGAACTTAATGACCTGGAAACACACGCGTCCTCAGCGCAGGCTGGGATGCCAGCCGAAGTGCTCTCTGCCTTGTTGCCACCGGTCAGCCGTGAACTGCCTCCTGTGCGTGAACACCGTTTTGACATTGATGTCCATGAAGTAGACGCCCGCACTTTCTTTCTGTCACTGCTCAGCGACAGTGGTGCCAACATTGTAGTGCACCCGTCTGTATCGGGCACGCTCACCCTCAGTCTGCGTAATGTCACGGTAGCCGATACCCTTGAGGCGGTGCGGGACGTCTTCGGCTACGACATACGCCGCAGCGCAACCGGCTGGCAGGTGTTTCCGGCCACCATGCAGTCGCGCATGTTCAACGTCAACTACATCAATCTGACCCGTGAGGGGCGCACCGAGACCCGCGTCAGCTCTGGTCAACTCCGCAGCGGCGAAAACGGTGACGAGGGCAGTGGGCCGGCAGCCAGTCAGATCGCCACCAGCAGCCGCAGCCACTTCTGGGAAGAGCTCGAAAGCTCACTGCAGCTTATTGTCAGCAGCGTCGGTGACGAAGCTGTCGGCCGGGCAGTCGTAGTCAACCCGCACACCGGCATAGTACTGATCCGTGCCATGCCAGCCGAACTGCGCGAGGTCGAGCGTTTCCTGCACTCACTGCAATCCAGCATCACGCGGCAGGTGCTGCTTGAGGCACGCATTCTCGAAGTCGAACTGTCCGACGGCTTTCAGACCGGCATCAACTGGGCTGCACTGGGCCGTCCAGGCCGTGACAAAACCATTGTAGGCGGCATGACTGGTGGCGGCTCGCTGTTCCGTGACGGAACCTCTGACCTCTCCGGCCAGACTGGCGTGCTTGACCCGTCCCAGTTGGCGCAAGTGGGCAACACCCTCACCTCCGCGTTTGGCGGTGCCTTCTCGGCCGCGCTCAACCTCAACGACTTCACCGCCTTTATCGAACTGCTCAAATCCCAGGGCGACGTGCAGGTGCTGTCCAGCCCGCGCATCGCCACCATGAATAACCAAAAAGCGGTCATCAAGGTCGGCTCCGACGAGTTCTTCGTCACCAAGGTGTCAAGCAACAACACCACCACAGGGACCACGACCAACACCAATCCGGAAATTGAGCTTACCCCGTTCTTCTCGGGCATAGCGCTTGATGTCACGCCACAGATAGACGATAACGGCGACATCATTCTGCATGTGCGCCCGGCGGTCAGTGAAGTCGTGGACCAGACCAAGACACTAACGGTTTTCGGGCAGGCGCAGACCCTGCCGCTGGCCTTCAGCAGCACACGCGAGTCCGACAGCATCGTACGTGCCCGCAACGGCCAGATCGTCGTCATTGGCGGCCTGATGCAGGATGTTCAGCGCGAAGAACGCGCTGGCATGCCGGTGCTGGGCGACCTGCCAGTGATTGGCTCTGCCTTCCGTCACACCCGCCAGAGCAGACGCAAGACCGAGCTCGTCATCCTGCTGCGACCAGTGGTGGTCGACAGCGACCAGGTGTGGCGTGACGATCTGCGCGGCACCGCAACGCGGATAGAGCGCCTGCCGCCGCCTTCGTTTCCCCTGCAGTAAGCCTGACCATGTATGAGCAGCACTTCAGCTTCAACGAGCCGCCGTTTCAGCTCACGCCAGACACCGCATTCTTTTTTGCGTCCCGTCCGCATCAAGAGGCTCTCAACGTGCTGTTGGTGGCGCTCGCCGGGGGTGAAGGTTTCATCAAGATTACCGGCGAAGTTGGCTCCGGCAAAACCCTGCTGTGCCGCAAGCTGCTAAGCAGCCTCGGCGAACGCTATGTCAGCGCCTGGCTTCCCAACCCGCTACTGGAACCAGACACCTTGCTGACCGCGCTGGCTGACGAACTCGGGGTTGACGCCCCTGCGGCCCTGGGTCAGAACATGCAGCTCAGGCGGCTGAACGACAAGCTGATTCAGGTCGCAGCCGAGCAGCGCCATGTGGTGCTGTGCCTGGATGAGGTGCAAGCCATGCCGGACGCCACCCTGGAGGCGGTACGCCTGCTGAGCAATCTCGAAAGCGAAAAGCGCAAGCTGCTCACCGTGGTCATGTTCGGACAGCCCGAGCTGGACCAGCGCCTGGCACAACACCATCTGCGCCAATTGCGCAGCCGCATCGGTTTTGCCTACCAGCTCACCGCGCTCGACCCCCGCGCGGTACGTGACTATGTTGCCCACAGGTTGCACCACGCTGGCTGTCATCAGCCAGCCACCCTGTTTCGCCCGGCCGCGCTGCGTTGCCTGCACCGCAGCAGCCTTGGCATTCCGCGACTGGTCAACATCCTGGCGCACAAGTCACTGCTGGCTGCATTCGGCGAGGGCGTACATGAGGTGGGGGTGCGCCACGTACTTCGCGCTGCACACGACAGCGAGGACGCCAGACCTCCGTCACGCTTCAGCCTCGCTGGCCTGACAGCCCTGTTTGAACGTATCAGCCCTGCCCTGGCGGCAGTGGCCATTGGTCTGAATCTGCCATGAGCCTGATCAACGACGTACTGCGTGACATGGATGAGCGTAACGCTCTGAAAAAACTGCACAGCGAAGGCAACCGCAAAACGATTGTCGTGCCGCCGGCAGTGCGCAAGAAGTTTCCCCCGAGCTGGCTGTTCCTGCTGGTTGTCGGCGCCTTGATCGGCGGACTTGCTGGCATGCTGGTGTACGATCGCGTGCTCTCGCCCGCTGATGAGCTCACGGCAAGGCAGAATGCCATGACACAGTCAGGCCAAGCCATCGTGCAAGCACCGATGGCGCAGAACGGTAGCAGCGAGCCAACACTCCACCCCACTCCCTCCACGCCAGAAGCCGAGGAAGGGACTGCAAAAACCACCACGGACACCGCTGCCGCACAGGCCCCGCAAGCCCAAGTGGGCGCCGATGAACAACTCGCCATCACCCCTGGTCAGCAACTTGAGACGACACTGCCGATTGACGAAGAAACTGCCAGCCCGACCGCAAACACCAGCATCACCACTACTGCCACCACCGCAGAAGCCGACGCATCACCACAAGCTGCGCAGACAGCCGATGCGCAGGTCATACCAAATACATCCAGCTCTTCCACCAACATCACCAGATCTGCCAATACCGTCCCACAAGCTGTCTACGTTGAACCAGGCACGCGTCTCAACATGCGCAGCGCCCCATCGCTGCAAAGTGAGATCATCACCATCATTAATGATCGCACCCGGCTCACCCTGGTCGACAGCCACCCGCAATTTCACCGTGTTGCGTTGGCGGATGGCATGACAGGCTGGATCAGTCGCCGCTATGCCTCGCTGACACCTTACCCTGTCACCCAGCCAGTCAATACACCGCCGACGGCTGAACGCCAGGCGGCAGACGCGCAACAGCCAGCCCCACCCAACCTACCGCCAGTCGTACGCGTGCAAGACACCCCCGAAGCGCTCTATCGGCAGGCGTTACGAGCCCTGGAAAGAGACGACCACGCACAGGCCGAGGTCGCGCTACATCGCACGCTGGCAGCAAGGCCAACGCACAGCGAAGCCCTCGACGCGCTCACGGCCCTGCTACTCAGGCAGCAACGACAGGCCGAACTGGAAACCCTTCTGGGTTCACTCGCCACCCCCCGGGCCCATCTGCTGCACGCCAGACTGCTGGCAGAACGTGGCGAACACCTGCAGGCAGCCAACCTGTTGTCGCGGCTGGCCGATCACGAACTTGGCGCTGAAGGGTTTGCCACGCTGGGTGCCCTGCAACAACGTAACGGGCAGCACGCCTTAGCAGTCAACGCCTTTCAGCGCGCCCTGTCGCTTGGACACCAACATGCCAGCACCTACGCTGGGCTGGCCGTCTCGCTGGAAGCAACCGACCAGCCTGACCAAGCGCGTAGCGCATGGCTCAACACCCTGACAGCAGGTAACGCCGACCCCGCGCTGGCAGCGCACGCCCGCCGCCGACTGGGCAGCACAGCGACCACCGGAGACTGAACAATGCCCGATCTTCCCGCCCCCTCCGCAGCACGCAAACGTATTCGCCTTGGCGACCTGCTGGTCGACAACGGGCTGATATCACAACGTCAACTGGAAGCCGCGCTGACCGAACAAAAGAGCTCGGGGCAGCGGCTCGGGCGCACGCTGGTGGACCTGGGTTACATTGACGAAAAGGCGCTACTCGACTTTCTGTCACGGCAACTCAACGTACCGCATGTCGATCTGCGTCACTTTCAGTTCCGTCCCGAACTGGTGCGCCGTCTGCCCGAAACCCTGTCGCGGCGTTTTCGTGCCATCGTTCTGGATGAACGCGACGGCGAAGACTTTGTCGGCATGGCCGATCCCACCGACCTGTTCGCCCAGGACGAAATCGCCCGCGTACTGCAACGCTCCATCCGCATCGCAGTGGTGCGCGAGGCAGACCTGCTTGCCGCCTTCGACACCGTCTTCCGCCGCACCGACGAAATCAGCTCGATTGCCGAAGAGTTGGGCGAAGAGCTGGCCGAAGGCGATATCGACTTGGCGCGACTGGTTCAAGGCGCGGACGTGGCCGATGCACCCGTGGTGCGGCTGCTGCAAACCCTGTTTGAAGACGCGGTTCAGGTCGGAGCATCAGACATACACATCGAACCCGACGAAACCGTGCTGCGCATACGCCAACGCATAGACGGCGTACTGCAAGAACAGGTCATGAAGGAGCGCCGCATTGCGTCAGCGATGGTATCCCGACTCAAGCTCATGGGCGGCCTCAACATCTCCGAACGCCGCATGCCACAGGACGGGCGCTTCAACATGCGGGTGCGCGACCGCAGCGTGGATGTGCGTCTGTCCACCATGCCAACCATTCACGGCGAATCCGTGGTAATGCGCTTGCTCGATCAGTCGCAAGGCATTCTCGGGCTGGACAACATGGGCATGCCGCCAGACATCCTGCGACGGCTGCGGCGGGTCATGCGCAAACCCCACGGCATGATGCTGGTCACTGGCCCAACCGGCAGCGGCAAAACGTCCACCCTCTACTCCGTGCTGTCCGAACTCAACGACCCCGGCAAAAAAATCATCACCATCGAAGATCCGGTGGAATACCGCCTGCCGCGCATCAACCAGGTGCAAGTCAACTTCAAGATCAACCTCACCTTCGCCGGTGTGTTGCGCACCGCCCTGCGGCAAGACCCGGACATCATCCTGATTGGCGAGATGCGCGATCAGGAAACCGCCGAGATCGGTCTGCGCGCCGCCATGACTGGTCACCTGGTTTTGTCGACCCTGCACACCAACGACTCGGTCAGCACCGCCAACCGCCTGATCGACATGGGCGCCCCCGGTTATCTGGTTGCCACCTCGCTGGACGCGGTGCTGGCGCAACGCCTGATACGCAAGATCTGCCCCAACTGCACCGAACCGCATACCCCGGATGCTCACGAATCCGTCTGGCTGCGCGCCATCCCGGAAGGCAACAGTTTTTTGCAACAAGCCCGCTTCAGGCGCGGCGCAGGCTGCGTGCAATGCAACAACACCGGCTACAAAGGCCGCATGGGGGTCTTCGAATTTCTTGAGATAGACGACGAACTTGCCGACGTTTTGCGTCAAGGCGACGCCTCCGCCTTTCACCGGCTGGCGCTCAACCGGCCTGGCTTCCGCACGCTATCGCAAAGTGCGCTGGAACTCGCCGCCAATGGCCTCACCACGCTGGAAGAAGTCGTACGAATCGGCGGCGAGCTCAGCCCGGAGACATCAACCGACAACCCGCACCCAGTCAGTGCTGGCACTACCATGTCAGCCAATGACACCCTATAAGCCGCCAGCCTGACAGGATGACCAGCCAATGAAATCCTTTCATTACCGGGCACG
>DAIMZH010000051.1:0-24574 GCA_036734105.1 Azoarcus sp. | reverse complement strand
ATCTGGTGATCTTCGACCGCAAGCCGGGTGTGTCGTGGAACAAGAAGATCTGGCAGCGCCAGGCCAGCCATGAGGGCTTGGAGATTGGGGTGTGGGGGTGCTGACGCGCATGCCATCACAACACTGCTACCCGCCTCTTCCGGCCATTGCCGGGATCAGGCGTGGGGCTTTGCAGTGTCTTGCAGTCTCGCGCAGGTCGTCAGGGTCGCTACATTGGTTCCCGATTCTTAGGCTTCACGCTCCACGTAGCGATCGCGGTAGATGTTGCGCCGGAGCCTGCCTAGCGGTAAGCACCCTGAAGTGCCCAATATGGAATGAGCGCGTTGTGCCGCAATAATGCTATCTTTGGGCTTTGGCTGATGATCGGTCGCCGATCTGCCGTAAATTCAATCCGGAAGCAAACATGCTGCAGAAACTCACCTCATTTGCCGGGGTAAAAGGCCCTGTTGTTGTCATTGTCATGGACGGCTACGGCATCCCGAAGCATGACATGGGCAGTGCAATCGAAGCTGCCCGCAAACCTACCCTGGACCGTCTGTTTGCAGACTATCCCAATATCGCCTTGCGGGCGCACGGCACTGCGGTAGGCATGCCGTCGGATGACGACATGGGCAACTCAGAAGTCGGTCACAACGCCATTGGTGCCGGTCAGGTGTACTCGCAGGGGGCAGCGCTGGTGGCCAACGCTATCGAGAGCGGGGCGATCTGGCAAGGCGAGGCGTGGCAGCAGATTGTCGCTGGTGCCAGGGCGGGCAGAGGCGTCATCCACTTCATGGGTTTGTTCTCGGATGGCAATGTGCACAGTCACATCGATCATTTGCGCGCGATGGTGGTGCGAGCCAAGGCTGAAGGTGTCAAGAGCGTGCGCATTCACACCTTGCTGGATGGACGCGACGTGCCCGAAACCAGCGCGCTGGACTATGTTGAGCCTTTCGAGGCTTTTCTGGCCGAGTTGTGCGACGAGCATTTCGATGCGCGTATTGCCTCGGGTGGCGGGCGTCAGTACATCACCATGGACCGCTATGATGCCAACTGGCCGATGGTGGAGCGGGGCTGGCGAACCCATGTGCTTGGCGAGGGGCCACAGTTCGCCAATGCTACCGAGGCGGTCAAGGCCTTGCGCGAGCGGCATCCCGGCACCATCGATCAGGACTTGCCGGAATTCGTCATTGCCGGCAACGATGGTGAGCCGGTTGGCGCCATTGAGGATGGCGATTCGGTGGTGCTCTTCAACTTCCGTGGCGATCGTGCAATCGAGATTACCCGCGCCTTTGTCGAGAACGACTTTGACGCCTTCGAGCGCGAGCGCATCCCGCTGGTGACCTACGCCGGCATGTTGCAGTATGACGGCGACCTGCAGTTGCCCAAACGCTTTCTGGTTGCCCCGCCGGCCATCACCGACACCTCCGGTGAGTGGTTCAGCAAGATGGGCCTGGCGCAGTTTGCGTGTTCCGAGACCCAGAAGTTTGGTCATGTCACCTATTTCTGGAACGGCAACCGCTCCGGTCGCTTCGACGGCGAGACCTGGCAGGAGGTGCCCAGCGATGTGGTGCCTTTTGAGCAGCGTCCGTGGATGAAGGCCGCCGAGATTACCGACGCCATGATTGCCGCGCTGCGCTCCGGCAAGTATGCGGTGTTGCGCTGCAACTATGCCAACGGGGATATGGTTGGCCACACAGGTAACTTTCGCGCGGCGACCATGGCGGTAGAGGCGGTTGATCTTGCGCTGTCGCGCCTGTTGGCGGCGGTGGATGCGGCTGGTGGCGTTGCCTTGATCACCGCAGATCACGGCAATGCAGACGAAATGTTCGAGCTCGACAAGAAGACGCGGCAACCATTGCTGAATGCTGACGGCAGTTACAAGGCCAAGACGGCGCATACGCTCAATCCGGTGCCGTTGATTCTGTATGACAACCGTGGTGGCGGCAAGCTCGGCTTGAAGCCGTCTGAAAAGGCTGGTCTGTCCAATATTGCCGCTACCGTGGCGAACCTGCTGGGTTTTGAAAAACACCCGAAATGGGATGAGAGTCTGCTCACCGTGAGCCCTCGACAGGCAAGCTGATCCGACACCATGACAGCCCGACACTCTCCGCAGCCGAAAGGAGCCCCCTGATGTCTTGCTGGTGTTTGCGCGCTTTGCCGGGCAGCTTCAAAATGCTGCGACCTGCCGCGGTTTTTAGAATTCCGATGGTATTGATTTGCGCGTTGCTGCTTGCCGCCTGCGGCGATCAGCCCGCCCAGTCCTGGAAGCTGACCGAAAAGGGCGGGTTGGTGTCTGCGCGCTTCAGCGCGACTGCCGATCACGTGGTGATTGGTTCGATGTGGCATGGCGGCAGCGTGTGGCGTCTGTCAGACGGCGCACGTCTGTATGACTGGAACCACAGTGACGAGGGACACTCGGTTTTCGTGGCGACCGCCTTCTCGCCAGACGGGCGCACCGTAGCGACGGCAGAGCGTAACACCGTGGCCACCTGGGACATGACCACCGGACGCCCGGTCGGGTTCTGGACGACCGAGGCCGGGGTACGCTCTATCGCCATGTCTGGAGACGGCAACTGGTTGATTGTCGGGCTGTACGACGGCGTGGCGATGTTGCTTGACTTGCGCGTCGGTTTGCCCGCCGGGCGTATCCAGCATCGCTACGTGATCAATGTCGTGGCAATCGACCAGACAGGTCGCAGCATCGTAACCGGCTCGGATGATGGCGCAGTGCGGGTTTGGAACCTGGAGGACGGTAGCGAACGCTTCGCATGGCAGTACGACTCTGCTGTGAGCTCGGTCGCGCTGTCGCCGGACGGTCGCTATATTTACACCGCCAGAGCGCATGGCAAGGGCGAGGTCAGAGACATGAGCAACGGGCGGGTCATCAGCGAGATCGGGCATGAACGCACCAGCATGGTGGCCTCGCGCTTCTCGTCGGATGGCAACCGCTTGCTGACGGCCACTCCTGCCGGACATATCTATCTGTGGGATGTGACCAGTGGTGAGTCGTTTGCCCAGTGGGTGGCACCGCGCTCGGTGCTTGCAAGGCCCACTTCCATGGTGGCGCTCGATGTGGCGCTGGATGAGCGCAACGGTCGGGTGCTGGGTGTGTTTTCGGATGGTTCGATGATGGCATGGCCAATGCAGTGAGTACGCTCCGGCGTACAATGTCGGTCATGCGAAACCAAGTTCTCAACCCTGCTTCCGGCGCAGCGGATCACGCCCCAATCAATCCGTCTGCCAGCCCTGCGGTCAGCCTGATGGCCAAGGTCAGGCCGCCACGCCAACCGGCGCCGTTCCTGCCCATGACCCGGGCCGAAATGCAGTCGCTGGGCTGGGATGCCTGTGATGTGATCATCGTCACCGGCGACGCCTATATTGATCACCCCAGCTTTGGCATGGCCTTGGTCGGTCGTCTGCTCGAAGCTCAGGGGTTCCGGGTCGGCATCATCAGCCAGCCCGACTGGAAAAGCGCTGACGCCTTTCGTGCGCTCGGGCAGCCCCGACTGTTCTTTGGCATCACTGCAGGCAACATGGATTCCATGGTCAACCGCTACACCGCTGACCGCAAGATCCGCTCGGACGACGCTTATACCCCCGGTGCGGAGGCTGGCAAACGCCCGGATCGCGCAGTGACCGTGTATGCCCAGCGCGCCCGTGAGGCTTTTCCGGGCAGCAATATCGTCATCGGCAGCATAGAGGCGTCCTTGCGGCGCATTGCGCACTACGATTACTGGTCTGACAAGGTGCGCCGGTCGGTGCTGCCGGACTCCAAGGCCGACATCCTGCTGTTTGGCAATGCCGAGCGCGCATTGGTCGAACTTGCTCATCGCCTCGATGCCGGCGAGTCTATCGCCAATATCCGTGATCTGCGCGGTACCGCCTTCATGGTCAAGCCGGGCTGGCTGCCTTATGGAGAGGGGTGGTGTGAGCTGGATTCGCTGAGCCTAGACAAGCCCGGTGCGCTGATACACCATGCCGACCCATACGCGATGGAAGCCGTGTCGCCGGCACCGGCCCGCGCCTCAGCGCCCGATGGCGCGCAAGCGGTGCGTATGGTGCCAATTGCCGAGCGCGTGCAGACCAGACGTGCGCAACGAGCCCGCAGCGTGATCCGACTGCCGTCGTATGAGACCGTGAGCGCCGACCCGGTGATGTATGCGCACGCCTCAAGGGTGTTTCATCTGGAGTCCAATCCGGGCAATGCGCGCGCCATGGTGCAGGCCCACGGCGAGGGTGCCGGCAGGCGAGACGTATGGCTCAACCCCCCACCGCTGCCACTCAGCACGCCAGAGATGGATTTCGTCTTCGATCTTACCTATGCGCGCAGACCCCACCCGAGCTACGGTGATGCACGCATCCCTGCTTGGGACATGATCCGTTTTTCGATCAACATCATGCGTGGCTGCTTTGGTGGCTGCACCTTTTGTTCGATTACCGAGCACGAGGGACGCATCATCCAGAGCCGCTCCGAGGCTTCGATTCTGCGCGAGATCGAAGCTATTCGTGACCGCACTCCCGGTTTCAAGGGCCACATTACCGATTTGGGTGGCCCCACCGCAAACATGTACCGCATGGCCTGCAAGGACCCCGCGATAGAGTCCTCCTGTCGACGCCTCAGTTGCGTCTATCCAGGCATCTGCGAAAACCTTGGAACCGACCATAACCCGTTGATATCGCTATACCGCAAGGCGCGTGAGATTCCCGGCGTAAAACGCGTCACCATAGGCTCGGGTCTGCGTTACGATCTCGCGGTGCGTTCGCCCGAGTATGTCAAGGAGTTGGTCACCCACCACGTCAGTGGCCTGCTCAAGATCGCACCCGAGCATACCGAGGCGGGGACGCTGTCCAAGATGATGAAGCCCGGCATTGGCAGCTATGATGCCTTCCGTGAGCTGTTCGACAAGTATTCTGCGCTGGCAGGCAAAAAGCAGCATCTGGTGCCTTATTTCATCGCAGCTCACCCCGGTTGCACTGACGAGGATATGGTCAATCTCGCCCTCTGGCTGAAGGCCAACGGCTTCAGGCCGGATCAGGTGCAGACCTTTATGCCGACGCCCATGGCCATGGCGACGACGATGTATCACAGCCGCAAGAACCCTTTGCGCCGGGTCGATCAGCAGTCCGAAACAGTCGAAACCGCCAGGTCAGGTCGGCAGCGCCGCTTTCACAAGGCCTTGCTGCGCTGGCACGACCCGGAAAACTGGCCGCTGATACGCGAAGGGTTGGCGGCCATGGGGCGGGCAGACCTGATCGGCAACCGACCGCATCAACTTGTGCCGCATCATCAACCGGTTGCCAGCGCTACTAGCGCCAGTGCGAGGGACAAGTCAGCGCTGCCGCGCGCGGCGAAAAAGCCAACCCACGCAGCCGGGCCGAAGAGACCGGCTCGGGCCGGATCGTCTGCCAACGGAGCGCAGGCTGGTAAGCCCCGGTTTAAATGAATTTGTCCGGTTTAAAGGTTAAAGGATGCGTTTGCCTGCGTGTCTTGATAAGCTCGTGCAAATAATGATTGCGTTCGACGAATCACCTGAGCGCCAGGGTGAATTGCCGAAAAGGGCAACACCCCTTGCTTGTGATGGATTCAATCGCAACAAAAAACTGCAAGGCAGGTAAATGATCACAGGCGCTGAAGCCCCAAGGGCGACAGCGACAGGACGACAAGCACCCGTGGCAACACCCGGGTGAGAACAACTGAATGAGGAGAATACAGTGGCAGGATTGCGCCCAGAAATCGATCCGGATGGTCTGCTTGAATACTCGGTGGTGTTTACCGACCGCTCGCTCAACCACATGTCCAAGCGTTTCCAGCAGGTCATGCGCGATCTGTCGGCGACCCTGCGCGAGGTGTACAAGGCTCAGGCGGTGGCCATCGTACCCGGTGGTGGCTCATTTGCCATGGAGTCGGTTGCCCGTCAGTTTGGCGGTGGAGCGCGCTGTCTGGTGGTGCGCAACGGCTGGTTCAGCTATCGCTGGACGCAGATATTCGAGGCAGGTGGCTTTGCAGCCGACACTACGGTGCTCAAGGCCAGACCGGTAGAAGAAGGTGCGCAAGCCGGCTGGGCACCGGTGCCAATCGACGAGTTGGTCAACCACATCCGCGAATTCCGGCCGCAAGTCGTGTTTGCCCCGCATGTCGAAACCTCGGCGGGCATCATGCTGCCGGATGACTACATCGCCCGCATGGCCGAAGCGGTGCACGAGGTCGGTGGCCTGGTGGTGCTCGATTGCGTGGCGTCTGGTGCCATCTGGGTGGACATGCAGGCGCTCGGCGTGGATGTAGTCATCAGCGCGCCGCAAAAGGGCTGGAGCTCCACCCCTTGTGCCGGTCTGGTGATGCTCAGTGAGCGGGCGAATGCGCGTATCGCTGAAACCACCAGCAGCAGTTTTGCGATGGACCTGAAAAAGTGGCTGCAGATCATGCAGGCCTATGAGAGCGGTGCACATGCCTACCATGCCACCATGCCCACCGACGGTCTGCTGCAACTGCGTGACACCATGCAGGAGGCGCGGGCACTTGGCTTTGATGTGTGCCGTGCCCGACAGGCGGAGCTTGGTGGCAAGGTACGCGCCTTGCTGGCCGATCGGGGTTTTCGCAGTGTGGCGGCAGCAGGTTTCGAGGCACCGGGCGTGGTGGTGTGTCACACCACTGATGACGGCCTGCACAAAGGTAGCAAGTTTGCTGCCGAGGGCTTGCAAACCGCCGCTGGTGTGCCGCTGCAGTGCGATGAACCAGCCGACTTCAAGACTTTCCGGCTTGGCCTGTTCGGTCTGGACAAGCTGGCTGATGTGGATGCGGCGGTGGAACGTCTGGACGCAGCTCTGGCTGTAATTGCCGACGGCAATTAGTCGTTTTCGTCCGGGCGGATATCGGAAAGCGGCGAGACTTCAGTTTTCGGACAATGTTTCGGCTGGAAGCGACGGTTGCTCCAACTGCCGTGCAGAAGTCTCGTAGACCGACAGCCTTTGAGCTCGTAACAGTGCCTCCCTGTCGAGCATCATCGAGATCACCTCACGTTCGCGTGCTGCTGCGTAGTTGTTGGCTGCAGCAGCACGGTTGAACCAGACGTAGGCCATCACCAGGTCTTTGTCGACACCAATTCCATCCCGGTAAATCCGACCAAGCTCCAGCATGGCCTCCGGGTCGCCCTGACGAGTGGCGCGCTCTATCCATGTCAGGGCCAATTCGAAGTTTTGTAAAACGCCCATGCCTTTCTGATACATGCTACCAAGGCGTGTCATTGCGCCACTATGTCCGGCCTCTGCTGCTCGTGTCAGCCACATCACTGCCTCGGTTGCCTTTGAAGCATCGAATGCCGCTTCGAGCAAACGGTTTCGGCCTAATCGAAACTGTGCCTCCAGATCACCTTGCTCTGCCGCAGCGATCAAATCCTCAAGACTGGCGTCGACCTCAGATCCCGCCTTCTGCATATCTTCCGCCAGGATTTCAGTGCTACTGTTGTTGGAGTTGGCTTTCACCAGCAAGACGATTGAAGTCATCAGGGAGATGAGAACGAAAATGCCAAGAGTCGGCAAAATGTATTTGCCGTAATCCTTCATGAGATATCGGTGTCCGCAATCGTCACACCGATAGGGGTGCAAGCCGGGGTGACTGTTTTTTTCGGTGCGAGATTTCCAGTGCGACTTTCGTCTATTTTTGGATGCGCATTTTGGACAGCGGGAGGACGTGGGGGGGGGCATGAGCGGATCGAGATGAAGATTTGTGAGTTTTGTAATTATGTTGTCGATTAAAGAATAGCGACACCCACAAACATGCGCGGTCATGACATCGATCACGAACTCGCGAGAATCCTTTAAGTGCCTTTGGCAATATAGGTGAGTATTGATTTAGACGTTTTTCACTAAAGCGTCAGGTTTACCGTGTCGGTACTTTTCGCAGGCATGCACGATGTCTTGCTTGCCATACAGCATTCAGCCGTAAGGTATTCGACCAGTTCCAGCATCAGGGGCATGTTGGCACGGTAGCGCTGAAAGCGTCCCTCTTGTTCAACGGTAACCAGAGCCGCTGCAGCCATGGCTTTCAGGTGAAAGGACATGTTGTTGGGTGGCAGGGAGAGTGCCGCTGCAATCTCACCGGCAACCATGCCGTCCGGCCCACGGCGAACCAGCAGGCGGTAGGCTTCCAGGCGGATGGCTGACGAAAGAGACTCGAAAACGGCGATGGCTGAGGTTTGTTCCATGGCTGAACAATACAACAGCAATTGAAGTTTCGCACGCAAACTTTTGTGAAGGCGCAGGGTACGGCAGATGCGGTACCCTGCGCGACTTCGTCAATGCCGCCCGGGGGCGTCAGCGTTGGATCGGGATGATCAGTATTTCAACCCGACGATTTTGCGCCCGTCCCTCGGGCGTAGCGTTGCTGGCTATAGGACGAGTCATGCCGAAGCCGTTTGCTTCGACGCGACTCGAAGCTACTCCGCGCTGGATCAGGTAGCTGCGAACCCCGAGGGCACGGTTTTCCGACAGTGTCTGGTTGTAGGCTGCCGATCCAACCGAGTCAGTATGTCCCTCGATGCGCACAATGGTGTCCGGATATTGGCTGACGCTGTAGGCAAGTTGGTCGAGAACACCTTGAAACTGTGGTTTGACGTCGGCACGATTGGTGTCAAAGGTGATGTTTTCCGGTGCCTGCATGCGGATGGTGTCGCCGTCCCGGACAATGTCGATACCGGTGCCTTCCATTTGACGCCGTAGCTCAGCCTCTTGTTGGTCCATCTGGCGGCCGATCAGTCCGCCGACGCTAGCGCCTACGGCTGCGCCTATGAGTACGCCCTGGGTGCGATCACTTCTGCCGGACACAGCCTGCCCAAGCAGGCCACCGGCCACCGCGCCAATGGTTGCGCCTGTGGCCGTGCGGGCATGCTCGCCCTGATAGGGGTTGCTTGCGCAGCCAGTCATGATCAGCACACCTGCTGTGGCAATGAGGATGCCTTTATGCATATCTTTCATGTTGAGTTGCTCCTTGTTTTTGTCGTGGGGCTGTAAAAGGTGGCACGATGATCACCTGCGGCCCGGAATAAGCGTCGCTATGCTCATTTTGGCGCCGCTACTCCATATTTGCCAGCCCAGAACGTCAGGATTTGTAACCAACCCAGCGGTGCAGGTCTGCCGGAAGATCAATATCGTGAACCAGACTGCCGACGTGATGGCGCCAGTTGAGTGCTTCGATACGGCGAAGGGTTTCCAGCGCAACTGTGTCGGTGCTCCAGGCGATGTCACTGAACAGGCTGCTATGAAAGTGACGCAATCCTAGCAGTGCATAGCCGCCGTCTACGCAGGGATAAAGTACGCAGTCGACGCCATCCGCAAGGTGCCGGGCTGCTTCGGCTAGCAAGGGGGCTCCCATTTCCGCGCAGTCGGTGCCGATCAGCAGCACTGGCCCCCGGCGGAGATGCTGACATGCCGCAGCGGCCATTCTTGCGCCAAGATCGCCGCTCACCTGAGCGCTGCGCTGAATCCTCGCTGGCAGGACGATGCCGCACCAGTCAGGATGATCAGGTGCCGGGTCCGCGCACAGTTCAACTGGTCCGACATTTGCGTCCAAGGCAGATGCCAGGGTGTGCTGTAGCATTTCGGTTGCAAGCCGGGCAGCTCCGTCGGCTCCCAGCGCCGGAATCAGTCGGGTCTTGGCCTTGCCTGGCCGCGGGGCTTTGGCAAAGACGATGACGCGAATCTCGGTGTTTGTTGTCATCGTAAAACTGACTCCGGTTCGAAACCCCGCCCTTCAGGGCGGTGCGGAGGTTGAAGACCCCGGCCTGAAGGCCGGGGTTTCGACCGTAGCGATTTGGTAGGGGATGCAAACCCCTTCCAAATCTTGTTCAGATCGACGGGCCTGAAGGCCTGTCGCTAATCAGTTGCTCGGTAAAGCCGCCATAGCGTTTCCGGCCGACTGCCGAGCCAATAGGCGAGGCGTAAGCGCCACATCAACACAATGGTCTTCCACACGCCATGCCGCTCCCAGCGCCTGCCAGAGGTGGTCACCTTGTGCCGCAGGCAGGCTGGAGCGCCAAGACGTTTCAGGCGGCTCGACATTTCGATGTCCTCCATAAGAGGCTGAGCCGGAAAGCCGCCCACGGCATCGAAGGCGCTGCGGCGCATGAACATTGCTTGATCGCCAGTAGCTATACCGCTGAGCCGCGAGCGCAGGTTCATTGCGTGGGCTATAACCCGGAGCATGACGGGCCTGCCGTCGATGAGAACATCAAAGCGGCCCCACAGCCGGTTTTCATCGGCCAGTGCCTCAGTCACGCGCAGTAGCGCATGCTTCGGCAAACGGGTGTCTGCATGCAGAAACAGCAACAGTTGGCCGTGGCTCGCTTGTGCGCCGGCGTTCATCTGCTGCGCGCGTCCCCGTTGGCTATGCACCAGATTCAAACCGGCGCGCTTTATCAGGGTGCAGCTCGCGTCGGTGGAGCCACCATCGACCAGTATCAGTTCGGCCCCCTGGTCTGCCAGTTGGCGTAATTCGGGCAGGATGCCAGGCAACGCACCTGCCTCGTTCAGCAGGGGGACGATGATGGACAGCTTTGGTGCCGCTTGAGGCGGCGTGTTCTCGGCCTGCGACAGCGTTTTGCAGAGCGCCTGAGTGTTCCTGCTGACAGAAATCCGGGTAGTCATGCGTCGAGTCCGTGGTGTGCGGCAATGGCGGTTACATGCGAAGAAAGGCGGGCGGAGATGGACCTGATGCCTCTTTGGCACAGCCAGTCCAGAGTCCGACTGGCTGACAGCCCAATGGCCCTCAGCCCGCCTTCAGGCGCCAGGCATGAAAACGTGCCAGCCAGGCGAGTATGCCTTGCGGGGCGTGCGCCTTCTTCCATTCACCCGCTACATACTTGTTGGCTTCTGACATGGTCGGGTAAGTGTGAATGGTGCCGAGAATCTTGTTCAGCCCGAGGCCGTGCTTCATGGCCAATACAAACTCTGCAAGCAGTTCGGCCGCGTGCTCACCGACGATGGTGACGCCAAGAATCCTGTCCTTGCCTGGCACTGTGAGTACCTTGACGAAACCATGGTCTGCGCTGTCGGCAATTGCCCGGTCAAGGTCGTCCAGTCCGTAGCGCGTTACCTCGAAAGCGATACCCTTTTCTCGGGCCTCCTGTTCATTCAAGCCGACTCTGGCTACCTCAGGGTCGATGAAGGTGGTCCAGGGAATCACCGAATAGTCGACCGCAAAGCGCCGGAACTGCCCGAACAGAGCGTTGACCGAGGCATACCAGGCCATGTGCGCGGCGGTGTGCGTAAACTGATACGGGCCAGCGACATCGCCTGCCGCGAGGATATTGGGGTACAGGGTTTCGAGGTATTCGTTTGTCTGTACGTTGCGCTCAGTCCCGATGCCCAGGGTTTCGAGCCCGAAACCTTCCAGGCGGGGCTGTCTGCCGATTGCGACAAGCAATGCGTCAAACTCGATTTCGCGCACTTCGCCAGTTGAACTGCGCAGGCGGATGAGACGGCGCTCACCGTCGCAATGGCAGGCTCCGATGTCAACACCGGTCAGCACTTTCACGCCGGAGTCGGTCAGCGCCTTGCTGGCAAAAGCCGACACCTCCTCGTCTTCGCGCGGCATGATGCGCGCTCCGCGTTGCAGCAGGCTGACTTGCGAGCCCAGCCTCGCCATGGCTTGCGCCAGTTCGCAGCCAATCGGGCCGCCGCCCAGCACCACCAAGCGTCGCGGTGGCGCGTCCAGGGTGGCGAGGGTGTCCCACAAGGTGTCGCTGGTCAGGTAGCCAACATCGTCCAGTCCGTCAATTTTTGGAACCGCCGGGCGGGCGCCGGTAGCGATGATGATGCTACGTGTGGTGAGGCGCTGGCTGCTGCCGTCGGGCAGCGCAATATCAACCGTCCATGGATCGACAATTCGCGCATAACCCTGCAACACTTCTACCCCAAGGCTGGTATATCGCTCGACGCTGTCATGTGGTTCGATGGCGCGAATCTTGTCCTGCACCCGTGCCATGACTTGTCGAAAACTGAATGATGGGTTTGTTGCCTGCAAGCCATAGCGGTCGGCGTTGCGGAACTGGTATGCCAGTTTGGCGCTGCGGATCAGTGCCTTGCTGGGCACACAGCCGGTGTTCAGGCAGTCGCCACCCATTCGGTGTGTTTCAACCAGCGTTACCTTGGCCTTGACTGCTGCGGCGATGTAGGCGCTGACCAGACCGGCTGCGCCGCCACCGATCACGATGAGGTTGCGGTCAAAGCTTGCCGGTCTGTTCCAGGCCTTGTAAACCCGGCGCTTGCGAATGGTTTCGACAATGCGCTTGGCGAGCAACGGAAACAAGCCGAGCAGCGCAAACGAGGCAATCAGCGCTGGCGACAGGATGCCGGAGGCCGAGTCAATTGCCGCCAGTTGTGTGCCAGCGTTAACATATACGGCGGTGCCGGCGAGCATGCCAAGCTGGCTTATCCAGTAAAAGGTGCCGGTGCGCATCGGGGTAAGCCCCATCACCAGATTGATCAGAAAGAACGGAAAAAGCGGCACCAGACGTAGCGTGAAAAGGTAGAAGGCCCCGTCGCGCTCCACGCCGCGATTCACCGCCGCGAGCTTGTCGCCAAAGCGTTGCTGCACCCAGTCGCGCAGCAGATAGCGCGATACCAGAAAGGCCAGTGTGGCGCCGATGCTCGATGCAAATGACACCAGCAGAACGCCGCCAGGCAGGCCGAACAGGGCACCAGCGGCAATTGTCATGACGGCCGCGCCAGGCAGTGACAATGCAGTAATCGCCACATAAAGGCCAAAGAATGCGCCGGTGACCAGCCAGGGGCTGGCGCTGCGCAAGGTTTCGAAATCTGACTGTCCCTGCTTGAGCGCATCAAGGCTGAGCCACTGGCCCAGATCGAAGGCGAAGTAGGCCACCACCAGCGCCACGATGGCGCTGACAAGTATCGTGCGTTTCATGGTGCTCTCCTCGCTTACAGCGCGCCGCCGCAGCTACTGCCCTGCCCGGCGGTGCAGCCAAAGCAGTGTTCGGCTACGCTGATGGGTTGACCGTCAAGGCCGTTTGACAACAGCTCGCGCAGATGACGGCGCGGAGCGCCGGGCAGCGGCAGGCCCAACTGCTGGTTGAAGTCGCAGTCATACAGATAGCCTTGCCAATCCACGCTGACCAGCGTCCGGCACATGACGTTTTCAAGGTTGGCGTCGCTATGGCTGCTCTTGAGCAGGTTCATGTAGTCGTTGAACTGGCCCTTGCTGATGAGCATGCTGCCAAAGCGCTGGACAGGCATGTTGGCGAGCGTGAAGAGCTGATTGAAGACAATGCCGAAGTGTTCGGCGAGCTCGCGCTTGTAGGCGGCCTCCAGCATGGTCTGTGACGGGGGGAGCGATGGCCCCTGCGGGTTGTAGACCAGGTTGAGAGTCAGGCCGCTGCCGGCATGTCCGTAGCCAAGTGCGTTGAGCTTTTGCAGGCCGGCTATGCTTTTATCAAATACGCCCTTGCCGCGTTGCTGGTCCACGTTGTCTGCGGAGTAACAGGGCAGGGATGCAACTACTTCTACTTCATTGGCGGCGAGAAATTCGGCGAGATCTTCTTGGCCGGTCTCGAACAGGATGGTGAGGTTGCAGCGGTCGATTACGTGCACATCAAGTGCTCGGGCTGCGGAGACGAGTTTTCTGAAACCCTGATGGAGCTCCGGTGCACCGCCGGTCAGGTCGAGCGTACTGATTTTGCGTCGTTCCAGCACCTCGGCAATCAGGTTTAGGTGCTCGTCATCCATCATCTCGGTGCGGTTTGGACCGGCATTGACATGACAATGCACGCAACTCTGGTTGCAACGGTAGCCAAGATTGACCTGCAGCGTATCGAGTGTACGACGGCGAATGGCTGGAAAGCTGGTGGCCTTGAGAAGCGGGAGGGTGGCGTGCATGTCGGGGTCCTGTTGGTTGGCGTGCTGCTTTGTCGTTGGCCGATGACAGACCTTACAACAAGTACGTCAAACAGTTCCCTGCAAATCCGTGTGGTCGATAAAAACCAGATGAATCCATGTCGGCGGCGCTCTGCGCCAATGCTCAGGTGCGTCGCTCAGCTAGTCCCACCACCCAGCGAATGGCGTCGAGTTCCATGTCGACGAGAATCTTCATCGTCAGCCCTTCGTGCTCGGCTACCTCGCGGATTGTGCTGACCTTGTCATTGATCTCGGTTTTACGGACGAGTCTCAGCAGTCGCCCCAGTGCTCCTTCACCGCACAACAGGGCTCTAACCACCTCATGTTCGGGGGGCATGTCCTTGAGCACTTCGGTCATTGGTGCATCAAAGGCCGCCTCCAGCAGCGATAGAGCACCCGTCGCGAAGGCATGCTCGCTGAGCGGAGAGTTTGGCCACAAGTGGTGAACCAGCAGTTCCATCATGCGTCCCCGCATTGCAGCTAGTTCGGCGAGAGGTGTAGGAAAATGCGTGGATCTTGACTTGCTGTAAAGCAGTAATTGCAACCAGCGATGCAACTGGCGTTGTCCCAACTCGCGTGCGGCCGTGGAGAGGGTGTCAATCGGGTGGTTCAGCCCGGTCGCTGAGTTGGCCAGTCTTAGCAAGCTATAGGTCAGGGTTGCGTCTTGCTTGATGAGGTCGAAAACGTTCAGATCGGCTTGCGGCTCAAGGATATGGCGCAGCAAATTCATCTGGAGTCGCGAGCTGGCATCCTGTCGTCGCGAGCTGATGATTGCTGGCCGAGCAAAATAGTAGCCCTGAAAAAGATCAAAACCCAGCGACCGGCAGTATTCTGCTTGATCAGGATTGTCCACCTTTTCGGCCAGTAGCCTGGCGGGCCATTGACGCAGGTGGGTGACGATCGCCGGGAGTTCGTCTTGCTGGTGAGCCTGCAGGTCGATCTTGACGAAGTCGACCATGGGCAGAAGGGCAATGAAGTCGTCGGTGTAAATGAAGTCGTCCAGCGCCAGCATGAAACCCTGGGTTTTGAGCTGGCGGCAACGATCAATGAGCTCCGGCGTAATGACCACGGTTTCAAGCAGTTCGAGCACTACCTGCTCGGGCGGGAGTTGAATCAGCAGATCGCTGTACAGCATCTCGGCATTGACGTTGATGAAGCCCAGATGCGTGCCCAGAACGTTTTCCGCCCCGAGTCGACCGAAGGTGTGGCTGATGACACTGGCAGTGGCATGGAGGTCATCGGTGATATCGCAGTGATCCACGCGGCCAGCACGAAAGAGCAACTCGTAGGCAAAGACATCGCCCTTGCGATCTAGGATGGGCTGTCGACCCAGAAACACTTCAAGGCTTTTCATCAACCGGGACTCAGCAACATTCATCGGCAGTTGGTCAAGGCCGGGCGCATTGATCAGCAAGTGAGGGAGGTCGCACGGGTTTGCGAACGCTCCGGAAAACTCCCTCAAGGTTAAAGCTTTAGTAATAGTAAGTACAGCACTGGATTCTGGCGCGCCAATACCATCATCCAGCAGCGCCTTTTCTTTTGGTCAGAATGGCAGGGACAGGCCCGGCCACACTTTTTCGATTGCCATGCGAAAGTCGGACTTGATACGGTCCAATGCGGCTTGTGTGTCGGCCTCGAAACGCAAAACAACTACCGGCGTGGTGTTGGAGGGGCGCGCCAGTCCGAAACCGTCGTCGTACTCGACCCGAACGCCGTCTATGGTGATGCGTTCGCGGGCGTTGGCAAAGTCAGCGTCCTCGCGCAGGCGACGCACCAGTTCGAAGGGTTCACCCTCGTTCATCGAGATGTTCAGCTCGGGCGTGTTCATTGAGTCTGGAAGGGCCTTGAGCACGGCCGAGGGGTCTTGCTCGCGGGACAAGATTTCGAGCAGTCTGGCGCAGGTGTAGAGACCGTCGTCAAAGCCGTACCAGCGTTCCTTGAAGAACACGTGACCGCTCATCTCGCCGGCCAGCGGCGCTCCGGTTTCCTTCAGTTTGGTCTTGACCAGCGCATGGCCGGTATTCCACATGGTCGGTTTGCCACCGTGGGCGCGAATCCAGTCGGTGAGCTTGCGGCTGCATTTGACGTCATAGATGATCTCGCCGCCGGGTACGCGGCTCAGCACGTCGGCAGCAAACAGCATGAGCTGCCTGTCCGGGAAGATGATCTCGCCGTCACGGGTTACCACCCCCAGGCGGTCACCGTCGCCATCGAAGGCGAGACCCAGTTCGGCGTCGCTGTCACGCAGTGCTGCGATGACGTCCTGCAGGTTCTCGGGGCGGGAGGGGTCCGGGTGATGGTTTGGGAAGGTGCCGTCGACTTCGCAGAACAGCTCGATGACCTCACAACCGAGCTCTCGCAGCAGGCGGGGTGCGATGGCGCCAGCTACGCCGTTGCCGCAGTCTATGACTACCTTCATGGGGCGGGCGAGCTTGACGTCGGAGATGACGCGGTCCACATAGCTGTCGACGACAGAGGTTTCGCGCAGATTGCCTTCGCCATGGCTGAGGTCGTCCTCAACAATGCGCCGACGCAGATCGCGGATCATGTCGCCGTAAAGCGTTTGTCCGCCAAGTACGATCTTCAGGCCGTTGTAGTCCGGCGGATTATGGCTGCCGGTAACGCTGACGCAGGACTGTGTGCCCAATGCGTGTGCAGCGTAGTAGGCGAGAGGGGTGGGCACGCACCCCACGTCGACCACATCGACCCCGGCAGCACGCACGCCATCGGCCAGCGCCTGACTGAGCGCTGGCCCGGACAGCCGACCATCGCGACCGATTGCGATCTCGGCCTGACCGCGTGCTTTGGCTTCTGAGCCAAGCGCGTGACCAATGGCCAGCACGGCTTCGACGGTGAGGGTCTTGTCGACGATGCCACGAATGTCGTAGGCCTTGAATATCTCGGGAGCGGGGGCTGGGTAGCGGGTAGTGTTCATGAGTTGTCAGCGAAACATCAAGAGGTGAGAGGCTGCGGGGCTGAGTGATCAGCGGCCGCTGAGGATTGAATACAGGAGCTGGAGCGCAGAAAGTTGGCGCTGGCAATCTCCGAAGCTGGACGGGCTGTGTCCAAGTGCTCTAGTTGTGTGGCAAAGAAGCCAAGCAGGCGGTGTGGCAGCCAGTCGAGATTACCAGGCCAGGGGCCGCGTAGAAATCCGACGTGACCGCCCTCTGGCGTGCACTCAAAACACAGACCTGGCCCTGCTTGTCCGGCATCCGGGAGGGCGTCCGGCGGCACAAATGGGTCATTGGCTGCATTCAGCAAAAGGGTAGGCAGCCTGATTCCGCCAAGCCATGGCTTGGCCGAGGCTCGTCGCCAGTAATCGAACACCCCGTCAAATCCGTGCGCCGGGGCGGTGTAACAGTCGTCAAAGTCCTGCAGGCTCTGCGCAGTGGCAATCCTGTCGGCGTCAAATTCGCCGGGGAACAGCCTTGTCTTCGCTAAAGCCTTTGGAATGAGTGTCTTGAGAAAATGCCGGGTATACACCCGGTTGAAGCCTTGACCGAGTGCCAGCCCCGAGATCGTCAGATCAAGCGGGGGGCATACGGCTGCAGCCGCACTGATGCAGTTCGCGGCTTCGCTTTCATGTTCGCCCAGCCATTTGAGCAAGGCATTGCCACCCAGCGAGACGCCAGCCGCAAAGATAACAGTGTCGGGAAACCTGGTCTTGAAGTACCGCAGAACCCAGTCAATCTCATCACTGTCGCCTGAGTGATAGGCACGGGCGAGTCGATTGGGTGTGCCTGAGCAGCCCCGGAAATGAACCACCACGCCGCGCCAGCCGATTCCCTCAAGAGCACGCATCAGGCTGCGCGCATAATGTGAATGACTTGAGCCTTCCAGACCGTGAAACAGCACTACCAGCGGTGACGCACCGTATCCTGGTTCAGGCAGCCAGTCCAAGTCCATGAAGTCGCCGTCTGGCGTGTCAATGCGCTGGCGTTGCCAGTTCGGAATTAACCCCTTGCGCAACAGAGGGTACACCGTTTGTGCATGCCCACCGGGCAACCATGCAGGGCTGCCCGGATAAGCGTGTCGGTGAAAGACCATCGTCACTCGTACGTGATCTCAGTGATGTCCCTTGGGACGCTCGCCGGAGAATACGAAATGAGTGCCACAGTATGGGCAGATGGCATCGCCAGTCTTGAGCACATCAAGAAAGACGCGCGGATGGCGTGCCCACAGTGGAGCTCCCGGACGAGGGCAGGCGACAGGCAGTTCGGCTGCGGTGACGGCAACCGTTTTGTCGCGATCAATGATTTCGCTCATGAAAGACTCCATTGCATGACAGAGTGTTTTTGCAACAGCCCGGGACAGGCCACGTGGCCGCGAAGCCGAATTCGCGGGCCCGGACGAGGCCAGTCACTCCAGTACTATTGCAGACGCAGGTTACGCCGATGTTATACGAATGACAGCCAGTTGTCGTATTCGTCTGCGCGGCCATTGACGATGTCGAAGAAGCGCTGCTGGATTTTCTCGGTGATCGGGCCACGGCGACCCTCGCCAATAACCCGGTTGTCCAGTTCGCGAATCGGGGTGACTTCGGCTGCGGTACCGGTGAAGAACGCCTCGTCAGCGATATAGATGTCGTCTCGGGTCAGGCGCTTTGATTGCACCTCAAAGCCGAACTCGGCGGCGATGCGGATGACGGAGTCACGCGTGATGCCGGTCAGCGCGGAGGCAATCTCAGGCTCGTAGATTTTGCCGTCCTTGATCACGAACAGGTTTTCGCCAGCGCCTTCGGCGACAAAGCCTTGGGTGTCCAGCAGCAGGGCTTCGTCGTAACCCTCGCGGGTGACTTCAAGGTTGGCGAGAATCGAGTTGGCGTAAGTGCTGGCCACTTTTGCGCGTGGCATGGTGGCGTTGACATGATGGCGAGTGAATGAGGATGTCTTGACGCGAATGCCTTTCTCCAGCCCTTCTTCGCCAAGATAAGCCCCCCATGGCCAGGCTGCGATGGATACATGCACGGTGGAGCCCACTGTGGAAATACCCATCTTTTCCGAGCCGTAAAAGGCAATCGGGCGCAGATAGCAGGACTCAAGCTTGTTGGCACGCACCACTTCAAGCTGGGCATCCATCAACTCCTGCTTGGAGTAAGGGATATCCATCATGTAAATCTTGCCCGAATTGATCAGCCGCTGGGTGTGCTCGGCAAGGCGAAAGATCGCGGTGCCCTTGACCGTGTTGTAAGCGCGAACACCTTCAAACACCGATAAGCCATAGTGTAGTGAGTGGGTCAGCACATGCGTGGTCGCTTCGCGCCAGGGAACAAGTTTGCCGTCGTACCAGATAAAACCGTCGCGGTCGGCCATGGACATGATGGTGTCTCCGTAATGTCAGGTGTGGGGCGGGCGCATGCATGCGCGAGCTAACCAATGATTTTAGCGCAAACCGTGACTATTGGTTTCAGTTGCGGGGCCGATAGTGGGTGTGGGGCAGGCCGTGAGGGTGGGCGTGTGTATGGGAATGCTTGTCCGCTTCGATGCCAATCAGGTTGAGGCTGCCATGTTTGACCCCGCTTTCCGCCATCATCGCTTCGGCAAAGCGGCGTATCTGCGGGGTCAGCCCCCTCAGAACCACGGTTTCCAGACAGTGTTCGTGATCGAGGTGGGTGTGCATGGTTGCCACTGTCAGATCATGGTGGTCATGCTGGAGCGAGGTCAGCCGTTCACCCAGGTCGCGCTGATGGTGGTTATACAGATAGCTCAGGCTGGCAATGCAGTGCTGATGATCCGGCTCTTCCGCGCGGGCGGTTTCGATCTCGCGCCGGAGCAGGTCACGCACCGCCTCCGAGCGACTGCGATAGCCACGCGCGCTGATCAGCGTGTCAAAAGCTTCGGCAAGAGCGGGTTCAAGCGAAATCGTGATGCGTTCCATGTGCGGCCCTCGTGTCCATGCTTGAGTGTGATGATTTTCGGGTTGTACATCAAGCTCACCGAACACCGTGAGCAGCGGGCACAGGGCTGCATTGTGCGCTCATCGTAAAACTGACTCCGGTTTGAAGCCTCGCCCTTCAGGGCGAAGCGAAGGCAGGAACCCCGGCCTGAGGCCTGTTGCTAATCAGTTGCTGGCTGGCACCGTTGTGGTGCGTCAATGTTGCTGGCGCGCCCACAATCCGGTTGGCCTGCTGGTAAGCCTGGTAAGGCGGGTATCGCTTTGTTTGCAGATACGGAAGCCAGGTTTGCGCTTTTCGTGTGCAGCCTGTGTCCCGATCCGGCTTTCAGGGATGGGCATTTCCCCGGTTTCATCAAGGCTTGGCGGCGTGGCGGCCGTTGGCATCCGCGGGGGTTGTCCATGCCAACGCGAGACGCAGGATTTTGCGCGACTTGAGCTTCAAGCCAAGTCAAGCCGCCTGGCACGGTTCTTGTTATTACGAAACTGTAAAAAGTTCACACGCCACACTTTCTCTTGTATCGTTTCCCGAACTACCGGAGTTTTACCAATGTCGCTATTTCCCACGACCTCCCCTTACTCGTTTCGCGCCGCTACCGGTGCGTTGGTTGCTGTTTTGTATGCGTCCCTGCTGGGCGCAGCGTCGCCGGTACTGGCGGATCAGTTGCGCTTTCAGGCCAGCGGCGAGAGGCTGGCAACGAACGGCTTTGTGGCACCGAGTCTGACCAAGGATGGTTGGGCGCTGCGCTTTGCTCACATCCAGCTTACGCTCGGCAATGTCGTCGCTCACCAGACAACTCCGGCGTCTGATCCGAAGGCCGGAGGCGAGATTGCGAGCCAGTTGCAGGTGGCTGTGCCGGGAAAGGTGACCGTTGATCTGGTGGCTCAGGCTGATGCACAAAACATGGTCACAGTGGCGGAGGTGAGCGCACCCGCCGGGCACTACAATGCGCTGTCGTGGAGCCTGCTGCCCGCATCCGCAGGGGACTACCCGGGTGATAGTCTGGTGTTGATTGGCGAGGCCGAAAAGGATGGCAGACGCGTGACGTTTCATCTTGCCAGCCGTGATGCGGTACATCACCGTTGTGGTGAGTATGTTGGTGACGTGCGCAAGGGCTTTGTGGCAGCAGGCGCCCCCGGCGAAGTCGAGATCACCTTGCATCTTGATCATCTTTTTGGGCGTGCCGACAAGGCGGTTGATGATCCGATGAACCTGAATGCAATCGGCTTTGCACCGTTCGCCCACGGTGGTGAGCGTCAGGAATTCAGCCTGGCCGGATTGCATCTGGGTCATGTGGGCGAGGGCCATTGCGCCCTGGTTCCGGTGACGCAATGAGTCGGCATTGATGCGGACAAGGCTTTTACGTCAGCTCATCGCTCTGAGCACGCTCGCTGTCATTTGTGTTGTGGCTGGGCGGGCGTTTGCGCATGCAGCCCATGTTCAGCTCTTGCCTGTGACCGGGGTTGAGCTTTTTGCCAACTTTGACAGTGGCGAGCCGATGGCCGGTGCGCAGGTGCGGGTGTATGCGCCTGACGCACCCGCTAAAGTCTGGGCGCAGGGTCTCACTGATCAGGCTGGAGTGTTCCGATTCGTGCCCGATTCTGCCATTGCCGGTGGCTGGGTCGTCCAGGTCCGTCAGGCCGGACATGGCGCCATGGGCGAGATTTTCCTGGCACCCGAAATGCTCGCGGCCACCCGGCCGACGATACCGTTATCGGCCTCAAGCAGCGGCCCCGATCTGTTGCAGAAGGCAATGATGGCGGCTGCCATCATCTGGGGTTTCGTCGGAACCGCCTTGTACTTCAAACGGCCTGGTGCTCGGCCGGACAGGGATTAGCCATGCATCTGCCTGATGGTATCGTGCCGCTATCGCTTGCAGTCGCTGGCTATGTCACCAGTGGCCTGATCGCATGGGACTGTCTGCGCCGCGTAGAGCGCAGGCCTGATCCGCGCCGCGAACTGCCGCGTGCCGCGATGCTCACGGCAGCGTTTTTTGTAGCCTCGCTGATTCATCTCCCGCTGCCGCCGGTCAGCGTACACCTGGTGCTGAACGGGCTGCTTGGGGTCGTGCTGGGCTGGTTTGCCTTTCCGGCCATTCTGGTCGGCTTGCTGCTGCAGGCGGTGATGTTCGGTCATGGCGGTGTAACCACACTAGGCTTGAATGGCTTGATCTTTGGCCTGCCCGCGCTCCTCAGCTTTGCGGTTTTTGCAATGGGACGCAGGCTCAGCGGCGGCATGCGCCGTGACGCCCTGATCGGCTTTGTCGCGGGTGGCCTGGCGGTGGCGATCTCGGCGCTGCTGTTTGCGGCCTTGTTGCTGTGGCAAATGCCTGCGCAGATCGATTCTGCACTGGAGCGGCAGGCCCTGCAGGTTTTCGTTTTTGCTCATCTACCGGTGATGCTGCTTGAGGGCCTGGTCACCGCAACACTGGTCGGCTTGTTCGTGCGCATTGACCCCGCCTTGCTGGAGCGGGGGTGAGCCGCGTGGATGTGCATCCTGGTCCGCTCAGTTTGCCCGAAGCGGGCTCTGTGCTGGCGCGTCGTGACCCGAGAGTCCGGGTTGTGCTGCTGTTGCTGCTTGCCTTTGCGTTCGCGGCGGTTTCCCATGTCGTTCTGTTGCCTGTGCTTGTTCTGATTGCGGCGGGGGTGCAGGGCTTGTCCGGTCTTTCCTGGAGGGCTTTGTTTGTGCGTTTGCGGGTTGCCGCTGTGCCGATCAGTGTTCTGTTGATTTCACTTCCGTTCGTCAGTGGTGTCAGTGCACTCGCGGAACTGGGGCCGTTGACGCTTTACCGCGAAGGGCTTGAAGCTGCCGCGCTGATCGGCGTCCGTTTTCTGGCCATCTTCACGGTGGCGAACGCCTTGCTCGCCTGTGGCACACTTTTTGAGCATCTACGTGCGCTGCGTGCGTTCGGTGTGCCGGTCTTGATGACTGATCTGGCGATGCTGGTGGTGCGCTATGTCGAAGTCGCGCATCACGACTTGCGCCAGATGCGCCTGGCCATGCAGGTGCGCGGTGGCGCGGGTCGTCAAGGTGGAGGGCTATTGTCACTACCGTCCAGGTTGCGTGAGCATGTATGGTTGATAGCCGCCTTGTTGTTGCGCAGCCACGAGCGCTCAGAGCGCATCTATTGCGCGATGCAGGTGCGTGCCTATGGCGCACAGGGGGTTTTTGCACCGATGCCACCCATGAGCACGACTGACCGGGTTTTCATTTTGAGTGGTGTCGCGCTGGCTGCGTTGGTATTTGCTCTGGAGTGCTCTGCGACATGAAGGATGCGCTGCTTGTAGATGATCTGTGCCTTGCTTATCCGGACCGGGCTGAAGTTCTCGCTGGTGTCAGCCTGCGCATTAAAAGCGGTGAGCGGGTGGCATTGGTCGGCCCCAACGGTGCAGGCAAGAGCAGCCTGTTTCTGGCAATCGCAGGCATTCTCAAACCGGTGTCTGGGCGTATCGAGCTTTTTGGCAGCGCGGTAAAGCCCGGTAGCCACCACCCTGATGTAGGCATGATCTTTCAGCAGGCTGATGATCAGTTGTTTTGCCCGACAGTGGCAGAGGATGTCGCTTTTGGTCCGCGCAATCTCGGACTTGATGCTGACCAAGTGGCGCAGCGGGTGGCCTCGGCCTTGGCGACTGTGGGGGCCTGCGAACTGAGACATCGTCCGATACATCATCTTTCGGGCGGCGAAAAGCGCATCGTGTGCATCGCTGGCGCTCTTGCGATGCAGCCCCGGCTGCTGTTGTGTGATGAGCCAACCAGCGGTCTGGACCTGCGCAACCGTCGCCGTCTGATCAAGCTGCTGCAGTCTGCCCAGCAGACCTTGTTGATCGCCTCCCACGATCTCGAGTTTCTGCTGGAAGTCTGTGACCGCACGCTGCTGCTGGATGCCGGCGAGTTGGTTGCCGATGGCGAGGTGGCTAGCGTGTTCGGCAATGTGACCTTGATGGAGGCCCACGGGCAGGAACGACCGCACTCACTGCATCCGCACCATGTTCAACATCATGTACAGCTTGGCCGCTGAGCGACCCGCCAAGGCAAAGTTCAGTGAGCGCACTGTCGGTAGTCGGGTTTGTCCGGTCGGCTTTACTATGTCGACGGTGTCTCGAAAAGCAATGGCGAAAGGTTGGCGTGCCAATCGCCCCAGGCGCAGGGTGTGCGAAACAAGCGGCCTTTTCGCAACAGCATTTTCGAGATGCTTTGAACTTGATAGCGCGATGAAGATGGAGTAACCATGCCAAGGGCCAGCCTGTTTCCTTTTGTGTTTCTGATGTGTATCTGTGTGCAGGGCGTGCATGCAAGAACCTTGCTTCACCAAACCCTGTCGGGAGAGGCGGTGGTGTTGCGGCTGCAGTTTGCAGAAAGCCGCGAGCGCCCGGTGTTCGAGGCATACCAGCTCTATGCGCCGGGTAGCGATACGGTGTTTCAGCGCGGATTTGTAAACGCCGATGGTGAAGTGGTGTTTGTGCCCAGGCAAGCGGGCAGGTGGACACTGCAACTGATCACCGAGGATGGCTATGGCGCAACTGTGGCGGTTCAGGTTGGCAATGAGGGGGCAAGTGCGGGTGGCACGTCCTCGGATGGGTTTGGGCATGGGCGGCAGCTCATGCTGGCGCTTGGTTTGTTGCTCGGTTTCTTTGGCATGCTGGCGCTGGCATGGACTCGCGTGTTGCGCAGGCGGCGGCGATAGTGTTGCGGTGGCGGACATGTTTCCGTCTGCTCTGTCTATCTGCCACTTTGTCGTAAAAACTGACTCCGGTTTGAAACCTCGCCCTTCAGGGTGAAGCGAAGGCAGGAACC
>DAIMZH010000050.1:0-25921 GCA_036734105.1 Azoarcus sp. | reverse complement strand
TCCCCGGTCTACAAGAACGGTCCGTTGATGGTTGGTCTGAACTACCACGTTGCCACCCTCGAAGTTGGTGGAAACAAGGCCAAGGCACAGAAGCGTATCGACCTTGCTGGTACCTACGACTTCGGCGCTGTTGTAGCGCACGCAGCTTACGGTCGTGACCGTGCTGATCAGGCTTTTGCCCCGGCTACCTACTGGATGGTTGGCGCAAGCGCACCGGTCGGCGATGCTGGCAAGTTCATGGCTTCGTACAACAGCTGGAAGGACAAGACCACTGGTTCCAATGCCAAGGCGTCGCAGTGGGCTCTGGGCTATGAGCACAAGCTGTCTGCTCGTACCAAGGTCTACGCTGTGTATGCTGACATCAGCAACAGGAACGGCGCTGCAATGTCAGTCACCGCTGCTGGTGCTGGCGACTACCAGAAAGGCCTGCAGGTTGCCATTCAGCATCGCTTCTAATCGTCTCCTGACGGTTTGATAAAAAAGGGCGCTTCGGTGCCCTTTTTTTATTGAGTGCGCCCAGCATGGGCGCACTCCTGCGGGAGAAATCATGAAATCACTAGGATGAAATCACTAGGACACCCACTTTGTTAACATAACTGGCATTCCGTGCGATACTTTCTCCCACGACGCGCGCCCGTTCAACCCTCGTCTCGCTGTCTGACACCCCGTGGTATCACGTCGTGTGCCGTTGCGTGCGTCGCGCCTTTTTGTGTGGCACCGACGCATACAGCGGTCAGACCTTCGCAATTGCCCGTGTTCGATCCGTGCCAACGGCTTAGTGTACAAATCCGTGCGTTTCGTGAGTTGTCCCGTAAGACCTCGGAACGCATGAAGAACCTCAGATTTTATGGACTTGCGTCTCGTGGATTTTTCGCCATGACTTGTTATACTATTTTGTATATACATAAAAGTATCACTAAAAGTGAATGGACCGTTACTTCGAATGGGATATAAAGAAGGCGGACAGCAACTTCCGCAAGCACGGCATCCGGTTCGAGGAAGCTGCACGGGCCTTCGATGACCCGTTTGCCATCTCTGAACAAGACCGAATCGAAAACGGCGAACCACGTTGGCAAACCCTCGGCATGGTGTGCGGTTGCTTGCTACTCCTGGTGACGCACACGGTGCGCTTGGAAGATGAGGGTATTGAGGTTGTACGCATCATCAGTGCCCGTCGTGTGGACCGAAACGAACGGAGGCGTTATGAGCAGGGTTAAGTATAAGCAAGGCGAGTTGCCGCCGCTGACCGAAGAACGTGAGGCTGAGCTCAAGGCGCTGGCAGACCGCCCTGACAACGAAATCGATTACAGCGACATTCCGCCCCTGGATGAGACTTTTTGGGCGAATGCCGTGCCCAACCCGTTTTACAAACCCGTCAAGACGCATGCTTCGGTGCGGATTGATGCGGACGTGCTGGCTTGGCTCAAGAGTCAGGGCAAGGGCTATCAGACGCGCATGAATGCCATTCTTCGCGACGCCATGTTGCGCTCAACGCATCGCAAGCCCTAAGCCGAGCAAGGGAAATAATCGCGGAATCGGAGTCACGGAATCGTTGTCAGGTCTTGCATTAACGCATTGTTAGTGAGCCGATCAAGCCGCCAGAGCTTGAAGCCTGTTAATGGCGCAAACCCCGGTCTGCAGGTTTGCTGCCAATCAGTTGCTCCGTTGCCTTATTCCGGAAGCCAGCCTTGGTGCAGGACTTCATCGTGTATTGCCCACGGACATTCGTCAGGGAAACAGTCCAAGCCGCTTTCACTCACTGCTTGCGCGACCGCACGTGTCCAAACCATGTCAAGCCAGCGGGGTTCCTGGAGCTTCGGAGCCAGGCTAGGTGACTCATCAAGGGCGTAACTGATTTCCTTTCGCTGGGCCTTGATGGTTTTTTCCCAGCTCGCTCCTCGACGATTTGCCTGATGCTTCCACTTAAGCAGGTGAGCCATCAACACCGCCATACGACTGGCTAATTCGCGTTGTTCGCTTTTGCCCACGTCTTCTATCTCCACCGCGATGTGCTCGACATCCAGCAGTTCAAAGCGACCTGCGCGAAGCAAGCGTGCCTGCTCATTTGCCCAGGCATTGATGTCTTTCTCGTAGCTCTGCACGACTGTGCTCCTGGCTGTTCGTTTCCATGTGCGATGGTAGCACTGACCAGCATGGTAAATAGGGTGTTGCGTGGCTTGTTGTTCTGCGCTTCAGGGGCGTGGCCTTGTTGCTTGCAAGGTCTGCTCAACCGGGCTGAGCCCCCGCAAGGCAGGCCAAGGTAGCCGGGTGGGTTGTGCGTCGACTTACCGTGATGGCGAAAAAGCTCTCCAGCAGGTCGGACGCGGTACCGATGTGCTGGACGCGGTATTGCTGGCAAACCTCTTCTGCGATTCGCTCTGGGGCCGGGAAGATGCCGACGCCGGCTTGACCAAAGGATTTCATCAAGGCGCTGTCGTCAAACTCGCCGACGATTCGCAAGTTGAGCCCTTGGCGTTCCAGCCAGTGGAGCAGGGGTTGGCGTATGGCGGCGTCTCGACCGGGTAGCAGCAAGGGGGCGTGTTTCAAGCAGGCGGGAAAGTTCTCTGACGAAAGTGTTTTCGCGAGCGTGGGTGCGGCGAATAGTGCCACCGGTGATTCGATGAGTTTCTGGCTGTGCCCTCGGACATCCATGTGCGGTGGCATGGGGCTGTCGGCGAGAACCAGATCGAGTTTGTGTATCGCAAGCTCGCCCAGCAGCCTTTCCAGACTGTCCTCGCGGCAGTTGATGCGTAAGGGTTCGCTCAGCTTCATGCATGGGGCGAGCAATAACCAGGCAATGCTCTTGGGCACGACATCTGCGATGCCTACGCGAAAGGGTAGTGCCCGCCCGCTGCTGCGGTTGGCGACGGCCTCTTCAAGCTCGGCGCCAGCGCGAAAGATTTCTTCTGCGTAGGCCAGGACGGTGTGGCCCGTTTCGGTGAGCACCAGGCGTCTGCCTTCGCGCTTGAACAAGGTTGCGCCCAGGCTGGCCTCAAGAGAGGCGATCTGGCCGCTGAGTGTTTGCGGGGCGAGGCCGGTGCGCTCGCTGGCGCGGGTGATGCCACCCGCGCGCGCCACACTCCAGAAGTGGTGAAGTTGTTTGTAGTTGAGCATGAATACTTCGACAAAAGCGGATAAAGATTTCGTTGAACTCGTATATTATCGAACAGTCTTAGCCTTAGCATTCGGCTACGTGCGGCGCGTTATGGCGCCGATTGCCTGAATCGTGGGCTGTCATTCATCATGGGCTTCCGTAACTCAAACACGGAAACACTCAAAGGAGTCGATATATGGAAAACCGTAGTATGACCATGAATCGCGCTGAGGCGTCGGTTCTGTCCACCAACAAGGTGATTCGCAACACCTATATTCTGCTGTCTTTGACCTTGGCTTTTTCGGCGGTCGTCGCCGGCATGTCGATGGCGCTTGGGTTGCCGCATCCGGGGCTGATCATCACGTTGGTGGGCTACTTTGGTTTGCTGTTCCTCACCGCCAAGCTGCGCAACGGTGTGGGTGGCCTGTTTGCGGTGTTTGCGCTGACCGGTTTCATGGGTTACACCCTCGGGCCGATTCTGTCGGCTTATCTGTCGTTGCCCAATGGTCATGCCATTGTGATGCAGGCGCTGGGTGGCACGGCAGTCATCTTTCTGGGCCTGTCCGGTTATGCGCTGACCACCCGTAAGGATTTCTCCTTCATGGGCGGTTTTCTGATGGTTGGCATTCTGGTGGCCTTTATCGGCGGCCTGGGTGCGATCTTCTTCCAGATCCCGGCGCTTTCTCTGGCCGTGTCAGCCATGTTCGTGCTGTTGATGTCCGGTCTTATCCTGTATCAGACCAGCAGCATCATCCACGGCGGCGAGACTAATTACATCATGGCTACGGTCACGCTGTATGTGTCGATCTACAACCTCTTCACCAGCCTGCTGCATCTGCTTGGCGTGTTCAACAGCGACTGAGCTTCAGGCGATACTGCTAGCGAGGGCGCCTCCGGGCGCCCTTTTTGTGTCGTCTGGCTTGTGCGAGCGTACAATGTCGCTGTCGCGCGCACGCGTACTTGTTCCGGGGTAATGCTTGTATGGCTGGTCAGCAAAACATGAGAACTTCCTTTCTTGATTTCGAAAAGCCGATTGCCGATCTGGTTGAAAAGATCGAGCAGTTGCGTTTTGTACAGGATGACCCTGCTGTCGATATATCCAGCGAAATCGAGCGACTCGAAAAAAAATGTCAGACCTTGACGCGCGACTTGTACGCCAAGCTCTCGCCTTGGCAGATTGCGCAGGTGGCCCGCCATCCGCAGCGTCCGTACACACTGGACTACGTCAAGCTGGTCTTCACGGACTTTGAAGAACTGCATGGCGATCGTGCCTTTGCCGACGACAAGGCGATTGTCGGTGGGCTGGCACGCTTCAACGGGCAAAGCTGTGTGGTGATTGGGCATCAAAAAGGTCGCGACACCCGTGAGAAGATTCAGCGCAATTTTGGCATGCCACGCCCGGAGGGCTATCGCAAGGCCTTGCGCCTGATGCGGCTGGCCGAAAAGTTCGGTTTGCCGGTGTTCACCTTTGTGGATACGCCGGGGGCTTATCCCGGCATCGGTGCCGAGGAGCGCGGTCAGTCCGAGGCCATTGGGCACAATATTTACGTCATGGCAGAGCTCAAGGTGCCCATTGTTTCCACCATTATCGGTGAAGGCGGTTCGGGTGGGGCGCTGGCCATTGCAGTGGCCGATCAGGTGATGATGCTGCAGCACTCCACTTATTCGGTGATTTCGCCGGAGGGCTGTGCCTCGATTTTGTGGAAAAGCGCAGACAAGGCTTCGGTGGCTGCAGAGGCGATGGGGATCACCGCAGACCGACTCAAGGGGCTGGAGCTGATCGACACCATTGTTCCGGAGCCTGTGGGTGGTGCTCATCGTAGTCATGCAGAAATGGGAAGTAACCTCAAGCAAGCCTTGCAGGAGAGCTTGCGGCTGGTGTCAGGCTTGTCGATAGAGGAGTTGCTTGAGAGGCGCTACCAGCGTCTGATGAGCTATGGCCGATTCAAGGACAAGGACGCTGCCTGAGGGGGCTTTGCTCAAGGCGGCGACTGACGCCTTGTCTGAAATCTGCGCGGGTCCGGACACGCGACTTTGCGTGGCGCTGAGTGGTGGTGTGGATTCGGTGGTTTTGCTGGATGTCATCCACCGTTTGCGTGGCAATCTGGGCTTTCAGTTGACTGCCGCCCATGTCAATCATGGTATCAGTGCCAATGCCGCTCAGTGGGCCGGTTTCTGCACTCAGTTGTGCGAGCAGCTCGGCGTTCCGTGTGCCTGCTTTGAGCTTGTGGTGCCACGCGGCGATCCTGCCGGTCTGGAAGCCGCGGCGCGGCGATTGCGGCATGCGGCGCTGGATAGCTTGCCGGTTGATTGGATGCTGTTTGCGCATCACGCCGATGATCAGGCTGAAACCGTGCTGTTTCGCCTGGCGCGTGGCGCTGGGGTGAGGGGCTTGGCAGGCATGCGGGCCGTTACTTTGCCTGCCAATGGCCGTGTCGCGCGCTTGCGACCGCTGTTGGGTGTGCGACGCAAGGATATCCTGGCGTATGCAAGACAGCGTGGCTTGCAATGGGTTGAGGACGAGAGCAACGCTGACTTGCGTTTTTCGCGTAATTTTCTGCGTGCCCGGGTGCTGCCACCACTTGAAGAGGGCTTTGCCGGTGCAGTGGATTGTCTGCGTCGCGCAGCGGTCAATCTGGCAGAGGCCGATACCTTGCTCGAAAGCCTGGCTGAGATCGATCGCGCCAACTGTGGGCCGAATGACGATGGTTGGCTTGTACTCAAGGCGGTGCTTGCGTTGCCTGATGCGCGGATTTTTAATCTGTTGCGCAGCGAGATCCGGCGTCTTGGTCTGGCGCCGCCAGCCAGAAGCCGCTTGCAAGAATGTGTTCGTCAGATGCGCAGCGCCGTCGATCATCCACTGCACTTGCCGATGGGGGAGGCCGCTTGTTGTGTCTATCGTGGGCGTTTGTGGTTGGAGCCTGTACCGGTTGGCTTGCCTTCTGATATGGATTGCGAAGGATGGCATGAGCTGCCTTGGGGCACGGGCGTGGTGCGCTTTGAAAACCGTTTGGGCGAGGGGGTTTCGCTGGTGAAACTGCAATCGGCCAGGGTGGTCAGTGTGAGTGTGCGGTGGGAGGGTTTGACTTTGCGGGCAGGTCCGGGAAGACCGCGCCGTAGTTTGCGCAAGCTGTGTCAGGACGCGGGTCTGCCCCCATGGTGGCGTGACAACCTGCCGGTCTTGAAGGTGGATGGTGAGGCTGCCTGGGTAGGCGGCTTGGGTGTTGCGGGAGACTTTGTTTGCAGCCCTGACGAGGCGGGGATGCTGCCGGTATGGCTGCACAGCGTTGGCCCGGTCACTGAGTCTGAGCTTCTGGGCTGACGGCTTTTTGCGATGTTTCATTTGCGTCAGATGTAGATCATTGAGCTGAGCAGTTCCGGTTGAGGGTTTACTCGACAACCCCGGTTGTGCCAACCAGTGGCTGGGTAGCGGGGCGCAATCCGCCCGCTGTCGACGATTATCGAGTTGTTCGGAGCTGGTCAACGGTATGAATGAGTGCCGGAGTTGCTCCGGGTTGCTCAACTGCTGGGTCTGGATTCTGCATCTCTCAGCAGTTGGACTAGCTCAACCGCCGAGCGTACTTCCATTTTCTCGAATATCCTGGCACGGTGGGCTTCGACGGTGCGCATGGATATGTTGAGGTCGTCGGCAATCACCTTGTTGTATTTTCCGCCGACGATGTGGCGCATCACTTCATCTTCGCGAGGGGTGAGCAAGCTGAGCCTGCGCTGGATGTCTTCTCGTTCACTATCCCCCTGCTGCCTCTCCCGGTCGGTTTCGAGGGCACGTCCGATGATGTCCAGCAGTTCATTGTCGTCAAAGGGTTTTTCGATGAAGTCGAAGGCGCCTTTCTTGAGGGCGGATACTGCCATGGGCACGTCACCATGGCCGGTAATGAAGACAACTGGCAGTGTGCAATCACGCTCTCGAAGGGCATCAAAGCACTCCAACCCGCTCATGCCTTCCATGCGAATGTCGAGAACAATGCAACCATGCCAGTCTGCTTGCCAGGCGCTCAGGAAAGATTCACCGCTGTCCCAGCAGCGTGCCTCCAGCTTTCGCGAGCGCAACAACCAGTCGAGGGCGTCGCGAATGGCTTCGTCGTCATCAATGATGTGAACTTGTAGGATCATGGCAGTCGGAGTCGGCCGGCAGTGACAGGATGAAAGTGGTTCCGCCGCCTTCGCAGGCTTCAAAGCTCAGGCGCCCACGATGAAGTTCTGCGATGGTACGACAAATGTTCAGACCCATGCCCATTCCTTCGGGTTTGGTGGTGTAAAAGGGTTCAAACAGTTGCTTGCCGGTTTGGCTGTCAATGCCCGGCCCTTGATCGGCGATCCGAACATGGATTTGCCCGTTCAGGATGGCGGTGCGGACGGTAACGGTTTTTTGATGTCGCGGGTTGTCTGCCATGGCGTCCATGGCGTTGCGGACCAGATTTACCACGATTTGTTCGATCATCAGCGGGTCAGCGCACACGCAGGGCAGGTTGTTGGCAAGTTCGGTCACGATCCGCATCCCGCGTTTGCGTACGTCTGGTTCCAACAGGGCGAGCGATTCATTGATGACGGCGTTTAACCTGAGCGACTCGCGTTTGGGCTCTGAGCGACGCACAAAATCGTGTACGCGGCGGATGATGTCACCGGCGCGTTGCGCTTGTCGGGTAATTTTGCGGTGAACCTCGTGTAGTTCGTCGCAGGTGATGTCGTCATCTTCCAGCCGGTTAAGGCAGCCGCTGCTATAGCTGCTGATGGCGGTCAGCGGCTGGTTGAGTTCGTGCGCCAGGGTGGAGGCCATCTCGCCCATGGTGATCAGCCTTGACGTGGCTTGGAGTCGCTCGTCCTGCTGTCGGGCCAGATCGCGTGTACGTCGCCGTTCGGTGACGTCCATCATGGAGCCCATCCAGCCGGTGTGCCTGCCCTCGGCGTCAATCAGCGGTGCTTCGAACAGCATGGCATCAAGGCGCTGCCCGTCCTTTCGTCGCAACAGCAATTCGACTCCTTCCGGAGGCGCGTTGCCAGCCAGAATCATGTCATGCACTTCAACCGTTCGATCGATGTATTCCGGGTTCCAGTAAGGCATGGGTGGCAGGTGCCCAATCAGTTCATCGGCACTGAAACCGGTGATCCTGCAAAAGGCGGGGTTGACATAGGTGATGCGCCCTTCCAGGTCGCGAGCGCGCAGACCAGTCATCAGGGAGTCTTCCATCGCCTTGCGAAAAAGAATCTCACCTCGCAAGGCTTGTTCTGCGGCCTGTCTGCGACCAAGTTGCAGTCTTAGCTGCCAGATGCTCCACACGATGATGCCGCCAAGCAGCAAAATGGAGGCGGTCAACAGCACTGGAACCCAGCGCACCTCGTCCTTGTAGGCGCTGATGTTGATGAGCAACCCATGACCCGGCGGGTCGAAGGCAATGTTGTGGCTCAAAACATTCGATAAGGGCGCGACCTTGGATTTGGCCACGATTTCCTGACCGGCGGCGTTCAGTATGCTGACCCGGTAGCGTTCGGAGAACCACCATGGCAACTCGCGGCTGATGAGCTTTTGCAGTGAGTAAACGCCGACCACACCGGCGACTTGCCCGCTGTCAGATGGCACGGGAATATGTACTTCAAAGTGATGATCGCCGCCATACACCTGATAGGCTGGACTATAGATGGGTCGCCCCACGCTGAGGGCGAGGCGGAAGGTGCCGTGTGCAGGCACACTGTCGGCTGATTCGTGAAGCAGGTGTTCCTCGCTCAGCGACGGTGCCGCGCCCATTGGTGTTCCACTGCGGTTGAGCCAGATGACACGAATCAGGCCGCTTTCCGGGCGCAGCAGGTGCCTGATCTTGGCTTCGCTCTGTTCCTGCGCCCCTTGGTTGAGGAAGGGCGCGAGATCAGCTAGTTGGGCTGCGTTTCGATCAAAATGGAAGCGCAGATTCTGCTCCATCCACAACACGTCACGGATCAGCGTGGTCTGCTGATTTTCCTGATCATGACTGCGTGTCAGCCAGATCAGTGTGCCGAGCAGCACCAGAAACAGCGCCAGCGCGGCGTAAGGCAGCGCAACCGGCCAGTTGGATGGTCTGGACGGGACGGACGCAGGTTTCTCCATTTTGAGTGTCATTGCTTCAAAATAGCGCGCTATGCTTGGGGGCAACGCAATGTTTTTCGGAGTGGGATGGATGCAGTATCGCATGTTGTGGCTTTTGCTTGTGTTTGCGCTGCCGCTGCTGACAGTCGGCAATGCATGGGCCGACACTATCGTTATCCGTTTCAGTCATGTGGTTGCACCGGATACGCCGAAGGGTAAGGCGGCGATTTACTTTGCAGAGCGCGCGCGGGTTCTGACGCACGGGCGGGTTCGTGTGGATGTGTACCCGAACAGCTCGCTGTATCGGGACCGTGAGGAGATGGAGGCTTTGCAATTGGGCGCTGTTGAAATGCTTGCGCCTTCCCTGGCCAAATTCAGCGTACTGGGGTTGTCTGAATTCGAAGTTTTCGATCTGCCTTATATTTTCGAAGACCGGACAGCGTTGGCGCGTGTGACTGGAGGGGTCGTAGGGCGTCGCCTGCTGGGTTCGCTGGAGTCACGCGGCATCAAGGGCTTGGCGTTTTGGGATAACGGCTTCAAATCCTTTTCGGCGAGTCGTCCCTTGCATGCTCCGGAAGACCTGACAGGCTTGCGTATGCGCATTCAGCCTTCCAAGGTGCTGGAGGCGCAGATGCATGCCTTGGGGGCAGTGCCGGTGATGATGGCATTTTCTGACGTATACCCTGCATTGGCAGCCGGCGTGGTCGACGGCACCGAAAACCCGCACTCCAACCTTTACACCCAGAAGATGCACGAGGTTCAGAGCTATCTGACGCTGACCAACCACGGCTATCTGGGCTATGCCGTCATTACCAGCAAGCGTTTCTGGGATGCCTTGCCGCGTGTGGTGCGACGTCAGCTTGAGCAGGCAATGCGAGAGGCCAGCGACTTTGCCAACCGCATCGCTCACGAGGAGAACGAGCGCGCACTGGAGGCTGTGCGCGCAGCCGGTACCACGCGGGTGATTGAACTGGATGAGGCTGGGCGTGCCGCTTTCAAGCAGATAATGATGCCGGTGCACGAACAAATGGCCGAACGGATTGGTCGTGAGCTGTTGCGTGCCATCCAGCGTGACATTGCGACGCCCCGTTGAGCCGAAAAAATTACCTCTTGGGTGAGCTAACCCCGGTTCCCTGCTAAACTACAACGTTAATTTTAATCAACCCATTTTTTTAACGCTTAACCAACGGAGCACCCTGAATGGCCATCGAGCGCACTCTTTCCATCATCAAGCCCGACGCAGTTGCCAAAAACGTAATCGGCAAAATCTATCAGCGTTTTGAAGACGCAGGCCTAAAGGTCATCGCCGCGCGCATGATGCACCTGTCTGACCAGGAAGCCGGTCAGTTCTACTCAGTCCACAAAGAGCGGCCCTTCTTCAAGGATCTGGTGTCCTTCATGACTTCTGGTCCTGTCATGGTCCAGGCGCTCGAAGGCGAAAACGCCATCGCCAAGAACCGTGAACTGATGGGTGCCACTGACCCCAAGAAAGCCGATGCCGGCACGATCCGCGCCGACTTCGCTGATTCCATCGATGCCAACGCAGTGCATGGCTCGGATGCGCCGGAAACCGCTGCTGTGGAAATCGCTTTCTTCTTCCCGGGCATGAACATCCATTCGCGTTGAGCGAATGAGTGCTGGCGGCAACAGATGAATCAAATGGTCAATCTGCTGGATTTCGATCTTCCCGGGCTGTCGGCGTGGTTTGCCGAGCTAGGCGAGAAGCCTTTCCGTGCGCGTCAGGTCATGCGCTGGATGCACCGTGAAGGCTGTGATGACTTCGAGCGGATGACCGATGTTGCCAAGGCATTGCGTGCGCGACTGCAGGAAGCAGCCTGCATTCGCGTACCGGTGCCGCAACGCGACACCTTGTCGCAGGACGGCACCCGCAAGTGGTTGCTCGATGTAGGCAACGCCAACGCGGTCGAAACCGTGTTCATTCCCGAGACGACGCGAGGCACTTTGTGTGTTTCATCACAGGCAGGCTGCGCTCTTGACTGCGCGTTCTGCTCCACCGGCAAGCAAGGTTTCAACCGTAACCTCTCCGCCGGAGAGATCATTGGCCAACTGTGGCTGGCCAACCGTCTGCTTGGTGCGGCATCCGGCACCCCCGAAGACGGCGACGACGCCAAGGACAACGGTCGCGTCATCAGCAATGTGGTCATGATGGGCATGGGCGAGCCACTCGCCAACTACGATAATGTACTCACCGCCTTGCGTGTGATGCTTGACGATCACGCCTATGGCCTGTCCAGGCGGCGGGTGACGGTATCAACCTCCGGTATCGTACCGGCGATGGATCGCTTGCGCGAAGATTGTCCGGTGGCGCTAGCTGTGTCGCTGCATGCGCCGAACGACGCCTTGCGCGATCGCTTGGTTCCGATCAATCAAAAATATCCGCTCAGACAGTTGATGGCAGCATGCCAGCGTTATCTTGAGCGGGCCCCACGTGACTTTGTCACGTTCGAATATGTCATGCTGGCTGGCGTCAACGATTCCGACGCCGATGCGCGCGCCTTGCTCGAGCTGGTGCGCGATGTACCCTGCAAGTTCAACCTTATTCCGTTCAATCCCTTTCCGTCATCGGGTTTCGAGCGCTCGTCGGCAGAGCGGATTCGACGCTTTGCTGCGATCCTCATTGATGGCGGAATTGTAACCACCACCCGCAAGACCCGGGGCGAGGATGTTGATGCGGCCTGCGGTCAACTGGCCGGACAAGTCGCAGACCGCACGCGACGCACAATCCGACTGGCAAGTGAGGTGAGGTCATGAGGCGTGCTGCAAGCTTGTTATGTGTGCTGCTGAGCGTTGGCGTGCTGACTGCTTGCGGGACAACGTCGGGCGGGTCAAGAAGTGGATCTGGCTCAAACGAAAGACCCATCCTCGATTCGCAGCCTGCCACGGCAGCCGAGGCGCGTGCTCTTATCAACGTCGAACTCGGCACCGCCTATCTTGAAGTCGGGCGCTACGACGTTGCCATGGACGAGGCGAGGTCGGCGTTGGCGCACTCATCGGCTTATCCCCCTGCATTGCATTTGCTGGCCCTGGTATACATGGCGGTGGGTGACACCGCCGTGGCCGATGACTATTTTCAGCGTACGCTCCGGAGCGCACCAAACGACCCGGACTTCAACAACAGCTATGGCTGGTTCCAGTGTGTTGCTGGTCGTTTCGAGGATGGTCTTCGTCGGCTGGATCTGGCGGCCAGGAATCCCTTCTACCGCCATCCGACACGCCCGTACACCAACGCAGGGCTGTGTCGCCTGATGATGGGTGATCTGGAAGCTGCGCGCGAAAACTTCCGCCGCGCCGTGATGTTTGATGATAGCAATGCCCAGGCACTGTATAACCTGGCAGAAATCGACTTTCGGCGCGGCGACAATGTGTCGGCGCGTGATCTGCTGGTGCGCTTGCACCGCCAGCATGAGTCCACGCCAGAGTCGCTATGGCTAGGCGTGCGCGCAGAACGGCGGCTTGGCAATCATGACGCTGCGGCCAGTTATGCCGCTCAACTTGCGAACCGTTTTGAGGGTTCGCCCGAATACCAGTCCATGTTACGGGGTGAAGACCAGTGACGGATAGTCAAGATCAATTTGAGGCAAGTGTGTCGATAGGTGAGTTTTTGCGTGGCGCGCGCGAACAGAGAGGCGAAACCTTGGCTGATGTTGCGCATGCGCTGAAGCTGTCGGTGCGTCAGGTGGATGCGCTGGAGCGTGAAGACTTCGACTCCTTGCCTGGTCCTGCCTTTGTGCGAGGCTTCTTGCGCAACTATGCGCGCTATATGCAACTTGATATGGAGTCTCGCATAGCAGCCATCGAATTTGGAGGCGCAAGCCGCGCTGTTCGACTTGCCGCAGTCAGCAATGCGTCCGGCGAGATTCCCTCCGGTGGTTTGCGCGCTCGAATGAGTTCAAAAGCACTCTTCGGGGTGCTGGGTGGCATGGTGCTGGTGCTGGGGCTGGGTTGGTATTTTGACTGGTTCAAGATGGATGCCAATACCACCACCACTGCTGTCCCCGAACCTGTTGTTGCCGGGCCTGCGCCATCTCAAAGAATTGCCGTGCCCGAGAACGTGGCGCCGCCCAGTTTTCTGGTCTTGCCGGGGGCTGAGTCTTTGCCGGCAAGGGAGGACGAGGAGGAGCCGAACGAAGCTTTGGCGCAGGCTTCAACCGACACCGATACTGGTTCCGGATCGACCGAAACCGATCCACAGCAAATCGAAGCCACTGAGACTGAAAGCCCGCCAACGAGTGAGGCGGTGAGCTCTGCGGCAACGCAAGCGCCCGAGGCCACCACGGGACGCCTGACCTTCAAGCTTGGCGCTGAATCCTGGATTCAGGTGCGTGACGGCAGCGGGACCGCTTTGTTTACTGGCACAGGCGCGGCCGGGACCACTCGTGTGGTGCAGGGCAGTCCGCCTTTTTCGGTTGTGGTTGGCAATGCAGGCAGGGTTGAGCTCGATCTGGACGGACGGGTGGTGGATCTTGCCCCCCACATCAGTCCGGGTGGTGTCGCCCGAATGACGGTTCAGTGATGCAGATGAGGTTTGCGTGATGAATGACAACACGCTTTTTGGCGCGCAACCGCGCCGACACACCAGGCAAGTCAGGATTGGCGCGGTGACGGTCGGCTCGGCTGCTCCGGTCACGGTACAGTCCATGACCAATACCGACACCGCCGATGTGCTGGGCACGGCAATGCAGGTTGCCGAGTTGGCACGGGCGGGTTCGGAGCTGGTCAGAATCACGGTCAATAACGAAGCGGCCGCCCGTGCCGTGCCGCATATTCGCGACCGATTGCTGGCGCTCAACATGGATGTGCCGTTGGTGGGCGATTTTCACTACAACGGCCACAAGCTGCTCACCGACCATCCGGCGTGTGCCGAGGCGCTGGCCAAGCTCAGGATCAATCCGGGAAACGTTGGCGCGGGGAACAAGCGCGACCCCCAGTTTGCGGCGATTGTCGACATTGCCTGCCGCTATGACAAGCCGGTGCGCATTGGTGTCAACTGGGGCAGTCTGGATCAGTCGGTGCTCGCGCGGGTGATGGATGAAAACGCCCGCCTTGCGAGTCCGCGTGATGCAGGTGCGGTGATGCGTGAGGCGCTGGTGGTGTCAGCGCTGGAGTCCGCTGCCAAGGCGGAGGAGTATGGCCTGAGCGGTGACCGAATCATCCTCTCGGCCAAGGTGTCGAGTGTGCAGGATCTCATTGCGGTCTACCGTGACCTGGCTCGTCGTTGTGATTATCCCCTGCATCTCGGGCTCACCGAAGCCGGTATGGGCTCCAAGGGTGTCGTGGCGTCGACAGCAGCCTTGTCCGTGCTGTTGCAGGAAGGCATTGGCGATACCATCCGGATTTCCCTGACCCCACAGCCAGGGGGAAGTCGTACTGAAGAGGTCATTGTTGCGCAAGAGATTCTTCAGACCATGGGTTTGCGTGCCTTCACTCCCATGGTCACCGCTTGTCCGGGTTGCGGGCGAACCACCAGCACTTTCTTTCAGGAACTGGCCGACAGTATTCAGCGTCATGTGCGCGAGCAGATGCCTGTGTGGCGCGACCAGTACGACGGCGTTGAAAACATGACCCTGGCAGTAATGGGTTGCGTGGTCAATGGTCCGGGAGAGAGCAAGCATGCCAACATCGGTATCTCGTTGCCCGGTACTGGCGAGACACCGGCAGCGCCGGTGTTCGTGGATGGCGTCAAGTCGGTGACTCTGCGCGGTGACAACATTGCCGCTGAATTCAAGGCCATCGTGGATCAATACGTGAATACCCGGTATCCGAAAAAAACGGGTACCCAATCCTGAGGAAACAATGAGTCAAGCTTTGCAGGCGGTGCGCGGGATGAATGACATCCTGCCGGATGATGCCGACAGTTGGGAACATTTCGAAGACATCGTGCGGGACTGGTTGCGCAGTTATGGTTACCGACCGATTCGCATGCCAATCGTCGAGCCGACGCCATTGTTCAAACGAGCGATTGGCGAGGTCACCGACATTGTTGAAAAGGAGATGTACTCCTTCGTTGATGCGCTCAATGGCGAGGCATTGACCTTGCGCCCGGAGGGGACGGCTTCATGCGTGCGCGCAGCCATTCAGCACAAGCTGCTGCATGTCGCGCCGCAGCGCCTTTATTATCAGGGGCCTATGTTCCGGCACGAGCGCCCGCAGAAGGGGCGTTATCGTCAGTTTCACCAGATTGGTGTTGAGGCGCTGGGCTTTGGTGGCCCGGATATCGATGCTGAGCTGATTGTGATGTGTGCCCGCTTGTGGGACGACCTTGGCATTGAGGATGTGAGGCTCGAACTGAACTCGCTGGGTGCCAGCGACGAGAGGGCCGCTCACCGACAAGCACTGATCGGCTATTTCGAGGCTCACGCCGGGCAACTTGACGAGGACGGCAAGCGACGCCTCCATACCAACCCTTTGCGCATACTCGACACCAAAAATCCGGCCTTGCAGGGCTTGGTTGAAGCTGCACCAAAACTGATCGACTTTCTTGGTGAGGAGTCGCTGCAGCATTTCGAGGGGGTGCAGGCCATTTTACGCGATGCCGGCATTCCTTATCGCATCAACCCGCGTTTGGTGCGTGGTCTGGACTATTACAACCGAACCGTTTTCGAGTGGGTAACCACCCGGCTTGGTGCGCAGGGTACGGTGTGTGCTGGCGGACGCTATGATGGTCTGATTGAAATGCTGGGCGGCAAGCCTGCTCCGGCGGCAGGGTTCGCCATGGGCGTGGAGCGCCTGCTGGCCTTGTGGCTGGAAAGCGGGGCCGAGCCTGAGCGGCCGGTGCCCGATGTCTATGTGGTGAATGTTGGCGAAGCGGCGAGCCGACTTGGTTTTCGTGCTGCGGAGGCCTTGCGTGGTCATGGTTTTGTCGTGCTCATGCATTGCGGTGGCGGCAGTTTCAAGTCGCAAATGAAGAAGGCCGATGCCAGCGGTGCCTCGCTGGCCGTGATCATTGGTGAGGATGAGGCCTTGTCTGGTGAGCTTGCGCTCAAGCCCTTGCGCGCAACCGGCGAGCAGCGGCGCGTTGCGCTGGACAGGCTGGCCGAGGTGGCGACAAACATGTTATTCAGTGAGGAAGAAGATGGCAGTTTATGACCTCGAAGAGCAGGAACAGATTTCCACGATCAAGGCCTGGTGGGAAGAGTACGGCAACATCGTGACTGGGTTGGTGGTGGCGGCTGCCATTGCCACGGTGAGCTGGCAGGGTTACGGTTGGTATCAGAGCAAACAGGCCGCCGAAGTTGGCGCGCTCTACCATGCTGTTGAGCAGGCGGTAGAGCAGAACGACGCGGCAAAGGCGCGTGAAGCGGCCGGGCAGATCATCGAAAGCCACGCGCGCTCACCCTACGCGGTCATGGCTGCGCTGATGTCGGCCGCGACTCAGTTTCAGAGCGGAGACTACCGCAATGCAGTAGCCCATCTTGAATGGGTGAAGGCCAACGCCGATAACCCTGTGCTGGTCGAGATTGCGACAGTGCGTCTGGCGACGGTCAGGTTGGCCGAGGGTGACGCAGACGCCGCTCTGGCGGAGTTGGGTGCGGTCACGCCCGTCTCGCTGAAGGGGCGCTTTGACGATCTGCGCGGAGACATCCTGACGCTGAAGGGGGACCACGCCGGTGCTGCTGCTGCTTACCGGGCTGCACTTGAGGCCTTCGCCGTGTCTGCGACAGAGGGCGCCAGAGCATTGCAGGAAGTGACCCGCATCAAACTGGAAACGCTGGAGAGCTGAAGCCATGAAGTCGCTGATTCGTTCCGTCATTGCCCTGAGTGCGCTTGCTGTGCTGGGAGGCTGCTCGTCACTGAACCCGTTTTCGTCGTCTGCACCCAAGCCTGCACCACTGGTATCGTTTGACACCAAAGCCGAGTTGAGGTCGATCTGGCAGCACCGGGTTGGCTCATCCGGTGGCTTTGTATTTCATCCTGCGGTAGTGGATGCTGACGTGTACGCCGCCGGCCATGATGGCAGCGTGATCAAGGTTGCCAATGGGCAGGCTGCATGGCGCAGCAATGCCGGCGCGCGTCTGTCTGCCGGGGTAGGCAGTGACGGGCGGGCGGTAGCCGTTGTGACGGTGGCCGGTGACCTTGTGGTGCTGGATGCCAGCACTGGCGCTGAACGTTGGCGGTCGGCGATCGGTGCCGAGGTGCTGGCCCCGCCTGCAGTCACAGCCACTGCGGTGGTGGTACGAGCGTCAGATAATCGCATTCTCGGTTTTGATGTGGCAGATGGGCGGCAGACCTGGAACTATTCACGCAATAATCCACCGCTGGCATTGCGCAGCTCTGCTGGGATGATAAGCGACGGTCGAGTTGCCATCGTCGGTTTCCCCGGCGGCAAACTGGTTGCCATCGACACGGTCAACGGCGCTCCCTTGTGGGAACTCACGGTGGCCAGTCCGCGTGGCGTGACCGAGCTTGAGCGGGTTGCCGACATTGCCGGCACGGCGGTGGTCAGTAGGCGTGAGGTTTGTGCGGTAGCTTATCAAGGCCGTGTGACCTGCTTTGACCTCGAAAGTGGCAATGCCGTGTGGTCGCGCGAGTTCTCCAGTGCGGTGGGGATGGACCGGGATACTCGGCTGATTCTCGTTACCGACACGGCGGATGCGGTGAGCGCGCTCGATGCTTTCGGGGGTTCAACGGTCTGGAAGCAGGATGCAATGACCCGTCGTGGCGTTTCGCGTCCTGTGGCGCTTGATGATTTTGTCGCGGTGGGTGATTTCGAGGGTTATGTGCACCTGTTGAACCGCGATTCTGGCCGGTTTGTGGCGCGTACGCGTGCCGATAACGGGGCGATTCAGGCTGACCCGCTGCGTTTGCCGGGCCGCGACCGGTTTTTGGTGCAAACCAGTAATGGAAGTCTAGTCGCCTATGAGGCGCGTTAACGGAATAACCGAGTGAAACCAACTCTTGTACTTGTCGGTCGTCCCAATGTGGGTAAATCGACACTATTCAATCGCCTGACCCGTAGCCGTGATGCCCTTGTGGCTGACCAGCCGGGACTGACCCGCGACCGTCATTATGGAATTGGTCGGGGAGGGGATCGGGACTACCTGGTGGTGGATACCGCAGGGTTCGACCCTATCGCCAAAGACGGCATCATGGCCGAAATGGCCCAGCAGGCCGAACAGGCGATTGCCGAGGCCGATGCCTTGCTGTTCCTGGTGGACGGTCGCGCGGGTCTGACGCCGCACGATCAGCAGATTGCTGAACGTCTGCGCAAATCCGGGAGACCTGTGCATCTGGTCGTGAACAAGGCGGAGGGCATGCATCGCTCGATCGCCGCATCCGATTTTCATGCGCTTGGCCTGGGCACGCCGCTGCCGATTTCCGCATCGCATGGCGATGGGGTCAAGGAACTCCTGTTGCTCATTCTGGAATCGTTTCCGGATGACGACGATGAGCAAGACGAAACCACTGACGCACCCTCGATTGCCATCGTCGGTCGCCCCAATGTGGGCAAATCCACATTGGTCAATAGCTTGCTCGGCGAGGAAAGGGTGATCGCCTTCGACATGCCGGGAACCACCCGCGACGCCATCACCATTCCGTTCGAGCGCAACGGACGCCACTACAATCTGATCGATACAGCCGGTCTGCGCCGACGCGGCAAGGTGTTCGAGGCGGTTGAAAAGTTTTCGGTCATCAAAACGCTACAGGCTATCGAGAAGTGCAACGTGGTAGTGTTGGTGCTGGATGCAGCGCAGGATATCTCCGATCAGGACGCACACATCGGTGGTTTTGTGCTTGAATCCGGGCGTGCGCTGGTGGTTGCGGTCAACAAATGGGATGCCATTGATGATTATCGCCGTGAGCGTATCAAGTCGGATATTGCGCGCAAACTCGGCTTTCTGTCCTTTGCGCGTTTTCATTATGTTTCAGCCTTGAAGGGCAGCGGTGTGTCGGTTGTGCTTAAATCGGTCGATGCTGCGTATGCGGCTGCCATGGCCAACCTTTCTACACCTCGTTTGACGCGGACATTGCAGGTAGCATTGACTAAGCAGGCGCCACCCCGACATGGCGTGTTTCGGCCCAAGATGCGTTACGCTCACCAAGGCGGCAGCAATCCGCCCATCGTGGTCATACATGGCAGCGCGCTTGATCACGTTCCAAGTTCTTATCAAAGATTTCTGGAGCGTACTTTTATCGAGGCTTTCAAGTTGCAGGGGACACCACTGCGCATACAATTCAAGACGGCGTTCAATCCTTACGCCGACAAGTAACAATTCATAACAATCAGGAATCATTCGCATGGTTGTGTGGCGGTGCAGCATGTTTTCCGTTACATTCACTATCAATGACAACATCCAGGAATCCACACATGAGCAACAAAGGGCAACTTTTACAAGACCCGTTTCTGAACACTCTGCGCCGTGAGCATATCCCGGTCTCCATTTATCTTGTCAATGGCATAAAGTTGCAGGGCCAGGTAGAGTCTTTTGACCAATACGTGGTTCTGTTGCGTAACACGGTAACGCAAATGGTATACAAGCACGCGATTTCGACGGTAGTGCCGGCGCGTCCTGTCAATTTTCAGCAGGATCAGGATGCAGAGTAAGCGAAGCATGGTGAGAGGCGCTTGATGTTTGAGCGCCCGGCTTCCGGCGAGCGGGCTGTACTCGTGCAGCTTGACCTCAATCAGGGTGCTCTTGAAGAGCGTCTGAGCGAATTCAAGTTGCTGGTAAGCAGTGCCGGTGCCAGTGTCGAAGCCGTTGTTACAGGACGACGTGCCCGCCCCGATCCTGCACTTTTTGCCGGTCGGGGCAAGGTTGACGAGATAGCCGAAGTGCTTGCTGCAAATCAGGCAGACATCGTGGTTTTCAATCACGCACTGGCGCCTGGTCAGCAGCGCAACCTTGAAAGCAAGCTTCAATGTCGGGTGATCGACCGAACTGCACTCATTCTTGACATTTTCGCGCTGCGAGCACGAAGCCACGATGGAAAACTGCAGGTAGAGTTGGCCCAGCTCGAACACTTGTCCACCCGTCTGGTTCGAGGCTGGACTCACCTTGAACGCCAGAAAGGTGGTATTGGCTTGCGGGGGCCAGGCGAGAAGCAACTGGAAACAGACCGGCGTCTGCTCGGATATCGGGTAAAGGCGCTGAAGGACAGGCTTGCCAAGCTGGAAAAGCAGCGTCTTGTACGTCGGCGTGGTCGTGAGCGAAACAAGCTGCTCTCGGTTTCGCTGGTGGGCTATACCAACGCAGGAAAATCCACGCTGTTCAATGTGCTGACCAAAGCAGGTGCTTATTCTGCCGACCAGCTTTTTGCCACACTCGACACCACCTCCAGACGGCTTTATGTGGGTGATGTCGGGAACGTTGTGCTGTCTGACACGGTCGGATTCATTCGGGATCTCCCGCACGCGCTTGTCGCCGCGTTTCATGCCACCCTAGAGGAAACCGCCAATGCGGACCTCCTTCTTCATGTGGTGGATGCAGCCAGTGACGACCGCGAAGCGCAGATTGATGCGGTTAATCAGGTACTCAATGATATTGGTGCCGGAAGTGTTCCGCAGATCATGGTTTTCAACAAGATCGATCTGACGCGGGCGAGCCCGGCGGTCAATCGGGACGAGTGTGATAATATCACCGGCGTTTTTTTAAGCGCCGTGACTGGTGACGGAGTCGGGCTGTTGCGTCAATCCCTCGCTGAGGTTGCCAGTGAAGCCGCAAACGTTGCCGATGCAATCGAAGCGTCCGGGGCTGAGTCCCCGGGCATTACATAAACGTTACAACAGGTTTGCTAATGTCACTGAATGATCCTCGCTGGGGTAACCAGGGGAACGACGACGACAAGCGCGGCGACAAAGGCCGACGCGACGATCAGGGCCCCCCGGACCTTGAAGATGTCTGGCGCGATTTCAACCAGAGGTTGTCCGGCGTATTTGGCGGAAAACGGGAAGATTCGCAGCGGCCGAAAGGCAATAACGGCGGTGGTGGTGGCGGTGGCAGTGGTCCGCAACTTCCACAGTTCAGCTTCAAGCAGTTTGGGGGCGGGGTCTTCGTACTGCTCGCGCTGCTGGTGGTAGTGTGGCTGGCGAGCGGTTTTTACACCGTCGACGCGAACGAACGGGGGGTGGTGTTGCGTTTTGGCAAACATGTCGAAACCACCGAGCCTGGCTTGCGCTGGAGAATGCCTTTCCCGATCGAAAGCCATGAGCTTGTTGACCTTTCGGGCGTGCGAACCATTGAGGTTGGCTATCGTGGCACTGAAAGAAATCGTGTGCTGCGTGAAGCACTGATGCTGACTGACGACACCAACATCGTCGACATCCGCTTTGCGGTGCAATACATACTCAAGAGTCCGGAAGAATATCTTTTCAATGTCCGCTTTCCGGATGATGCCGTGATGCAGGCATCCGAAACTGCGATGCGCGAAATCGTCGGCAAGAGCACCATGGACTTTGTGTTGTATGAGGGACGAGAGGAAATTGCAGCGACTGCTCACGAACTGTTGCAAAACATCCTTGACCGCTACGACACCGGTGTTTTGATCAGCCGGGTGACGATGCAGAACGCTCAGCCTCCCGAGCAGGTGCAGGCGGCATTTGACGATGCGGTCAAGGCGGGTCAGGACAGAGAGCGTTTGCGTAATGAGGGTGAGGCTTATCGCAACCAGGTGGTTCCGCGTGCTCGGGGTACCGCAGCGCGAATGATCGAAGAGGCGAGTGCCTATCGTGATCGGGTGATCGCCAACGCAGAGGGTGAAGCTGCCCGCTTCATACAGGTGTATGAGCAGTTTGCTCGCGCGCCGGAAGTGACTCGCGAGCGTCTTTATCTTGAAACCATTCAGCAGGTTTTGGGTAACACCAACAAAGTGTTTATTGACGCAAATAGTGGTGGAAATCTGATGGTGTTGCCCCTTGACCGGTTGTTGCAGGGCGCACAAGCCACTGGTGGTTCCCAGACCTCCATGGGCAACGTCCGTCAGCCTGCAGCCAGCACGCAGACGCCGACGAGCCAGTCAGACACACCTTTTGACCCGCGCGATCGTGACATGATGCGCTTCCGTGACCTGGGAGGCCGCTAAAATGGGTAACAAAGTCAATATTGCTGTAACTGGACTGGTGATTGTGGGCATGCTCGCTTCTGCCTCGCTGTTCACGGTTGATCAGCGTCAGCACGCAGTGGTTTTCCAGTTGGGCGAAGTAAAAGAAGTGTTCAGCGAGCCGGGGCTGAAATTCAAGATCCCGGTTATCCAGAATGTACGGTTCTTTGACAAGCGCATTCTGACTATCGACACTCCTGAGCCGGAGCGTTTCATTACGGCTGAAAAACAAAACGTCCTGGTCGACCATTTCGTCAAGTGGAGAATTGTCGATCCGCGCCTGTATTACGAGTCGGTAGCCGGTGATGAGGTGCGTGCACGAACCCGTCTGTTACAAACCGTGAATGCCGGTTTGCGCGAAGAGTTTGGCCGTCGCACCGTGCCTGAGGTGGTGTCTGGAGAGCGCGAACGCATCATGGATAACATGCGTATTCGAGCAGACATCGATGCGCGCCAGATCGGTATCCAGATTGTTGATGTGCGACTCAAACGTGTCGACCTGCCTTCCGAGGTGTCGGAGTCAGTATATCGCCGGATGGAGGCCGAACGTTTGCGTGTTGCCAACGAGTTGCGCTCCGAGGGTGCTGCTACTGCCGAGCAGATTCGCGCAGATGCCGATCGCCAGCGGGAGATCGTGGTGGCCAACGCAAACCGTGAAGCCCAGACGATGATGGGTGAGGGCGATGCGCGCGCGACCGAGATTTACGCCGAGGCATTCGAGCGTGACGCCGAGTTTTTCTCCTTCTATCGCAGTCTTGAGGCATACCGGGAGAGCTTTTCGGGTGGCAATGATGTGATGGTGGTGGATCCGAGTTCAGACTTCTTCCGCTTCCTGAAGAGTCCGACTGGGGCAAATCGCAACTAATGTAATGCTCGACACCTTGTTGATGGCCTTCGCGCTGATGTTGGTAATCGAAGGCATTCTTCCTTTCGTCGCGCCACGTAGTTGGCGCGACGCTTTTCTCAGGCTGGCCAGTATGGCCGATGGCCAGATCCGTTTCATCGGTCTGATGTCAATGCTCGGCGGCCTCTTAATTCTTGTTTTGGTGACCCGATGATGCGCTGGGTACTGCCCGACCACATTCAGGACGCATTGCCTGATGAGGCCGAACGCCTTGAGGTGCTACGTCGTCTTTTGCTCGATGCTTTCAGGGCTCATGGCTATCAATTGGTCATGCCTCCGTTGCTCGAATATCTCGATTCCTTGACCACCGGTGCAGGGCAGGACCTCAAGCTGCGCACCTTCAAGCTGGTTGATCAGCTCTCAGGCAAGACCATGGGGGTGCGCGCAGACATGACGCCGCAGGTCGCGCGCATAGATGCACATCTGCTCAATCGCAAGGGTGTATCGCGTCTGTGTTATTGCGGAAGTGTGCTGCACACCTTGCCATCCTCACTGACCGCCACGCGCGAGCCCTTGCAAACCGGGGTAGAGCTATACGGACACGCCGGACTTGAAGCGGATACTGAAGTCATCCGCTTGCTGGCCGAAGTCATGCAGCTTGCTGGCGTGCCAGCCGCCAGGTTGGATATCAGTCACATGGGGGTATTCAGGGCGCTGGCCGAAGGTGCTGGTCTGATCCCGGAAAAGCGTGAGACGCTGTTCGACCTGCTGCAGTCCAAGGATGTGCCCGGTCTCAGGTTGTTGGTGGAAAACGTTGCGCAACCTTGGCGTGACGCTTTGCTGATGCTGCCCGAATTGTATGGCGGGGCTGAAGTGCTTTCCGTGGCCGAGCAACGGCTTCCTGCAGTGCCGGAAGTTCATGCGGCCCTGTCCGATCTGCGGATGCTGGCATCGGCACTCGTCGATCTCCCTCTCAGTTTCGATCTGGCCGACTTGCGCGGCTATCATTATCACAGTGGTCTGATGTTTGCCGCTTATGGTGATGGTTCACCCACGGCATTGGCGCTTGGGGGGCGTTACGACCTGGTGGGGGCTGCCTACGGACGTGGGCGGCCGGCAACCGGTTTCAGTCTGGATTTGCGTGAACTCGCCCTGCGGACCTCCGTGCCGTTGGGTGGTGGAGCGATACTTGCACCATTTGGCGAGGCAGCGGGGCTGGCCGAAGCGGTGCTTACCTTGCGCGATCAGGGCGAAGCAGTAATGGTAGCTTTGCCCGGTCACGAGAGTAACTGGTTCGAAGCCGGCTGCGACCGGCAACTTGTGTGGCGCGACGGCCGCTGGTCCGTCGAGGCCCTTAAGGGAGAAAACTAGCATGGCAAAAAACGTTGTTGTCATCGGCACCCAGTGGGGCGACGAGGGCAAGGGAAAGATTGTTGATTGGCTGACCGATCACGCCAAAGGTGTCGTTCGTTTTCAGGGCGGGCACAACGCGGGCCACACCCTGGTTGTCGGGCAAACTGAATACAAACTCAATCTGGTGCCATCGGGCATCGTGCGCGAAGGTGTGGCCTGTTACATCGGCAATGGTGTGGTCCTGAATGCGCAGCATCTGCTTGAAGAAATTGCCAAGCTGGAAGCAGGGGGCATACAGGTTCGCAATCGTCTGCGCATCAGCCCGGGTTGCCCACTGATTCTGGGTTATCACGTTGCACTCGATAACGCCCGCGAAGGCGCGCGCGCAGCGGAAAACAAGATCGGCACCACGGGTAAGGGCATCGGCCCGACTTACGAAGACAAGGTGGCGCGTCGCGCGCTGCGCGTGTATGACCTTTTCGACCGTGAACGTTTTGCTGAAAAGCTGCGCTCCAACCTCGAATATCATAACTTTGTGCTGACTCAGCATCTGGGTGCAGAACCGGTCGATTTCGACCAGGTGTTCGATCAGGCCATGGCCGACGCGGACGCACTGCGGCCCATGGTGACCGATGTGTCGGCGGAGTTGTATGCGGTGAACAAGGCCGGAGGTTCGCTGTTGTTTGAAGGTGCGCAAGGCACTTTGCTTGACATCGACCACGGCACCTACCCCTTCGTCACATCCAGCAACTGCGTTGCCGGTCAGGCTGCTGCGGGTTCGGGTGTCGGGCCAGGTCGGCTGCACTACGTGCTGGGCATTACCAAGGCCTATTGCACCCGTGTCGGCGGCGGTCCCTTCCCGACCGAACTGGATTTTGAAACCAAAGGCACTCCGGGCGAGCAAATGTCGACCAAGGGTCGCGAGTTCGGGACAGTCACGGGGCGCAAGCGTCGTTGTGGCTGGCTGGACCTTGCCGCGCTGAAGCGCTCCATAATCATCAATGGGGTGACCGGCTTGTGCATTACCAAGCTGGATGTGCTTGATGGCCTGACTGAGCTCAAGCTCTGCCTGGGCTACATGCTCGACGGCAAGCGCATCGATTTGCTGCCCATGGGCTCGGAAGAAGTTGAGCGCTGCGAGCCGATTTATGAGTCCATGTCAGGTTGGAGCGGCACCACTTACGGAGCTCAGAGCTGGGACGCCTTGCCCCCAGAGGCGCGCGCCTATTTGCACCGCATCGAAGAGATTTGCGAGATTCCGATCGACGTCATTTCGACTGGTCCTGAACGTGACGAAACCATTTTGCGGCGCCACCCGTTTGGCGCGTAATCTGAAGGGGCGCCGATTGTACATCGGCGCCCTGCACACAGGCGCGGCGCAGAGTACCGGTGGCCCAGAAACGCAAAAAGCCGGTCATTCGACCGGCTTATTACTTGTTATGGTGCCCAGAAGAGGACTCGAACCTCCACGCCTCGCGGCACTAGTACCTGAAAC
>DAIMZH010000049.1:0-25942 GCA_036734105.1 Azoarcus sp. | reverse complement strand
CGTTCAGCCAAACGATTGGTTGATATGCAGGATTTCGAGCGTGCCAAGGACAAGATCATGATGGGCGCCGAGCGTCGCACCATGGTCATGCCTGAAGACGAGCGCCTAAACACCGCCTATCACGAATCCGGCCATGTGCTGGTGGCAAAGCTGCTCGACAAGACCGATCCTGTGCACAAGGTCACCATCATCCCGCGTGGGCGTGCCCTGGGTGTTACCATGCAACTTCCGGAAACAGATCGCTACAGTCAGGATCGTGACCGTTTGCTGCAGACCATAGCAGTGTTGTTTGGTGGCCGGATCTGCGAAGAGATCTTCATGAATCAGATGACGACGGGTGCATCAAATGACTTTGCCCGGGCAACAGATCTGGCTCGTCGAATGGTGACCCAATGGGGCATGTCCGACAATCTGGGGCCGATGGTCTATGGCGAGGAAGAGGGTGAGATCTTTCTTGGCCGTCAGGTCACCACGCACCGCAATGTCTCCGAAGCCACCATGCAAAAGGTCGATGCCGAGATTCGTCGCATCATCGATCAGCAGTACGCACTGGCGCGCAAGTTGATCGAGGACAACAAGGACAAGATCGAGGCGATGACCCAGGCTTTGCTCGAATGGGAAACGCTGGACGCTGACCAACTCAATGACATCATGGATGGTCGCCCACCGCGTCCGCCCAAAGAGCCCGGTGGCACACCCAAGCGTCCCAGCGGGGATGCTCCCGATGAGGCTTCTGGCGGTGAAGTAGCACCGGCGGTATGATCCGCAGGCAACATAAAAAAACCGGCCGTCAGGCCGGTTTTTTTTGCTGGCGCCCGAATCCTCGTGGAAAACTGAGGTCGATTCCTTTCGTTTTGAGGCGCCAAGTGCTTGTGTGCTTTGATGAAACGGACGGACTGGGAAGGGCTCAGTTTCATCATCCCTCACTGGCGCAGCAGGTCAGACTCAAGTCTGACAGGTAGCTAGTGATCCAGTTGTAACTTGCATGTGCGCAGGCAGTGTCTGCGGTCAACGCTCAGACAGTGAGCAGTCGAGTTACAGTCCAGCGTTGAACTCACGGTGTCGCCTTGCGGACAATGGGTCAATCCCAGCAGTGAGACAAAGCGTTCGAGTGCCGACCGACCGTGCAGCACTGTTACTCTGCCGTTCGTGGAACACAGCCAGCGCTGATTCACCGAGATTACATAACAGCAATCCCTGCTTCGCTGAGGTGTTTGAGCGAGTTGATGAATTGTTGCGTTGACCTTGCTTTTCCTGACCCTGGTCGCGACTATCGTGTCAAGCCAGGTGGTGACTGGTCCGTTAAGTTCCATGCTTTTTTCTCCTCCTTTAACGTCGACTCGAACACCGGATTTCCGGTTGCTCTGGTGCTCTGGTGCTCTGATGGCACTTGTCAACACTCGATTTCTGATACCCCACTGCGGTAGTGAGTTCCCGCAGGAATCTCCTTTATTGATCGTTCACCCTTTAACTCATTATGGACCGTATTTTGTTTCGGTGCGCAAGTCTGTGCGATAGACTCATGGCTTATCAGTGTTCGAGCGCAATGCAGGGACCAAGCCCTCAGCGCTTGCCAGTGGAGAGTTCGTTCAATGTTCGGTAAGCAGGCTGAATCAGCCTCCGTCTTGAAGTGTGGTCGTTTTGACCTGGATCTGACACGTCCTCGCATAATGGCAGTGATCAACATTACCCCGGATTCGTTTTCTGGCGACGGTCTGGCTGGACGCATGGATCAGGCCATGGCGCGTGTCGAGGCGGCGATCGAGTCAGGTGCAGACATTCTCGATATTGGTGGGGAGTCTTCGCGCCCAGGGGCGACCCCAGTGAGCGTGCAGGAGGAAATGGACAGGGTTTTGCCTCTGGTCGAGCGTTTGGCCCGGGGACAAGTGCCGGTGTCGATCGACACCGTCAAGCCGGCCGTGATGGTTGCAGCAATTCGCGCCGGCGCCAGCATGATCAATGATATTTCCGGATTTCGTTCGGCTGAGGCGGTGGCGGCCGTGTCCCGCAGTGATGTCGGTTTGTGCGTAATGCATATGCAAGGTTCGCCAGAGACAATGCAGGACGCGCCAGCCTATGGCGATGTGATCGCCGATGTGACGCGTTGGTTGAATACGACGCTTGCACGGCTGAATGAATCCGGTGTGGCAGCGCAGCGGATTGCCCTGGACCCTGGCTTTGGTTTTGGTAAAACCCTGGAACATAATCTAGCGCTTTTCCGTGGCTTGCCGCAGTTGCTGGAGTTGGGATATCCGTTGCTGGTTGGCGTTTCGCGCAAGTCGATGCTGGGTGCAATTACGGGCCAACCGGTTGAGCAACGCATGGTGGCCAGCGTTTGTGCGGCGATGCTCGCGGCGCAGGCGGGGGCCAGAATACTGAGGGTGCATGACGTGTCAGAAACACGGGATGCGTTGAAAGTTTTGCAGAGTGTGACGGAATTCACGACGATCTGAGGGGCCATACTGGTCGCAGCCCCGGACAGTGTCATACTCACGCGCGATGAAACTGGAGAGATGATATGGCAAGAAAGTATTTCGGCACAGATGGTATAAGAGGCAGGGTAGGAAACGACCCGATTACTCCGGATTTCGTGATGCGTCTGGGTTATGCGGCCGGCAAGGCGCTGGTGCGGCGTGAGTCCTTGCCCGCTGGCGAGCATCCTGCGGTGTTGATTGGCAAGGACACCCGAATCTCCGGTTACATGCTTGAAGCGGCCCTGGAGGCGGGTTTGTCGGCAGCAGGCGTTGATGTCATGCTTGCCGGGCCGGTTCCAACGCCGGCAGTGGCATACCTTACGCGTGCGCTACGATTGCAGGCAGGTGTGGTAATTTCGGCTTCACACAATCCGTTTTACGATAACGGGATAAAGTTTTTTTCGGCCAATGGCACCAAGCTGCCAGACTCTGTCGAGCTCGAAATCGAGGAGTGGGTAGACAAACCCATGGGTTGCGTCGAATCGGCAAAGCTTGGCAGAGCGCGTCGTATCGAAGATGCGGCGGGTCGTTACATTGAGTTTTGCAAGAGTCATTTCCCCAATGAGCTGGATCTGCGTGGCTTGAAGATTGCGCTTGATTGCGCTCACGGTGCCGCATATAACATAGCGCCCAGCGTGTTTCACGAGCTCGGAGCCGAGGTGTTCAGCGTGGGTGTGTCGCCCAACGGACTCAACATCAACGACGGAGTGGGGGCGACCCGGCCTGAAAGCCTCAAACGCGCAGTGCTCGAGTCCGGTGCGGATATCGGCATCTCACTTGATGGCGACGCTGACCGCCTGATGATGGTCGATGCCTCCGGTGAGATCTATGACGGTGATAAACTAATCTACGTCATCGCTCGCGATCGTAAGGCGCAAGGTCGTCTAGAGGGCGTAGTCGGGACGCTGATGAGCAATCTTGGCTTTGAGCATGCCATCGACCGTCTTGGTGTTCCGTTTGATCGCGCCAAAGTGGGTGACCGTTATGTGCTGGAGTTGTTGCATCAGCGCGGCTGGAAGCTTGGCGGTGAAAACTCCGGCCATATTATCTGCCTTGACTGCCACACCACGGGCGATGGTATCGTATCGGCCTTGCAGGTTTTGTCCGCTCTCAAGCGACACGATCAGACGCTGGCAGAAGCTTGCTCCGATCTGGCCTTTTATCCGCAGGTGCTGGTCAATGTGCGCATTCCCAACGGTTTCAAATGGCAGGCTTCTTCCGCCATCACTGCGGCGCAGGCATCGGCGGCGGCTGAGTTGGGTAACGAGGGCAGGGTATTGCTGCGGCCTTCGGGCACTGAACCATTGTTGCGCGTCATGGTGGAGGGTTCGGATGCCCAACGGGTCGAGCGGCTAGCCCGCGAAATTGCCGGCGTAGTCGAAAACGCGGCACTGTGAAGCGCTGGCGCGGCGTGCTGCTCCAGCCTCAGGTCAGTGCGCCGCGTCGATCAAATCGCTTGTTTAATCTTACTGTAACGAAGTCTCGCGACAATACATTCCCGGAAGACAGGGCAGACCACCAAGGTACTGCCGGTTCCGAAATCTACATCACAAAGGAAGATTGTCATGATGCTGAAGAAGCCTCTTGTTCTGGGTATCGTCGCCGCACTGGGTATGGGTGCGGGAGTTGCGTCCGCACAGGTCGATCCCGCCCTGCCCGATTACGAGCGTGTGTCCGGCATCTCCGGCAACCTGACCTCAATCGGGTCAGACACACTCAACAATCTGATGACGCTGTGGGCAGAAGAGTTTGCCAAGTTCTATCCGAACGTGAATATCCAGATTCAGGGCGCCGGTTCTTCTACCGCACCCCCGGCGATGGTCGAAGGTACTGCAAACTTTGGCCCGATGAGCCGCGCGATGCGTGCCTCCGAGATTCGTGCGTTTGAAGATCGTCACGGTTATGCCCCGACCGAAGTGCCAGTCGCGATCGACATGGTGGCGGTCTATGTGAACAAGGACAACCCGATCGAAGGTCTGTCGCTTCCGCAGGTCGATGCAATCTTCTCCGCAACACGCGCTTGTGGTCACCCTGAAGATATCTCGACATGGGGACAGGCGGGTCTGACCGGTGCATGGGCTGCCCGTGACATTACGCTCTACAGCCGTAACGCCGTGTCTGGCACCTATGGCTACTTCAAGGAAAATGCGCTGTGCGGCGGTGACTTCAAGTCATCCATCAACGAGCAGCCGGGTTCGTCCGCAGTTGTGCGCGGTGTCGAGCAGACCATCAACGGTATCGGTTACTCAGGCATCGGCTACAAGACTTCGGGTGTGCGTGCGCTCCCCTTGTCCAAGGAACATGGTCAGCCGTTTGCCGAAGCGAACGGTGAGAATGCTGCAACCGGTGCTTATCCGCTTGCACGTTTCCTCTACATTTACGCGAACGCCAACCCGAATTCGGGCTGGAATCCGCTGGAAGGTGAGTTCTTCCGCATGGTGCTTTCCAAGCAGGGTCAGGAAGTGGTCCATCGCGACGGCTATGTGACCTTGCCGGCTGTCGTTGCCGAGCGTTTCCGCAAAGAAAAAGGTCTTGAATAAGTTGTTCTGAGACCGAGCCGGGCTTCGCTGCGAAGGTGGCGAGGCCCGGTTTTTTTGGTGCGGATACTTTTTTCCTCGCCTGAATCTCCGGAGTCAAAAGTATGTCGGCGATCTCCCCTCAAGCGGCCGAAACACCCAAATCGCTGTTGCCCAGTGTGGCGGAGCGCGAAAAACTGCGCAAAACGCGCAAGCTCAACGATGGCATCTCGCGCTACGGCGTGGGTGCTGGTGGTCTGGGCGTCATCTTTGCCCTCGCCCTGATCTTTCTCTACCTGTTCTATGAAACCTTCCCACTGCTCAAGCCGGTGTCTGTTGAGGTGAGTAATGAGCTGGTGATACCGGTGGAGGATACGTCCGATCGTGTCGTCAACCTCACTATTGAGCGCTTCGAGGAGATCGGTGGTCAGTACTTCGAATCTGGCCGAATAGACTTTTTTGATACCCGCAGCGGCAGGCTTTTGCTGAGTGAGCAGTTGCCGGTGCCGGATGGTGCGACGGTGACTGGTTTCGGTCGTTCCGAGACTCGCAAAAGCTTGTTTGTGTATGGTTTCAGCAATGGCAGCATTTTGCCGGTGCGCGTGGAATACGCACAGAGCTTCCCGGAAGGGACCCGGGTACTGACGCCGCAGCTTGTCTATCCGCTGGGTGAAGAGCCGATCAGCTTCAGCAGTGAGGATGCCGCTGACTACACCGCGCTGACGGTAGTCGATGGCCGGGGTGGTTATGTGGTGGCAGCCGGTGGGCGTGATGGCTCGCTGCAGATGGCCTTGTTTGCCACCCAGACCAACATGATGACTGGCACCACACAAATCAGGCGCCAGGACTATCGCTTGCCGTCGATTGGCAAGCCGGTACGTCAGATCCTGGTCAACGAGTCCTTGCGCAACCTGTTTGCGATTGACTCAGAGGGGCGTGTTCATCATTTTGATATCGCCCAGCCCACCAGCCCAAGGTTGGTGGAGGCGGTTGAGCTGACTGCGCGCGGTGTAGAAGTGACCGCAGGCGAGTTCCTGGTCGGGTCTCGATCACTCATCATTGGCGGTAGCGATGGTTCGCTGACACAGTGGATGCTGGTCCGCAATGAAGAGACTGGTGTTGCGCATCTCAAACTGATCCGGGGTTTTAGATCACATCCAGCCGCCATCACCCACATCGAACCGGAACACAGCCGCAAGGGCTTTCTGGTCGGCGACGCCAGTGGCGGCATCGGTCTGCACTACGCCACCTCCAGCGTGACGCTAAAGGTGATGCCGGTGCTCGACTCGCCAGTGTCGCGTGTCGCCATCTCCCCCATCAACCGCATGGCGTTCGTGGCGGGCGATACACCTGGGCAGTACCGGCTGCTGGCCATTGACAACCCGCATCCGCAGACCTCTTTGAGCGCCTTGTGGGGCAAGGTGTGGTACGAGGGGCGCGGTGAGGCCAACTACATCTGGCAGTCATCCTCTGCTGACGATGCCTTCGAGTCCAAGCTGAGTCTGGTGCCCTTGTCCATAGGCACGCTGAAGGCGGCCTTGTTTGCGATGCTGCTGGCTACACCACTCGCGGTGGCTGGTGCCATCTACACTGCCTATTTCATGTCGGTGCCGATGCGCAAGGTGGTCAAACCGTCAATTGAGTTGATGGAGGCCTTGCCAACGGTGATTCTAGGTTTTCTGGCGGGTATCTGGCTGGCACCTTACATCGAGAACAACCTGCCCATCCTGATCACGTGCCTGTTGTTCATTCCGATCGGCATTCTGGTATTTGGTTTTCTGATGAGTCGCGCGCCCGTGGGCGTGCGCAATGTGGTGCAGGGTGGCTGGGAGGCAGCTCTGCTGGTTCCGGTGATCATTCTTCTTGGCTGGGTAGCGATCAGTATCAGTCCCTGGATAGAGGTCAGCTTTTTCAACGGGTCAATGCGGCAGTGGCTGACCGATGTGGGTATTACCTATGACCAGCGTAATGCCTTGATCGTCGGTCTGGCTATGGGGTTTGCGGTGATTCCGACGATCTTCTCGATTGCCGAGGACGCCGTGTTCAACGTGCCTCGGCACTTGACGCAGGGCTCGCTGGCGCTGGGTGCCACACGCTGGCAGACGGTGGTGGGGGTGGTCTTGCTGACCGCCAGCCCAGGCATCTTCTCCGCCATCATGATCGGCTTTGGTCGGGCGGTTGGCGAGACCATGATCGTGCTGATGGCCTCGGGAAACAGTCCGATAGTCAACTTCAACATATTCGAGGGCATGCGTACCCTGGCGGCGAACATTGCGGTGGAACTGCCAGAGACTGCAGTTGGCTCCACCCACTTCCGGGTTTTGTTCCTGTCGGCGCTGGTGCTGCTTGGCTTTACCTTTGTGCTGAATACCGCAGCCGAGGTGGTGCGTCAGCGGCTGCGCAAACGCTACGCTTCCCTTTGATCGGGTTCTGAGAGGTTCTGAAAATGAAACAGTGGTGGAAAAGCGGATCTCCTTGGGTCTGGTTGAATGGCGGGGCAGTGAGCATCAGCATCATCATGGTGTTTGGCTTGCTCGCCCTGATCCTGGTGCGTGGTTTCGGTCACTTCTGGCCGCATGATGTGATGGTGACCACCTATGAGGCACCCGGCACTGAGCAAGTTCGGGTGGTGGGCAATCTGCGCAAGTCGGAGACCTTGTCGGCGCAGTCACTGCGCGATGCAGGCATTCCTTTGCCTGAATCGCAGATTTCGGTGAAGCGGCATCTGATCAAGCTTGGCAACCGGGATGTGACCGGGCACGACTTTGTCTATTTCATTGATGACTTCATGGGGGAGTGGTCGTACCCGCGTGATGTGACGGTGCTGGAACGGCGCGAGTGGGGCGACTTTTATGGTTTCCCGCTGCGTCTGCTTGAAGGTGACCGGATTGTGGCTGAGGCAGAGGCGCTTTGGCCCGAACTGGAAACGCGTCTGGTGCGTAGCAATCGCCTTTTCGATGAGGTTCGTGCAATCGAGAAGGGTGCCATAGGCAGGATCAACTTCAATCTGGAGCGTGTTCGTCTGGATCAGCGTCGTGCCGAGTTGCGCGGTGAACTTACCCCGGCGCTGCAGCAGGAATTCAATCTTCGCATCGAGGGTTTGAATGCTGAGTATGCGGTGTTGCAGAAACGGCTCGATGAGTTGTTGCAAGACATGCGCCGCGATTCACTGGTGTTGGTGGTGGCAGACGGCAAGGAGGTCAGGGTTGGCCTGGACAGGATCGTCAATGCTTGGCAGCCTAACAATATGTCCATCCCGGCCAAGGTGGGTTTTTACGCCCGTTCCTTCTTTGACTTCATCTTTGGTTATCCGCGTGAAGCCAACACCGAAGGGGGTATCTTCCCGGCGATCTTCGGCACCGTGGTGATGGTGTTTGTGATGTCCATCATCGTCACGCCGTTCGGTGTGCTTGCTGCCATATACCTGCGTGAATACGCCAAGCAAGGTCCCTTGCTGAAGGCCATCCGGATCTCGGTGTATAACCTTGCCGGTGTGCCCTCCATTGTGTTCGGCGTGTTCGGCCTGGGCTTCTTCGTGTATTTCCTGGGCAGCGCCATTGACACCACTTTTTATCCAGAAGCGCTGCCAGCGCCGACTTTTGGTACACCGGGTCTGTTCTGGGCCTCGCTCACGCTGGCCCTGCTGACCTTGCCGGTGGTGATCGTGTCCACCGAGGAGGGCTTGTCGCGGATTCCTTCGACCATTCGCATGGGCTCGCTCGCGCTGGGTGCGACCAAGGGTGAAACCCTTTGGAAGGTGGTGGTGCCACTCGCCACACCAGCCATGATGACAGGTTTGATCCTCGCCATCGCGCGGGCGGCCGGCGAGGTGGCGCCGCTGATGCTGGTGGGAGTGGTCAAGCTCGCGCCTACCTTGCCCATCGATGGCAACTTCCCGTTCATTCACCTTGAGCGCAAGATCATGCACCTAGGCTTTCATATCTACGACGTGGGCTTCCAGAGCCCGCACGCAGAGGCCGCCGAGGCATTGGTGTACGCCACTTCGTTGGTGCTGGTATTGCTGATCGTCGCGCTCAACCTGTCAGCCATCATGATCCGCAACCGCCTGCGCGAAAAATACCGCGCCGAGGGTGATTGATTGGTCGCCCAACAGACAGCATACTCACTACAAAGATTCGGAGAAACATCATGAACCAGTTGGCCAACCCGGAAGCCGTCAAGCCAGTGCGCAGCATGAACGCGGCACTTTTTGATGGGCAGGAACGCGATCACCTGTCGATTGACGATGAGGAGATCGCCCTCACGGTAGAAGACCTAGATTTGTACTACGACAAGGACAGGGCGCTGAACAAGATCAACATGCGCATTCCTGCCAAACGCGTTACCGCTTTTATCGGCCCGTCCGGTTGCGGAAAGTCCACCTTGTTGCGTTGCTTCAACCGCATGAACGACCTGGTCGATTCGTGTCGCATTGAAGGTGCGATCAAGCTGCACGGCGAGAACATCTATCACAAGAGCGTGGATGTTGCCGAACTGCGGCGCAAGGTTGGCATGGTGTTCCAGAAACCCAACCCATTCCCGAAGTCCATTTATGAGAACGTGGCCTACGGTCTGCGCCTGCAAGGGGTGAAGGAAAAGTCGGTGCTTGACGAAGTCGTCGAGCGCTCGCTAAAGAGCGTAGCACTCTGGAACGAGGTCAAGGACAGGCTCAACACCAACGCGTTTGGTTTGTCCGGCGGTCAGCAGCAGCGTCTGGTCATCGCCCGCGCCATTGCCATCGAGCCGGAGGTGTTGTTGCTGGATGAGCCGACCTCTGCGCTCGATCCTATTTCCACGGCCAAGATCGAAGAACTGGTGGAAGAGCTCAAGCAGGATTACACCATCATCATCGTGACACACAACATGCAACAGGCCGCGCGGGTGTCGGACTTTACTGCTTACATGTATCTTGGCGACCTGATCGAGTTTGATGACACCAAGAAGCTCTTCATCAGCCCGAGCCAGCAAGCTACCGAGGATTACATTACCGGCCGTTACGGTTGACGGTCTGTTGCTATCGACCTGGGTGGCCGGCTTCCACGTGAGGCCGGCCGCTTTTTTCTTTGGAGTTCGCCTGTGAAGTTTCTCTTGCTGTGTTGTTTAGTGTTTCTTGCGCTGATTACTTCGGCTCATGCAGTTGCTGGCGAGCCCGAGTCCCTTGAGGCGCGTGCGCATGCATTGATGAAGCTCGACCCGCCCGACTGGCAAGGGGCGCGTACTGCCTTCGAGGCAGCGGCCGAACAGGGTTCCATGCAGGCTGCCTCCTATCTTGGCTGGATGTACGAGAACGGACATGGCGTCGCGCAGGATCACCAGACTGCGGCCGCGTGGTATCAGCGCGTTGCCGAACACGGTATGCACGACTACGCGGTCAAACTCGGCTGGATGCATCTTGGCAGCAGTCAGTTGCCGCGTAACCGCGAGCAGGCCGAATTCTGGTTCGGCAAGGCTATTGATGCTGGTTACCTGCCTGCCAATATCGCGCTGGCTTCAGTGCTGATTGCCGACGCCGTGGGTGGGCTGGGCCATGAGCGCATGGACGAATCCCGCGAACTGCTTGAGCAGGCGCTTTCCGGTGAGTTGCCGCTTGCCGCGCTGTTCCTGGCCCGACTCTATGTAGAGGGTATTGGCGGGCACCCGGTGGATGACGCTCTTGGCGCCTATTACACGCGTATCAGCGCCGAAGACGGGCAGGCGCTGATGCAAGGCTGGCTGGCGCGCATGTATGTGGAGGGCAGGGGTGTCGCACGTGATCCCATCGAAGCTGCGTTCTGGGCGTCTGTTGCTGCCGCTGGGGGCGATCCGCTTGGCCAGCAGATTCACGAGTCCGTATTGCCGTCCCTTTCCGACGCCGAGCGTCAGGCGGTGATGCTGCGCAGCATGCGCTGGGTGTTCGAGAACCAGGCGCGATAATGGCACGGGCAATCGTTTTCAGCCTGCTGGCGCTGGTGTTTGTCATGTTTGCCGCGCGTGGCTGTGGGGTGACGCCGGAGCAGATCGAGTCGCGCATCATGCTGGCCGAACTCAACGCCGAGGAGGGGGCCCGGTTTCGTCAGACCAATCGCCTGCGCGATGGGGTCGTCGAATTGTCCGATGGTCTGCAACTGGAATGGCTGGCGCGTGGTGACGGGGCGGTGCCCAGCGACAGCGACTGGATCGTGGTGCATTATCGCGGCAAACATATTGACGGTCGTGTTTTCGACGAGTCTTACCGCCGTGGCGAACCCGCCGTGGTGTCGGTTGACCGGGTCATAGAAGGCTGGCGTCGCGTGCTGACCGGCATGCCCACAGGCTCACGGGTGAGCCTGGTGGTGCCGCCCGAACTGGCCTACGGCAAGGCCGGTGGCGGTGTCATAGGGCCGGACGAGACGCTGGTCTTTGAACTGGAATTGATCGCGATTGAAGCTGCGCCAGCGCAGACCGAGCGGACTCCGGATCAGCATCCTGTGCCGGGGCTGAGATGAGAGTGTACTGATTGCAAAGCTGAATCGGACCTGAAGTTTTTTCTTGTGTAGTGTTTTGCAATCGGTAATCTCAGACCTGAAGGTGTGCCGATCTGCAGTCGCTCAGTGTCGTGCAATGATTTGTCCAATTGACAGCATGAGTCGCGCACTCAATGTTTTGCCGGCGACTGGCTACTGCTGGCGGCGTCAAATCCACCGCTTGCCTTCCAGGCCTCCAGGCCACCCTGCAGGATCAGGACGTTTTCATGACCGGCAACACGCAAGGCAAAACCTGCCTGGGCTGACAGACTGCCGGTGTTGCAATAGATCAACGCCGGGCGGTCCGTCGGGATCTCGTCACGGTGAGCGAGTACGCGGCGCCATTCGATGTTGATCGCACCCGGGATGTGTTCCTGTTCAAACTGAGCCGCATCCCGGGCGTCGATGACAAAGAAGTTCGGCCACTCATCGTGCGGAATCTGCTCGGCAAAGATGACTCCGCCGCCGTATTCGACAAAGTCGAGATAAGCTTCCATTTCGTCAACGGCGATTGCCTGATTGTCGGCCAGCGCCTGCGGGCTGAAAACAAGCGCGGCAAGCAGGGCAACTGTGGTCTTTCGGATGATTTTCATGTTTTAAAGTCCGGATTCTGCGCGTAGATAAGCCTGATTGATGTTCTGGCGGTGCAGCGCGTCGAAGTTCTCGAGGTGCTGAAACTGCGGTGCGTCGGCGAGTTCTTGCAGGGCAGCCTCAAGGCCGACCATGTCGTCTGCCAGGCGCGTCACGCCCTCGACGATGAAAGCCAGATAATCCCCGGTGCTGGCGCGTGCGCCAGCCAGGTCGGTGACGCGTCCATGGCCCGGAACGATGGTTTCCGGAGCAAGTGTTTCGAGTTTCCCAAAAGCCTCAAGCCAGCTTGTCGCATTGCTGAAAGGCCGGATGCTGAGCAGGCGATCGGTGTAAATATGGTCGCCAGCAAACACGGTTTTGTTGTCCGGCAACCAGACCACGATGTCACCCGGAAAATGTGCGTCGGCAAGATAGTGCAGCACCAGCGTACGCCCCCCCAGCACCAATTCATTGACATCCTCATCAAGCACACGGTCGGCATGAACGGCTTCGGTTCCGGTCAGGCGTTCCTTGAGTGTTGGTTTGAGGCGCTCAAGTTGGTTTGCAAGTTCGCTGCCCTGGGTTGCTACGCTGCGCCTGTGCGCAATCACCTCTGCGCCCTTTGCCAGAAAGTAGGCGTTACCCAGCCAGCGATGGTCTTGCGAACCCGTGTTGATGACCCACCTCACTGCCTTTCCGGTGATCGCTTCAGCGCTGGATTCGAGTATCGCGGCACCCATGGCCGAAGCGCCACTGTCGATCAGAATCACGCCCTGCGGGGTGTCGATGACGCCAAAGTTTGCATTCAGTCCGTGGTTCTCATAGCTCCGGTCTGTGGTCGGACCAATCAGTGCATGGACACCGTTACCCAGATCGACAGCTTCCAGCTCGAATTCACTGGCGTGAGTGACGCTGATGAGGCAACCAACAAATATGTAGGCCAGTTGCGTTAAGGTTTTCAAGTGCGTTTCTCCCCGCTATCAGTGCTATGTAAGCATCTGTGATTGTTCTTATGTAATCCGCCTGCGGGAGCATAACCGGTATCTTGCGGTTTTGGAGAGACAAGTTCTGTTGCCAGTGCGTAAAATATGGCTATCCATATATCCGTGCTGCCGTATATCCGTTATCATGCAGACATGAATCCGGAAACCTTGTTCAAGCTTCTTGCCGATCCGACCCGCTTGCGCGTGATGATGCTGTTGCGCACAGAAGGCAGTCTCTGCGTGTGTGAACTGACCGATGCGCTTGAATTGTCACAACCCAAAATCTCCAGACACCTCGCCATGCTGCGAGATGCTTCAGTGGTGGTCGACGAGCGGCGCGGGCAGTGGGTGCACTACCACTTGCTGCCTGAACTCCCCGACTGGGTTGTGAAGGTGCTGGATGCCGCCATTGCGTCTGAGCCTGGTGCTGCGCTGCTCTCATCTGACCGGCTGCGCCTTGTCAACTCGGCACCCAGGCCATCATTACAGCGCTGTCCGGCGTAGCTTTCCGGTAGACCCCAACGGTCGACATAAAGGAATCAAGTCATGAAGCAAACTGCAGAACACGCGCCAGAAGCTGGTGGGCTGGGTTTTTTCGGGCGTTACCTGACCATCTGGGTGGCCCTGTGCATTGTCGCAGGCGTGGCGCTCGGTCAATGGCTGCCGGCAGTGCCAGCCGCGTTGGCAAAAATGGAATATGCGCAGGTGTCCTTGCCGGTTGCGGTGCTGATCTGGGCGATGATCTTTCCTATGATGGTGCAGATCGACTTTGCGGCCATTTTAGGTGTGCGAAGGCAGCCGAAGGGTCTGGTCATCACCACCACCGTGAACTGGTTGATCAAACCTTTCACCATGTTTGCGATCTCGTGGTTTTTCCTGCTGGTGGTGTTTCGCCCCTTCATACCGGAAGAACTCGGGCGCGAATACCTGGCCGGTGCCATATTGCTCGGTGCAGCCCCGTGCACCGCCATGGTGTTTGTGTGGAGCTACCTGACGCGGGGTGATGCTGCCTACACCCTGGTGCAAGTCGCACTCAATGACCTTATCATGTTGTTTGCGTTTGCCCCTATCGTAGTCATTCTGTTGGGTGTCTCCAATATTGAGGTGCCATGGGATACGGTGGCACTGTCAGTGGTGCTTTACATCGTGATTCCGCTCGCGGCGGGTTACATCACACGGGTCACTCTCATTCGCAAGCACGGCAAGGCGTGGTTCGAGGGGGTGTTTCTGAAGCGCATCGGTTCGGTCACCCCGGTCGCCTTGCTGATCACCCTGGTGTTGCTGTTTGCCTTTCAGGGTGATGTCATTCTGAACAATCCCTTGCACATCCTGCTCATTGCTGTGCCCTTGATCATCCAGACCTTTCTGATTTTTTTCATCGCCTATCGCTGGGCGAAGGCCTGGAAAGTGCCACATAATGTGGCCGCGCCTGGGGCAATGATAGGCGCGAGCAACTTCTTCGAACTCGCGGTCGCCGCAGCAATCGCGCTATTTGGCCTGCAGTCTGGTGCCGCCCTGGCCACTGTCGTGGGTGTGCTGGTCGAGGTGCCGCTGATGCTGGTGCTGGTCCGTATCGCCAACCGGACCCGTGACCAGTTTCCGGTTGCTGAAGCGCGAACGGCTTAAGGCAAGAGCAAAAAAATTGGGCGAAAACAGGGCTTGGAGCGGTCGCTTGTGGCAGTTTCAGGCCTGGATTCATCATCCTGCTTGGAGACGAGGGCGTTTGCCCGTTAAAATTGAAGCTTTTAGTTGCAGCAGCATATGAAAAGCAAACTCGTCATCGGCAACTGGAAGTCAAACGGCTCTCTGGCGTCCAACAAAGAACTGGTCGAAGCCGTCCGCCTTGGGATTCCCTCGTCGGTTCGTTGCGCCGTCTGTGTCCCGTATCCCTATCTTGCGCAGATGGCAGGTTTGTTGACCGACTCGTCTCTTGTTTACGGAGCACAAAACGTCAGTCAATACGGCGATGGTGCCTTCACCGGAGAGGTGAGCGCGGAGATGTTGTCCGAGTTCGGCTGCCGCTTTGTGATCGTCGGTCACTCCGAGCGCCGAACTTTATTGGGTGAAAGCGACGATTCGGTGGCGCGAAAGGCTGGGCTTGTGCTTGATGCAGACATGACTCCGGTGGTGTGCATTGGTGAAACGCTGGCGCAGCGCGAGGCGGGTGAGGTCAGAACCGTATTGTCACGCCAACTGGACGCGCTGGAGGCGGTATTGGGTGTGTCGCGGCTGAAGTCGCTGGTTGTGGCCTACGAGCCCGTCTGGGCAATTGGTACCGGCAGGACCGCCACACCCGGGCAGGTGCAGGATGCGCTCGGATTTGTTCGCGCCTGGTTTGCTGCCCGCATCGACGAGTCTGCTGCAATCGATATTCTCTATGGCGGGAGCGTCAAGGCAGAAAATGCGCGCGAGTTGTTTAATCTGCCTGATGCAGATGGAGGCCTGATCGGTGGCGCCTCCCTGAAGGCGGAAGAGTTTTTGGCGATCTGTACGGCTGCGGCTGTCTGATCTTGATTGTTTCTTAAAGTCGGATATATCACATGGGCAGTTATATTTTTTCAGTGGCGCTGACGGTGCATGTCATCGTCGGTCTTGCTCTCATCGGTCTGGTTCTGATGCAGCACGGCAAGGGAGCGGATGCAGGTGCAGCGTTTGGTGGCGGCGGCGGCTCGGGTGGTGCAGGCAGTGTCTTCGGGTCTTCGGGTTCGGCCAACTTCCTGAGCCGTACCACCGCGATCCTGGCGACCGTCTTCTTCATGACCAGCCTGGGCCTTGCCTACCTTGCAAGCTCTGCATCTGCGCCGCCTGCGAGCATCATGGAGGGCGTGTCGTCCATGCCAGTACCGACTGCGGTTGACGCGGTTCCAGTGCCGCAACAGGACGGTTCTCCAGCGGGGTCAATTCCGCGCTAAAAAAGTTTCAGCGCTAATTGCGCAGTGCGGAAAAAACCGTATAATGCTGGCTTCTGCACGAGCAATGCCGACGTGGTGGAATTGGTAGACACGCTATCTTGAGGGGGTAGTGACTTCGGTCGTGTGAGTTCGAGTCTCACCGTCGGCACCATTGAAAAATACAGATCCGCCAAGCGGACATAGTTATTTAGTAGTGCAGTCAATCGGGCCAAATCAAACGCAGGGGGTGCGCAATGCTGGAAGGTTATTTTCCTGTCCTCATATTTTTGCTGGTCGCACTGGCGTTTGGTTTTGTTCCTCTGATCCTCGGGCGTCTGCTGGCGCCTTATCGGCCCGATACTGAAAAAAACTCTCCCTACGAATGTGGCTTCGAGGCGTTTGAAGATGCCCGCATGAAGTTCGACGTTCGCTATTACCTGATCGCAATTCTCTTCATTCTCTTCGATCTCGAAATCGCCTTCCTGTTTCCTTGGGCGACTGTGTTCCAGGAGTTCATCGCCGCTGGCGAGGTTGCCTGGTTCGTCTTCGGATCGGTCATGGTATTTCTTGCTGTTCTGGTCATCGGCTATATCGTCGAATGGAAGAACGGCGCGCTCGACTGGGAGTAACAAATGAGTATTGAGGGAGTGTTCCGCGAGGGGTTCATTACCACTTCGCTGGATGCGGTCGTCAATTGGACTCGCACCGGGTCCTTGTGGCCGATGACTTTCGGGCTGGCCTGTTGTGCGGTCGAGATGATTCATGCAGGTTGTTCCCGCTACGACCTCGACCGCTTTGGTGTTGTCTTTCGACCGAGTCCGCGACAATCCGACCTGATGGTCGTTGCCGGCACGCTTTGCAACAAGATGGCGCCAGCGCTGCGCAAGGTCTATGACCAGATGGCGGAGCCGCGGTGGGTAATCTCGATGGGCTCCTGTGCCAACGGTGGAGGTTATTACCATTACTCCTACTCCGTCGTTCGCGGTTGCGACCGTATTGTGCCTGTCGATGTCTATGTGCCGGGTTGCCCGCCGACTGCTGAGGCCTTGATGTACGGCATCATTCAGTTGCAAAACAAGATCAAGCGCACCAACACGATTGCGCGCTGACGGAATGTCTTCATGAGTGCAAAACTTGAACGTCTCTCCAGTGCGCTGCGGCAGATTCTTGGTGACGCGGTAGTCTCGCTGGCAACCGATCGCGGTGAAGTGACGCTGACAGTGTCGGCCAAGGACTACTTCCAGGTCTGCCAGCAGCTTCGCGATAACGCTGATCTGTCTTTCGAGCAGTTGCTTGACATTTCCGGGCTGGATTATTCCACCTGGAAAAATGCACAATGGAGCGGCAGGCGTTTCGCGGTGTCAGCCCATTTGTTGTCTGTTTCGCGCAACTGGCGCTTGCGTTTGCGCGCATTTGCTGAAGAAGATGCCTTCCCCATCCTGCCGTCGGTCGTGTCGATCTGGGCCAGTGCCAACTGGTACGAACGCGAAACCTTCGACCTCTACGGCATCATGTTCGATGGCCACCCTGATCTGCGTCGCATTCTTACCGATTACGGTTTTGTTGGGCACCCGTTCCGCAAGGACTTCCCGATCTCCGGTCACGTAGAAATGCGTTACGACCCTGAGGTAGGGCGGGTTGTGTATCAGCCTGTGAGCATCTCGCCACGCGAAAACGTGCCACGCATTGTGCGTGAAGACTATTACGGGGACGTCGGTAATGGCTGAAATCCGCAACTACACGATCAACTTCGGCCCACAGCACCCTTCGGCGCACGGTGTGCTACGCCTTGTGCTGGAGCTTGATGGCGAAGTGGTCGAACGCGCCGATCCGCATATCGGATTATTGCATCGTGGCACCGAAAAACTTGCCGAGACACGCACCTGGTTGCAGTCAGTGCCTTACATGGACAGGCTCGATTACGTGTCGATGATGTGTAACGAGCACGCCTACTGTATGGCGGTTGAACGACTGCTTGGTGTGCAGGTTCCTGAGCGTGCCCAGTATATTCGCGTGATGTTTGATGAAGTCACGCGCATACTTAATCATCTTCTCAACATCGGAACGCACGCACTCGACATCGGTGCGATGACGATGGTGTTGTATACCTTCCGCGAGCGCGAAGATCTGATGGACGCCTACGAGGCGGTCTCGGGGGCGCGCCTGCATGCAGCCTACTATCGTCCGGGCGGTGTTTATCGTGATCTGCCCGATCGCATGCCGCAGTACGAGGTCAATCGCTTCAAAAATGAAAAAACGGTGCGTGAGCTCAATGAGTCCCGTCAGGGTTCGCTGCTCGATTTTCTTGAAGACTTCACCGATCGCTTCCCTAAATACTGTGATGAATACGAGACGCTGCTGACCGACAACCGTATCTGGAAGCAGCGCACCGTCGGCATTGGTGTGGTGTCACCCGAACAGGCCATGGCTTGGGGTTTCAGCGGACCAATGTTGCGTGGTTCCGGCATAGCCTGGGATCTGCGCAAAAAACAGCCTTATGAAGTCTATGATCGTCTCGATTTCGATATTCCCATCGGCAAGACCGGCGATTGTTATGACCGTTACCTGTGCCGAATGGAGGAGATGCGCCAGTCCAATCGCATCATCCGGCAGTGTATCGATTGGTTGCGCAAGAATCCGGGGCCAGTGATTGTGGACAATCACAAGGTTGCACCGCCGTCACGCGAGCGTATGAAGGCCAACATGGAAGAGCTGATCCATCACTTCAAGCTCTTCACTGAAGGTATGCACGTTCCGGAAGGGGAGGTGTATGCGGCTGTCGAACATCCCAAGGGTGAATTCGGCGTGTATGCGGTTTCCGATGGCGCCAACAAGCCTTACCGTGTCAAGTTGCGTGCTCCGGGCTTCGCGCATCTTGCCGCCATGGACGAACTTGCACGCGGTCACATGATTGCCGACGTGGTGGCCATCATTGGAACCATGGATGTTGTGTTCGGTGAAATAGACCGTTGAGGGAGTGGAACGCTGCATGGATCAAAACAAGGACATGGCGATGCTGAGCGAAGAGTCGCGTCGTCAGATAGATCGTGAAGTTGCCAAGTATCCTCCCGGCAAGCAGCAGTCTGCGCTGATGGCGGCGCTGCGTATTGCGCAGGTTGAAAAGGGCTGGCTGTCGCGCGACACCATTGCCACGGTGGCGCACTATCTCGAACTTCCCGAGATTGTGGCCTACGAGGTGGCAAGCTTCTACAACATGTACGACCTCGACCCGGTCGGCCGTCACAAGATCACGGTGTGCACCAATCTGCCCTGTGCCTTGTCCGGTGGGGTGCATGCGGCTGACTACATCAAGCACAAGCTGGGTATAGGTTTCAACGAGACAACCCCGGACGGCAAGTTCACCCTCAAGGAGGGCGAGTGCATGGGCGCCTGTGGTGATGCACCGGTGTTGCTGGTGAACAATCACCAGATGTGTAGCTGGATGACCAAGGAGAAGATCGACCAGATGCTGGCCGATCTGCAAAGCAAATGAGCGCACGTGAACTCATCATGGCCGGCACCAGCGGCGACCAGGGCTGGCAACTAGAGCACTACCTGGCGCGTGGTGGCTATACCGCCCTGAAGCGGATCATCAGCGAAAAGATCACTCAGGACCACATCATCTCCGAGCTCAAGGCGTCGGTGTTGCGTGGCCGTGGCGGCGCGGGCTTTCCGACTGGCTTGAAGTGGAGCTTCATGCCGCGTTCCTTTCCAGGCGACAAATACCTGGCGTGCAACTCGGATGAAGGCGAGCCCGGAACCTTCAAGGACCGAGACATTCTGCGTTACAACCCGCACAGTGTCATTGAAGGCATGGCGATCGCCGCCTATGCCATGGGTGCCAGCCGTGGTTACAACTATATCCATGGCGAAATCTTCGAGATCTACCAGCGTTTCGAACTGGCGCTGGACGAAGCCCGTGCCGCTGGTCTTATTGGACGGAACATTCTTGGCTCCGATTTTTCCTTCGAGTTGTTCGCTCATCATGGCTATGGGGCTTACATCTGCGGCGAAGAAACCGCGTTGCTCGAGTCTATAGAGGGCAAAAAGGGGCAACCCCGCTTCAAGCCGCCGTTCCCGGCCAGCTATGGTCTTTACGGCAAGCCAACCACCATCAACAACACCGAAACCTTTGCTTCCGTGCCCTTCATCATCAATATGGGTGGAGAGGGTTTTCTGGAACTCGGCAAACCGAACAACGGCGGCACAAAGCTTTTTTCTGTGTCAGGTCATGTCAACCGCCCCGGCAACTTCGAGGTGGAGATGGGCACCCCGTTTGCCGATTTGCTTGAGATGGCAGGTGGAATGCGTGGTGACCGCAAGCTCAAGGCAGTCATTCCCGGCGGGTCATCTGCTCCGGTCGTGCCCGGCGATGTCATGATGGATTGCACCATGGACTATGACTCGATTTCCAAGGCAGGGTCGATGCTGGGCTCTGGTGCAGTCATCGTGATGGACGAAACCACCTGCATGGTCAAGGCGCTGGAGCGTCTCTCCTACTTTTATTTTGAAGAGTCCTGCGGCCAATGTACGCCCTGTCGTGAGGGCACCGGCTGGCTGTATCGCGTGGTTCATCGCATCGAGAACGGCCTGGGTCGTCCCGATGATCTCGACTTGCTCAATTCGGTAACCGGCAACATCATGGGGCGCACCATCTGCGCACTGGGTGACGCCGCTTCCATGCCGGTGCAGAGCTTCGTCAAGCACTTCGGCGATGAGTTCATGTACCACATCGAGAACAAGAAGTGTCTCGTGCCACCCGAAGTCCAGTACGAGGGTAGCCAGATTTACGTGAGCCCCAAATGCTAGAGATCGAAATCGACGGCAAGGCCGTAACGGTAGAGAATGGCTCCACCGTGATGGACGCAGCCAACAAGGCCGGCGTCTACATACCTCATTTCTGTTATCACAAGAAGCTGTCCATCGCGGCCAACTGCCGCATGTGCCTTGTTCAGGTTGAAAAGGCGCCCAAGCCCCTGCCGGCCTGTGCCACCCCGGCCACGCCCGGGATGAAGGTGTGGACCCGCTCCGAGCAGGCAATCAAGGCGCAAAAAGGCGTCATGGAATTTCTGCTGATCAACCACCCGCTTGATTGTCCGATCTGCGACCAAGGTGGAGAGTGTCAGTTGCAAGACCTGGCGGTGGGTTATGGTAGCGGTCAGTCCCGCTACCAGGAAGAAAAGCGGGTTGTTTTCAACAAAAACCTTGGGCCGCTGGTGTCGACCGACATGACCCGGTGCATCAACTGCACCCGCTGTGTCCGGTTTACTGACGAAATCGCTGGACGCATGGAACTTGGTCAGGCCTTCCGTGGCGAACATGCCGAAATCATGCCCTTCATCGAGAAGACCGTCGATTCCGAATTGTCGGGCAACATCATTGATCTCTGTCCGGTCGGTGCACTCACCTCCAAGCCCTTCCGTTTCTCAGCCCGTACTTGGGAGCTTGCGCGACGCAAATCGATCAGCCCGCATGACTCGCTCGGCTCCAATCTCATTGTTCAGGTGAAGCACGACGCTGTGTTGCGTGTGTTGCCCATGGAGAACGAGGACATCAACGAGTGCTGGCTATCTGACAAGGACCGGTTTTCCTACGAGGGTTTGAACAGCGACGAACGTCTGCTCAAGCCAATGATCAAGGCCGATGGCGAGTGGCGTGAAGTCGACTGGCAGGAGGCGTTGGAGTTTGCCGCCAACGGTCTTCGCGCGGTCATCGCTGAGCATGGGGCCCAATCACTGGGTTTCCTGGGTTCGCCGCATTCGACGGTCGAAGAACTTTACTTGCTGCAGAAACTGGCAAAGGGTCTTGACTGCTCAAATATCGATCATCGCCTGCGTCAATCAGATTTTCGTGCGGACGCTTTGCGCAGTGGCGCACCGTGGTTGGGCATGCCGATCAGCGAAGTGACCGAGCTTGATCACTTGCTGGTGATCGGCTCCTTCCTTCGCAAGGACACACCTTTGCTGGCTCAGCGCGTCCGGCGCGCAGCACGCCAGGGGCTGGCGGTCAGCGTCATCAACCCGGTGGACGATGACTGGCTGTTGCCGATCCGCAATAAACTGACACGTGCGCCGTCACGCTTCGTAGAAACCCTTTGCGAGCTCATCTTCGCTGTGGCGGAGGTCAAGGGCCTCGCCCCAGACGCTTCGCTCGCACTCGAGGCACCGGGCTCGATCTCCGATGACTGCCAGAGCTTGGCACAGGCACTTGTCAGTGCTGACAACGCAGCGATCTGGCTGGGCAACTTTGCTGTGCAGGACTCACGTAGCGCCGACCTTCAGTTGCTTGCACAGGAGCTGGCGCGCTTGAGTGGTGCACGCCTCGGCTTTATCGGCGAAGCGGCTAACTCGGTAGGGGGTTATCTTGCCGGTGCTGTTCCAGCTCAGGGTGGGTTGGATGTTGCTCACATGATCGCGCAGCCTCGCAAGGCCTATGTGCTGCTCAATGCTGAACCGGATCGTGATTTCGCAGACACCCACGCAGCTCAGCATGCCGTTGCAAGCGCCCGTTTCGTCGTCGCGCTGTCGAGCTTCGGTTCCGTGGGTCTTGCCGAAGCCGCAGATGTCCTGTTGCCCGTAGCACCTTTCACCGAAACCTCCGGCACTTTCGTGAACTGCGAAGGCAGGGTTCAAAGTTTCGTCGCGGTGGCACCTCCGCTGGCTGATACCCGCCCAGCCTGGAAAGTCTTGCGGGTGCTCGGCAACCTGCTGGCCGTCGCCGGTTTCGATTACAGCGACTCCGAAACCGTGCGACTGGCTGCGCTTGGCGGTGATGTCTCCTCACGTTTTAACAATGTCCTTAAAACAAGGCCTGTGCTCAATGTCGTCCCGGCTAGCGGTCTGGAGCGGATCGCCGATGTTCCCATTCACTTTGCTGACCCCTTGGTGAGGCGTGCTTGGTCGCTGCAGCGTAGCCGTGATGCAGTTACTCCGGTCGCCCATGTGCACGGTGACACCTTGAGCGCGAATGACATCCCGACCGGCGCCCGCGTCCGTTTGTGCCAAGGTTCGGCAAGGATCGAAATCGAGGTCGTCGTGGATGACTGCGTTGCACCTAACTGTGTTCGCATCGCGAGTGGGCACGATGTGACGGCAGGGCTGGGTGCCATGAGCGGCCCGATCAGCATGGAGCGTGTCTGATGGAAGCGTTGTTCCAGTTTTTCGAGTCCTTGTTTGGTCCCGTCTGGATTGTCATCTGGACGCTGATCAAGATCTTCGCCATCATCGCGCCTCTGATGCTGTGCGTGGCCTACCTGACGCTGGCCGAACGCAAGGTGATTGGCTACATGCAGGTACGTATCGGCCCCAATCGGGTCGGTCCAGCCGGTTTGCTGCAACCGATTGCCGACGGCTTGAAGTTGCTTTTCAAGGAAATCATCGTCCCGTCAGGTGCCAGCAAGGGCTTGTTCATTCTGGGTCCGGTGTTTGCGCTGGCACCGGCATTGCTGGCTTGGGCGGTCATTCCGTTTGACGACGGCGTGGTGCTGGCCAACATCAACGCCGGCCTGCTGTTTCTGCTCGCTGTCACCTCGCTTGAAGTCTATGGCGTGATCATTGCAGGCTGGGCTTCAAACTCAAAATATCCCTTCCTGGGTGCCATGCGGGCGGCTGCCCAGATGGTGTCCTACGAAGTGGCGATGGGTTTCGCGCTCATATGTGTGCTGCTGGTGTCGGCGAGCCTCAACCTGTCTGACATCATCCTTCAGCAAGGACAGGGGCGTTTTGCAGACATGGGACTGGGATTCCTGTCGTGGAACTGGCTGCCCTTGTTCCCGATGTTCATCGTCTTTGTGATTTCCGGTATTGCCGAAACCAATCGTGCGCCGTTTGACGTGGTCGAAGGTGAGGCCGAGGTGGTGGCCGGGCACATGGTTGAGTATTCAGGCATGTCTTTCGCCCTTTTCTTCCTAGGCGAATACGCCAACATGATTCTCGTGTCAGTGATGACTGCAGTGCTGTTTCTTGGCGGCTGGCTCTCGCCCGTGGGTTTCTTGCCAGATGGTTTCCATTGGCTGGCGCTCAAGACTGCCTTCATCCTGTTTCTGTTCCTGTGGGCGCGTGCAACCTTCCCGCGTTTCCGTTACGACCACATCATGCGTCTGGGCTGGAAGGTGTTTGTACCGATCACCATTGTGTGGGTAATCGTAGTGGCGACATGGATGATGACGCCGCTGTCTATCTGGAATTGAGGAGGGGCTGAAGATGGGTGCCAAGGAATACATCGGTAGCCTGTTCCTTAAGGAACTGGTCAAGGGCATGGCGGTGACCGGGCGGCATTTCTTCGCTCGCAAGATCACGGTGCAGTATCCGGAAGAAAAAACACCGCAGAGTCACCGTTTTCGTGGGCTGCATGCGCTGCGACGCTACCCGAATGGTGAGGAACGTTGTATCGCCTGCAAGCTTTGTGAGGCAGTCTGTCCGGCAATGGCGATCACCATCGAATCTTCGCAGCGTGACGACGGATCGCGTCGCACCACACGCTATGACATTGATCTGACCAAGTGCATCTTCTGCGGTTTTTGTGAGGAGGCCTGTCCGGTTGATGCCATTGTGGAAACGCGGGTGCTGGAATATCACGGCGAGAAGCGTGGCGACCTCTACTACACCAAACAGATGTTGCTGGCAGTAGGCGACAAGCACGAAGCACAGATTGCGGCGGATCGCGAAGCGGACGCCAGGTTTCGATAAAGGGGAGGGCGTCTTGCGGCGCCAGGACTGAAAAATGGAATTCAAGACCTTTGTCTTTTACGTGATGGGCGCGATCCTGCTGTTTGCAGCCCTTCGCGTGGTTACTGCCAGAAACCCGGTGCATGCCGCGTTGTTTCTGGTGCTCTCGTTTTTCAGTGCAGCCGGTATCTGGATGTTGCTCGAAGCGGAGTTTCTGGCCGTCGTGCTGATTCTGGTGTACGTCGGTGCGGTGATGGTGCTGTTCCTGTTCGTGATCATGATGCTCGATATCAACGTGGAACGCTTGAGGCAGGGTTTCTGGAAGCATCTGCCGGTGGGCGGACTGGTCGGGGCTCTGCTCGCAGTGCAGATGGCACTGGTGCTCGGGGGCAGTTACTTTGGCCATGATGTCATGCCTGCACCGCCTGCGGCTGAGGCGGGGCATAGCAACACCCGTGAGATCGGTCTGGTCCTTTACACCGAATATGTCTATCCGTTTGAGCTTGCGTCATTGGTGCTACTCGTGGCGATGGTCGCTGCGGTGACCCTGACTTTGCGCAAACGAAAGGGAACGCGCTATATCAACCCGTCTGAACAGGTTTCCGTGAAACGTGAAGACAGGGTCGAGCTGGTTTCCATGCCAGCCGAAAAGGAATAACAGCAGCAACAAGAACAGCCGCGACACTTGTTGCGCGGAGACCAGGGGGTTTTTCATGCTGTCGCTTTCGCACTATCTCATCCTGAGCGCGATCCTGTTCGCGATCAGCGTGGTCGGGATATTCCTCAACAGGAAAAACCTGATCGTGCTGTTGATGGCCATCGAGCTGATGTTGCTCGCGGTGAACATCAACTTCATTGCGTTCTCTCATTATCTGGGTGATATCGCAGGTCAGATCTTCGTTTTCTTCATCATGACCGTGGCAGCGGCTGAGGCGGCGATCGGTCTGGCAATTCTGGTGGTGCTGTTCCGCAACATGCGGAGCATCAATGTCGAAGACCTCGACACCCTCAAAGGTTGAGCATGACGGACATGAAAGCGCTTTATCTACTCGTCCCCCTGGCACCCCTGGTAGGTGCCATCCTGGCCGGACTCTTTGGTAAGATGATTGGCCGCGCCGGAGCGCACATCGTCACCATTGCCGGGGTGGCGATAGCCCTGGTGGCTTCGCTGTACATCTTTCAGGATGTCATGGCCGGCAACACCTTTGACGGCACCATTTATACCTGGATGGAAGCGGGCGGCATCCGTTTCGAGATCGGCTTCCTGATCGATCCGCTGACCGTGATGATGATGCTGGTGGTCACCTTTGTGTCGCTGATGGTGCACATCTACACCATCGGCTACATGCAGGATGATCCG
>DAIMZH010000048.1:0-26175 GCA_036734105.1 Azoarcus sp. | reverse complement strand
CGCGGATATGGCGCAGGGTCTGAATGCCGATGGGGAGCTTCTTGCGGGTCATGCGAGGATTATGGCAGAACCCGCCAGCGATTGCTGTCACGGGCCGACCCGCGATGGTATGCGCACACACCCAGCCCCATCCTGCCCAGAAGCGAAACAGTCATCCCGTAGCCCGGATGGAGCGCAGCGCAATCCGGGGATGTGGGCGAGTTTTCGCAAACAAGGAGTACAAATTCACGGAACCATAATCCCTTTGAAGTCAGGGCAGGTGCTTGGACGTCTCGGTGAAGCAGGAATCCAGCAGCAAAGCTACCTAGGGTTAGTTTTGCGTAGGTATGGACGAACGGTGAGCCGTTGCAAACCTGTTGTAGTCGGATGCTTGCTGATCAGGCGTGTGATTGTCAAATGTCCGACAGGTTTAGCGCTTAGCCGCAGATTGATTTCGATGTTGTATCCATGGTGTTTCAGGTCGGCCAAGGTTTTGAATGCGCGCATGGCACCATGCGTTTCAGTTCAAACTTGATTATCTGGATTTGTTGGAGTGACCGGCTTGCGACGTGCGACCCTCTTCAGGGGTTTCGTCATCGGTCGGTCCAAGGTCACGAAAATCAAGTGACGGAAGTAGCAGCGGGCCGTTTTTGTGCCTTAGGGACAGCGCAAGAATCTGCTCACGCACAATTCCGAATAGCATCGATCCGCCGTTGATGACGATCATCCGCTTTCGTTCTTCGAAATCACCATCGTGATCAATGGTAAAAATGCCTTCAATCTGCGCAGCGAATCGGTATGGGAAACCGTCTGGAAGCGATTTTGAGCTGCTGATGCCGACCTTGACCAGAAATTCATGCGGCGCATCCCCGGCATCGCCTGGATAGCCGAGCTCAACCGTTACCTCCAGTGCTTCGCTTGGCATATCGGGATAAATGCTTCCGTTGTTGCCAATCAGCTCAGGTTCAACATCCAGCGCGACAATGGACAGCCCGGAGAAGTGGCTGTGAGTGAGTTGAAGTGGTGAAGCTTTCATTGTTTAGAATCCGCTTGCGGCTGACAAGCCGGAAGGATGCGCATCATTTGGGCGGCTCGTTTCCATTTTGAAACCTTGAATCAAATGACGGGTTTTGCGATTGCGAAAGGCCATCTGTGCCATGCTATTCAGCGTTGCCTGCATAGCCTGTTGTTTCAGGTGCAGCGCTTCTACCATGTCCAAAATGTTGATTGCTCGGTCCAGTGCGCTGTCTGTTTTTGCCCGCGCTTCCCACATTTGAAGCGCTCTTTTGGTGCCGACGGGGCGAAAAACGAGATCTACTTCAGCGCCAGTTGCAGCAGCAATGTCCACGATTGAGTCCAGCGTCAGGTTCTTTTCGCCGGAAAGCTTTGCTGACAGGGCTGCAGGACTGATTCCAATGAATTCAGCAACTTCTTTTTGACTCTTCTCCGCGTGGGCAATCAGTATCCGCAGATCGGCTGTCACTGCAGCACGCGCGGCCTTCCGCCTGTATTCCGGACTTTCTCTTGTCCGTTCAAAAAGCTTATTCAGCCTGCTCATTTTCATCTCCAGAAACGATGGTCAGCGCGCCGTTGAATTTGGCGCTCAAGTAGGCCTGCATGGCTTTTTCCACTATTTTTACGTCAGACTTGCTGGTTTTTTGGGCCTTTTTGACCAGGACACGCCCCAGTAACAGAATCCGGCCATCACCTGCATAGCACCACATTACCCGTATCCTTCCATGGGTGAATTGCCACACCGTCTCGGTCGTTGAGCAGCCGGGGCTGGTGGTCAGTTGCGCGGTGCCGACGTCATGCAATTTTCTGCTGTCCCGAATCAGCTCCTTCATCGGGCGTTTGGGGTGAGCGGTGCAAAGTCGTTGAAAGTGCAGCAGCCATGCAAAAAAATCGTCGACGTAAGACTGATCAAGCGACTCAACCTGCTTCAACAGATCGCATTGCTCCCCTTCCTTGTCAGCACTGATCGCATAAGTCATCCAGCAATCAGTGTCTGGAAATGGTTCATCGGGATGGTGGATCGGAATCAGGAACATGACAGAATTAACTTTTAAGTTAACTTAGCGGATGTCGGCCTTAAAATCAATCACGACTTTGTGTCTGCCGTTTGCCCTTTGGGGGAATGAGCCGCTTGTTTGAGTTGCTTGTAGTTCGGCGGTCGGACATGATCTTGGCACAAGTGCTGATGATTGGGTGGGCGCCTGTCTTTCAATCCACACCCGCTGTGTCCAAGGGTGTGGATAAGCCTTGGACAAGCTGCTCAAGTGGTTCAGCGACAATGGTTTTTGTGAGTTGATGCAAAATTGTGCAGCGCAGTGAGATGGCGTTTGGCGAGGTTTTAAACTGGAGTCAGTTTTACGATGAAAACACTTTTTGATTTCAGCGACCCTGCGGCGTTTGGTTTGTGGTCGGCGATTGACGATGGGGTGATGGGTGGGCAGTCGCGCAGCGGCTTGCTGCCTTCGGATGAAGGCTTTGCGCTGTTTGCCGGTGAGGTGTCTTTTGCCAACGGCGGCGGCTTTGCGTCGGTGCGTTGTCAGCCGCTGGCGCTTGGGCTGGCTGGCGCGACTGCCTGTGTGCTGGAGGTGAGGGGCGATGGCAAGCAATACAAGCTCAACCTGCGCACTGAAGACAGCTTTGATGGCGTGAATTATCAGGCCCGCTTCAGCCCGCCCGATGGCGTTTGGGGGCGCGTGGTGTTGCCGCTGGCCGATTTTCTGCCAAGTTGGCGCGGTCGGCCGGTGCCTGATGCACCCGCACTGGACCCGGCTCGGCTTCGTCAGGTGGGCTTGATGATTGCCGACCGACAGGGCGGGGCTTTTAGTCTGGCGATGCGGTGGATCGGGTTGATTCCTGGTGCTGTAGAACAGCTTTGATGGCAGGCGTGCAATCTGGTCCGTAGCGCAGTTCGCCTGCCAGGTGATTTATTTGTTACTCAAAAAACGGCTTATATTTTTGCAGCAAAACGTGTCTAAAAAGGAGCCACTGCAGAATCCGGGTTCAAGGTCAGCAGTGATCAGTATCGGCTTACAATGCAGGGATAGTGTTTGGAGGTGCTTATGCAAATTAGTGAACGTGGGCAGGTAACCATACCTCAAGAGTTGCGCGAACGCTTTGGGCTGCTACCGCATACCGAAGTTGAGTTTTCGGTCAGAGACGGTATGTTGGTGATCAACAAGAAGGCCGAAACCAGGCGTCTGCAGATTGATCGGCTATATGGACGCAAACAGTTTGGCAAAACGACAGATGAACTGATGCAGTTGTTGCGTGAAGATGAGTGAATATCTTGTCGATACAAATGTTTTGCTGGATGTGATTGGGGCAGACCCGGTTTTTGGTGCTCATGCTGCGGTGGCTGGTTTTGTACTTGATCCAAGTGATGCCATGAGATAACGCTTGGCACGAGAGTTGCTGACTCATCAACATCTGTCTCCACTCCCGGCCCTTTGTTGTGTCAGCTCTTTCGCCCCAGTCAGGCAAGCCCGATAGCGATCCGCCGCAGCGCGTGGTCAAGGTGCGGCGTGATTACAACGCCTGGGTGGCCAATGAAACCCTGGAGGACTACGCGCTGCGCTTTACGCCGCGCAGCTTTCGCAAGTGGTCGGAGTTCCGGGTCGGCAACACGGCGTTTGGCTCGGCGTCGTTTCTGGTGCTGGAGGCTGTCGGGGCGACAATGTTGGTGGCCTATGGCTTCATCAACAGCTTCTGGGCAATTCTGGCGATTGGCCTGATCATCTTTGTGACCGGTCTGCCGATCAGCCTGTACGCCGCGCGTTACGGCGTGGATATGGATTTGCTGACGCGCGGCTCAGGCTTCGGGTATATCGGCTCGACGATCTCGTCGCTGGTCTATGCCTGCTTCACCTTCATTCTGTTTGCGCTCGAAGCCGCCATCATGGCCTATGCGCTGGAACTAGCTTTTGGCATTCCACCGGCGTGGGGTTATCTGATCTGCGCGCTGGTGGTGATTCCGCTGGTGACTCACGGCATCACCGTGATCAGCAAGATTCAGACGCTGACCCAACCGGTGTGGTTGTTTCTGCTGGTGCTGCCCTTTGTTTTTCTGCTGCGCGAAGACCCCGGCGCCTTGCAGTCGCTGTGGCACTACCCGGGTGCGCAAGGTGGTGTGGCGGAGTTTAACTGGCACCTTTTTGGTGCGGCCATGACGGTAGGCATTGCGCTGATCACGCAGATGGGCGAGCAGGCCGACTATTTGCGTTTCATGCCGGAGCGCACCGCTGCCAACCGCAAGCGCTGGTTGTTCGGGGTGGTGCTGGGCGGGCCGGGCTGGGTGGTTATTGGCGTGGTCAAGATGCTGGGCGGTGCTTTTCTGGCCTGGCTGCTGCTGGAAAGCGGCATGCCCGCCGACAAGGCGGTCGACCCCAATCAGATGTATCTGCTGGGTTTTGGCATGGTCTTCGACAGCGCCTTCTGGGCGGTCGGTGTAACAGCCTTGTTCGTCATCATCTCGCAGCTCAAGATCAATGTGACCAACGCCTATGCTGGCTCACTGGCGTGGTCCAACTTCTTCTCGCGGCTTACCCACAGCCACCCTGGCCGGGTGGTGTGGGTAGTGTTCAATATCCTGATTGCCTTGTTGCTGATGGAGATGAACGTCTTTCAGGCGCTTGGTCAGGTGCTGGGCTTGTATGCCAATGTGGCGATCTCCTGGATTGTGGCGGTTGTGGCGGATCTGGTGATCAACAAGCCGATGGGCTGGTCGCCACGCGGCATCGAGTTTAAGCGCAGTCACTTGTATGACATCAACCCGGTTGGCGTGGGTGCCATGGCGGTGGCGTCGGTGTTGTCGGTGAGCACCTTTCTGGGCATGTTTGGCGAAGGTGTTCAGCCCTTTGCCCCGTTTGTGGCGATGATCGTGGCCTTTGTGGTGTCGCCGCTGATCGCCTGGGCCACGGGCGGGCGTTACTACCTGGCGCGCAGCAGCGGCTGTGCTGCTTGCGGTGGCGCTTGTGCGACTGCCAACAGTCAAGCCAAACAGTCGGCACAAACAATTCAGCAGCCAATACAGACGCGGCAGTGCACCGTGTGTGGTGAGCATTTCGAGCTGGAGGACACCAGTGATTGCCCTGCCTATCAGGGTACCATCTGCTCGCTGTGCTGCTCACTGGATGCGCGCTGCGAGGACTTGTGCAAGCCCCATGCGCGCTTGGCTGCACAATGGGCAGCCTTGTTGCGCAGGCTGTTGCCGGCGCGCTGGGTGCCGGTAATGGAAGGTGGGCTGGGGCATTATTTGCTGCTGATGAGTGGCATTATTGGCTTTCTGGCGGTGTTGCTCGGCATGATCCACTTTCACGAGGCACGAACCCTGGACGCAGTGGCGGTGGCCGCCCTGGACGCTGTCTTCATCAAGGTGTTTGCCGCTTTGTTTCTGGCCAGTGGCATTGCGGCGTGGTGGATGGTGCTGACCCACAAGAGCCGGCAGGTGGCGCAGGAGGAGTCCAACCGCCAGACCGGCTTGCTGATGCAGGAGATTGACTCGCACCGGCGCACCGACGAGCAACTGCAAACCGCACGCCTGCTGGCCGAACAGGCAAACATGGCCAAGAGCCGTTATGTGACGGCGATCAGTCACGAGCTGCGCACGCCGCTCAACAGCATTCTGGGCTATGCGCAGATTCTTGATGACGACCCTGCCATACCCGGGCATCGCCGACAGGCGGTGCGTGTCATCAAGAAGAGCGGTGAGCACTTATTGTCGCTGATCGAGGGCTCGCTGGATATTGCGCGAATAGAGAGCGGCAAACTGGCGCTGGAGGTGCGCCCGCTGGCGTTTCCACCTTTTGTGCAACAGATCGTGGGCATGTTCGAGGTGCAGGCGCGCAACAAGGGTTTGCGTTTTCGTTACGAGACACGTGGGCGTTTGCCGGATGTGGTGCGCGCCGATGAAAAGCGCTTGCGCCAGATACTCATCAACATCATCGGCAATGCGGTCAAGTTCACGTCGCGCGGTGAAGTCTGCCTTACGCTGACATGCCGTAGCGAGATGGCGGTGTTCGAGGTGGCTGACACCGGCCCCGGCATTGCACCGGACGAGATCGAGCACATCTTTGAGCCCTTTGCGCGCAGCCATGGGGTGCGCGCAGAGACCACCGTGGGCACCGGGCTGGGCCTGACCATCAGCCGCATGCTGACCACACTGATGGGCGGTGAGTTGTCGGTGGACAGCACACCGGGGGAGGGCAGCGTGTTTCGGGTGCGACTGTATCTGCCACAATTGCAGGGGCAACAGGCGGCCGCTGCCCTGCCTCGCGAGCGGCGCATTGGTTACCAAGGGGTACGCCGACGCCTGCTGGTGGTGGATAACGAGCGGGTAGACCGGGAGCTGCTCGACTCCGTGCTTGGCCCGTTGGGCTTTGGGGTGGAGCAGGCCTCGTCTGGGCATGAGTGCCTGGACATGCTGCCGGTGGTCCGACCGCACGCGGTGTTCATGGATCTGGCCATGCCCGGCATAGACGGCTGGGAAACCCTGCGCCGCATGCGGGCGGCCGGGTTCGACATGCCGGCTGCGATCATCTCGGCCAATGCCTTTGACAAGGGGCTGGACAACGAGGTGGGCATTGGTCGGCAGGACTTCATCACCAAGCCGATCCGCGTGGATGAGTTGCTGGACTGGCTGGGGCAGCGGCTTGCGCTGGAGTGGGTGTGCGAGGCAGTGCTGCCTGCCCCGCCGACCCAGCCAAAACCAATGCAGGAGCTCGATTATCCGCCTGCTGTCGAGCTTGTCCGACTGGACGAAATGATTGAGCTAGGCTATCTCAAAGGGGTCTTGCGCGTGTTGAACGATATTGAGGCTGAGCATCCGCACTGTGCCGAGTTTTTGCGGGTGCAACGTAACATGGCGCGGCAGTTTCAGTTCGACGCCATGCGTGAGCTGCTGCGCTGCGCACCGGCTGACCAGGAGGACAAGGAATGAACCGCGAAAGCTCACGCGGCATTGTGTTGATCGTGGATGACGTGCCAGAAAACCTGTCGCTGTTGCATGATGCGCTGGACGAGGCCGGCTATGTGGTGCTGGTGGCCACGCATGGCGAGGCGGCCTTGAGCCGTGCGCGCACCAGCCTGCCGGACGTGGTGTTGCTGGATGCGATGATGCCGGGCATGGATGGCTTTGAGGTGGCGCGTCGGCTCAAGGCCGACATCATGACGCGGGCCATTCCCATCATGTTCATGACCGGGCTGACCGATACCGAGCATGTGGTGGCTGGATTTTCGGCTGGCGGGGCAGATTACGTGACCAAGCCAATTCGCCCTGCCGAGGTGTTGGCGCGCATCGCCGCGCATGTCGAAAACGCACGCCAGATGCGCCAGGCACGCACCGCCCTGGATGCCTTTGGTCAGGCCACCGTAGCGGTCAGCCGCCGCGATTGCCGCCTGGTGTGGCAGACCCCGTTGGCGCGCAAGCTGATCCGCGATTACTTCGACGTGGTTGGTGACACTGCACCGGTACAACTGGTGGACTGGGTCAAGCGGGCAGTGGAAGCGCGTCGCCTGGGCCAGGAAGTATCGGTGTTGCTGCATGCCGAAGGCGCGCGGCGTTTGCTCGCCACGTTTCATGACCGGGGCGACGAGGAGAGCGAGGGCGAGTGGCTGGTGGTGTTGCGTGAAGAGGATGAAGCCGCCACCATAGAGGCTCTCATTGCCACGCTACGCCTTACGCAACGAGAGGCTGAGGTGCTGGCCTGGGTGATACGCGGCAAGACCAACCGCGACATTGCCGACATTCTCGGCATGAGCCCGCGCACGGTGCACAAGCACCTGGAGCACATCTTTGAAAAGCTCGGCGTGGAAACCCGCACCGCCGCCGCCGCTCAGGCGCTCAGCCGCATTCGTCAGGCACCGCAATAAGCTGTTTTTTTCGGTTGCGTCGCGGTGTCGGTCTCAGGTGTTGCCGCCGGTATTGGGATTGCTGCCGCACACAACGCCGAGTTGTCTTAGCTCAGTCAGCAACGCTGCGCCAAAACCCAACAGCTCGGATACCGGCTGATAGCCGATCTCAGCGGCGAGCGCCTGCAGGGCGTCATGTCCGCTGGTTTTGCCGTCCAGAAAGGACAGCAGGCGCAGCGTGGTTGGGTTGCTTTGGTGTACCCGGAATTTGAACTGATCATCGCGATGGACCAGCAGATAGCTGGGCTCCGGCGTCTCAGGTTGCCAGTTTGCGTTGATGCGGTGCACCGGCCAGTGGTAGTTCAACACAACGAGGCCGGGGCGGGTGACAGGGCAGCCGTTCATCAGGTCACCGTCAGGCTGTGCCTGCACCTGGGGGTTGGGAGCGAGCGCAACAGCCATCTCCAGCCATTCAAAATGGGCCAGCTCTGGCAGCCATGGTGGCAGGTCGGGTAGTGGCGCGTCACTGTTCAGGAAATCGACAAAGTCCGCAAGCATGTCGCGAAACACCGGGCTGTGAAGCGGGCAATCCCGGTAAAACTTGCGGGTGAGTGTTTGCCACTGGGCTTCGCCCAGAATGGCTTGGGACAACGGAAAGCAACGATCCACAAATGCCCGCAGGTTGCCATACAACAGGCGGGCATAGATCCCGGCAGCTCTGTCGCTGACATGCGCGGGTCTGTCAACCTGTGCCGGATCGCGCAGGTAGCGGGCAAAGTCATGCTGAAAAGCCTGAAAGTCAGGCTGTGGCGCTGCCGTCGCCAGGCTTGCCGGTGCGCTGCTTGCCGGTGCGCTGCTTGCAGGTTGTTTCAGCATTGGCATGTCCTCCGGTTGGGGGCGACCAGCGACTGGCTGATCAGGATCCTGTCCACCTCTAGACACAGTTGCGACAGCGATGGAATGTTGAAGTCTCGTTCAAGACAGGTGGGCACGCTTCGGCTAAGCAGGCCGTGCGCCTGATCGAGCAGCCGCCACACCGGATCGATGACATCGGCGCCGTGGGTGTCGATGATGATCCCGTCTGGCTCGATGTGGTGACCGGCAACATGCATGTAGCAAACTCGATCCAGCGGCAAGGTCTGCAGATAGCTGATCGCGTCGAAGCCGAAATTGCTGGCATTGACAAACACATTGTTGATGTCAAGGTGCAAGCCGCAGTCTGCGCGCAAAACCACCTCTCGGACAAATTCGGCCTCGCTCATCTCGGCGCCCGGTGGCACCAGATAGGCCGATGCGTTCTCAACTCCTATGCGCATGCCTAGAATGTCTTGCGCACGCGAAATTCTGTCGGCCACCCAGCGCACGGCCTGCCGGGTCTGGGGAATTGGCAGCAAGTCGTAAAGTTGGCTGTGATCAGCACACCAACTGAGATGTTCGGTATACAGCCCGATGCCATGCTGGTTCATGAACCGGCGGATTCGCAGCAGCAGGCTCTCGTCAAGAGCGCCTGGACCGCCCAATGAGAGTGACAGCCCATGACAAGCAATAGGCATGTGGGCGCTGAGCTGATCCAGTTGCTCGCCCAGCCGTCCCCCCACATCAAGCCAGTTCTCGGGTGCCAACTCCAGAAAGCTGATGTTGTGCGGCACACCTTCCAGCAATGCCGGGATCAGCTCCCGTCGCAAGCCCAGCCCCGCGCCTGACAATGTCTTGACTTCGGTCATGGTGTTCTCCACGTATGACAGCGAACGCTCAGGCCCGCTGTCATCGGTGCAAAGTGGGCAAGCTGATCAGCTACCACACTTGGCTTCGCCGCATTTGGCTTCGCCCGCCTTGTCCTCGCCGCACTTGGCTTCACCACATTTGGCCTCGCCGCATTTTGCTTCGCCACACTTCGCTTCACCGCACTTGGCTTCGCCGCAGCGTGCCTCGCTGCTCTTGGTGGTGGAATAAGCGTAGCTGTCGCCAACCGCAGTGACCGAGAACGGGTTGCCAGCGGCCTGTGCCGCGCTGGCCATGGTCAAGGCGGCAAAAGTGGAGCCCAGGGCGAGGGAGCTTAGTTTCTTGGCATTCATGATGTATCTCCTCAGGTTGAAGCGTGTCATTGTGACCCGCTTGAGAGGGATACGATACAGTCCTCGGATTGGATGCAGGATTTTGAAATTTTTTGACATTCTTTTTGCAAGCACTTCAAATCGTGCTGTTTTAACGCGAAAGTCGTGCAGCGACTTTCACGATTCGGGGTGATCGTCATCATGTCTCTTAGCCCGGATATGCGTCCAGTTGCGGCTCTGAGCCGTACAATCATCAAGCCACCCCCAAATAATAATGGAGAGAGGACAAGATGCTGGATGACCTGGAAGTCAAGAGATTGCTGCTGCGCGTTGCGGATAAGGATGCTGTCGCTTTCGAGCGGCTTTATCAATTGACGGGTTCGCTGATGCTGGGCATTGCTTCGCGCATTGTCATACGCAGGGAGCTGGCAGAGGAGGTGCTGCATGAAATCTTCATCAAGATATGGAATGGCGCAGCGGCCGGCTTTGACCCGCTGGCCGAGCGCCCTGTGGCGTGGATGACGACCATGGTGCGCAATCGTTCGATTGATCTGGTATCCAGTGCGGATGTGGCTCGCAAGCAGGAGTTTGATGCCGACGTCAATCTGGAGGAATTTCTGGACGATTTCTTTGAGTGGTCACCAGGGCCCGACAAAGCGCTCTCGGATGAGCAGGAAAAGCATTCTCTCAGAGCCTGCCTGGACGAACTCAAGCCTGCCGAGCGGCAGGCGCTGGCCTTGTCCTATATGCACGGGCTGAGCCACGGTGAATTGGCCGAGCGTCTGGCGCGCCCGCTTGGCACCGTCAAGGCCTGGGTCAGGCGTGGGCTGGAAAGCTTGCGCCTATGTGTTGAAAGCTGCATGGGGGCGCGATGAAGCTCACTCACTCTGAAAAACTCGATGCCCTGTGTGGCGAGTATCTGTTGGGCAGCCTGAGAGGCCCGGCGCGACGCCGTTTTGAGCGCGCGCTGGTCGATGAGCCCGCGGTCAAGCGCCGCCTGCAGTTCTGGCAGGCCAGAATGCTGCCTACGATGAGCGAAAAGATCGCAGTGCGTCCAGCACCCGCATCCTGGAAGCGCTTGTCAAACGAGTTGGGTCTGCACCGGTATCGGCCCTCATTGTGGGCGCGAGTGGGTTTCTGGCGTGCCTGGGCTGCGACGGCAAGCGCTGCGCTGGCTGTTGTGGTGGTGCTGAATTTGCCAGATCCCGCAGGTCTTGAGCCGCCAAGCCTGGAGCCAATCGCCCGGCTGGTGGCCGAGGCTGACGCATCCGGGATACAGGTCTTGCTCAGTGCCGATGGCAGCACCTTGCAACTGGCTGCCGAAAGGCCAATGCTGAGCGGCCCGGATCGAAGCTACGAGCTGTGGTATCTGCCGCCGGATGGGTCTGCGCCGGTGTCGGTTGCGGTGGTGGGTGATCTGGACGCACGTTTCCGGTTGGCGGAGCATCTGCTTGGCCGCCTGGTTACCGGTGCGAGCCTGGCTGTTTCGGTTGAACCTGCTGGCGGCTCGCCGACCGGCGCGCCAACCGGACCGGTGATTCTGGTGGGGGCGATACAACGGGGTTGAGTCTGTGGCTACGCATTCTTGCGTATTCGCGCCCGGGGAGCATGGGCCTACTCTGGTGTCGCAGCGCAGCAAAGCGCTTCCGTCATCCAAAACCACAGGAGTTCGCCATGCAAACACGTCGCCACTTCATCAAGGCCCTGGTCTTGTCCGCTTCCATTGCCGCCATTGGCGTGCCCTTCGTCGCCAGTGCTGCCGAAACCATCAAGGTTGGCATTCTGCACTCGCTGTCGGGCACCATGGCCATCTCCGAAACCGCATTGCGCAATGTGGCCTTGATGACCATTGAAGAGATCAACGCAGCCGGTGGCGTGTTGGGCAAGCAACTTGAGCCGGTGGTGGTGGACCCGGCCTCCGACTGGCCCTTGTTTGCCGAGCGCGCCCGTCAGTTGCTGACGCAGGACAAGGTGTCGGTGGTGTTTGGCTGCTGGACCTCGGTGAGCCGCAAGTCGGTGCTGCCGGTGTTCAGCGAGCTCAACGGCTTGCTGTTCTATCCGGTGCAGTACGAAGGCGAGGAGCTTGAGCGCAACGTGTTCTACACCGGCGCAGCCCCCAACCAGCAGGCCATCCCTGCCACCGAATACCTGATGAGTGACGAGGGCGGCGGCGCCAAGCGCTTTGTGCTGCTCGGCACTGACTACGTCTATCCGCGCACTACCAACCGCATTCTGCGCGCCTTCCTGAACAGCAAGGGTATTCCCGATAGCGACATCATGGAAGAGTACACCCCGTTTGGTCATTCCGACTACCAGACCATCATTGCCAACATCAAGCGCTTCTCGGCCGGTGGCAAGACTGCCGTGATCTCCACCATCAACGGTGACTCCAACGTGCCGTTCTACCGTGAGCTGGGCAACGCCGGTCTGTCGGCCACCGATGTGCCTGTGGTCGCCTTCTCGGTGGGCGAAGAAGAGTTGCGCGGTGTGGATACCAAGCCGCTTATGGGTCACCTGGCCGCCTGGAACTACTTCATGTCGGTCGACAACCCCAAGAACACCGAGTTTGTGGCCAAGTATCGCGCCTGGGCCAAGGCAAACAACGTGCCCAACGCCGACACCGTGGTGACCAACGACCCGATGGAAGCCACTTACGTCGGCATCCACATGTGGAAGCAAGCCGTCGAGCAAGTCGGCACCGCCGATGTGGACGCAGTGATCGACGCGATGGGTGGCCAGACCTTTGAAGCACCGTCGGGCTTTACGCTCAAGATGGACGAAACCAACCATCACCTGCACAAGCCGGTGTTGATTGGCGAAGTGCGCGACGACGGTCAGTTTGATGTGGTGTGGCAGACAGAAGGCCCGATCCGCGCTCAGCCGTGGAGCCCGTTCATCCCGGGTAACGAGGACAAGCAGGGGCTGTAAGCACTAGCTGAATGTTTGAGCAGGCAGCGCCGAAAGGCCTGCCTTGCATCTCAGCGATGATTCATTGAGGGGCATCAGACGTCACGCGCTGAGCATCGGCTTGTTGCCCGGCGTGATGCCCCGCTTCTCATCCGCTCATTCGATATCTTTTGCCTCCAGCGCTCCGCGCGGTGCTTGGCCGCGATCTTTTTGAGGCTGGTTGAAGCAAACCTGCAGCAATCTCTAATCATGAAAACACGCCACTTTCTCTTTGCCCTGCTATGGAGCCTGCTGTTTGCCGCCTCGGCGCGGGCTGCGCTTGAGCCAGCGCTGGTCGAGGGGCTGGCGTCATCGAACTTTTCGCAGCGAATTGCGGCCATCGAGTCGTTGGCCAGCACCGGCGAGCGTGGCCTGCCCATTGTGGAAGCGCTGGAGCAGGGGCGTTTTGGCATGCTTGGTGAACAGCCGGTGTACGTGCTGGACGGGCAAGTCATAGACCTTGCCAGCGGGCAGGCGCTTGCGGCTGCGCCGAACGAGGTCAGCACGGTGCGTCTCAACAATCGGCAGCGCCGTGCGGCCGCGCTGGCCCGGGCTGGCATCACCCTGGAGACAGGCTCGCAGGCCGAGCGCCTGAACGCAGCGCGAACCCTGGTGCGTGATGCTTCCGAGCCGCTGCTGCCGCTGTTCGAGAGAGTGCTGGAGAACGAGGAAGTCGATCAGATTCGTGAACTCGTGCTGCAGGCTGCTGCACGGGTTAACCTGGCCTCGTCCGAACCGGAGCGGCGCATCCATGCGGTGCAGTTGCTGGGCAGTTCTGCCGATGCGGCAGTTCTTACCATGCTGCGTCCGTTTGTCAGTCGCGATGGTGACAACTGGATTGAGCCGAACGCCGAGGTGCGCGAAGCTGCAGAAGCTTCCATCAAGCGTATTGAGCGCCGACTGGCCATCACAGACAGCGTGCGCACCGTCTTCTTCGGGCTGTCGCTGGGTTCCATCCTGTTGCTGGCTGCGCTGGGGCTGGCTATCACCTTTGGCGTGATGGGCGTTATCAACATGGCGCACGGCGAATTGCTGATGATAGGGGCCTATGCCACTTTCGTCGTGCAAGGCCTGTTTCGCACGCACCTGCCGGAATACTTTGATCTTTATGTGGTGGCGGCGATCCCGGTGGCGTTTCTGGTGGCGGCCTTGTTCGGTGTGCTGATGGAGCGCAGCGTGTTGCGCTATCTGTACGGACGCCCGCTGGAGTCCTTGCTGGCCACCTGGGGTATTTCCCTGATCCTGATCCAGACTGCGCGCGTCAGCTTTGGCCCGCAGAACCTTGAGCTCACAAACCCCTCATGGATGTCCGGCAGTGTCGAGGTGATGGCTGGGCTGTCGCTGCCTTGGAACCGAATCATTATTCTTGGGTTCTCGGTGTTCGTGCTGCTGCTGATCTGGCTGATGATGCAAAGGACCCGGCTCGGCATGTTTGTACGTGCGGTCACGCAGAACCGTCAGATGGCTGGCTGCGTGGGTGTGCCGACGGCACGGGTGGATACGCTGGCCTTTGCCATTGGCGCTGGCGTGGCTGGGCTCGGTGGGCTGGCCTTGTCGCAGATTGCCAATGTGGGACCAGCCATGGGGCAGGGCTATATCGTCGATTCCTTCATGGTGGTGGTGCTGGGTGGGGTCGGGCAACTGGCTGGTGCGGTGTCGGCGGCGTTCGGGCTGGGCATCTTCTCGAAGTTGCTGGAAGGCTGGACCGGCGCAGTCATAGCCAAGATTCTGGTGCTCGTCTTCATCATCATCTTCATCCAGAAACGCCCGCAGGGCATCTTCGCCCTCAAGGGCCGGTCGGTGGATTGACATGCGTACCCCTTTCACGATTCGACTTCTCAACAGCATGCCTAAAGCAGGCTGGGCAGCGCTGACCCTGTTTGCGTTGCTGGCTTGGGTATATGTGCCGGTAGCGCACCTGGTGTTGCCAGCCGACCACCCCCTGCATGTCTCAGCCTACTGGGTCAGCCTGATGGGCAAGATCCTGTGCTACATGGTGGTGGCGGTGGCAATGGACCTGATCTGGGGTTATGCCGGCATTCTGTCTCTGGGGCATGGCATGTTCTTTGCCCTTGGCGGCTACGCCTTCGGCATGTATCTGATGCGCCAGATCGGACGGGATGGCAGTTATGGTGCAGACATTCCCGACTTCATGGTGTTTCTCAACTGGAGCGAACTGCCGTGGTACTGGGCTGGCTCCGACAGTTTTGTATGGGCGGTGTTTCTGTCGATGGCGCTGCCGGGGGTGGTGGCCTTCGTGTTCGGCTGGTTTGCCTTCCGCTCGCGCATCAAGGGTGTGTATTTTTCCATCATCACACAGGCGCTGACCTTTGCCGCCATGTTGCTGTTTTTTCGCAACGAGACCGGCTTTGGCGGCAACAACGGCTTTACCGACTTCAAGCGCATCCTCGGCTACTCGATCACCGCACCTGAGACCCGGGTGGTGTTGTTCGGGCTTTCTGCTGCGTTGCTGATCGCCTGCCTGGTGCTTGGTCGTTATCTCGTCACATCACGCTTCGGGCGAGTGCTGGCGGCGATTCGCGACGCCGAAAGCCGGGTCATGTTCATTGGCTACAACCCGATGCATTTCAAGCTCTTCATGTGGACCTTGTCTGCAGTGCTGTGCGGTCTGGCGGGTGCCTTGTATGTGCCGCAGATCGGCATCATCAACCCTACCGAGATGAGCCCGGCAAACTCCATCGAGATTGCCGTGTGGGTGGCGGTAGGTGGACGTGGCAGCCTGGTCGGGGCGGTGGTCGGGGCAGGCGTGGTCAATCTGGCCAAGAGCTGGTTCACCGTATCCTTTCCAGACTACTGGCCGTTTGTGCTCGGTTTTCTGTTTATTGCGGTAACGCTTTTCATGCCCAACGGCATTGTCGGGGTGGTGCGCAGTTTGCTGGCGCGTCTGAAAAAAACGACGCAAGCGCCAGAGCCAGGTAGTCCGTCCGCGCCGTCCATGCAGCCGGGTGGTACCGTGCCCGACCCAGACAAGGCTGGCGTGTCGCAGATGCTCAACAGCCAGCCGCCAGTGAGTGCTGCAAACAAGGGAGCAGGCGCATGAATGCCTTGAAGATTCGCGACGCACTGCACGGCGCGCAGTCGCCCGGACACCGTGATGTGCCCTCGTCACATGTGGTCACCGCAGGCAAGCTCGACCTGTCGCATAACGTCATCCTCTATCTCGAAGACATCTCGGTGAGCTTCGACGGTTTCAAGGCGCTCAACAAGCTGTCGCTGGCCATCGACGCTGGCGAGTTGCGTTGCATCATCGGGCCCAACGGTGCAGGCAAGACAACCATGATGGATGTCATCACCGGCAAGACCCGCCCGGATGAGGGCAAGGCATTTTTCGGACAGACCATAGACCTGACCAAGCTCACCGAGCCGCAGATTGCGCATATTGGCATTGGGCGCAAGTTTCAGAAGCCCACCGTGTTTGAGCAGCATACCGCCTTTGAAAACCTTGAGCTGGCGATGAAGGCAGACAAACGGGTGCGCCGTTCGCTGTTTGCCTCGCTCAATGACGAGGAGCGCGACCGCATCGCGGCGGTGCTCAAGCGCATTCGCCTCAACGCCCAAGCCGATCGCCTGGCAGGCTTGCTGTCGCATGGCCAGAAACAATGGCTGGAGATTGGCATGTTGCTGGTGCAGGAGCCGCAGTTGCTGTTGCTCGACGAACCGGTGGCTGGCATGACCGACGAGGAGACCGAGCGTACGGCCGAGTTGTTTGTCAGTCTGGCCGGCAGTCACTCGCTGGTGGTGGTGGAACACGACATGAGCTTTGTTGAAGCGCTTGGTGGCAAGGTCACCGTTTTGCACGAAGGTTCAGTGCTTGCCGAAGGAAGCCTGGCGCACGTTCAGGCTGATCCGCGTGTCATCGAGGTGTATCTGGGGCGCTGATCGACGATCGACGCGGTTTTTCCTGTTTATTGTTGGCCGTCCTGTTAGAATTCGCCTACATCGAGCGAAATGACAAAAAGGCGAAACAACGTAAATGGTCGGCAAAAGCGGCAAAAAGGATTACTGCAGCACTACCGAGGCTGCCGAAAGGTTGGGCTTGTCACTGGGCACGGTTCAGCAAATGGTGGAAAACGGCGTGCTCGAAGGTTGGAAGACCTCTGGCGGCCATCGGCGCATCCTGTTGTCGTCGGTTGACGATTTTCTTGGCAAGTCCAGTTCCGATTCCAGCGGATCGTTGCGCGTGCTGATAGCCGAGGACGATCTCACGCTGCACCAGATATATCGCAGTGCCTTCGAAAGCTGGAGGCTGCCGACTTCGCTGGAGCTGGTTTCCAATGGGGTCGACGTGTTGCTCGACATCGGTCATGGGCCACCTGATCTGCTGATTACCGATCTGCAGATGCCGGGGCTTGACGGCTTCGAGATGATTCGCCGCATCCGCGAACGAAAACTCGCCGACACGATGGATATCATCGTTGTTTCTGGTCTGGATGTACAAGAAATCGAAGCCAAAGGTGGCTTGCCTGAAGACGTGACATTCTTCGCCAAACCTGTGCCTCTACGCGAGATCCACGGATACCTTCTCGCCATGGTGGCACGTCGTCGTCGTCGCTGAGCTTGCACGCTCAGCCGCTCTTGCTGCCATCGTCAACAAAGGCGCTCCACCAGGTGCTTCCCCAATCGGGTGCTTGATAGCCTCTGTATTGTCTATCCACCAGTGTGCGAATCTGCCGCATGCTGGGCAGCACTGACACCAACTGCTCAACCAGTTGTGGATCGAAAGCCTTGCCTGATTCAGCTCGTATTCTGGTTGCGAGCTGGTCGTTTGATACGATTTGTTGCGTCCAAGCGCCGTTTTTGGCGGAGGTATGTGAGTGCTCCGTGATCTGTCTGACTTCCGCCAGACGCAACGTGTCGGTAGCCGCATATTGGCAGGCATTGAGCACCCGCCTCAAACGAAATCCAGGCAAGTCGTCAAGGTAGTGGATCAGGGCGACTATTCGACCGCCCAGTGGTATCGAATCCAGCGCCAGCCCAGCCTGTGTTTGAAATGCTTGCGCGGAATCACGCTCCGCATTCAGACCGGCTGACGCCGAGCCATATACTTGCTTCCGGTTGCCGTCCCAGCGCTCCTGCCAGGTCAATGCAATTTCGGCCGCCAGCTTGAGCGCTGGCTCATCCGAGCCACCGAGCAGAGCCTGACCTGAGCGTATGAAAGACACGCAACCGGTCTTGGCAGCGTCAGCGCTTGAGCACAGGCTCAAGCCAACGTCGTGCAGCGGAGCTGCCAGATAGAGCCGCTCACACCATGACAGCGGGCAACCAAAGGAACGCGCCAGCAAGGCAGCCATGGCGCCCACGCGCAAAACCCGCCGACCGTCTTCGCCGCGACCTAGCGCCCCGAAAAGCGCCAGCCTGAACAAGGTGTCGTGACAGCTTCGGTCGTGGGTGGCCCGCTCGCTGTCGCGCTGGCTGCGCAATTGGTGCAGATCATGCATCATGCGGTTGACCTGGGCGAGTGTGTAATACCGCTCGTGTGCATCCCGCCGCTTGCGCGCCGCCGCACTGTCTTCCGGACGGATCAGCGCAGTGGCTGGTTGACCAACCAGGAACTCGTCTATCGAGATGGCGTTTGGATTGTTCATGTCATTCGCTCACAGGTTCGGCTTGCGGCCGGGCAGTCAGGCTGTCTGCCAAAAGGGGTAACCACAAGGTGATGCTGGTGCCTTTGCCGTATTCGCTCACAAGGTCCACGCTGCCGCCATGAAGCTCGACGATCTCCTTGACTACCGAAAGACCGAGGCCGGTGCCCGGGATGTTGCCGGAGGTGTCGGCGCGGAAGAAGCGGTCAAAGGCCTGGCGCACATGGTCGGCGGTCATGCCTATGCCCTCGTCGCTGACGCGTATGCCGACCCGGCCTGCCTGCTCGTGGATCAGGTCCAGCGTGATACGTCCGCCGTCTGGCGAGTATTTGTAGGCGTTGGACAGCACATTGGTGAGTGCTTGCTGAAGCTTGCCGTGATCGACCATGACCTGTCCGGAACACTCCGGCATGTTGAGTTCGATGGTGCGCGGGTCACCCGGCATCATGAGTGCCGATACCGCCTCTTGTATCAGGCTGGCGATTGAGGTTTCGCGCAGATCAAAGTCCTTGCCCCTGCGTGCCTCGATACGCGCCAGGTCAAGCAATTCATTCAGCAGGGCGGTGAGCCGCTTTGATTGCCGGTTGATGCGGTCCAGCAAGTCACGCTGCTTTTCTTCCGGATATTTGCGCGATAGCAGCAGCTCCGAAAAACCCATGATGCTGGCCATTGGCGTGCGCAGCTCGTGCGCGGCAGTCGACAGAAACTCGCTCTTCATGCGGTTCAACTCAGCCTCGCGGGTGATGTCGCGGAAATAGATCACCCGGGCCTGGTCGTCCGGGCCGCTGGTGCGGCGGGTTACTTCCAGTATGCGTGGCGGGTCGGTCTTGAGCGTGAAGCTCTGCGTGATCGCCCCCAGTTCGTCAAAAGCACGGTAGGGCTGGCTTGGGTCGCTGAGGCCAAGCATGCACTGCTGAAAGCCTTCCTCGTCGAGACCCGCCAACTCGCCAGCGCTGAGATTGCACATCCGCTCCAGTGCCGGATTGACAAAATCCACCCGACCATCGTCGTCGAGCACCACAAAGCCGTCCGGGCTGAGGGTGAAAACGGCGTCCATCCTGAGCACCAGGTTGAGCATCTGCATATCGGATTCGCGCTGGGTGGTGACATCGTTCTGCACCCCGACGTAGTGCGTTACGGCGCCGGATTGTGGGTCGCGTACCGGGGAGATGGTCAGCTCGTTCCAGAAGGCTTCGCCGGACTTGCGGTAGTTGCGCAAGGTGACGGTGCACGAAGTTTCGGTTTGCAGTGCTCTCCTGATCTGCTCGAGTGCAGGCTGGTTGGTGTCAGGGCCCTGCAAAAACTTGCAGTTGCGTCCCAGTGACTCCGCGCTTGAGTAGCCGGTGATGCGCTCGAACGGCTGGTTGACGAAGATGACGGGTGAGTCTTGCTGCAGACGATCCACGATGACAATGCCGTTGGAGCTGGCCTGCAAGGCACGGTCACGCAACCTCAGGGTTTCTGCTGCTGCGTATTGTTCGGTGATATCAGCCAGTGTGCCGCTGTAGCCAATCAGCGTGCCCTCCTCGTCTGTCACCGGTCGGCTGAACACCTCCATGCGACGGATCGAGCCACTGCGTGTGAGGTAGCGCACCTCGTGACGTACATGGTCGCGTTTGCCTTGGTTCAATTCGGTAAAGCGCGCAATGTTGAAGGCCTGATCATCGGGATGCACAAAGTCAAGAAAACAGGCGCCCAAGGTGTCTTCCACGGCGTATCCGGTGATGGCGGTCCAGGCCGGGTTGATGAAGGTCCAGCGCCCTTCCTTGTCGACCTGATAGATGACCTCTCGCACGCTGTCGACCACCTGCCGATAACGTTGTTCACCGCGTACCAGCTCGCTGATGTCGTTGACCACGCTGATCATGTGACTGATACCGCCATTTCCAGTGCCTTGCACTGGCGCTACGCTGATCTCGACCCACACCAGGCTGCCATCCTTGCGCTTCAGGCGCAGGCGGTTCCGGCTTTGCTGACGGTTGCGTATGCTCTTGCGCAGTTCACGCATGGCGGGCATGTCCTCTGGTGCGACCTGAAGCTTGCGCCAGTCGTCACCCAGAATGTCCTCGCGGCTGAATCCAGAAATTTTTGCAAAGGTATCGTTCGCATAGACCAGGCGCTCTATGCGGTCTTCGCAGAGCTCGGCAATCAGCACACCCTCGCCACACGAGGCTAGCGCACGCTCACGAATGCGCAGTGTGCGCTCGGCTGCTTCGCGCGCAAGCTCCGCATTTATGCTGGCGCTCACGTCGGTGATGATGCCGTCAATGTGGCTTTGCTGACCGCTTTCGTCAAACACCATGTAAGCGCGCTCCTGCACCCAGCGAATCGTGCCGTCGGTCAGCATCAATCGATAACGCAGCTCGGCAAACCCGCTGTCGCGGGCTTCGGCGCTGAATTCAGCGACCTTGTCGGCGTCTTCGGGGTGCACCATCGCGCGCAATGCTGCAAACTGATGTGCTTCGCGGTGCTTTCTTACCTCGTCAAACTCGCGTGCCGCAGGACTCATGTAAAGCGTGCGTTGATAGTCCAGACTGACCGAATAGATGATGTCGCGGATCGATTCAAGCACACCGGACAAGCGGGACTGTGCCTCATGCAGGCGTCTGGTGCGCTCCTGAACCTGTTGTTCCAGGTTTTCCTGGGCGCTCAGGATTGCCTGCATCATGCGGTTGAAGCCGATTGCCAGACGGGCAATCTCGTCGCGCCCCCGCACCGGGATTGCGGCGTTGCTGACCCGGCCGCTGCTGCCAACTTTGCTCACCGCCGTGTCAAGCTCGTACAAGGCACCAAGCAGGCGCTCGGACAGGCGCTGGCTGATGAATCGCGCCAGAAAGACGGCAGCAATGCCGACGCAGAGAAATCCGAACAGAAAGACTGCCAATGGCAGATAGGCTCGCCAGGCTGGAGTAGACAGGCTCACGGTCAGGCCCGGAAAGCTTGAATCATCCAGTCCGACTGAATAGTGCCGTGTTACTTGGGAGCCCAGGCCCTGGTGTCCAAGTCGCAGCCTGATGTTGCCATCAACATCACTTACCGACAGGCCGTAAGAACTGATTCCGGCTGCCGCGTCGGTGATCAGCACGCCGACATCAATCACCGCCAGCAAGGTGCCTTCATAGGTTTGTGTCGGAGGATAGCGCACCGGCCAGGCGACAACCAGCACAGGTCCGTCAAAACCCGAGGCCATTTGCCAGACAATGCGCTCCTTGGTGATGGCTTGTTGCGCTACCGATTGGTGGCGTGATGTGTCGGCGATCCAGTCACTTTGGGCCAGACTCAAGGGGTTGCCTTCGAAATCCGTCAATGCGAGCAGGCCAAGTTCCGGGTTGCGCGAGATCAGGTCATTCAGCAACGGATCCAGGTAGCCGCGTCTGCCTTCGGTATCGAGTAAGCCATTTCGCACAACCGCAGTGTCGGCCAGGTCACTCAAGGTTCTGGCTGTCTGGCTCAGGCGAAATTGAACGGTACCCTCTATCAAACCGCCGCTGGCTGCAAGATCGGAATCAACCTTGTCAACCAACATGCCTGCGATGATCAAGGAGGTGATGATGGCGACCACCGTGGTGGGGACAATGCCCATCAGCAGACCGAACGCGCCAACCCGTCTCGGCAGACTGTGCCCGACCTTGCGGTCGACCGCGGTCTCTATGTGGCGCAAAAGATTGATCATTTTTTTACCTTGAGCGAGATCGCCGTGAAAGGCTATGCCATGTTGGCTGACTGCGTGTATGGCACCAGCCGGCCTTCGCCATCGAAGCGGGCAAGAAAGAGGGACTGCTGATCGAGCGCTTCATGTCGTCCCGGCGCAAAGGCGGGCGCGTAGTGGCGCACCAGCCCGCGAAACTCGACTGGGCTGAGCAAGGCCTCGCGAATGGTGGCGCGGTCGGTGCTGCCTGCTTTTTCCACTGCCAACGCGATCAGATGCGTCAGATCGTAGGCATGCGCAAACCCGGCCACAGAGGGAATCTTCAGCGGGTCATCCGTGCCAAACAGCGCGTTTGCACGTACCACCATGTCACTGGCTTCAGCGTGCGTCTGATGACCAAACGAAAAGGTCTGCACCACCGACAGGTCAACCTGCTGCAAGGCTGGGCCGCACAACTGTGGAAACGGCCCACCGGTAATACCCCAGTGGCTGAATACCGGTAGCCGTTCGGTTTCGGGCCTGGCTGCAATCGATTTGACAACCTGTGCGCCCTCAGGCTCGTTGGCCACCAGAATCATCGCTTGTGCGCCGGAGGCATGCATGGCCGCATAGCTGGCACCCACGCTGCTGCCATCGCCCCAGGTGTGCCACTCGGTGCTGGTGACCAACATGCCGGGGTGGCTGGCGAGATGACGCTCGGCCGCATCACGGCAGCTTCGTCCCCAGGCGTTGCGCGGAAACAGAAAACCAATGCGTTGAAGATTCCTGTTGCGTGCGCCTTCAATCAGGGCACCCATGGCCCAACTGTCGCGCAAACCAACCCGGAATGCGTAGTTTGGCTCCCGTCCATTGTCTATGATCCCGTCGGCTGCCGACCAAGGGTTGAGCAGGATGATGCCCTCTTCGTGAATCAGTGGAATCTGCTCCAGCGTGACCGGGCTGAACTTGCCGCAGAGGTATCCGATCAGGTTGGGTGTTGCCGCAAACTGCCGGATGTTGGCCAGCCCGCGTGCAGGTAGGCTGCGATTGTCGAGTGCCAGCACCGCCAGCGGCCGTCCACCCAGCACGCCGCCTGCCTCGTTGATTTCCTTCACGGCGGTGTCGACACCAATCTTGATTGCGCTGGCCGAGGTGCTGGTCGGGTCACGAAATTCCGCGTCAATACCAATCACGACTGGCTGCGCACCATGCGCCAGCCGCCAGCCGGTAACACCGCTCATGACGACACCGCCCATCAGAGTGGCCTTGAGAAAGTCACGACGAGGCCAGTTTTTGGTAGTGGTTTCCTGCATGGCGGTCTCCCGGTAGTTGTCAGTCGGAAGTGACGAGAATGTTCTCAACCGTGTCGATCAGCTCAAGCGGGCTGAAGGGCTTGGTCAGATAGGCATCGCAACCGGCAGCCTTGCCAGCCTCAAGGTCCGATTGTTGGCCTCGTGCGGTGAGCATGACCACGGATGTGTTGCCCAGAGTCGGGTCAGCCTTGATGGCCTCGCATACTTGATAGCCGTCCAGTTCCCCCGGCATCATCACGTCCAGCAGCACCAGGTCAGGGCGTAGCGCGCGCGCCATGCGCAGCCCTCCTGCTCCGTTGTCCGCCTCATGCACCTCAAACTCGTCAAAGTCGAGCGTCATCAGGATCAGCATGCGGATGTCGGGGTTGTCTTCCACGACCAGAATGATCTTTTTCATGTGGTGTTCCTTGCGGCTTTATTGTGTTTGCGTTGAATCAGACGGGTAATGTCTCGGGCATAGCGCTGGGTTTGCTCGGGGTCCAGTCCGGTGCTCTCGCCCGGAGCCCCGGCGGGCAGTTCCAGCATGGCTGACACATTGGTGTTGGGGTCTTCGCTCACGATCAGCTTGCCGCGATGCAGCTTTACAATCTGCTGCACCAACGACAGCCCCAGACCAAGCGCCGGCAGAATGGCCCGTGACTTGCGCATGGAGGCCTGCTTGGGGCGCTGGAAGGGTAACGGAGGGCGACTGCGCATATGCTTCGGCACCATCATCCGGCCCTGATTGCGCACGATGATGCGTACATGGTTGCCGCCTGGCATGGCGCTGATTGTGATATCGCTATCTGGCGGGCTATGCACAATGGCATTGCGCAGCAACTCTTCGAGTGCATGGCCCAGCCAGTGCCGACTGCCATAGATGGCGGGTAGTGTTTCGGGAATGTCTGCCGACAACACCCTGGTCTTGCGTGCCTTGGCAAAGCTTTCCACACGCACAGCGACATCGCTGATCCAGTCAGGCAGAAGAATCCGCTCTTCGGCATACATCGGGGCGCCAAAGCTGATTTCGGCCAGCGCAGCCAGCTTGCTGAACTGCTCCACCAGCGCATGTCCGCGCAATTCGACTTCCGACAAGGCTGTTGTCAGCTCCGGCACATGCTCAGGCGCAGCCTGTCGCAGCGAGATCAGCATGTCGCTAGTGCTCGAGACGAAGTCCGCTATCGGCTGGCGACATTCGTTTTCAACCATGCGCACCAGGTTTTGAACCGCAGTCTCGAAGTGTTGCTGTTCGGTGAGATTGTGCATCACCACGATGCAGTCGGTGCCCACCGGGCTGGCAAGGATGTGCACCTTGACCGTATCGCCCAGGGTGTCGTGGGTCGAACTGCTGAAGTCCATGTCCTCGCTCAGCGGCATTTCAAGATGCCCGGCCTCTATGCCTGCAATCAGCTTGACGATCTTGCTGTGCTGTACCTTGATGCCCAACTCGCAGGGCATCAGGCGGTTGGCTTGCTCATTGGCAAACCTCAGGATTCCGTCTCGCGAGACAATCAGAAGACCATCCCTCACGGTGTGAAACAAACGTCGCATCATTGGGTTCATGGTGTTCTCCTGTAAGACGCGAGTCATTGGTAACGCGCATATCAAGCTCGAAGACATCCGCGACTGTGACTGCCCAAGCGACTTGACTAATTCACCGATAATGTTAGCAAAACACAAAAACGAGAAAAACAACAAATTGAGTTATTGTCTACGTATCGTGAATTTTTACCGGTTATGCCCTCGCGTGTGTTGTCACACAGCCTCGCAGCTACGCAATGTGGCGTATAGGGACCGCTCCGGTCGCGGTTTAGTCTTCGAACATGATCAATACGGTGTCGTGCTGCGTCCGCATTCAGCAGAAATCATCATTGCAGAATCATGTGCGGGCGCCACGCTAAACGGGAAGGCAACATGCTCCATGTCGAAGGCTTGAATCAGTTCTACGGCGGCAGCCACATTCTGCGCGGCCTGTCGTTTGAGGTGCCCATGGGCAAGGTCACAACGCTGCTCGGGCGCAACGGCGTCGGCAAGACCACTTTGCTGAAGACGCTGATGGGGCTGGTGCCGGCAGCATCAGGGTCGATTCAGTTGTCTGGTCAGGACATCACGCGCGCAGCCTCATACAACCGGGTGCGAGCCGGCATTGGCTATGTGCCGCAGGGGCGAGAGATATTTCCGCGTTTGTCGGTGGAAGAGAACCTGTTGATGGGTCTGGCTACCTGCCCGGGCAGCACAGCTATACCCTCACGCATCTTTGACATGTTTCCGGTGCTCAAGCAGATGATGCACAGACGCGGCGGCGACCTCTCCGGTGGTCAGCAACAACAGCTTGCGATTGGTCGCGCCTTAGCCTTCGGGCCGCGCCTGTTGATTCTGGACGAGCCAACCGAGGGCATTCAGCCATCAATCATCAAGGATATCGGCAGCGCCATCCGTCAACTTGCCGCCACCGGCGAGATGGCGATCCTGCTGGTGGAGCAGTATTACGACTTCGCACGCGACCTGTCAGACCAGTACTTGGTCATGGAGCGTGGCGAAATCGTGATGCGCGGTGCCGGGGCCGACATGGACCGCGACGGTGTGCGCGAAGCGCTGTCGGTATAACGAACGCCCCGCATTCTGCAAGATCGCCTATTTTTGGTGCATGGCTGCTAACTGATTTGGTGCAGAGTGCTGTTAGTGGTGCTCTTGCTATGTCAGTACGGAGGCCCGCAAATTTGCTGACCTAGTAAGGATAAGTAGGGTTTTTGCCCCTTCTCCCCTCGCGGGAGAGGGTTGGGGAGAGGGGGCTGGGGGCAAGAATCAGGCAC
>DAIMZH010000047.1:0-26660 GCA_036734105.1 Azoarcus sp. | reverse complement strand
GTCAGCAGCAACACACTGGCGCCTTCTGCCTGAGCCGTCGCAAGAATGTCTGCGCCTTCAACGCGCTGGATTGTGCTCAGCAACTCATGCTGGGGACGCAACCACATGTGAGACAGTTCGAGCATCTGTTTGCCGGACTCCTGTGCCGCCCGCCGCAACAGGGCGACATCTGGCTCGCGCCCTAGCGCCTGCCTGAGATTGCGCCGCGTCTCATCGCGAAACGTCGCAGACAACAGCCAGACCGCACGTCCAAGCATCGCGCCGAGGGCATGCAGCGAGGACAGCGGCAGGTGGGACAGGGCATGGAAAATCTTGACAAGCATCGCAATAATAGTTTTGGGCTTGCCCCAAAGTCGATTAGAACGATACAATTATCGCTTATCCGCCGAGTTAACACGACAACTTGCAGGGCGGGGCAACAGAGTGTGCCAAAAAATACTGCTAAAGCGTCGCCGCTCGAAACAACCCCGGGAGCCGGCCACGCCGGACCAACTCGGGGTTTTTGTTTTGGAGCGCAGTCAATGAATAAAGAGTTTCTGTTTACGTCTGAATCAGTGTCCGAAGGCCATCCGGACAAGGTCGCGGACCAGGTTTCGGACGGCATCCTCGACGCCATCCTCGCCGAAGATCCGAAAGCACGCGTTGCCTGCGAGACCATGGTATCCACCGGGCTGGTCGTCATCTCCGGCGAGATCACCACCACGGCTCATCCCAACTACAAGGAAATCGCCCAGGACGTCATTCGCCGCATTGGCTATGACGACTCCAGCACGGGGTTCGACTATAAGTCATGCGCCATCCTGACCGCCATCAATCGCCAATCGCCAGACATCGCACAAGGCGTGAACGAAGGTGAAGGCCTGGATCTTGATCAGGGTGCCGGTGACCAGGGTCTGATGTTTGGCTACGCCTGCAACGAAACGCCGTCACTGATGCCGCTGCCGATCTACTATGCGCATCGCATCATGCAGCGCCAGGCCGAGCTGCGCAAGGATGGCCGTCTGCCGTGGCTGCGTCCGGACGCCAAGAGCCAGCTCACGGTGCGCTATGTGGATGGCAAACCGGTTGCCATCGACACCGTGGTGGTGTCCACCCAGCACAGCCCGGAAGTATCTCATGCGCAGATTTCCGAAGCAGTGATCGAAGAGATCATCAAGCCGGTACTACCCAAGGAATTGCTGCAAGGTGAGGTGCGCTACCTGATCAACCCGACTGGTCGTTTCGTCGTCGGTGGCCCGCATGGTGACTGCGGTCTTACCGGGCGCAAGATCATTGTCGACACTTACGGCGGCGCAGCCCACCACGGCGGCGGCGCGTTCTCCGGAAAAGACCCCTCCAAGGTCGACCGCTCCGCAGCCTATGCGGGCCGCTATGTCGCCAAGAACGTGGTCGCCGCCGGGCTGGCCGAACGCTGCGAGGTGCAGGTAGCCTACGCCATTGGTGTCGCCCGGCCGGTGAGCCTGATGGTGGACACCTTCGGCACTGGCCGTGTTTCCGACGAGCGCATCGTCGAGCTGATCAAGGCGCACTTCGACCTGCGCCCCAAGGCCATCATCCAGACACTGGACCTGCTGCGCCCGATCTACGGCAAGACCGCAGCATTTGGTCACTTCGGACGCGATGAGCCGGAATTCACCTGGGAAACCACAGACAAGGCCGCAGCACTGCGCGCTGACGCCGGGCTGTAAGCGCTCACAAACGCCAAAATCTGCGGCCCGGGCAAAACCGGGCCGTTTTTTTAGTCCTTGTGGCCTCCGTCCTGCTGCTCGCCCTAACCCGGCATTACACTATCACTCCCATTTCTACGGCGCTTCATCATGCTTACCCACGCAATGTTCTTTCTCCTTGGTCTGACCTTGCTCGTTGTCGGAGCCGAGGCGTTGGTGCGAGGGGCCTCACGCCTGGCGCTGACCATGGGCGTATCGCCGCTGGTAGTCGGCTTGACGGTTGTTGCATTCGGAACCAGCGCCCCCGAACTGGCCGTGTCGGTGGGCGCATCGCTGGACGGCAGGCCAGACCTGGCGATTGGCAACGTGGTCGGCAGCAACATTGCCAACATATTGCTGATCCTCGGCATTTCGGCACTGATTGCGCCTTTGGTGGTACATGAGCAAATCATCCGCCAGGAAATCCCGATCATGCTGGGAGCGTCCGTGCTGATGATCGTCATGGCAATCGACGGACGCATTTCCACGCTTGAAGCCGGTTTGTTGTTTGCGCTCGTAGTGGCTTACACCGTGTATCTGATTCGGCAGTCCCGGCGGGCTTCGCGTGAAACCCAGGAGGAGTTCGAGGCTGACATGCCGCCCGACAGCCAATGGGACCGCCACTGGGGCATGCAGCTCGCCCTGATAGTCGTCGGTCTTGGCCTGCTGGTGCAAGGCTCGAACTGGCTGGTAGGTGCTGCGGTTGTGTTTGCCCAAGCCTTCGGCGTCAGTGAACTGGTCATCGGTCTGACTGTCGTCGCCATCGGCACTTCCATGCCCGAGATCGCCACCTCAATCGTCGCGGCCATGCGCGGCCAGCGCGACATCGCGGTCGGCAACGTCATCGGCAGCAACATCTTCAACATCTTTTCAGTCATCGGCATTACCGGTCTGGTGGCGGCAGGTGGCGTCCCGGTCTCGGAGGCTGCCCGCAATTTCGACTTGTGGGTAATGCTGGCGGTAGCCTTCGCCTGCCTGCCCATCATGCTCACCGGACGTGAAATCGCCCGCTGGGAAGGCGCAGTCTTCCTGGGCTACTACGCCGCCTACACAGCGTATCTGGTGCTATCGGCACAGCAACACGCCGCCCTGCCTGCCTTCTCCAGTATCATGCTGGGCTATGTGATGCCGATCACGGTCATCACCATCATCATCAGTGTCGTGCGTCACAACGGCAAGCAATCAACAACGAGTTGATTTTCAGCTTTCGCTTGCTTTGTATATAATCCAGACTTTCCGAGGAGCGCTGCAAGGCGACGAGCTGGAGTATCTACTCCACCCGCCCCCAGGCTCGGAAGCTTGAACCCAACCGTATCAACCGCGCTCGCCTGACCAACCCTGCCGGGTTCGGGACGGCGGGTGAGCATGCGCTGCATTACCCCCTCCCCCCCGGCCATAGCAAGGAGCTTCACATGAACGCTGTGGCTGATATCAAGGATTACGTGATTGCCGACCTGTCGCTTGCCGACTGGGGGCGCAAAGAAATCCGCATTGCCGAAACCGAAATGCCTGGCCTGATGGCAATCCGCGAAGAATTCGCGGCCAACCAGCCCCTGAAGGGTGCCCGCATCACCGGTTCGCTGCACATGACCATTCAAACGGCGGTGCTGATCGAAACACTAACCGCGCTGGGCGCCGAGGTGCGCTGGGCATCGTGCAACATCTACTCCACCCAGGATCACGCGGCTGCCGCAATTGCTGCCGAAGGTGTGCCTGTGTTCGCGGTCAAGGGCGAATCACTGAAAGACTACTGGGACTACACCCACCGCATCTTCGAATGGTCTGACGGTGGTTACAGCAACATGATTCTGGATGACGGCGGCGACGCCACCCTGTTACTACACCTGGGCGCGCGTGCAGAGCAGGACCAGTCGGTGCTGGACAAGCCCGGATCAGAAGAAGAAACCCTGCTGTTCGCGGCAATCAAGGCCAAGCTGGCAAGCGACCCCACCTGGTACTCCACACGGCTCGGCAAGATCATGGGCGTCACCGAAGAAACCACCACCGGCGTGCATCGTCTGTATCAGATGCATGCGCGTGGCGAACTCAAGTTTCCGGCAATCAACGTCAACGACTCGGTCACCAAGAGCAAGTTCGACAACCTCTACGGTTGCCGTGAATCCCTGGTCGATGGCATCAAGCGCGCGACAGACGTGATGGTGGCGGGCAAAGTCGCAGTTGTCTGCGGCTACGGCGACGTTGGCAAGGGCTCGGCTCAGGCTCTGCGAGCGCTGTCCGCCCAGGTGTGGGTCACCGAGATCGACCCGATCTGCGCACTGCAGGCAGCCATGGAAGGTTATCGCGTGGTCACCATGGATTACGCTGCCGACAAGGCCGACATCTTCGTCACTGCCACCGGCAACTACCATGTCATTACCCATGACCACATGGCGCAGATGAAGGATCAGGCCATCGTCTGCAACATCGGCCACTTCGACAACGAAATTGACGTCGCCGGCATCGAGGGCTACGAGTGGGAAGAGATCAAGCCTCAGGTGGACCACGTGATCTTCCCGGACGGCAAGCGCATCATCCTGCTGGCCAAGGGTCGTCTGGTCAACCTCGGTTGCGGCACCGGCCACCCCAGCTACGTGATGAGCTCCTCGTTCGCCAACCAGACCATTGCGCAGATCGAGCTGTTCAAGCACATCGACAAGTATCCCGTTGGCGTGTACACCCTGCCCAAGCATCTGGACGAGAAGGTCGCCCGCCTGCAGCTTAAAAAGCTCAACGCGCAACTGACCGAACTCAGCGACGAGCAGGCTGCCTACATCGGCGTGCCCAAGCAAGGGCCTTACAAGGTCGATCAGTACCGCTACTGATACACTCCGAAACTGGCTCCGACCACGACACTTTCCTGGAGTGTCGTGGTCCCCATGCCAAAAAGGAGCAGAAATACAGTGAATAAACCAACGATACGACATACCCGCACCGACGATATTTCCGAGCTGATCGCACTACAGAAAAAATCCTATCCGTCGCAGATGGCGTCCTGGTCAAAGATCAAGTTCGAGCACCAGCTCGAAATGTTTCCGCAAGGCCAGATCGTCGCTGAACTGGACGGCAGACTGGTCGGCTGCGCGAGCTCGCTCGTTGTTTTGTGGGATGACTGGTGTGATCAACACACCTGGAAAGAAATTACCGCTGCCGGCACCTTCAGCAGCCACAACCCCGACGGAAAAACCCTCTACGGCGCCGAGGTCTTCGTTGATCCAGCGGTGCGTGGGGCAGGATTGGGGCGCGCTCTTTACGAAGGCAGACGCAAGCTGTGCCGTGCCATGAACCTGAAGCGGGTGATTGCCTGCGGACGACTTCCCGGTTACCACCAGTACGCTGCCGACATGAGCGCCGAGGACTATGCCAAGCGCGTCGTCTGGGGTGACATCCGCGACCCGGTGTTGGGTTTCCAGTTGCGAGAAGGCTTTCATTATTGCGGGGTGATAGAGGACTATCTGCCGGAAGACCCTGAATCCTGCGGCTTTGCCTCAGTCATTGTGTGGCTTAACACGCGTTACAACCCAAACAAGCCGACACATATTCCAGAAGGAGACATCCTGTGATCGTCAGAATTGCCGCTGTTCAATATCTGCTCAGACAGATTCACGACTGGTCGGGTTTCGAAAATCAGGTACGTTTCGTCATGCAGGCGGCGGGCGACTACCGACCGCATTTCGTATTGCTACCCGAAATCTTTACTACACAACTGCTCTCCTTCATGGACACACGCGACCTGCCAACGGCGGTTCGCAACCTGCACGACTACACCCCTCGCTATGTCGAGTTGATGCGCGAGCTTGCACAGTACTGGCGGGTATACCTGATCGGCGGTAGCCACCCGACCATGCGCGATGGCAAGCTCTACAACACCGCCTATCTGTTCACCCCCGACGGCGAAGTTCATGAACAGGACAAGATCCATCGCACGCGCTGGGAGCGGGAGAAATGGGAGAACGAAGCCGGCGACCAGCTTCGGCTGTTCGACACGCCTTATGGCAAGATCGCCATCCTCATCTGCTATGACATCGAATTTCCAGAACTGTCGCGCATGGTATGCGAGGCTGGAGCTGACATCCTGTTTGTCCCTTCCTGCACCGATGACCGGCAGGGCTTTTTGCGAGTGCGATACTGCTGCCATGCCCGCGCCATCGAAAACCAGGTCTATGTCGCCATGACCAGCACGGTGGGCAGCTTGCCGGTCGAGGGCCTTGGCGTGCATTACGGCCAAGCCAGCATCATCACCCCATCGGACTTCCCCTTCTCACGCGATGGCATCGCCGCCGAAGGCACGCCAAACGTCGAACAAATCGTCATTGCCGACGTCAACATCGACAACCTGACACAGAACCGGGTTAACGGCACAACCATTCCGCTGTATGACAAGCGGCATGACGTATACGACAACGAAGTCGAGTTCGTCACCATCAAATGAACGCTCAAAAGAACTGAATCCGTGTCGATGAACTCTTTTCACTCGCGTGCCGGACGGAGCGCTCAAAAACCGGCTTCAGTCGACAAACCAACGTCACGCCAGCACGGGATGGAACGTGCAGACACCTTGCTGGTAACAAACGGCTTGGCACCATCAAGGGCGAGGGCGCGACAACTTATCGACAGCGGCCTGGTCTGCGTTGACGACAAAACCATCAACAAGGCTGGGCAACTGCTTCCCGATTCAGCCAAGCTGGTTGTCCAGGAGGGCGCAGCCAGCCGTTTTGTCTCGCGCGGTGCGCTCAAGCTGGAGGCAGCGCTGCAGTACATCAAACTGGATATCAGTGCCTGGCAGTGCCTGGACATTGGCCAGAGCACCGGCGGATTTAGCGACTGCCTGCTGCAACATGGCGCCAGCCGGGTTGTCGGAATTGAGGTAGGTCACAGCCAGATTCACCCACGGCTGGCTGCAGACCCGCGCTGCATCACCCTGGAGGGCATCAATGCCCGCCACTTGACCAAAACCATGCTGGGCGAACATTTTCCGCCGGGCGGTTTTGAACTGCTGGTGTGCGATGCAAGTTTCATTTCGCTGACGCTGCTGCTCCAGCAATGGCCAGCGCTGCTCAAGCCAGGCGGACATGTTGTGGCGCTGGTCAAGCCGCAATTCGAAGTTGGCCCGCAAGGGCTGGGCAAGGGCGGAATAGTGCGTGACACCGCGCTTTATGCTGAGGTGGAAACAAGAATCAGGGCAAGAATGAACGAAGCCGAACTCGACACACTGGCCTGGCTCGACTCTCCCATAACCGGCGGCGACGGAAACCGCGAATTCCTGATTCACGCAGTGCTGGCTTCCAACGTCCCTACACAATGACCTTTCAGGTAACTTTGACAGTATGAGCACAGAAATTTCAATCGAATTCTTTCCGCCACAAACCCCCGAGGGTGCCGAGAAGCTGAGTGTCGTGCGCGAAAGACTCGCACCCCTCAAGCCGAGTTTTTTCTCGGTGACATACGGCGCTGGTGGGTCGACCCGCGAGCGCACGTTCGCCGCAGTACGCGAGATCGCGGCTGCCGGCTATGAGGCCGCCCCGCATCTGTCGTGCATAGGCTCGAATCGCGATGAGATCCGTGAGATTCTGGCCGAATATGCCGAGGCTGGAATTCGTCGCATCGTGGCGCTGCGTGGCGACCTGCCCTCGGGCGTTGGCGCAGCAGGCGAGTTCCGCTACGCCAACGAGCTGGTCGAATTCATTCGTACCGAAACCGGCGACCGCTTCCAGATCGAGGTGGCTGCTTATCCCGAATGGCACCCGCAAGCAAAAAACCCGCATGACGATTTGCTGGCATTCAAGCGCAAGATTGACGCTGGCGCCAACTCCGCGATCACCCAGTATTTCTACAATATCGACGCTTATCGATACTTTGTAGACGATGTCAGAGCCCTCGGACTGGATGTGCCGGTAGTGCCTGGCATCATGCCCATCGCCAGCTTCACCAAACTAGCACGTTTTTCGGACGCTTGCGGTGCTGAAATACCGCGCTGGATGCGCCGAAAATTTGAAAGCCTTGGCGATGACACTGAGTCAATCCGTGCCCTCGGCCTTGATATTGTCACCAAGCTGTGTGAACGATTGATCGACAGCGGTGCCCCCGGGCTGCACTTCTACAGCATGAATCAGTCTGCACCAACACTGGAAATCTGCCGTCGCCTTGGCTTGAACCCCTCCCAGACCTGAGAAATTTTTAACATAATCCGGGCAACAGGCTGTCGCAAAAGGCGTTTTCGCGCATAATCAAGCTCAATCTCACGAAATCAAACCGGGTGCTAGCGCCTCGGTAAACGCAATGGAAACTACCGAGTCGCCTGCCGGCGCCCAGCACAGCCCTCTGGAAATAGCCCGTGAAGGCATGATCGCAATGCTTGAAAGCTTCGTTGCGGAGCAAGGCATCAGCGATCCCAACAGCCTCCACACCTTGCGAGATGTTGCCACACGTACCCATGACGAGAGGGCAGGTTTGCGTGGCGCTCGCGGTTTCGAACAAGCTGCAGACCTGACCGCCTCGCGTATCCACCTGGTGGAAGAAGCCGATCTGGAGTTTTCGCTGGATCTCGACCAGCTCGTGCGCGACGTCAAGGATGCGACAGAAGCCACACTTGGCAAGGTGCACTTGCGCTATCTGACCATGCTTGGGGTGGATGACGATTCACTCACCGAGACACCGGTTGGCCCGGAAACCGTTTGCGCTGTGTTGCGCGCGATTGCCGAAGCACAAGATCTGTCCGCCCAGGAGCGCGGCCTGCTGTTGTTATCGTGGCGCAAGCCGCTGGTGGAGCACCTGCGCGCATTTTACCGCAGCCTCGACAAGCAACTTGATGCGCTTGGCGTCAAGCCCGCAGCCCTGAGCATCTTCAACAAGGGCGTGCCCAACCGATACATCCACGACAGCAGCACTGGCGTGGGCGCGTTGCGTAATGCCTTGGCCAGGCGCCCCGGCAATCGGGGAGGCTTTGATGACAGCGACGAAACCTACTCCTCTGCAGCGGCGAACAAAGTCATCGGAAGCTTGCGCAACCTGCTCTTCAACAATGCCCGCCAGCATGGCGAAGACCCGTTGGCGCTGCTGTCGAGCGAACAGTTTCACATGCTCGCACCAGAAATGGCCGACAGTGTTGAGCTGATCGAGCGCCTGTTTATTCAACTCGCCGGAGACAGCCACCTGCCGCAGGCCGCGCGCGATCTGCTCATCAAACTGCGCGCACCACTGCTGGACACCGCCTTTGCCAGCGAAGACTTGCTAGCCGACCCAGGTGGTCCTGTCGAACGATTCATCGACATCTTTTCCGCCGTAGCCAACACTCTGCCCTACCGGGACGCCACGCACCCCGGATATCACACACTGGAAGGCATCATCACCGAGTTGCTGGCCAGCGGACGTCCAACTCGACGCACGCTGGAACACGCCAGCATGGCCTGCGAAGCTTTTCTGGCTAGACGACGCACTGCGGCCAAACAGCTCGCCGAGCCGGCAATTGCCTTTGCCGAAAAAGCCGAACGCCGCGAAACCGCCCGGCTATTCGGCTCACGCGCCATTCAGATGCTGCTGGAAGGTGGGCAGTGCAGCACAGCGCACAACTTTCTGATTCGCCACTGGGTGCATGTGCTCACCAACACCCTTTATCGCAAGGGCGACCGTCACCCGGACTGGCGTGCACAGCTCAGGCTGGCCAACGATATCAGCCTGCTCGACAACCCGGACAACAGCATGCAGGACGGCCTGCGACAAAACGTGCTTGCAATGCTTGGTCAGGCAGGTTTGTCGGCAGCCGCAATTGCGCGAGCAACCGAGGATTTCGACGCAATCGCCGGTGCAACGGGCAATGCCCCCATGCCAGTCATCACCAGCCCATTGAGTTTGTCGGTTGCCAGCGGCAATCGCTCCCTCATTCTTTTGCATCACCATGGTTTTGCTCTGGACTCCGAACGCAGTGGAGGCCCAACACTACCTGACCGCCATGACTGGCTGGACCTGATTCTGCCCAACAATGAGGCACTGACTGGCTGCGTGCAATGGGTGGGTGCAGCACAGCGCGCCGTGCTGGTTGCAGACCCGGACAAAAAACTGTGCGTCATCATGACCCGGCGCGCAATCGGCGAACTCGAAACCGCCGTGCGACTGGAACGGCGCGCTACCCGGGGCGTATTCGAGCGCAACGCGCGAGCCGCGCTAAGCCGGCTGATGAGCGATCGAGCCTGACGGCCGCCGGTCAAGCAATCAACGGCGTCGGCCGGTGCCGCCCAGCAAAGAACCCAGCAGACCGCGTACGATCTGACGTCCGATAGTGCTCCCTATGGTTCTTGTCACGGTTTTGGCCATCACCTGCGTCAGGCCGTCTCGCCTGCCGCCACGCGGACCGGTGGACCCAAACAACACGTCGCTCAAGCCCCCTCCTTGTGGCTGCGCCTCTGCGGGTTTGCGGCCAGTCTGAGACTGCGACTTCGCCAGATCAGCTTGTGCCTTCTGCTCGGCGGCACGCTCGGCCGCCACCGCAGCCTGCGCACGCAGCATTTCATAGGCAGATTCACGGTCTATATGCTGCTCATAGTGTCCGTACAACACCGACTCGCGAATCGCTTGCTGGCGCTCGTCATCAGTGAGCGGCCCGAGCCGTGAGGTCGGCGCAATGACATTCACCCGTTGCACCACCCCGGGCCGTCCCTTGTCGTCCAGGAATGACACCAGCGCCTCACCGACACCCAGCTCGGTGATGGCCTCCGCCGCGCTGAAGGCGGGATTGGCGCGCATGGTGTCTGCGGAGCTGCGCACCGCGCGCTGGTCTCGTGGCGTGAACGCGCGCAAAGCATGTTGCACCCGGTTACCCAATTGCCCGAGCACGCTTTCCGGCACATCGAGCGGACTTTGCGTGACGAAGTACACACCGACGCCCTTGGAGCGGATAAGGCGCACCACGCGCTCGATTTTCTCGATCAGCGCCTTCGGAGCATCCTTGAACAGCAGATGCGCCTCGTCAAAAAAGAAAACCAGTCGCGGCTTTTCGGGATCGCCGATTTCCGGCAGTTGTTCGAACAGTTCTGCCAGCATCCACAGCAAGAAGGTGGAATAAAGCTGGGGGGAGTGATAAAGCTTTTCGGCCGACAACAGATTGATCACGCCGCGCCCGCGTGAATCTGTCTGCATCAGGTCGGACAGGTCAAGCTGAGGCTCACCAAAAAAGTGCTCGCCGCCTTGTTGTTCAAGCGTCAACAAACCGCGCTGTATGGCGCCGATGGAGGCAGCCGAGACATTGCCATATTCAGTCGTGAAGCTGCGCGCGTTTTCGCCCACGTGCTGCACCATGGCGCGCAAATCCTTGAGGTCCAGCAACAACAAGCCGTTGTCATCGGCAATCTTGAACACCAGTTGCAGCACACCCGACTGCGTGTCATTGAGATTCAGCAGCCTGCCCAGCAACAAGGGCCCCATGTCGGAAATGGTGGCCCGCACCGGATGACCTCGCTCGCCAAAGACATCCCAGAACACAACTGTGTTGGCAGCCGGTTCGAAATGATCAATGCCAATCGCAGCGAGCCGCTGCATCAAACGTTCAGAAGCCACGCCCTCTGCGCCCGCACCGGACAAGTCGCCCTTGACGTCGGCCACAAAAACCGGCACCCCGATCTCGGCAAAAGACTCCGCCATCTTCTGCAAGGTGACGGTCTTGCCAGTGCCTGTGGCACCGGTAATCAGTCCATGGCGATTGGCCAACCGGGGTAGCAAATGGCAATCAAAGTCGAGGTTACGGGCAATCAGCATGGGCTCGGTCATCGCAGGCTTCGGTGATTTACGGGAAGTGGAAATGAATTTTAGCAGCGCTTGCACGCTCGGGTGAGCCACTTCATCGTATTTCACACTCAGAGACGCCATCACGACAGCCTTGTATAATCACGCTTTCTCAAACACAGCAGCAACTCAGGACGGTCATATGGCAGGTCATTCCAAGTGGGCCAACATCCAGCATCGCAAGGGACGGCAGGATGCCAAGCGAGGCAAGGTCTTCACCAAGCTGATCAAGGAGATCACAGTAGCAGCGCGCATGGGCGGAGGCGACGCGAACTTCAACCCGCGTCTGCGACTGGCAATTGACAACGCCAAGGGCGAGAACATGCCCGGCGACAACATCGACCGCGCCGTCAAGCGCGGCACCGGCGAACTCGAAGGTGTGAACTACGAAGAAGCGCGCTACGAGGGTTACGGCATTGGCGGTGCAGCCGTCATGGTGGACTGTCTCACCGACAACAAGACACGCACCGTGGCCGACGTGCGTCACGCCTTTTCCAAATATGGCGGCAACATGGGCACTGACGGCTGTGTGGCGTTTCAGTTCAGCCACTGCGGTCAGTTGATGTTCGCCCCCGGTCTCGACGAAGATGCCTTGATGGAAGCCGCGCTGGAGGCTGGCGCCGAGGACGTTGTCAGCAACGACGACGGCTCGATCGAGGTCATCACCGCCCCCAATGACTACACCAGTGTCAAGATCGCGCTCGAAAAAGTCGGCTTCAAGGCAGAGTTCGGCGAGGTGACCATGAAAGCGCAGAACGAAACCGAGCTCAGTGGTGACGACGCCATGAAGATGCAGAAACTGCTTGATGCACTCGAAAACCTGGACGACGTACAGGAAGTCTACACATCGGCCGTATTCGACGACTGATAGCGTCTGAAGCGGTCGACCCAGGACCGCTGGCACTGGCCAGACGCGCAAGCTGCTGTCGCCAACGTCCAGCGCTCCAGGTTTCTGGCCTGTCACTGCGCCGCGCGGTCTCGGCATTGTGCACCACCGTCAATTTTTGAGATCCCGGAGCAAAATGAGGCCCAACCTGCTGCAACGTACCATGCCCGTGATGTTTGTGCTGCTGTGGAGCACTGGCTTTCTGGGCGCCAAGTTCGGGCTGCCCTACGCCGAACCACTCAGCTTTCTGTCGACACGCTATGTGCTGGTGATTGCGCTGATGGTGCTGATCGCCCTGGCCATGCGTGCGCCCTGGCCTCGCGACTGGCGGCAGGTGTTTCACATAGGGGTCACCGGTCTGTTGGTGCAGGCAGCCTATCTGGGCGGCGTGTTCTCCGCTATCCATCTAGGCATGGCAGCGGGCGTGGTTGCGCTGGTAGTCGGCTTGCAGCCCTTGCTGACTGCGGTTGGGGCTGGCTGGCTGCTCGGTGAAAAGGTAAGCCGTAGCCAGTGGCTGGGGCTGGCCCTGGGCTTTATCGGCGTGGCGATGGTCATTGCCGGAAAAAGTGCCGATGGTGTGGCAAGCCAGGACGAGATCACCGCGATGATGATACCGGCAGTGATTGCGCTGTTCGGCATCACCCTCGGCACACTCTATCAAAAGCGCTACTGCCCCGGCTTTGACCTGCGCACCGGCTCGGTGATCCAGTTCGTGCCCTCACTCATCATCACTGCCCTCATCGCCAGCCAGACCGAAACCATGGTCATACAGTGGACCGGCGAGTTCGTTTTTGCCTTGCTGTGGTTGGTCGTGGTGCTGTCCCTGGGCGCCATCAGCCTGCTCAACCTGCTGATTCGTTCTGGCAGCGCGGTGAACGTGGCCAGCCTGTTCTATCTGACTCCGCCCACCACCGCCCTGCTGGCCTGGATCATGTTTGGTGAAACCCTCACCGGCATTGCGTTTGCCGGCATGGTCATCGCAGTTACTGGCGTCTGGCTCGCACGCAAGTAGCCTATACTCAGCGCATGTCATCAGCCAATCAGATCGTAGCGCAGCGGATTCTCGGCCTCGACCCCGGACTCAGGTCAACTGGCTTCGGGCTCATCGACAAACTGGGCAATCAACTTGGCTACGTAGCCAGCGGATGCATTCGTACCGAAGGCACCGAGTTGCCAAGCCGCCTGAAGTGCCTGCTCGACGGCGTACGGGAAGTGATCGAAAGCTACCAACCCGACCTGGTGGCCGTCGAAAAAGTGTTCGTGAACGTCAACCCGCAATCCACGCTGCTGCTTGGGCAGGCACGCGGCGCAGTCATATGCGGAGCGGTGTCTTGCGATCTGCCAGTGCACGAGTACACTGCGTTGCAAGTGAAACAAGCGGTAGTCGGCTATGGCAAGGCCAGCAAGGAGCAAGTGCAGCACATGGTGCAGCGACTGCTGGCGCTTGACATCAGCCCCACCGGAGACGCTGCCGACGCGCTGGCCTGTGCCATCTGTCATGCCAATGGTGGCGAGGGCGTGCTCGCCAAGTTGGGTAGCCGCCGCCGCGCTGGGCGCATGCTGAGCCCGCATCGGGCCTGAAGCTGAAACTTGCACGGCTTGAGGCACTCCAAAGTGCACGCCACGCTGCTGGAGTCTGTCCGCAGATCCAGAACGACGAGTCTTCAGCGCGGACCACTTCATCTGTGCCGAAGCCCGAAGGCTGAAGCCAATAACCGGAGTCAGTTTTGCGATGAACGCGTCTTGCCGGAAACTCGCCCTTGCGGCGATTCTTTTGCTGCTTGCGCCCGCGCACGCGGCCGGGCCAATCGGTGCACACGATCCGTTGACCTTTTTCGACGAAGCCATCCCCGACACGCTTTATCGGTTCGAGGCCGATATCACCATAGACGAACACAGTCTTGAAACCGGCGTGGTCAACACCCACACTTGCCACTTCAATCTCGACCCGATTGACAGGGTCGAAATCATGTTCTCGCGCGAGCGCCTGCAGGATCTCGATATCGTTTCATACGAAGGCATTGGTAGCGTGAGCCGGGACGGTCACCTGGTGAGTCTGCGCGAGGTCAGCCGCGGCGCCACGATCTGTATCTCTCTGCGCACCCGATCACTCGAACGTGTGGACAATGGCTTTGTGCTCAAGGGCGGACCGCTGCAGCGCCGGTTTCTGGACAGTTTTCACCCCATGGCCATGAGCGGCAGAGTACATCTGGGCACAAACCAGCTTGTGTTTCAGACCATGACGCCGACCAGTCAGGCTGGCTGGCGAGTGGATAGCCAGCCAGGACGCATCGAATACGGAGGCTACTTTGCGGGGACCTTGCAAACCGAAATACATTTCGAACAGGTGCGCGCCCTCGCATCAACCCCCCCAGTCATTGCTGAGCATAGCCCCCAGTGGCGCATCAAGCTTGCGTACTACGAGCCCATCGCTTTACCGCTGCAAACTATCCAGCCAGACTGAGCCCTCACGCAATCCAGCCCTGATATGGCACTATTGCGTATGGCTGGTCTGAACTGGTGGCTTCGCGCCAGTGGCGACAGCCAGCAGCGACAGCTTCCCTTTGCACGCTTGCCGAGCCGCTCATGCCCCATTCCCGTCTGCTGTTTCTAGTCGCTGTCCTGTGTGTCGTCGCTTACGGACTCTACTCCAGCGCCGAGGTCACCGAAATTGCGGCCGGCGTAGCCATTTTCCTGATCGGCATGATGGCGCTGGAAGGCGGGTTCAAGGCCTTCACTGGCGGCGCACTTGAGCGCGTACTGGCGCGAAGCACAGACCGGCTCTGGAAGAGCCTCAGCTTCGGTGTAGTCGCCACCACACTGACACAATCCAGTTCGCTGGTGTCGGTCATCACCATCAGCTTTCTGAGCGCCGGTCTGCTCGGCCTGACCCAGGGTGTCGGTATCATTTTTGGCGCCAACCTGGGCACCACCACCGGCGCCTGGCTGATTGCCGGGCTTGGCCTCAAGGTCAACATCGCCGCTTATGCCATGCCGATGCTGGTTTTTGGTGTGGTACTCAGTTTCACCTCGTCGAAAGCCCTCAAGGGGCTGGGCGGCGTGCTGACCGGATTGGGTTTTCTCTTCCTCGGCATTCACTACATGAAGGAAGGCTTTGAAACCTTTGGTCAAAGCATAGACCTCGCTGAATACGCAGTACCCGGAATTGCAGGTTTGTTGCTCTTTACCGTAATTGGCATCTTTGCGACAGTCATCATGCAGTCCTCGCATGCCACCCTGGTACTGATCATCACGGCACTCGGCGCAGGCCAGATCACCTACGAAAACGCTCTGGCCTTGTCTATCGGCGCCAATGTGGGCACCACCATCACCGCCATCATAGGCGCACTGAGTGCCAACATTGAAGGTCGCAGGCTCGCTGGCGCTCACCTCATCTTCAATGTCACCACTGGCGTGGTGGCACTGCTTTTCATCGGCCAGTTCGTCGTCGCCGTCGAGGTCGGCAGCGCCTGGCTAGGCATCGCAGCCGACGACCATACGCTCAAGCTTGCGCTGTTTCACACCCTGTTCAACCTGGTTGGCATTGCGCTGATGCTGCCGTTCATGAAGCAAATGGTGAGCTTTCTCCAGAGCTACCTCAAGCCGCGCCAGCAGAATGTCAGCATGCCACGGTTCATCAACGACACCATGTTTCAATTGCCGGATGCCGGCCTGGAAGCTGCCCGCAAGGAAATCGGACACCTGTTCGGCAATGTGTTCGACATCATGGCGCTTGCGCTGCACGCCGACCCCGTCCGCCTGCGCAAGGGCGAGCAGCTTGAACTGCTGCAGAACGCTCCGGAGCGCGTCAGAGAGATCGACATCGACGACTACTACCTGCGCCGCATCAAACCCTTGCACGGCAGCATTCTGGACTTTCTTGCCCGTCTACCCACTGACGAGCAGCAGACCCGTAGCGCTTTCGCCCTGCGTGGATCAACGCAACACCTTATCGAGGCGCTGAAGGATCTGAAGCACCTGCAGAAGAACATGGTGCGTTACCTTGTCTCACCCAACCCCTATCTGCGCAAGGAGTATGTCGCCATACGCCGTCACCTGGCTGTGCTGCTGCATCACCTCCACAAACTGGCGAATGAGCCGGACCCTAACCCGACACTCACACTTGATGTGCTCGCGGCCGGCCTTGAGCAGCACGACATTGTCAGCAATGGCACGCTGGACAAGCTGATTCGCGAGCGTCGGGTTAGCCCCGAGGTAGCCACTTCATTGATGAACGACAGCGCTTACGCCTACGATATTTCACGCAACTTGCTGTTCACGGCCCGCGCGGCCTTCATGCCCATGCAAGCGCTAGATCAGCAGCTCAGCAGCGCAGTTCATCTGAACAAGAACGAGCTGGCTGCGGTCATCGCAGCCAGGCCTGAGCAAACCACCAGCAAGGCTTCAAAGCCCGCAACCGACGAGCAACAAACCTGAGGGGCGAGGTTTCATAGCGGAGTCAGTCTAACCATGAAATTCAAGACAATGATGGGCAAGATCGGGCATTTCCTGTCGGCCGAAAGGCGCGAACAAGAGGAAAAGCGCCAGAAACTCAAGGATTTGCTCAAAAAAATGAAGGACGAAAGCAAGGCACTGGCGTCTGCAATCGAGCGTTGCGACGACAAGGACAAGCGCACTGAGTTGCAACTCAAACTCAACATTCTTGGCGAGCAACGCAAGAAGGGCGTGGCGCTGCGCCGCGAACTGGCCGGCAAGACCAAGCAGACAACTTAAACAAAGGAGACAAGCATGCACTCACACGATCAGCAAACCGACTTCAACAGCCTGCTGCCAAACAGCGGCACCATGACTCGACGCGGCTTTGTGACAACGATGGCAGTTGCAGGCTTCGCGCTGGCGGCACAACCAGTGCAAGCGCAGAGCGTCATCAGCACCAGCGATGAGGGGTTGGACACCGGTGACACAAGCATCGCCAGTCACGATGGAAAGATGCTGCCTCTTTACTACGCCCGTCCGGCGGGCACTGAAGCGCTCCCGGTTGTGCTGGTTGTGTCGGAGATCTTTGGCGTTCATGAGTACATCCGCGACACCGCTCGCCGCCTCGCGCATGCAGGCTACCTGGCGATCGCGCCAGAGCTGTTCTTCCGTGAAGGCGATCCTCGTCAGATCGAGAGTGTCGGCGAGATCATTCAAAACATTGTTTCGCGTGTGCCCGATGCGCAAGTCATGCTTGATCTGGACCACTGTGCCGCGTGGTCTGCCAGCAAGGGCGGTGACCCATCGCGCCTGGGAATCACCGGTTTTTGCTGGGGCGGACAAATCACCTGGCTGTATGCCGCGCACAACCCGCAACTGAAGGCCGGGGTGGCATGGTATGGCCGACTGGACGGCCTGCCCAGCGAGCGCCAGCCCCAGCACCCCATCGACATCGCTGCCGACCTGCATGCACCCGTGCTGGGGCTGTATGGCGATCAGGACCAGGGCATACCGGTCGAAGACGTCGAAGCCATGCTTGCAGACCTGGCTCATGCCGGAAAGAACAGCGAGATCGTGTTGTATCCCGACGCGCCACACGCCTTCCACGCGGACTACCGCCCAAGCTACCGGGAGGACGCCGCCCAGGATGGCTGGAAGCGCCTGCTAGACTGGTTTGGACGTCACCTGTAAATCGTCTCCATCCATTTCCTGCAATAATCGCGCGGCCACCAGTCCGTTGATGACACCAAACACGGTGGCGGCCAGCGCGAACACCGGCAACAAGTAGAAAACGCCATCGTGTGGCACCAGCCACACGCGCGCCAAGGTGAGCTGACCACCGATGTGGGCAAATGCGGCCAACACGCTGAGACTGATCGGACCGAACCATTGCCGCGGCAAATGCATGGCCAGCCCCAGCACCACCAGACTGCATAGCGCGCCCGATAGCGCCAGAAAAAAACCGGGCGCAAAGAACTGGCCCAACAACAGACTGCCAGCAAACACACGCAGCAGTGCGACCCACACCGCGTCACGCCAACCCCAACGCAATAGCACAATCAAAATGACGATGTTTGCCAGGCCTGGCTTGACCCCAGGCAAAGGCAAGGGAATGGCTGCCTCGGCAACCGCCAGCACAATGGCGGCGGCCGCAAGGCGGGCAATGCGAGCGTCGTCCGAAGTGGGCTGGATACTGATCGAAGCGGGCTTATGGGCAGCCTTGTTCAAGCGAATTCCGATGTTTGAATGAGAAAGTTGAAAGTTACTGAAGCAAGCGCAAACCGGACCTTTACCAACGCCACGACTGCATCAGTAATTGAGCGAATCGAAGCCAGCCGAGCCACCGCTAAGCATCAGGCTGACCTGGTTGGGTGCGCAGATTGCGACTGAGCCCGAGCGGGTCAGCCAGCCTTGCAGCACACAATACTGACGTGGTCCGGGGTCTGACAATACCCGCGCTCGACCCGGCTCGATGTCGATGACAGTCAGTCCCAAAGGGCCCGGCACCTCAACCTGTTGCGCACGTGACAGGGGTAATTCGGCAAAAACCTGCCCGCCAGCACGGATCATCACCTTGTCCGGCGCACCGCCCTGCCAAAGCACCGCTATGGAGACAGCACAAAACACCAGCGCAGCGGCCACAACCACATAGTCACCCGGTCGCAGCAAGGCTATCCAGGCACTGGCCGAGTTCGCTTTGACCTGGGCTTTCGGCTTGTTGTGCTCCGGCTCTGTCGGCGTTCCGGACTTGTCACTCAAGCCGCGCGCCCTCCCCCTCCGTCACTGGCCCGACGCATGGAGGTACGATGACGCACCAGCACACGCACCTGATCGCTGAAGCGCTCACCCAACCACTCGGCAATATACACCGAGCGATGCTGCCCGCCGGTGCAGCCAATACCTACGGTGAGATAGCTGCGATTGTCACGGGTATAGCTTGGCAGCCAGGTGGCGATGAAACGACGGATATCTTCGGCCATACGGCCAACCTCGGGTGTTTTGCGCAAAAAGGCCTTGACCGGTTCATCGCGACCAGTCAGCGGACGCAGCTTGGGATCGTAGTGCGGATTAGGCAAACAACGAACATCAAAGACCAGGTCTGCATCTAACGGAATACCATGCTTGAAGCCGAAGGATTCAAACATCAGGGTCAAGCCCTCGCCGGGCGAAATCGCCAGGAAATCCTTCACCCACTGACGCAATGAGTTGGCCTGCAACTCGCTGGTGTCGATATGGTGGCCGAGCATCGCAATTGGCTCCAGCGCCTCGCGCTCATTCTGAATGGCCTCAGGCAGCGACACCTGATCACTGGCAAGCGGATGACGACGCCGGGTTTCGGAGAAGCGCGTAATCAATACATCGTCACGGGCATCCAGAAAGATGATGCGCAGGTCGGTCACCATTTCGCGCAAGCGTTCGATATGCTGTGGCAAGGCCGCAATACCAGCGCCGGAGCGGACATCCACCGCCACACCAACGCGCTGATAGCCGCTGCCTCTGAGATAAGTCACCAGATTGGGCAGCAAGGTTGCCGGAAGGTTATCCACGATGTAATAGTTGGCATCCTCGAGCACATTGAGCGCCACGCTTTTTCCGGACCCCGACAACCCGCTGATCAGTACGATCTGCATTAACCACTCCATCATGTTGTTTCGACTTTGGAAAATCTTAGCCGAATATGCTTGCAATATCGTGTATCGGACAACGATTTATCAGATTTGATCGTCAAAAACTCACAGCTTTGCTGAAAATACGCATTTACTCAAAAACATCAGGCTTCCGGCAAAGTCTCCGCACCTGCCACTGCTGCATCTGCCACGTTTGCAATATTGGCCAGCACAGTCGTGGCATACGCGCCAGGCGGCAGGATAAAGCCAAGTTCAAGCACATCACCGTCCAGCCAGCGATGCGACAACTCCGAAACCCGCAGCCTGAGCGCCCTGCGCTCCTGCTTCAGGCCGGCAGCACACAACCCTTGCGCCAACACCGGGTCTGCATCCGCGACAGACTGCTCCAGCGCCAGCACCTCGGCCAGGGCTTCGCTTTGCCCTGCGCCCCACAAGGGACCAGTGGGGTGAATGTCCTGCTCGGCCAGGCGTCGCTGAATTGTTTCATCCAGCGTCTGCACAGCAAAATGGCTGCGACTGCCATCCAGATTCATCACGTCACCGGGCAGGCCGGACAACCAGTTGCCCTGCTCCACCCGCAAGGCCAGCACCCGATTGAATAAGGCAGAGCGTGCCGCCGACAGATACAAACCGCGCCGCGTCCGGTTGCGCTCCTTGAGTCGACCTTCAAAGATGGCACGCGCCTTGACCAGATTGCCGCCATCCCGTCCAAAACGCTGTGAGCCAAAGTAGTTTGGCACCCCCTCGCGGCGTATCGTCTCAAGCCGCGCCTCAAGCGCTGCAGTGTCGCCCCGGCAATCGCGCAACACCAGCCTGAAACGATTACCGTCAAGAAAGCCGGTCTTGAGTTTGCGACCATGGCGAGCACTGTGCAGAACCCGCATGCCAGGCTCAAGCAGCGCATTCCAGTCAGGTGCCTCACGGCCCGGCATCTGCACGCTGAACCACTGCCTTGTCACGGCATGGCGATCCTTGAGTCCAGCGTATCCGACCACGGCAGGTGACACAGCAGCGGCGCGAGCCAGGCAGTTGGCCACATAGTCGGTGTTGTTGCTGGTCTTTTCCAGCCACAACCACACATGCTCACCCTCACCATCGAGTTGTACCGAGGACAACTCCTCAACGACAAAGTCCTCTGCACAATGCCGGATTTGCGCTTCAAAAAGTGGCGGGTGTGAGGGGGTGCCGGTGATACCGGTCAGTTCTGGCGACATGGCGTTTCCATTGAGTTTCAGGTAATCCCCGCAAAGCCGCTACGAACAGACGACGTGTGGGACTTTCGGGCTTTTTTCAGTTGGCAATCAGGCTGTCGCCGTGCCGCCGCGCCACTCCGGCACGCAACAAGTCTTCGACCAGCCAGGTGCAGAGGCTTTCCGGCGACAAGCCCAGAAAACGGGTGTTGGCTTCACGATAAAGTGGCACCCGGCACAGTTGCTCGGTGAGCACGTCCAGCGACATGCTGCGGCATTCAAGCAAGGCAAAAGTGATGCACGCACGGATAGCATTACGCGCCATGCGCGCACCGTCTGCCTCAAAGGCAGCCAGACGCCCAAACGCCCGGTTCAGTGCATCATCAAACTCGACAAAGGGCGCGCCATGGCCGGGGATGACCATATCGACCGACAGGCGGGCAATCGCCTCCAGCGTGGCGCGCGTCGCCTCCAGCCCGCCACCGTGGCCCAGCACTTCGGCAAACAGAATGCCGAAGCCGTCGCGCCACAAGGCATCACCAGAGATCAGAATGCGTCTGTCGGGGTCATGAAACACCAGCGCATCCATGTCGTGACCGGGTGCCGCAAGCATGTCCCACTCGCCGCCGCCCATTTGAATACGCTGGTTAACCATCAGCCGCCCGTGCACCGGAAAGCGCTCGCCACGCTGATCAGCCACCGACAGCAGCAGCGCGGCTTCATCCCACTGCTCTACCGCGTCTGCCATGCCGGCTGGCACGTGAATGCTGCAGCCGAACGCACGATGCACCGCGGCGTTGCCGCCAATATGGTCGGAATGCGAATGCGTGTTGACCAGACGTGCCAGTGGCCTGCTGTCCAGCGCCGCACGCAGCAAGGCAACGGTCTGCTCGGCGTGTGACACGTAGCCGCTGTCGATCAATGTCGCGCCATCTGCGTCAAAAAGCACGACATTGTTGGCAGACAGCCAGCCCCGCTCGATGACCTGGATTTCGGCAGGGAGCCGTATGGTCATTCGCTGCCTTCACCAACCTGCGCAGCCACATTGGGTGGCAAGGGTGGTGGGGACGGCTTGACGGCTGCTGGGGCCGGTGCCATCGGCACGCCTTCGATTTCTTCGGGCGTACGGCCACATCCGAGACAAACGCCGGAGTCCCAGTCGATCATGCACATGCCAACACACAAAGGGTCGCTCATTGAGCCACTCCATGACTGGCGCAAGCCGCGCCATTGCGCGCGGCCAGTTCGGCACGGCGCTGCGCTATGGCTTCGAGTATCCACTGACGGGCTTCGTCGTCATAACCACGCCAGCCAGCGATCTCGTCGATGCGGCGAAAGCAGCCTTCGCACAGACCGGTGACCTCGTCCATGCGGCAGATGTTGATACAGGGTGAAGAAGTACTCATGGGCTTGGGGATGCTGCTAATGGTTTTTGTACGCTTATTTTAGCAGCTTGCCAGCAGGGCTCGCGACACCCGCGACGCGGGCTCCCGACCAAGCTCGGCGCTGATCCAGGCTGCAGTGCCAACAAGGTCAGCAAGATTGACCCCGGTTTCCACGCCCAGCGATTGCATCAACCACACCACATCCTCGGTCGCCACGTTGCCGGATGCACCAGCGGCATAGGGGCAACCGCCCAGGCCTGCAACCGAAGAGTCGAACACAGTCACGCCAGCCAGCAGCGAGGCATAGATATTGGTCAGCGCCATGCCGTAGGTGTCGTGGTAATGGCCGGCGAGCCGTGCCGCTGGCACGCGCTGCATCACCGCGTCCAGCATGCGACGAATCGAGTTGGGGTTGCCTTTACCTATGGTGTCGCCCAGCGAAATCTCGTAGCACCCCATCTCGAAAAGGGTATTGGCTACCGCGGCGACTGACTCTGGTGACACCTCGCCCTCATACGGGCAGGCTACCACGCACGACACATAGCCGCGCACCTTGACGCCAGCCGCCGCCGCGGCCTCCATCACCGGCTTGAAACGCGCCAGCGACTCGGCGATTGAGCAGTTGATGTTCTTCTGACTGAAAGACTCACTGGCCGCGCCAAACACCGCCACCTCGCGCGCGCCCGCCGCCAGCGCCGCCTCGAAACCCTTCAGGTTGGGGGTCAGCACCGGATAGTCCACCCCGGCGGCGGGTGCCTGAAGCACGCGGGTCAGCACCTCGGTGTTGTCTCCCATTTGCGGCACCCATTTGGGCGACACAAAAGAGGTGGCCTCTATGCTCTTCAGGCCAGCAGCCTCTAGCCGACGTATCAGGGCCAGCTTGATATCGGCCGGAATCACTTGCTTTTCGTTTTGCAGGCCGTCACGCGGCCCGACCTCGACAATGCGTACCGAGGCTGGAAGCTCAAGCTCACTCATCGTTTTGTCCTCAATTTTTTCATGCGGCATCGCGCCGTTCAGGTCGGGGTTATACCCAGCTCCTGCTGCATCTTCTGACGAATCAGGAACTTCTGGATCTTGCCAGTCACCGTCATCGGAAAACCATCAACAAAGCGGATGTAGCGCGGAATCTTGTAGTGCGCAATCTGCCCTTTGCAGAACTCGCGCAGCTCGTCATCCCCAAGCGACTCACCCTCACGCACAATCACCCATGCACACAGCTCTTCACCATATTTGTCATCCGGCACGCCCACCACCTGTACATCCAGCACCTTGGGGTGACGGTAGAGAAACTCCTCGATCTCGCGCGGATAGATGTTCTCGCCACCGCGTATCACCATGTCTTTGATACGCCCGACGATGGTGCAATAGCCCTGCTCGTCTATCACCGCCAGATCACCGGTGCGCATCCAGCCACCCGCGTCGATGGCTTCGCGGGTTCTCGTTTCGTCATTCCAGTAACCAGTCATCACCGAATAACCGCGTGTGCACAGCTCGCCTGCAGTCGCACGCGGCACAATGCGTCCTTCATTGTCGACAATTTTGACCTCGATATGCGGTTGCACCCGCCCAACCGTGGACACGCGCCGGTCAAGCGGATCATCGGTGCCGCTCTGAAAGCTCACCGGAGAGGTCTCGGTCATGCCATAGGCAATGGTTACCTGCGACATGTTCATCTTGTCTATGACACGCTTCATGACCTCGATCGGGCACAGGCTGCCCGCCATGATGCCGGTGCGCAAACTGGACAGGTCAAAGCTGGCAAACCGTGGGTGGTCCAGCATGGCGATGAACATGGTCGGCACACCATACAGCGCGGTACACCTTTCGGTGGTGACGGTTTCGAGCACGGAGAGGGGATCAAAAGCCTCGGCGGGATACACCATGGTGGCACCGTGGGTCAGACACCCGAGGTTGCCCATGACCATGCCAAAACAGTGATACAACGGCACCGGAATACACAGTCGATCACCCGGCGTCAGCCCGATCGCCTCGCCGACGAAGAAACCGTTGTTCAGGATGTTGTGGTGCGACAGCGTGGCCCCTTTGGGGTGGCCGGTGGTGCCGGAGGTAAACTGGATGTTGATCGGGTCATCAAACTGCAGACTCCCGGACAAGTCTTCGAGCGCGGCGAGCTCGGACTCGTCAGGCGCAGTCAGCAGCGCATCAAAACCAAGCATGCCCGGGGTTTTTTCTGTGCCCAGACGAATCACCATCTCCAGGCTTGGCAGCCGGTGACTGCGCAGCATGCCAGGCTGGCAATGTGCGAGCTCGGGAGCGAGTTCCTGCATGATCGCCAGGTAGTCGCTGGTCTTGAAGGCTGGCGACATCACGAGCGCACGACAGCCCACCTTGTTGATTGCATATTCGAGCTCGGCGCGACGATACGCCGGGTTGATGTTCACCAGCACCAGCCCGGCCTTGGCGGTGGCAAACTGGGTGAGCGCCCACTCCATGTTGTTTTGTGACCAGATGCCGATACGATCGCCCGGCTCAAGCCCGAGCCGGATCAGCCCGCAGGCAAGCGCATCCACCTTGCGCTTGAGCTGCTGATAGCTGAGCCTGACGCCCTGATAGCCAACCACCAGCGCCTCACGCTCGGCATGCTCGGCGCAGGCCTCATCAAAATAATGGCCTATGGTCTGGCCAATCAGTGCTTTGTCAGATGCGCCATGCACATAACTCGGCAATGCCATTGCGTCTCCTCCTTGCGATTCGGGAACAAGCCCGGAGCCTTGCAGGGTCAAACCAACACCGCGCAAGTTCCGGGCCCTGGCTCACCCGACAACCGGTTCAAACTCCACAAGCTCGGCACCGTCGCCCACCTGGTCACCGACCGCAAAGCGATAGGCCTTGACCGTGCCAGCGGCAGGCGCGGTGATGGTGTGCTCCATTTTCATGGCTTCGAGTATCAGCAGCGGCGCACCTTTTTCCACCTGCTTGCCTTCGGCTGCGATCAAGGCAATCACCTTGCCCGGCATGGGCGCTAGCAACCCGCCCTCGGCGCCGCCGCCCTCGCCTGAGTGATACAGCGGGTCGATGTTGGCCAACTGCCAGGTGCGGCCGTTCAGGAACACATGACGCTTTTCGCCAGCCGCCACCACGGTAGCGTCCATGCGCCTGCCGTCCAGCTCAACGCGCAGCAGACCACGCGGGTTGAGCTCGCCTCTGGCTTCCACGCAACGATCATTGCAGCTCAACACATAGCCGTCCGCACGATAGGCAACCCGCACCGTTGCCTGCTTGTCACCCATGCGGAACATCAGGTCGCGCAGGGCGCTGGCATTGAGCCGCCAGCCGTCACGCGCATGCCACGGCGACAGCGCATCCACATCGTGCCGGGCATGTTTGCGCGCCCTTTCGGACTCGCGCTCAAGCTCGGCCAGTGCAGCCACCAGCCACACCTCATCCGGCACCGTCTGGTCTTCGGGGAACAGGTAGGAACGCTCCCGCTCTATCAACCCGGTGTCGAGGTCGGCATTGGCAAAAGCCGGGCAGGCGGTCAGGCGCGACAGAAAATCGATATTGTTGGACACCCCAACCACGCGATATTCGGCCAGCGCCTGCAGCATGCGCGCCAGGGCGCGGTCGCGATTGACATCCCACACAATCAGCTTGGCAATCATCGGGTCGTAGTGCGGGCTGATCTCGTCGCCCTCCTCCACGCCGGTGTCTACCCGCACGTTGAGGTCTTGCGCAGGCGGCGCCAGATGCACCAGTTTGCCGGTTGACGGCAGAAAGCCCTTGTCCGGGTCTTCTGCGTAAATCCGAGCCTCAAGCGCATGACCGCGCAACTGCAGTTGCTCCTGGGCCAGCGGCAAGGGTTCGCCGGACGCCACCCGCAACTGCCACTCCACCAAATCCAGCCCGGTAATCATCTCGGTCACCGGGTGCTCGACCTGCAGGCGGGTGTTCATCTCCATAAAGTAGAAGCTGCCGTCCTGGTTGGCGATGAACTCCACAGTGCCAGCGCCGTAATAGCCCACCGCGTGGGCAGCATCCACAGCGGCCTTGCCCATGGCAGCGCGTCGCTCTGGCGTCATTCCCGGTGCAGGAGCCTCTTCCAGCACCTTCTGGTGACGGCGCTGCACCGAGCAATCGCGCTCAAACAGATACACCACGTTGCCGTGCGTGTCGCCAAACACCTGAATTTCGAT
>DAIMZH010000046.1:0-27163 GCA_036734105.1 Azoarcus sp. | reverse complement strand
GTGCCATGCCATTGGTGCTCGAGATCTCCGACTCGGTGGAGCGCAACCCAAGCGCATTCATCAGCCTGGCGCGTCTGAAAACCGCTGACGCCTGTGGCCGTGTGCGCACTGATGATTGCGCTGGCGCGGCAAATGGATCTGCCGCAAGCCGAAGTCAGACAAGCAGGGCTTGCCGGGCTGATGCATGACCTTGGCAAGGCGCTGATGCCAGCCGACATTCTGAACAAGCCCGGCAAGCTCACTGACCACGAGTTCGACATCATCAAGGCGCATCCGCTGAAGGGGCACGCCATGCTGCTGGAAGGCGATACTGCCGACGCGATGACGCTGGATGTCTGCCTGCATCACCACGAGAAAATGGATGGCAGCGGTTATCCGCATGGTCTGGCCGGAGAGGCCATCAGCCTGTTTGCAAGAATGGGCGCGGTGTGTGATGTGTATGACGCGATCACCTCCAACCGCCCTTACAAGGCAGGCTGGGACCCGGCCGAATCCATACGCAAGATGGCCGGTTGGTCAAAGGGGCATTTCGATGAGGCGGTTTTCAAGGCCTTTGTGCGCTCGGTCGGCATTTACCCAATCGGCTCACTGGTCAGGCTGCAATCCGGGCGTATCGGCATTGTCACCGCGCTGGACAGCGGCTCGCTGGTGTCTCCAAAGGTCAAGACCTTTTACTCCACCCGCGCCAACGCCTACATTCGGCCAGAAACCATAGACCTCGCCCGCCCTGGCTGCGTCGACCGCATTCAAAACGCAGAAAACCCCGCCAACTGGCACTTCAAGAACCTGCATGAGTTCTGGCAGGCCTGATTACCGCTGCGGCGGGTATCGCCACCACGCCCACGCCACCAGCACGCCAAAACCCGCATAGGCCAGCGCAAACACCCAAATGGGGGCATCATAATAGAGCACCAGTTGCACCCAGTGTTGTACGAAGCTGAACTGATAAGCCTCCATCCCGGCCTGAACTCTCAACCAGTTCTCCAGGTAGGTGAGAAAGCAGTAGTGCCCCAACACGGCCTGCAACACCACTACGCCGATGGCCAGCATATGCAGCATTCGCCAACGCCAGGCATTGACCCACGCCCAGCCCAACCGGTTGCCGAGCAGAATCAGCGGCAGGCCCAGCACGACAAACAGCACAATCGCAAAATGAAGCAGCAGGACCGCATCGGCTAGCGTCTGATAGGGCAAGACAAGCTCCAGGTTTCAAATGGACAGCGAGTAAATCCTGACGCGGTAGATCACCCTGCCGCCTGGCACCTCAAACAACAGCATACCCGCCATGCCCTTGCAAACGCTCCAATCACCTTGGGCCGGAGCCACCCGGTAAGCGGCATCACGGTTTTCGGGTGACATTTAACGGTTCGTCACCCAGTCAGCACTCCGTACCATCGGCGGCGACAACCTGGTTTCGTCCTGCCGCCTTGGCCTTATACAAGGCCAGATCGGCACGGCTGAATACGTCTGAAACCTCCTTGTCTGGTGACAAGGATGCCAGACCAATGCTGACCGTCACCGTCAGGTCGGCGTCCTGTGTCTTGGTGACTTGCGCTTCGACCTGCTGACGAAGACGCTCGGCAAGCTGCATGGCCGCTGTCAGCGTGGTCTCGGGCAGGATGACGCCGAACTCTTCGCCACCAAGCCGACCAGGAAAATCGGTCTGGCGAATGGTGTGACGAATCACGTCGGCGAACGCGCATAGCGCTTCATCCCCAGCCACATGTCCGTGCACATCGTTGACCTGCTTGAAGTGATCGATATCCAGTATCAGCAAGGCCCCTGGACAGTGAGTGCGCCCTGCGCGTTTGTGCTCGTCGTGCAACCGTTCGAAGAAACTGCGCCGGTTCGGCAGGCCAGTCAGCACATCAGTGTTGGCCCGGTATTGAAGCAGGCGACGCTCGGTAATGTCGGACTGGATGGAAATGAAGCCATTCAGACGACCACTGTCGTCGCGCAACGGCTGAATGTCGATATCGAGCCAGATTGGGCGACCATCCTTGCGCTGATTCAGCAGTTCGACACGGCAACCCAGCCCACTACGAACCCTCGCTCTCATCAGCGCAATTGCATCAGCGTCGGCGTCAGACGCCAAAAACATGGCGGGAGACTGGCCTGTTACTTCGTCAAGGCTGTAACCCGTGATACGGGTAAAGCCCTCATTCACCCACTGTATCGAACAATTCTCATCGGTAATGATTACTGCATTGGTGGTTCGACGAGCAACCATCGCCAGTCGCTCCAGTTCAACCGCACGTGCCTGAAGCGCCCGGTGGCTGCGTGCGAGTTGCCGGACGAAAGGCATGAAGATAAACAAAGCCTCGGCGACCAAAGTCAATAGCGCCAACAACCAGACTGCCTGTGCGATCTGTTTCAGAGCGGCCACTTTCTGCACGGACAATGCATCCCAGGCAAAGACAATGCGGTCCATGTCGGTCACGAAGTCATGGCTCAGCAAGTGAGCATCCCGCAGCTTCACGTCGTCCAGTGCCCCGTCGCTCAGCGTAGCCTCTCGCAAAAGCGCAGCCAGCGCGGCCACCCTGTCATCCAGTGCGGCAAGCATGGCCGCGATTCCTGGGTCCGAAACCGCCGGCAAGCCGAGCTCGTCGCTGCCAAACTGCAATCCGCGATGGGTTTGCAGCCAGCTCTCGATGTCCGACAACAAGCTGGCACGCAATTCTTGCGCAGGTCGGGCAGGCTTCTCCAGCGTCATCTCCGCCCGCGTCTTGACCATGCGCTGCGACAGCATTCTTTGCCGTCCTGCGAGGTTGATCACCCGCCCATCGCTGTCGGCTTCGGTCACCGCACGGACCATCAGAAAATGCCCACCACTGACAAGAATAGCGACAATGATGAGCGCGAGCGCATAGCGCACCGTGAGGCGGCGAGCAGGATCAAGCATGGCGTCACCGCGCGAGGCAGGCGTGGTCAGATAAGGCATATATCATTTGCCGGAAACAGATAGCGATAATGTGGAATACCACGCTTCTTTCTGGCATCCCATTTCAGGAGTCGATCAATTAGGGTGATGCATCAAAATCGGTATCGATGGCAATAAGTATAAGGCCCATTTTCACCGAATAACGCATCAAGTTTGCCTCGAAAACCGTAGTGAATAGCCGCTTAATGTAGCTTGCCGGTCGCGCAGCAGGCCGCCTTGAACGCCTTCAATCGATCGTGGAGGCTTGAGCTCAGGCGCCAGCCCTGCGGTCAATCGGCGCTACTGCTGGGGACGCAGGATAAGCACGTCACCACGCTGGGTGAACTCAAGCTGCTTGAGCACGCTCATGCCGAGCAGCACTTGATCGTCGCGAAAACCCGGGTTGAGATGGCTTCGCACGTTGCGCACACGAAACGGCCCTAGGCCAAGTTCGTCTATGGTGGTAGCACGCACGGTGACAGTGCCGTTGGCAGTCATCACCTGCCCGTGTGCGCCGGGTGACAGACCCAGCGCCGGACCAAGGTGGGCCGGCACCGACACATGCGTGGCACCGGTATCAAGCAGAAACACGACGGGTTGACCGTTGATGGTGCCGGGGGCCAGATAATGACCAGCTCGGTTGCGCCGGAGGACCAACTCGTTGGCGCCGGGTTGCACTGACAACTGGCGGTTGGGGTTTTCGCGCTCTTGCAGCGCGTCATCAAAAAACAGCCACATCACGCCCAGCATGGCCAGCGCAGCCATGATCAACATGCCACGTCCAAGGCTGCGCTGGTTTGCGTGTTCTTTATCCATGCTGATCAGAGCCGCAAGCCTGCCCGACAGTTCCTGCAATCAGAAAGCTGAAGGGTCGGCGCCTCATGCCATTACTTCGCCATGCTCGCGGGTGGCATGAAAGCCGATCTTGGACCATTTTTCCATGGTCACGTCCAGGTTGTAACGGGTGCTGGCGAGATACACCGGGTTGCCGTCCACATCCTTGCCCACCCGCGCGTACTGCTCGCGTTCGAAGTTGCGGCGGGTCACTTCGTCTGGAAAGATCAGCCAGCGGGCAGTATAGATGTCGGCTGGTTCAAAGATGGCGTCCACCTTGTATTCGTCCTTCAGACGCTGGGCTACCACCTCGAACTGCAACTGCCCGACCGCGCCAAGCAGCATCTGACCGCCTTCAAGCTCAAACACCTGAATGGCACCCTCTTCACCGAGCTCCTGCAAACCTTTTTGCAGTTGCTTGGTCTTGAGCGGGTCGCGCAGACGCGCTGCCCTGAACAGCTCCGGCGCAAAATAGGGAATGCCCTTGAAGGACAGGTTTTCGCCTTCGGTGAGAGTGTCACCAATCTGCAACTGACCATGGTTGTGGATGCCGATGATGTCGCCAGCCACGCCATCTTCCTTGTGCACACGCTCATTGGCCATGAAGGTGAGGGCGTTGGCCAGCTTCATGTCGCGCCCCATGCGCGTGTGCTTGACCTTCATGCCGGAGGTGTAGCGGCCAGAGCAGATGCGGAAGAAGGCAATGCGGTCGCGGTGACGCGGGTCCATATTGGCCTGAATCTTGAACACAAAGCCGGTAAACGGTGCCTCGGCCGGTTGCACGGTGCGCGCACCGGCATTGCGCGGCTGCGGGGCAGGTGCCCAGTCGAGCAGAGCTTGCAGGATCTCCTGCACACCGAAGTTGTTGATGCCCGAGCCAAAGAACACCGGGGTCTGCTTTCCCGCCAGGAAGTCGTCCAGCGAGAAGGGAGCTGAAGCCCCACCAATCAGCTCGACATCGTCACGAAGTTGCCCGACTTCCATCGGGAACAGCTCGTCCAGTTGGGCATTGTTGATGCCTTGAATGACTTCGGCCTCAGAGCGGCGCTCTTCGCCCGGCACGAAGCGCAACACGCTGTCGTTGAGCAGGTGATACACCCCACGAAAATGCTTGCCCATGCCCAGCGGCCAGGTGATGGGCGCGCATTCGATCTTGAGCACATCCTCGATCTCGGACAGCAGCTCAAAGGGTTCGCGCACCTCGCGATCCAGCTTGTTGACGAAGGTGATGATGGGGGTATTGCGCAAACGGCACACATCAAGCAGTTTGATCGTCTGGGCCTCGACGCCCTTGGCCGCATCAATCACCATGACTGCGGCATCGACCGCTGTCAGCACCCGATAGGTGTCTTCGGAAAAATCCTGGTGGCCCGGTGTATCCAGCAGGTTGATGGTGTGATCTTCATAGTCGAACTGCATCACCGAGCTGGACACCGAAATGCCACGCTGCTTTTCCACTTCCATCCAGTCGGAAGTGGCGTGACGCGAGCTTTTTCGCGCCTTGACGGTGCCGGCAAGCTGAATGGCACCGCCGAACAACAACAGCTTTTCGGTCAACGTGGTCTTGCCGGCGTCCGGGTGAGAGATGATGCCAAAGGTGCGACGCTTTTGAACATCGCGCAGAATTTCGGGCGGAAAGGGGGTATCGGTCATGGAGGGAATCGCTACAATGCAATTCAGACATAAAGACCCGCATTCTACCAATTCGCCAGCAGCTTGCCCTGCCTGTTAGCGGAGGATTAGCCCCTGACCCTGCATAAGCCGACCTTGCCCTATCGTGCGCTCGACCTCGGCGATACCGCGCTGACACTGGAATTCGGCAACGCCATCGACCCGACCCTGCAAGCGGCGGTGGCCAAACTTGACGACGCCATCGCGCAAGCCTGTGCTGCCGGTCTCCTGCCTGGACTGGTTGAAACCATGCCCAGCTTTCGCTCACTGACAGTGATTTTTGATCCGCTGATCACCGACCGTGCGCAGTTGCTGAATGCGCTGCACGCCCTGAACCAGCAGGCCAGTCAGCACACGCCGGCCAGCCGCATCGGCCGCCACTGGTCCTTGCCGATATGCTACGACCCGGTGTTTGCACCAGATCTTGAAGACTTGGCACAGTTGGCCGGATTGAACCGTGACGATGCCGCGAGCCTTCACCACCGCCGAGAATACGTGGTGTATATGCTCGGCTTTCTGCCGGGCTTTCCATTCATGGGCGATGTTGCAGCCCCTCTGCGCCAACCACGCCGAAGTACACCCAGAACCCGCGTACCGGCTGGCAGCGTCGCGGTAGCAAACTCACTCACCGCCGTGTATCCGTGGGAGAGTCCAGGCGGCTGGCAACTCATCGGGCGCTGTCCAGTGCCCTTGTTTGACCCACGCAACAACCCACCCGCGCTGCTCGCGCCAGCCGACCGGGTGCGTTTTTCACCGGTCTCAGCCACCGAATTCGCGCGGCTGGAGGCTGCAATCAGCCACGACGAGGTGGATATCAAAGCGCAATTCCTGCACCAATGAACAGGACACACTTGGAGATCCGCTCGCCCGGTGCCTATGCCTCGATTCAGGATGCAGGCAGACCCGGCTTGCGGCGCCTTGGCGTGCCAGTTTCCGGCACGCTGGAGCCGACCCTGCTGGCACTTGCCAATGCGCTGGTGAGCAATGCCCTGACCCACCCGGCCATCGAGTGCTTTGATGGCGGTCAGGTGGTGGCCGCGCAACAACACGCGCTGCAGGTAGCCGTGGCCGGCTGGGCGCGCCTTGAAGTGCAACGGGATGGACACAGGCAGCCTGTTCCAGCATGGCAAAGCCTGACCTTGCATGCTGGCGACAGTTTGCGCATTGTCGGTTTTGATTATGGCCGCATGGCATTGCTGGCCGTCCGGGGGCTATCCGTGCCCTTGCAGTTTGGCAGCGCCGCCACCTATGCACGCGCAGCGCTGGGCGGACTACATGGCCGTGCGTTGCGCGCCGGTGACAACATCGAAGTGCATTGTGCAGCCCCGGCTCAAGCCTCTATCTGCCATCATGAACAGCGCCTGGGCAAGCCTCCCGCACACGACACGACTCGCCCTATCCACGTCATCCCTGGCCCGCAAGCCGACTATTTCGAACCGCTCGCCTTGCACACCCTGAGCACCGCTGATTACCACATCGGAATGGCAGCCGACCGCATGGGAATACGCCTGGCTGGACCCGGCTTGGCGCATAAACCCGAGCGTGGAAGCGAGATTGTTTCGGATGCCATCGTACCCGGCGCAATTCAGGTGCCTGGCAATGGCCAAGCCATCGTTCTGCTGGCAGATGCACAAACCGCAGGTGGCTACCCCAAGATTGCTACCGTGATCAGTGCAGACCTCGGCCGTCTGGCCAATTGGCAACCGGGCAAGCCGGTGCGTTTTGCGCTGACCGACAGTGCGCAGGGCGCGCTGATGGCTCGCCTGGCTGCCGACGCACTCACTGCGCGGATTGCGGGAATGGTCACGATTGGTCAGGAGGCGGCTCCCGACCTGCAGGCGCTTTATTCCGGCAACCTTATCAGCGGAGCAATAAACGCAAAAAACCCTTTCTGCCCATAGGGCAGAAAGGGTTTCCAAACAGGCCGGAAACCTGTCGGACTCAGGCGGTTTTGCGCGGGCCGCGACGGCTGGCAGCAGGTGCAGCCTCGACATCCGCACTTTCAACAGCAACCAGCGGGGTGCTGATAGCTTTGACGGCGGCCTCGGTAGCTGCGGTCATGTTGGTTTCGGCCATATCCACAGCTTGACGGCTGGCACGGCTGACCTGGTCGAAAGTGGAATTGGCGGCTGCAATGCTACTCTTGACTGCGGCGACAGCGACTTCAGCACCGATTGGCGAAGCAGCAGCGGCTTTTTCCATCTCGCTGGCAAGGTTCTTGTTGATTTCGGCAAACTGCGCTTCGTAAGGTTTGACAGTCTCTTCCAGAGTCTGAGCCATCACTTCGTAGCAGTTGCGATAGTAAGCCAACACCTTCTCTGCCATCGGACGCACCATGGCAGACTGCACGCTCATCAACGCTTCGGGCGACTTGGCGGTCATCATCGCCTTAATACCTGCAGTGCCATCTTCAAGCAGGGCACGAGCGGTGTTAAGGTTCAGGGCTACAAGCCGCTCGGACGAATCGAATGCGGTACGCAGCGTCTTGATGCCGGATTCGACGGCAAGTTCGGGGGCTACTGAGAATTTTTCGGTCTTGGCAAACATGGCATGCTCCTTGAGGTCGTTGATTGACGCACCGTGCAACCTGTTGATCGCCTTGTTGCAGTGCACAATTTCAGTATAGTCGCCTGTTTTTTGAAGTCAAGCATTAATTGGTGCAGTGCACCATATTTGTCACATCTACTCGTACGGAAACCGCTCTGGCTTTGAAATAGGTAATTTATTCATGCGTTTGCTGCCGGTTGCATTGATCATTTTCGGCCTCATGCTCCCCGTCACCGGCATGGTGCCGGTGCTGGCAGGGCTGACCGCCGAGCGATTTCCCGAAAGCGGAGACTTCGCCAGACATCTGTTCATGTCCATCAACATGATCGGCGCGCTAGTGGCTGCACCCATCGCGGGCTTGCTGTCGGACACGCTGGGCCGCCGGGTGTGGATCATTGCCGCCGCTTTCGCCATCAACGCCCTGAGCCTGATGATGATTGCCAGCGACATCAGCTACGCTGCAGTGCTGACTTGGCGCTTCATTGAGGGCTGCGCTCACATGACCGCCTTGTCGTTGCTGATGACGCTGGGCGCCGACCATGCACAGCGCAATCGTCTCGGCACCACCATGGGGGCAGTCGGCGCTGCGGTCAGCATTGGCGTGGCCACCGGTGCTCCGCTGGGCGGCTGGCTAGGCGCAAATGATGCAGTGACTGTACCGATGGCTGGAGCGTGGTTGATGCTGGGCCTCGCCTTGGTAACACCGTTTGTGCTGCGGGAAGCACACGACCGCCCGCTTCGCAAGAAGCCTGGCGAGCTGCTGCGGGCGCTTGCCGCCAACCGCTTGCTGGGCGTGCCCTATCTGTTCGCCTTTGTAGACCGCTTGACGGTCGGCTTCATCGTATCCACCTTCTCGCTTTACCTGGCCACGGTCATGGCTTTTGACGCGCCGCGCATCGGTCTGGTCATGGCCGCCTTTCTGGTGCCTTTTTCGTTGCTGACCTGGCCATCGGGTGCGCTGTGCCGTTATTGGGACCGGCTCGGCATGATGATTGCCGGTAGCGTACTCTACGGCGTCTTTCTGGTCGCGCTCGGCTTCTCGTCAGCCGATCACATGGTCTGGGTGATGGCTGCGGGCGGCATCGTCGCCGCTCTGATGTACGCCCCGACACTGGTGCTCACCGCCGAACTGGCCGGGCCTGGGCAACGCGCCAGCACCATGGCAGGTTTCAACATCGCGGGCTCCATCGGTTTTGCGCTCGGTCCATTGCTGGCAGGCGGCCTGGTCAGCCTGTTCCGGGTACTGGGGCTAGACCCCTACCTACCGGTGTTTCTGATCATTGCCGCCATTGAGATCTGCACTGCGCTGGCCATGCTGCCACTATGGTTTCGACGACGACGGGCAGTGTTGTCGAGTTGATTGTGACAGGGTTGCCCCTTTTGAGCGCTTTTCGTGCGATCATCGCGCAAACTTGCCCCGACCCCCTGCCTCCGCATCATGAATACTGAATTGAATCAAGCTGAAACCGATCAGGAAAGCTCTGAAGCTCCCTCATCGATGCAACCCAGAGAGTTACTCGAAAAACTTCAGGAGTCCTCTCCCACCTTCAAGGAGTTTCGGCCGTTGGCCCTGCGTATCGACAAGGCGGTGATGGAGCGTTATCCCGATGTCAGCCGCAAGGTGGTGCGCTCCGCGATGCGCATGCACACTGGTTCTACCCGGTATCTGAAGGCCATGGAGAAAGCCACGCAGCGTTTCAACATCGACGGCAAGCCTGACGGCGAGTTGACCGAAGATCACCGCCAACACGCTGCCGAGACACTGAAACAGCGATTCACCGAAGCTGCCAAGCGCAAACGCGAGCAACAAAAGGCCGAGCAAGCACGTCAGCGTGAAGCCGAAGCCGAACAGCGCAAAGCCGAAAAGCTGAGCCAATTGGTCCAGAAGTTTTCTGGTCGCTGACCTTTCTGACCTACCCGGCCAGGGCCGGGTTGTGCAACTGCGCAGCAGCGCGCTCCGACGCCACCAGGATCAGCTTCATGCTGGCACGGGTGGCGCCGACAAACACCTTGCGCAGGGTGAGCTTGTCGAGTGTCTCGAAGTCGACCTCGGTAAAGATCACGCAGGGGGCCGCCTGCCCCTTGAAACGATGCACCGAATCAATCAGAACATCCCCATCGGTAAATTCCGGGTTGCCCAGCAGATCATAACGGCCGGTAAAGGCGCGCAGGCGATGCGCACCAAGCTGGTCGTACGGCGTGAACAGCGAATGCTCGCGGCCGCGATAGGTGACCAAGGCAATGTGTTGTCGCTTGAAGCCCAGGCCGATCGCCCGGGTGATGGCCCGCTTGGTGGCGTCGAGTAGTCCGCGCTGATCGCTCCAGGTGAAAACCTCCAGGCCAGAACCAGTGAGCGGACTGCCCGGCTCTACTGCCTCGGGCAAGGTCAGCATGAGGTTGAGTGCCTCGACAATGTCGGTCGGGCTGCGATAGTTGCGCTGACTGCTGATACCGACCCAGCCAGGCAGTGCCACTGGCGGACGGTCGTAAAGGTTTTGCATGGGGTCTTCCAGCCACCAAGCGCGCCCCTCCGGGCGTAACAGGCCGAGCACATGGTCGCGCCAGGCTTCGCGGAAATCCTGCCCTTCGTCAATGATGATCTCGTCGAAGCGCCAGCGCTCGCCAGGCTTGAGCGCGGCCGCCGCGCGTTCGAATTCGGCAAAGGCACCAGGCCGCGAAAAGTCGGGCTTGTGGCCAGCATCGCGCAACATGCGCACGCACAACTGGTGATAGGTCGTGACCTCACCCCCTGTTGGTGCCACCAGCAAGATATGGTCGGCCAGCGGCCGGTTGTAGCACACATAGAGCGGGCGTCGCCCAGCCGCCAGCGCGTCGCGAAACACCGCCATGGCAAGCTGAGTCTTGCCGCTGCCGGCGGTGCCGGTGACACGCAAGCGAAAGGGCTGCATCTCTATGCGCCGCGCCCATTCCGTGAGGCCGCCAGACAAGCGGGTATACAGCGCCTCGGCTTGCCCAACCATGGCATTGACCTCTGGCACCAGCGCCAGCTCGTCAGCCAGAAAACGCTCGATGTCGCCCACCAAGGCGGAGTCGGCCTGCTCGTCGCGCACCAGCGAATGCACCAGCGACACAAACTGTGCTCGACGGCTGGCGTCTACAATGCGCGCCGGGTCAACACCCGCGCTACCGGGTTGGCGCACCGTATAGTCCGGGCAATAGAGCAGGGAATCCAGTCTGCACGGACGACTCTTCAGACAAGCCTGCAGGCGGGCACGCAGATTGTCGGCGTTGCGTGCCATCTGCACCGACACGTTCTTGCTCTTGCGCGGATAGCTCTTGATCAGGCCTTCGTCGGTTTCATCCAGAAAACCGGACTTTTGTTCGATCAGCAGCAAGCGACCGGCCGGACCGACGACAATGAAGTCTACCTCGCCGACCAGCGCATGATCGCGCTGCACCCGGGTCCAGTGCACGCCGTGCCAAACGGAACAATCGTCTGGCAGGGACTCGGCGAGCAGGGACAGGGTTTCGACCTCGCGTGCCAGCGCGCCCTCGGCGGGAACATTGCGCCAGCCTTCCGGGTGAATGCGTGCCATGGTACTGGCCCGTTTACAGCCGGGCGCTGCAGACGCGCTTATTCACTGTCATAGCCCAACAGGCGACGATCCACGATCTTCTCCGCGACAGCCTCGGGCACATCCTTCTCCCAACTACCCCGCCCCCGACGGATACCGGACAACACCTCGCCAACATCAATGTGCAGGACATCTCCGTCGTAGTGCTCGATGCCCACCAGCTTGCCGTTTTCAACCAGATGCGCCAACAGATGGCGCAGGTTGTTCGGCACATGAACGATGTCCAGCGTAATCAGCTCGTTCTGACCGCGCGGTCGCGAGGGATACACATAAACATGGGTGTTATCCGGAAACAGCTTGCCGAAGGCTTCGAGCATGCCGCCCTCCAGTCCCTCGTAATACTTCTCGTCAAACAGTGGCTCAAAGTCACGGACACTGAGCACGATGCCGATTGGCTTCTGGGTATAGCGGCGCAGATAGGCTCGCAAGCGGAAGAAGCGCACATAGTCGGAGATCATCACGGTGTAACCCAGTGAGGCCAACAGATCGACCCGCGCCAGAAAGTCCGCGTTATCGACGTTATCGCCAGAGATCAGCGAATTCATGGTGATCTCGGCCAGCGACACCAACTGGTTCTGGTCCACCGCCTCCACATCGCAGAACTGGCGCTGACCCGCAGACATCATGTCGGCATTGACCCGGGTAACCGGCTTGAAACTGCCGCGCATCACCAGCACCGGCTTGCGAAAGAACAACTCACCGGGCACCACCACCTGCCCCTCCGGGTTGAACACCACTGCTCGCGTCAGCCAGCTACGGATAAGCTGCAGGTTCATCAGGCGGTTTTCAACTTCTTCGAAATACGGACCCGAAAAATGAATCAGATCGACTTCGATGCGATCCGGTCCAAGCCCGTCTCCCAGACCATCCACGACCCATTCAGGGTGAGTGAAGTTGAAGAAAGCACCATGTATGAGGTTGACACCCAGAATGCCCAAGGCCTCGGACTGCAGGGCGTTGTCGTTGTCCAGCATGCGCACATGCAGGATGATGTCGCTGGGTTCGGCACCCGGGTGCAACTGCAGGCGCAAGCCCACCCAGCCGTGGCATTCGTTTTTCTGCTTGAAGCTGCGCGCAGTCACCGTGGCAGCATAGGCAAAATAAGTGGTGTTCTTGGGGCGAACGCTGGACAGGCGCGACACCACCTGGTTGAACTCCTTTTCCAGCATCTGCATCAGCCTGTTGCGGCTGACGTAGCGATCCACTGGTCCGTAGATATCGTCACTGACCGCCATGTCATAGGCTGACATGGTCTTGGCAATGGTGCCAGCCGCGGCACCGACATGGAAGAAGCGGCGTGCCACCTCCTGCCCTGCGCCGATTTCAACGATGGAGCCATATTTGAACTTGTCCAGGTTGACCTGCAAGGCCTTCTGGTCAGTGGTCATTGAGTTGTCGCGTTTTTTGGCCATGCTGGTGACTCTCCCTATCCCTGTGCAGACCTGAATGATACCGGCTCGGGCTCAGGCTTGCTGAGCGGCGCCTGCTGCATTGCCGTCGTCCAGGCGTTTGATGGCCTGATTGCCACGGCTGGACAGCTCGGCAAGGCGTGCGATCTGCGCATCCAGCTTGGGCAAGGCCTCCTGACGGTAGCGCGATACATCGTCAATCGCACCAAGTACGTCATTGAAAGCCAGTTCAAGAGACTGCATGTCGAGCATGGTGGATGAAGCGCGGTTCTGGATGTCGGCGCCCTGGCTGCGCAAAGCCTTGGCGGTGCCGGCAATCAGCGACGAAGTGCTGGCGTTGAGCATCTCGATACGGTCCAGTACCAGGCGCTGATTGGCCAGCGCCAGCGCGGTGGTGACCGCCACGTTGAGTGCCGACACCGTCACGTTGATGGCCCGCTCCACGCCCCGGATCAGCTCCCGGTTGTTGCGGATGATCACCTCAAGCGCCAGCACCCCCTGCTGACACACGGTCATCTGCTGCTGCAGATCGACAATGCGCTGGCGCAACGGAAACAACAACTCTTCGTCAATGAACTGGCGGCGCGCACCCTCCGCTCTGGCAGCCTCAGCCTCCAGCCGTGTATCGATGGCGCGGCCCAGCGTCACCTGCTTGTCGAGCTGAAGAATCAGGTCGCGCAGTTCGTTCTGGTCGTCGTTCAGGGTGACATTGTCCCTTCGCAGCATGGCGCCACCCGCCTCAAGGTCGTGAATGATCCCGTCAAGCGCCTCCTGAGCAGTCTCAAAACGGGCGAAATAGCGCTGCACCTTGTTACCCACGCCCGGAATGAAGGAAAACACCCGCGCCAGACCGCCTGTCGAAAGGTCGTGACCAGCCGGATCGAGCTCCTGCATCTTGCCTCGCAGTTCAAGCAGGGCGTTGGCCACTGGTCCGCCCTCGTCGCCCTGGTGGGCCAGCCGCTGAATCGGAGTCTGCAACATGCTGCTGCGGTGCGCTGCGCGCCGCTGAACATCCATGCCCATGTTGTCTACCGCGTCGCGCTGGCGCATGAAGTCCTCCTCATCAGCCGCCAGCACGCGCCGCACAAAGTCATCGACCTCACGGGTCAGTGGATCTTCATCGCGTCCAGATGCATGTTCAGTGGCTGCTGAATCATGCAACTTGCCGACTATCTCGCTCTCGATCTGCTCTACCGGAGGCAATAGCAAGGGGTCAGCGGCAGAGGCGCCAAGAGTGTTTTGATTCGACTGGGTCATGCTGGATTCCTCATTTGGACGGAATGTGGTGATTACCATCCGGTTCGGGTTCAACGTTACTGTTCGTATCGCTTCAGGGTGGCCGCAAAACGGCGCAACTCCGTCAGGGCTTCATCCGCTTTCAAGGCAGTGCGCGGTCGCGCGGTATCCAGTGACGCAACCGCCAAGGCTGCGTCATCAAGCGCAGTCAGCGCAGCCTCAATCCGGCTGGCCTGCTCGCGGATACGGCTCTCGCCCTCGGCGAGCAGGTCAAGCCGTCTTGTCAGCGCGCTGCGCTCATCACTTGACAACGCACCCCCCGCAGCGTTCAGGCGTCGGCGAATGAATGCCTCGTCCATACCGGCGTTGGACTTGGCCAGCATACTGAGCCTGGCAAGATCATCCAGCGCGGCATGGCTGACATCGGTCACCAGTGAGTTTGCCCTGTCAAAGGTCAGCTCACGGCTGTCAAAGCGCTCGGCAAGCAGTGTGCGGAGCCGGGTGTAGCGCCCATCAATACGGTCCGCCAGCCCTGCAAGCTCTGTACGCCCAGCGCCTACCAGTTCACCTTTGACCTTGCATAGCGCCAGCACCAGTTCATCCGCATCCGACGGTGGTCTGGCAGGATCAAGAACGCGCAGGCCAGTCTCGCGCTGCTGTTCGGAAAAACGCTCCCGACGTGCGCGGGTGGTCTCTGCGATTTCGCGCGCAGCAGCAAGCTGCTTGCGCTGTCGCTTGGCGGCCAACCAGCGACGCTCCAGAAACAGGCCAGCCGGTACGGCCACCAGGCCGACCAGCCATCCGCCCAGCGATGGTCCAAAACCGCCCCACAGCGAAGTCAGCCAGATCAGAAAGGCGGCAAATGGCAAGGCTACCGCATAGCGCAGAAAAACCTGCCAACGCCCCGCTTGCTCGCTACCCAGCGCAAGCCCCGGCTTGACCATTCCGGTCAGAAACCACGGCATGCAGCTTAACCACAGACCATAGGCAAAACCCTGAAGAAACTCGAACATTCCGGCTCCAAAAGCTGATATTGCAAGCGGCTATTGTGACGTGATCTTCACCTGTAGAACAGGTCAACGCAAAAAGCGCCCGACCGGTTTATCCGGGACGGGCGCTTCGGGCAATGCTGGAAGCGGTGCAGACTGCGGCGGCTCAGTCGCGGCTGGCCACCATGGCCCCGATCGGCCACAGCATCAGTCCACCGATTGCCCCCCATATGCCAGCAACAGCAAACAGGTTTGCCCAATCCACCCAATAATAGAGGTCGGACAAGCTGGAGCTGATCACCGAAGGAATCACGAACAGACTCGCAATGGCGACAACCACACCTCCGATGATGCCAATGCGCAAACCCTTTTTCCACGCGGGTGCGCCCTTGACGGCTGCCACACCAAAAAGCATCGCGATCGCGAACAACAGAATGATCACTACAGACATATTGCCCAGGATGTATTCCCAGACGATATTCATCGCCAGCCAGGCTTCATATAACGGCATGATCAGACCCTCCCTTTGGCAACCGCCATATAGGCGGGCTTGAGCAATTGAACCTTCATCAACCAGGCAAACCAGCTATCCTGCAACGGATCAATGAGCGGCAGCGAAGGCACCAGGTTGCCAGCGTAGTCGAACTCGATCAGCCAGGCCGAACCTTCGCGCAAAATCATCGGGCAGGACGTGTAGCCATTGAACTTCATGGACGGCTCGCGACCAGCTATCACATCCAGCAGGTTAGCCACCACCATGGGCGCACTCTGCTTGACTGTCGCAGCGGTCTTGCCGCGTGGCGTGCCGTTGATGTCACCAATGCCGAAAACGTTGCCGTAGCGACGGTGGCGAAGGGTTTCGCGATCGACCTCAAGCCAGCCACCTGCTGCGGACGGCCCTTCCTGCCAGGCCAGCGGACTGTTGAACACGGCGTCCGGGGCACGCATCGGGGGCGCGACATGCAGAAAATCGTAATCCTCGACAACGCGCTCACCTTCGGGACTCTCGAAGACGGCCTTGCGGGCACTGATGTCTACCGCGACGAGCTTGCTGTTGAACTCAACCGGCACATTAGCCTCAGCCCAGCGCTCCAGGATCAGCTCGTTGATCTTGGGCACACCGAACACCACACCCAGCGCCGAATGGAATACCACCTGTGATTTGTCCATGGTGCCAGCCTGACGCAAGCGGTCGACCAGCATGAAGGTTGTCTTGAGCGGCGCTCCGGCGCACTTGATGGGTGTTGCGGGCAGCGTCATCACTGCCTTGCCGCCCTTCTGACGGAAGGCGTCCATCACCTTCCAGGTTTCCACCACTGCCCGAGGGCCAGGGTAGACGCTGGTAAGACCATTTCGACCAATCGCGTCGACATCCATGCCTTCAATCTGATCGAAATCGAGGTGGCAACCGGTCGCCACCACCAGGTAGTCGTATTGAATGCGCTGACCGGAGTCGGTGACCACGGTGTTGTTGTCGGGATCGTATTCGGCCACCATCTCGCGCACCCAATCGACACCTGCAGGCATCAAGTCGGCGTTGCGCCCTATCACCTTGTCCACCGGCCAGATACCGGTGCCAACCAGGGTGTAACCCGGTTGGTAGTTGTGCTCTTCCTTGCGGTCGATGACGGTGATCTGGGCTCCGCTGGTTTCACGTACAAGGCGACTGGCCACGCCCAGACCCGCCAGGCCGCTGCCAACGATGACGATGCGGGCATTGGTATTCACGGCCGCTGCTGCCTTGGGTGCAGACAGCGTTCCGGCTGCGGCCACGGCAACCGGCGCGACACCCGCTCCGATCAGCAGACGTCGACGAGACTCACCATGCTCGCCGAGGCTTTTGAGTTGATCAGGACTGCGCATAAAGGCTTCTCCTCCGTTTCACGCGATCACTGGAAAATTTGATGTTGAGCTATGTCTATATAAGTATATGCTCATTCGACTTCTCGTTTGCCATTTTTAAGCTGTATCAAGAAAAAACCCCTGCTTGTCCATAAGGACAAGCAGGGGTTTTTTCTTTTGCTGCTTTGCCAAACTGGCTTAGAACACCATCACCTTGCGCGACATTTCGAGCAGATCGGCACCCATTGCATCCGGGCGCGCCGGGGTCACGCCATCGCGAAGCGCCTCCGGCGTATGTCCGGTGTTGGGCAGATAGAGCGCGCACACAGATGCAGTGGCGCCCTTCTCCATGGCGGCACCAAGCAACTGCGCCGGGGTGACGTTGTTCGGCTTGAGTGCTTCGCCACCGGCATCGCGCAAGCCGAGATCACCCGCCTGATCGCACAACAACACATGTACCTGCGCGCCCTGTGCCTGCATCTGGTTGGTCAGGACCATGGCGATGCCTTGGGTCATCGTGCTGCCGGAATTGACGATCACGGTTACGTTTTGCTGATCGGCATGTGCAACACCAAAGGTCAGTAAGGCGGCCAGGGCGATGAGGGGTTTTTTCATGGGTTATCTCCTGTGGATAAAGTCTTCAAACAGCCCCTGTAGGGAGCGCTCCCACAACAGACGCATGAACCATGCCAAGTTGCGGGAAATCGCAGCAAGCCTTGTTCCACTTGGTCAAAGCGGATTTCGGGACGCCGATGAAACTGCCATTTGAAGCGCATCTGGCAGTTTCATGCCATTTCCGACAGTCTCCACCGGGCACTCTGCGTCAAATTGTCAGTGCCACCGGCAGTTCGGAACTGGCATGGTTTTCGCCTACCCAGGTTATGAACCCGCAAACCAACACCACCACCCAAGCCAGTACCAGTGGTCAGGGCGGCACACCGCCAGCGACCACTACTGCCAGACACGACGAGGCACAACAACGAGAGTCCCTGACCTGGCTGACACAGCTCGCCAGAATCCCGCGTCGCTGGTTGAGGGTTGCTGTGGCGGCCGGGCTGCTGCAGACAACGCTCACCATCGGCTTTGCGTGGTGGCTCGCTGACGCACTTCACGCGCTGGTAATGGCTGGCAGTCCATTGCTGCAACTGCCCGGCAGTCTGCTGGTATTGACCGGGCTGCTGACGCTGCGTGCAGTGGCGGGGACGCTGCGTGAAGAGGCCGGACTGCGCGCCTCACGTGACGTCAGGGACAGCTTGCGTGTTCGCTTGATCGACCACAGCCACGCGCTTGGCCCGGCATGGCATGCCGACCAGACCGGCGGCGAACTCACCAGCCGGATGCTGGAACAGGTTGATGGTATTGACGGCTATATTGCCCGCTATCTGCCACAACGCTGGCTGGCGGTGCTCAGCCCGCTGATGATTGTGTTGGCCGTGTCCATGCACAACGCCATGGTCGCTCTCATCCTCATGGCGACAGCGCCGCTCATCCCCCTGTTCATGAGCATTGTCGGGCACAGTGCGCGCCGTCGCCAGCAACAACAACTCGACAGCCTGACCCGGATGAGTGGTCAGTTTCTTGAAACCTTGCGGGGCCTGACCACATTACGCCTGCTCGATGCCCACCACGCTTATGTCGATAGAATCAGCAGCAACGCCGAGTCATTTCGGGAGCGCACCATGAGCGTTCTGCGCGTGGCGTTTCTGTCGTCTGCCGTGCTGGAGTTCTTTACCGCGCTGTCCATCGCCCTGACTGCGGTTTATCTTGGCTTCGGTTTGCTGGGCGAGATCAACATTGGTTTTGGTGACGAGCGGCCAACCCTGTTCATGGCCTTTTTTCTGCTGCTGCTCGCGCCAGAGTTCTATCTGCCGCTGCGCGAGCTTGGCACCCACTATCACGCCCGTGCCGAGGCGCTGGCCACTGCCGCAAACTTGAAGCCCTGGCTGGACACCCCGGCAGGAGGCGTGACCGGAGGGAGCAGACTACCGTCAGCGCAGGCACCGACCATCGTCGCCGAAGCACTCACGCTGCGCCACGCAGCAAACTCCCCGGCGGCGCTGGACAAGCTGTCATTCACCATCAAGGCGGGGACGTGTCTTGCCATCACCGGCGCAAGCGGCACAGGCAAGACCACTTTGATCAGGTTGCTGCTGGGCCAGTACGCGCCAGACTCGGGCCGTATCTTGATTGATGGCGTGACACTGGACCAGCTCGACGCCCGGGTCTGGCGCGAACGCATTGGCTGGATGAGTCAGCACCCACGCCTGACCTCGGGCAGCGTAGCCGACAACCTCAGGCTGGCCTGTCACGCTGCCAGCGAACCCGCGATGCTGGCAGCGCTGGACTTTGCCGGGCTAACGGACTGGTTTCGTGCGCTGCCCAATGGGCTGCAAACGCAATTAGGCGAAGGCGGACGCAGCCTGTCTGGCGGACAACTCCGACGCCTGGCGCTGGCCCGGGTGCGCTTGCGCCCTTCCACCGTGCTGCTGCTTGACGAACCGACCGCCAGCCTGGACGAGGAAACCGAAGCACTGGTGGTGTCCCGCCTGGCACAACTTTGCCAAGGCCGAACGGTTGTCATGCTCACCCACCGGCAGGCACCGCTGACCATCGCAGACCAGCATATTTCGCTCAAACACCCTTGTTCAAGCCCGGAGTCAAAGCATGTCTGAGCCAGACGAGATCAAACCACGCCTCAGCGACCTCCTCAAACTTTGGCCGCAGTTGACCAAGGGCAACGGCACATGGATGCTGTCTGGTGTGGCGCTGGCGCTGGCGACTGCGCTGGCCAGCATTGCCTTGCTGGCAGTTTCCGGTGGTTTTCTGACGGCTTCCGCGCTGGCCGGAATGACTGCTGCGAGCGCCTTCAGCTTCAACTATTTTGCACCGGCAGCCACCATACGCTTTCTGGCGATTGCCCGAACAATAGGGCGCTGGAGCGAGCGTGTGCTGACCCATGAGGCCACCTTCAGGCTGCTGGCCAGCCTGCGCGTGTGGCTGTATCGCCGCATCGCACAGTTGTCACCCAAGCAGCTTGGCCGTCATCACAGCGGTGATCTGCTCAACCACCTGACCCGCGACATTGACGCGCTGGACAATCTCTACCTGCGCTTCGGCGTGCCCTACGCCTCCGCCTGGCTATTGGTCTGCCTGCTTGCCGCGCTGCTGATGTACTGGTCCACCACGCTCGCGCTGTTCGTGCTGCTGCCTGGCGGGCTCATCCTGCTGCTTCTGCCGATTGCCGCCTGGCATGCTGGCAGACGCAGCGCCAGTCGCCTGGTCGAAACCCGAAGCATGCTCAGGCAACGGTTGCTCGACAGCCATGACGGAATCGAAGACTTTTACCTGCACGACTCTGCCTGGCAGACGCAACGCCAACAGACATTGAAAGCACACCAGCAGCTTCTTGTTGCGCAAAGTGCGCAGCAGCGCTGGGGCACTCTGTTCCGGGCGATGAGTACGCTCATCGGCGGCACGGCAGCGCTCTGGATCCTGCTTCCGGCAGCGCAATTGATGCAGACCGCCAGCCTGCCAGCACCCTGGCTGGCAGCCTTGCCCGTGCTGCTGCTTGGCCTGACCGAAATACTCACGCCGCTGCCATCGGCTTTTCTTGAGCTGCCCGGAACCGCCCAGGCTGCGGGCAGGATTCGCGCCCTCGCGGAACAATCGCCCGAACCGGCATTCGTGGCGCAATCCGACAGTCCGGCACATACCGCATTACAACTTCAGCAAATACACTACCGACACGACCCGCGCCTGCCCTTGATCGAGGGCTTGTCACTGAGCATTCCGGCCGGTCGGCATGTCGCCATCAGTGGTGAGAGTGGCTGCGGCAAATCAACGCTGCTGAGCCTCATCGCCCGGCTGGAAGACCCGCAAGGCGGCATGATCAGCCTGTCAGGCCGTCCCCTTGCGGAGTTCGATGAGACAAGCCTGCGCCGCCATATTGCGCTGCAGACCCAGGATGACTGGCTCAGCGCCACCACGATCGCCGACAACCTGCGGCTCGCCCGACCCGAAGCCAGTGACGCGGAACTGTGGTCGGTGCTGGATTGCGCTGGCCTGAGCTCGACCGTCGCAAGCTGGCCGCAAGCCTTGCTGACACCACTTGCCGAGGGAGGTGCCAACCTGTCGGGAGGCGAACGACGCCGCCTCACGCTGGCCCGCGTGCTGCTGCGCGAGGCGCCGGTCACGCTGCTCGACGAGCCCGCCGAAGGTCTGGACGCAGACGCCGAACGGGCACTGCTGACTGCAATACGCACACGTCTTGCAGGGCGCACCCTGGTGTGGGTGACCCACAAGCCGGAAACGGCAGCCGCCTTTGAACACCATGTACGGCTCTGAAAAACCACACCTGCCAGACCCCAGGGCCAGGCAAACCACTGCGCCCTTCAAGACGCTCGCTGCCGTCTGGCAACCGTGGTGATGAGTTGTTCACGCGACACCCCGCCACGACGGGCATGGCGCTGCCGTTCTTCATGGATCAAGGACACATGGCGTCCCTTGATTGGATGGGCAGGAAACAGCAGGGTTTCATCCGGCAGACAGAATATCCTGTGCACCAGGCTATCGTGCAAAACCCCTGCGTCTGCTTCGCTGCCACCGGCCGCGCAGGCCGCTACATCCAGCAGGTCGCCGCAAAACAGACGGTCACGCCACAGGTAGCTGACACAACCGGCAGTGTGGCCTGGCGTGTCCAGCACCTCGACAAACTCGAACCCGAAGGCAATGCGCATGCCTCCGTGCACCGGGCTGCAGCCGGCAGGCACGGAATAGGCCGCGCCCATGCCACAGGGGGCGCCATGGCGGCGCGCCAGTTCAAAATCGCCCTCTTGCGCGTCAGCATGCATGTGCGTGTTCAAGACATGCACCAGGCGCAAGCCGAGTTCTGCCAGCACTGCGGTGATCAATACCGTATCTGCCGCAACAGGATCAATCACCACCGCCTGTCCGTTGTCGCCCAGCACATAGGTCAGGCGGTTTTCCTGGCGCGACACCAGAACCCTGAAGTGCATCGCCCTGCCCTCAATCCGTACTGTGTCTGACCGGCTCCACATCCGGGCCAGTGGCTTCGCGCCCGGGTTCGTTGTCACCCCACATCAGGTTGAGTATGGCCAGCAAAACGGCAAAACCGACGCCCAGCACCCATGCGAAATACCACATTTTTCTTCTCCTGTTGCAAGGGCTGGCGTGAAGGCCAGCCCGGTGTTTGAAAATGACGCCAGTGCACTGATCAGTAGGCGGAGCGGCTGTTCTCACGCACCCATGCGGTGGTGACCTTGCCTGACATCACTTTGTAGGCCCAACTCGTATAGGCCACGATGATGGGCATGAAGATCAGCGTCGCCCAGAACATGATGGTCAGGGTAAGGTGGCTGGAGGCGCTGTCCCACACAGTCAGGCTTGCAGAAGGCATGGTCGACGAGGGCATCACGAACGGAAACATCGAGACACCGGCGGTGCCAATGACACCGGTGATGCCGAAAGATGAGGCGACGAAGGCGCTCAGCGTTCTGCCCTTTGCTGCAAGCCAGATGGCGCCGATGGTGCCGACGTAAGCCAGCAACGGCACCAGCAGGGTCAGCGGCATGTCGCGGTAGTTCTGCATCCAGGCACCCGCCTGGCGCACCACCTCCTTGCCCAGCGGATTGGGCAAGGCAGCCGTATCGACCGCGCTGATGATGACGTAGCCGGGTATCCACTGCAGCCACACGCCAGCCAGGCTGAAGGTGAGCAGCAGCAGCGCACCGAAAATCATCGCTGCATTGCGGCTGCGACGGTAGATCGCGCCCTCGGTGCGGTGCATCAGATAGACCGCGCCATGCAAGGTGATCATCGCAGTGGACACCACGCCACACAGCAACGCAAAAGGATTGAGCAGCGCCCAGAACGAGCCGGTGTAGAAGGACATCAACTGATTGTTGAAATGAAAGGGTACGCCTTGCAGCAGGTTGCCAAAGGCCACCCCGAAGATCAGCGGAGGCACCGCACCGCCAATGAACAAGCCCCAGTCCCAGGTCTTGCGCCACAGGGGGTGAGCGATCTTGCTGCGGTAGTCAAAGCCAACCGGTCGGAAGAACAAGGCCCACAACACCGCCAGCATGGCCCAGTAAAAACCCGAGAAGGAGGTCGCATAGACCAACGGCCAGGCGGCAAAGATGGCACCGCCCCCGGTGATGAACCACACCTGGTTGCCGTCCCAGTGCGGTCCAACCGTATTGATGATGGCACGCCGTTCGTCGTCACCGCTTCCGGCAAAGGGCAACAGCGTGCCCACCCCCATGTCGTGGCCATCCATAATGGCAAAACCGACCAGCAGCACACCGACCAGCAGCCACCAGATCAGCTTGATTGTTGGGTAATCGAATATCATGATTTCGTTCCTTGCAGTTCAGGCGTGAGCAGGTTCATTGGTATAGCGGCCGGTGCCCAGGCTGCCCGGGCCAAGGCCAGCATACTTCACCATCAGATACATCATCACCACCAGCAGCACGGTGTAAAAGCTGATGAAACCTGCCAGTGAACCATACAGGCTGGCTTCGGACAGTGTTGACACTGACATATGCGTGGGCAGCACACCGAAAATGGTCCATGGCTGGCGACCATACTCAGCGACAAACCAACCCATTTGTGACGCCACCCAGGGCACCGGAAGAAACCAGAAACTCCACTTCAGCAAGCCTCGACGGTTTGCAAAGTCACCACGTACCGAGTGATACAAGGCCAGCGAAAACAGCACCAGCATGGCAAAACCCAGTGCCACCATCACCCGGAAGGTCCAGAACAAGGGCGCCACCGGCGGAATGGTGTCGCGTGCGGCCTGGTCCATGATCTGCGGTGTCACCTCATTGATGGAATCCACATAACGCTGTGTCAGCAGACCAAAACCCATATCCTCGGCCACGGCCTCAAAGGCGGCACGTGTTTCCGGGCGGGTGTCACCGCCACGAATCGCCTCCATCAACCTGACCGCCTCAACGCCGCGCTCCACACGCTCCCGGTTACGGGCGACGATGTCATGAATGCCAGGTATCTCGGTGTCCAGCGAGCGGGTGCCGATAATCCCCATCGCCCAGGGGATGTGGATGGCGAAGTCATTCTTCATCTCGGCTTCATTGGGAATGGCGATGATGTTGAAGGACGCAGGCGCGGGCTCGGTCTCCCACATGGCCTCCATGGCTGCAAGCTTGGTCTGCTGGGACTCGGTAATCACATAGCCCGACTCGTCGCCCAGCACGATGACCGAGCACACCGACGCAAACCCGAAAGCCGCCGCCACGCGGAATGAGCGTTTGGCAAACTCGATATCTCGGCCACGCAACAGATACCAGGCCGAAATCGACATCACGAACATTGCCCCGGTCACATAACCCGCACTGGCGGTATGCACAAACTTGGCCTGCGCGGTGGGGTTGAACAACACCTCCCAGAAGCTCACCAGTTCCATGCGCATGGTGTCGATGTTGAATGCGGCACCCACCGGGTCCTGCATCCAGCCATTGGCCACCAGAATCCACAATGCCGACAGATTGGTGGCCAACGCCATAAACACCGTCACCATCAAATGCTGCACCCGCGACAGGCGGTCCCAGCCAAAAAAGAACAGGCCGATGAAGGTGGATTCGAGGAAGAAGGCCATCAGCCCTTCAATCGCCAGTGGTGCACCGAAAATGTCGCCCACATAGTGCGAGTAATAGGCCCAGTTCATGCCGAACTGGAACTCCATGGTGATGCCGGTAGTCACCCCCAGCGCAAAGTTGATGCCAAAGAGTTTGCCCCAGAACTTGGTCATGTCACGGTAGATCAGCTTGCCGGTCATCACATAAGCGCTTTCCATGATGACCAGCATCCACACCATGCCAAGCGTCAGCGGCACGAACAGGAAGTGGTACATGGCAGTGGCGGCGAACTGAAAGCGCGACAGTTCGACGAGGTGGTCGGTCACCATAGGATGCCCCAGAATGGTTGATAAAGAAGTTCGTCATGCTGACCAACTCAAGATGCGTGCCAACCCGGAAAAACACAGTGAAACAAGGCAGTGCATCGGTTCTGCTTGACCGGAGCACTGCCAGACTGCCAAACTGCCAGCACCTGCCTGCCAGAAAACTGCCACCATGTCCGAAACCCCGCTCGCCCTGCCGGAACTCATCTCCTTTCTCGACACCCTCGACGAACCCCACATTCTGTGCGACCGGGAATACCGCGTGATCGCCGCCAACAGCGCTTACCGGCGCAACTTCGGCAGCGCACGCACCGTGGTCGGGCGCACCTGCTACGACGTCTCGCACCGTTACAGCGTGCCCTGCGATCAGGCGGGGGAATCCTGCCCGCTGGCGCGCAGCCTGCGCTCCGGACAGCGGGAGCGTGTGCTGCATCTGCATCACACCCCACGCGGAGAGGAATACGTCAACATCGAGCTGTCGCCAGTGCGCGATGCCACCGGCGAGATCGCCTGGTTCATTGAAAAAATGGAGCCGATGAACGTCGCACGCGGCGTCAGTGACCGACGGGGCCTGATTGGTCGGGCGCCGAGCTTTCAGCACATGCTGGAGCTGATCTCACGGGTTGCTCCGTCCGACGCCAGCGTGTTGCTGCAGGGCGAGTCCGGCACCGGCAAGGAGGTCGTCGCCAACGCAGTACATGAGGCCAGCCGCCGGGCTGCCGCCCCCTTTGTGGCAGTCGACTGCTCCGGCTTGCCCGAGACCCTGTTCGAGAGCGAGCTGTTTGGCCATGAGCGCGGTGCTTTCACCGGTGCCACCAACCGCAAGCCGGGACTGATTGAGGCGGCCAGCGGTGGCACATTATTCCTCGACGAGCTCGGCGACATTCCTCTGGGCATGCAGGTCAAGCTGTTGCGTCTGCTGGAAACCGGCACCTATCGCCGGGTCGGTTCAACCGAACTGCGCAAGGCTGACATACGCCTGGTGTCGGCCACCCACCGCCCGCTCAAGGACATGATCATCGAAGGCAGCTTCCGGCAAGACCTCTATTACCGTATCAACACCTTCCCCATCATCGTGCCACCCTTGCGCGACCGGGCCAGCGACATCCCGCTGCTGGTGGACGCCTTGCTGTCCCGCGTCGCAGCGGATCGCCATCTGAAGATCAGCACGGCTGCCATGAAGCTGCTGCGTGGCTATGCCTTTCCCGGCAATGTGCGCGAGCTGCGCAATGTGCTGGAGCGCGCCAGCCTGATGTGTGACGGCGACACGCTGCTGCCCGAACACTTTCCTGAAGAGCTCCACGGCAGCTTGCAGACACTGCCGCAAGCCGCAAGAAGCGAGGCCAGCGATCTGCAGACCTTGGAAACACTGGCCTTTGTTCAGGCAGTTCGGGGGCATCGCGGCAGCCGCAGCGAGCTGGCCCGCAAGCTTGGAATCAGCGAACGGACGCTGTATCGCCGACTGAAGGAAAGCCAACTGGACATGCCGTGAGCCGGACTGCCACGCAACCGCACTGGCAGTCGTGTATCTGCCATTGAAGTCAGTGCTGGCATGACTCCGACGACCGCCTGAGCTGCGCTGACTGCCCGCAGACCCTGTAAACACTGGGCTTTCACGAAATTTTTGCGCAAGCTGGCGGGCTGGCACGCTACTTGAGTATTTAAGTGTCGAAGCGGAGGCGTCTCCCTCAAAGCGACCATAGTTGTCTGCCCGGACACTCCACACCCCTGGAATGGCTCGCGCCCGTGTCTCTCCTCAAGCCTCCGCTTCCTTTTTTTTGCCTCGACTTTCGGGCTGTCGGGGTCAAAGGCGTCAACAGAACGCTCGTCAGCACCCGCTGCCAGACCACACACCGAGGATATAAAGGGAATGAAACCACGAAGGTCAAACTACCCAGCCTGGCTGCTGGGCATTGTGTTCGTCATGCTGACTTGCAGCGTATCGGCAGGCACCGCCGACCACACCAAGTTCGAGGCATTGCAAGGGCCATTTGAAACCGGCGAGGATGTCACCCGCGCCTGTCTTAGCTGCCACACCGAAGCGTCCAAACAGGTGATGGGCACCCGACACTGGACTTGGGAGTACGAAAACCCTGCCACCGGCGAGAAGTTGGGCAAAAAAACCATGCTCAATGGCTTCTGCATTGGCGATCGCTCGAACGAAGCCTTTTGCAATG
>DAIMZH010000045.1:0-27433 GCA_036734105.1 Azoarcus sp. | reverse complement strand
GGTTAGCCGTGAGAGGGCGGCCACACTTGTTCGCAAGTGTGGCCTGACGGTAGCTTAGCGCTGAAGTTCATGCACCCACCCGGTAAGCGCGCTTGGTTGCATGGGCGTTTCCCTGGCGCACATTCAAAGTTGAGCCGAGAGTTGCCGTGGCGCTGCACAGACCGCGACGCTCGCCAAAGGCTTGCCCTAATATCCACCGTTGCTGGCGTCCCACAATTCGGGGGTAAAACGCACCACACGATTGCGCCCGTCAGCCTTGGCTTTGTAAAGCGCGACATCGGCAAACTTGATGACCTGCCAGAAGGTGTCGCCGTCTTCGGGCAGCATGGCGTAGCCGATGGAGATGGTCTTGCGCAGCGCTTCAGAGCCGATGTTGATCTTCAAGGCCTCAACTGCAACGCGAATGTTTTCGGCCACGCTGGCCGCACCATCCGCGTCCGTGTCCTGCAACACGATCACGAACTCTTCACCGCCAAAGCGAACCACCAGATCAGAGGCGCGCACCGCGTTGCGCAGCGTATTGGCCAGGGCCTTGAGCACCGTGTCACCGGCGTCGTGCCCGTGGGTATCGTTGACCACTTTGAAGTAATCCAGATCAAGCATCAACAAACCCAGCGAAGTGCTGCGGCGACGCGCCGAAGCTACCAGCGAGTCGATGCACTCTTCCAGAAAACGCCGATTGTTGAGACCGGTCATGGGGTCACGCAGGGCCGATTCACGCAGTGTTTCGGTCAAACGCTTGGCTTCGAGCACTGGCGCCATCTCGCGCACAAACACCTTCACATAAGGCAAGCGCGGTTCGATCTGCCCGACATTCATTTCGTCAGCTACCACCTGCACTACGCTCCCGACCTCGCCCTGCAGCATGATAGGCACGCAGTAGTGGCGGTATCGACGACCGCTGTCGCCAGGCGCCTTGAACGCGTAACAGATATCCGGTTGGGTGAAACCATCCACCACATGGCCAGTGCGCCGCGCACGGCAATGTTCGGGACGCTCAAGAATTGAGGGGTCGCACCATTTGCAAGGTGATAGTGGCACGCCATCGACCACGGCAGTGCGCATTTCGCTTGCACTCACCGCCTCGTAGATAGAGTAGTGAGCAACGCCAAGCCGTTCGCTCAGCACGCGGCCAAAGCGGTCGTAGACTTCGGATTTGTGCTCATCCTCTTCAATGGCCTGCTTGAAACTGGCTGCATCGGCGAGCTGATTGACCAACTCCACGGTGACATCCAGTTGGTTTTCACCGGCCAGAGGCTGACGCTCGGTGAGTTGTTCGACACGTGCGTTGATGCGACCAAGTCCGTCATCCAGAAAGGCCAGCAGGCGATTGAGCTGCCCGGCGATCTTGCCGATATCGTCGCCATTGTGCGTTTGCAGACGGGTCTTGAAGTCGCCGTTCATGGCGGAGGTAACCGCCTGCTCCACCGCCCGGGCAGTGTGTCCGACCGGACGCAGCAGGCGCGTCAGCAGCATCAAGGCGAGGGCCGCAAACCCGATCAGCACCAGGGCTACAACGGCCACCGTCATCAAGGCCCGGCGCTTCATGTCGTCAATCGACACCTCCAGCGTCACGGCTCCCAGCACGGTGCCTTCTGGCACCATGTGACAGCTCAGACAGTTTGGCTCGCCCTGAGCCGTTGCCACATAAGGGATGGTGCCCCTAAAGCTGGCCTGCAAGCCGAGTCTGTCGTGGAGCACAAAACGCGACCGACCATCCGCCAACACCAGCCTGTCGATATCGTCAGCCGGCGCTTCGTCCAGCGTGCTGTCGCCAAACTGCGCGTTGACCTGCGGCGCGCGGATCACTCTGGCCTGCATCAAACCGTCGATATCGGAGAGCCTGTCGATGAAGCGGCCACGTTCATGGATGGTGCCCTGGATCATGGCTTCAGTAAGATGCACCCGCAACATTTCGGCTGCTGTCTGCACTCTGAGGGTGGCGGCATCTGCAGAAAAACTGCGGAAAGCGATCATGATGACTGCAATGACCAGCACCAGCAGCCCACTGACCATTGCAAAAAACATCAGCGACAATTTGCGATTCAGCGACATGGGCTTTTTATAGGTAATCCACTTGAAGATTAAGGATTATCCCCCGAAGTCCGGGATTTGGGGCAAATGCAGGCGTGGGGTTCACAGCAACACAACAGAAGCCAGACCGAGAAACGCAAAAAAACCCACCACATCGGTAACCGTGGTCACGAAAGGGCCTGAGGCAAGCGCCGGGTCTATGCCAAGCCTCTCCAGCGCAATCGGCAAAAGGATACCGGCGAACGCAGCCGACGCCAGCGTCACCACCATGGCCACCGCAATAACCAGCGCAAGCAAGGGCACACCGAACCAGAAGGCTGCCACCGCCGACATGATTACGCCAAAGGCTGCTCCGTTAATCACCCCAACCGTCACCTCTCGCCACAGTACCCGTGTAGCATTCTGCGAGGTCAGCTCGCGTGTGGCCAGAGCACGCACCGCCACAGTCATGGACTGGGTGCCGGCATTGCCCCCCATTGAAGCCACAATTGGCATGAGCACAGCCAGCGCCACCATGGCATCGATCTCATCGGAGAACATGGAAATAACGAAGGACGCCATGATGGCAGTGAAAAGATTCACTAACAACCACACAAAACGACCTTTGGTGGTGACCCAGATGCGGTCGCTCAACGAGCTCTCCTCGCTCACCCCAGCCAGTCGCAGAATATCCTCTTCAGCCTCCTCGTCCAACACCTCCATGGCATCGTCGATGGTGATCACCCCAACCAGTTTTCCACTCTGATCAACCACAGCCATCGAGATGAGGTGGTATTTGTTGAACAAGCGTGCCACCTCGCCTTCATCTTCTTGCGCTTGAACAACCCTGAAACTGTCTTCAACAATGTCAAGCAAGTGCGTGTTCCGTTTGGCAGACAAGGCGCGCCCGAGCGTGACATAGCCGGTCGGGTGCGCTCCCTCATCGGTGAGTATCAGATGATAAAACTGGTCCGGCAAACACTCGGTGGCGCGCAGAAAATCTATTGCCTGACCGACATTCCAGGCCTCGGGCACAGAAACAAGCTCAGACTGCATCAGTCGTCCAGCCGACCCCTCGGGCCACAGCAAGGCGCTGGTAACAGCCTCCCGGTCTTCGGCATCCAGTGATTCGAGGATGAAGTTCTGCTCACCCTCGTCCATATCCTCGATGATGTCTACAAGTTCGTCCGACTCCAACTCGCGCACCACCTCCGCCAGTTGCTCAAGCGGCAGCGCCTCAATGATGTCCTCACGAACCGACTCGTCGGCCTCGGAAATCAGCTCTCCATCGATCTGTGGCGCATACAAGGCCAGCAGCGCCTGTCGTGTATCAGCATCAAGTTGCTGCAGCAGGTCGGCAAGATCGGCTGAATGAACCGGGGCCAGCGCCTCTGCCAATGCCTGTGCATTGCCTTCTCTGACCGAAGCAAGCACGGTTTCAAGCAGCGCAGGTTCAAAACCCTCGACCGCCTCGACGCTTCTGTCATCCACTACTTCATTTTCAGCCAAGATAGACTCCAGTCGTCTGTATCCAAATCACGTTTTGCGCACCATAGAAAAGCACAGATTGTCGTAAAACCGGCTCAGGTTTCATGTCCTGTCATTCAGGGCTGCGCTTCCGGCAATGCGTTTTTCATCAGTGCGCGCCCGTTCTGTTGCAGAAATTCCACCAAGGCTTCAACCGCCAGCGAGGCAGCAGAATCCGTCGGCACCAATACGTTCCATTCCCGCTCTATAGGCGTGCCACGTACATTGAGCTGCTTGATCCGGCCTGCGGCCTCTTCTGCAGCAAAAGTGTGCTGTGACAAAAAACTGACACCCAGGCCGGCCATCACCGCCTGCTTCAGAGTCTCGTTACTGCCCATCTCATCGGCCTGGCTGAGCTTGACCGCGTGGGCGCGCAAAAAACGCTCCAGCGCTACCCGCGTCCCCGAGCCTTCTTCGCGCAACAATAATCGCTCACCCACCAAGGCCGATGGCTGCACACTTTTGCGGTTTACCAGCGGGTGGTCGGGTGGCGCGACGAATGACATTGGATCAAGTCCAAAAGCCACCTTGCGAACCGCTACGCCAGCCGGTGGCGCACCCATGATAGCCACGTCCACCTTGCGTTCACGCAACAAATCAGCCACACCGCTGCGGTTGCGCACAGTCAGCCGAAAGCGGATGTCCGGATACGCCTCGCCAAATGCCGCCAGCAAGCGTGGAACAAAATACTCGGAAGTGCTGACTGCCCCCACCGACACGGTGCCGGATGCGACTCCCCGCATGGTCTTGATCTCGACCTCGGCCAGATCAAGCGCCGAGATCACATCGCGCGAACGTCGCAGCAGGATCTCGCCTGCAGGCGTCAACCGAAAACCACGCCGACCATCCAGCAGCACCTCGCCAACGATGGATTCCATCTCGTGAATCTGCATGGACACCGCTGGTTGGCTGACGTGCAGCAAGCGAGCAGCCGCAGTGAAACTGCCGGTTTCAGCCACTGCAATGAACAGCCGCAACTGTCGTAGCGAGAGACGTTGTGCGAGCTTCATAAGTTGTACTTATGTTTTAAGTTAAGAAATCATTGTTTGTGCTTATCTTATCCCTTCGATAAGGTTCATGCAAAACCACATACATAAAAGGGTTGGTTGGGGTGACGCCCCAAGCGCCCGGCACGTGAGGAGACACCATGTTCGGCATAGAACGCACCACGCTCACCGAGTACCTGATCGCACAGCGTCGCGACCATCCGTCTTCAACCGGCGAGTTCAACGCCCTCATTCTGCAGGTGGCGCAGGCCTGCAAGGCCATCTCGCGCATCGTCGCGCATGGTGCGCTGGGTGACGCGATGGGCTCGCTGGGATCGGAGAACGTGCAGGGTGAAACCCAGAAGAAGCTCGACGTGATCGCTGATCAGATCTTCTTGCGCGCCACCCACTGGGGCGGCGAGCTGGCCGGCATGGTGTCGGAAGAAAACGCCGAACCGATCACGCTGCCGCCTGGCCAAAGCCGTGGCAAGTATTTGCTGGCCTTCGACCCGCTGGACGGCTCATCCAATATCGATGTGAATGTGTCGGTGGGGTCCATCTTTTCGGTGTTGCGCGCGCCGCGCCCTCACGAAGACGCGGTGACCGCCGACTTTCTGCAAGCGGGCACTGAGCAAGTGGCGGCCGGATACGCCATCTACGGCCCCTCGACCATGCTCATGCTGAGCGTCGGCAAAGGCGTGGCGGGATTCACGCTGTGTCCCATCCTGGGTGACTTCTTTCTCACCCACCCGGACATCCGCATTCCGGAGCGTACCCGCGAATTTGCCATCAACGCCTCCAACGCACGCTTCTGGGAGCCACCGATACAGCGCTATGTCGACGAATGTCTGGCTGGCAAGAGCGGCCCGCGCGAGTCCGACTTCAACATGCGCTGGATCGCCTCGCTGGTGGCGGAGACCCACCGCATCCTGACGCGTGGCGGGGTGTTCATGTATCCGCGCGACACGCGTGATCCGTCCAAACCGGGGCGCTTGCGTCTGCTCTATGAATGCAGCCCCATAGGCATGCTGATCGAGCAGGCGGGCGGGCGTGCCTCCACCGGTCACGGCCCGATGCTGCAGGTGCAACCCGACGAGTTGCACCAGCGCATCGGCTTTGTCTTCGGCAGTCGCGAAGAGGTCGAACGCATAGAGCGCTATCACGCCGAGCCTGACGACACGCCAAACGTCGACAGCGAATTGCCGCTGTTCAACCGGCGCAGCCTCTTTCTGGCCGACTGAGCAGCGCGCCACTGTCCAGCGGCGATATCGCGCAGAAACCACTCGGCGGGTTCGCGCCCCCAGCCATTTCATGCAAACAGGAGGACGACGATGTCCGAACGCCACCCTATTGTCGCCATCACCGGCTCGTCCGGTGCCGGCACCAGCACGGTTCAACGCACTTTTGAGGAGATCTTCCGCCGCGAAAGCGTCAACGCGGCGGTGATCGAGGGGGACAGCTTTCACGCCTTTGACCGGATTCAGATGCGGGAAAAGATGCGCGACTACGAGGCCGATGGAAAACTGAGCCACTTCAGCCATTTTGGTGAAGAAGCCAACCTGTTCAACGAACTGGAAGCCTTGTTTAGCAGCTATGCCGAAACCGGCACCGGCCAGCGCAGAAAATACCTGCACAACGACGAAGAGGCCGCGCCCTATCAGCAGCAGCCAGGCACCTTTACGCCGTGGGAGCCGCTGCCCGACAGCGACTTGCTGTTTTAGGAGGGTCTGCACGGCGGAGTAGTGACCGACACCGCCAATGTGGCGCAACACCCGGACCTGCTGATCGGCGTGGTGCCGGTGACCAACCTCGAGTGGATACAGAAACTGCACCGCGATCGCTCGATGCGCGGTTACTCCACCGAAGCGGTCACCGACACCATCCTGCGCCGCATGCACGACTATGTGCATTACATCGTGCCGCAGTTTGCCCGCACCCACGTCAATTTTCAGCGTGTGCCGATGGTCGACACCTCCAACCCCTTCATCGCCCGGGCTGTGCCCACCGCTGACGAATCCATGGTGGTGATCCGTTTTGCCAAGCCTGCCGGCATCGATTTTCCGTATCTGCTCAACATGATCCACGGCAGCTTCATGAGCCGCGCCAACACCATCGTAGTGCCGGGCGGCAAGATGGAGCTGGCCATGCAATTGATTTTTACTCCCTTCATCTGGCGTCTCATCGAGCGCCGCAAAAAGGCCCTCAAATCATGAACTCGACCCCCGCACAACGCGACATCACCACGCGCTGCGCCGACGCGCTGCGCTTCCTGGCCATCGACGCGGTCGAACAGGCCAACTCCGGACACCCCGGCATGCCCATGGGCATGGCCGACATTGCCGTCACGCTATGGACACGACACCTGCGTCACAACCCGGCCGACCCCCAATGGGCAGACCGCGACCGCTTTGTGCTGAGCAACGGTCACGGCTCCATGCTGCTCTACGGCCTGCTCCACCTGAGCGGTTACGACCTGCCCATCGACGAGCTCAAGTGCTTCCGCCAGTTGCACAGCCGCACGCCTGGCCACCCGGAATACGGCATGACACCCGGCGTGGAGACCACCACCGGGCCGCTCGGACAAGGCCTCACCAACGCAGTCGGCATGGCGCTGGCCGAGAAGATGCTGGCGGCGCGCTTCAACCGGCCTGATCACAGCATCGTCGACCACCGCACCTGGGTGTTCCTCGGCGATGGCTGCCTGATGGAGGGCATCAGCCACGAAGCGGCATCGCTTGCCGGGGTGCAGCGGCTCTCCAAACTCATCGCCTTCTGGGACGATAACCGCATCTCAATAGACGGTGACGTGGCCGGCTGGTTTGGCGACGACACGCCAGCGCGTTTCCGGGCCTATGGCTGGAACGTCATCGATGCCGTCGACGGTCACGACATCGAGGCACTGGACCGCGCCATTGTTCAGGCGCTTGGCAACGCCACCGCCGACACCGGCCCTACCCTTATCTGCTGTCGCACCACCATAGGCCATGGTAGCCCGTCCAAGGCTGGCACCGCAGCCGCCCATGGTGCCCCCCTGGGCAAGGACGATATCGCCGCCACCCGCGAAGCCCTGCAATGGACCTCACCCCCGTTCGAGATTCCGGACGATGTGCGCGCAGCCTTCGACGCCCGCAGCAGCGGTGCCCAGCATCAAGCCGAATGGCAGGCACGCTTTGACGCCTACCGCGCCACGTGGCCGGAACAGGCAGCCGAATTCGAACGCCGCATGGCAGGACACTTTCCAAAGGGCTTCGGGGTGCTCAGCGACGCCTTGCTGCGTGCCGTCGCCCGCGAGAAAGCCAGCATCGCCAGCCGCAAGGCCAGCCAGCAACGCATTGCGCGGCTGGCCAAGGCACTGCCCGAACTGCTCGGCGGCTCGGCCGATCTCACCCACTCCAACCTCACCGACTGGCCGGACTGCGGCGCGCTGCGCGCCGACAATCCGCTGGCCCGACATATCAACTGGGGGGTGCGTGAGTTCGGCATGGCGGCCGCCCTCAACGGCATCGCGCTACACGGTGGCTTTCTGCCTTTTGGCGCCACCTTTCTGGTCTTCTCCGACTACTCACGCAACGCCATCCGCATGAGCGCGCTGATGCGCCAGCGCGTCATCCACGTCATGACACATGACTCGATCGCGCTGGGCGAGGATGGCCCCACCCATCAACCGGTTGAACATATACCCGCGCTACGCCTGATCCCCCATCTCGATGTGTGGCGTCCGTGCGACGCCGTCGAAACGCAGGCCGCCTGGAACGCTGCCGTCAAACGCGCCGACGGCCCCAGCCTGCTGGCGCTGTCGCGTCAGAACCTGCCACACCAGACCCGCGCCGACTCGCAGCTTGGCGACATCGAACGCGGCGGCTACGTCCTGTCTGAAGCAGAAGACTGCGAACCCATGCTGGTATTCATCGCCACCGGTTCCGAGGTCGCGCTGGCCGAGGCCGCGCGCCTGCAACTGGCTGAGCAAGGTATCTACGCAAGAGTGGTATCCATGCCCTGCACCAGCGTCTTCGACCGCCAACCCGACGACTGGAAGCGGCACGTACTGCCAGCGGGTGTGCCGCGCATCGCGATCGAAGCCGGCCGAACCGACTGCTGGTGGAAGTACGTCGCAGCCGACGGCACGCGTGGCGCGGTCATCGGCATCGACAGTTTTGGTGAATCCGCCCCGGCAGGCGATCTCATCAAGCACTTCGACCTGACGCCGGAGCGCGTCATCGCTACCGCCCGTGCCTTGCTCCCCACCACAGTCGAGGAGGCCTGCCTGCCATGACTACCCGTCCCTGCCTCACCCTGTCGGATGCCTCCATCGCCGACAAGCGGGTCCTTGCGCGTACCGACCTAAGCGTGCCCATGAACTGATTAGCAACCAGCCACATCACCGAAGACACCCGCATCCGCGCGACATGCCCGACCGGCGTCATTGCCTGCAAGCCCGGGCTACAGTGTCTGTCTCTGAAGGAGTTCACCCATGGCGATGATCTCGCTGCGTCAATTGCTCGACCACGCTGCCGAACACGGCTACGGCGTACCAGCCTTCAACATCAACAACCTGGAACAGATCCAGGCCATCATGACGGCCGCCGAACGCACCGACAGTCCGGTCATACTGCAAGCCTCAGCCGGTGCGCGAGGCTACGCAGGCGAAGCCTTTCTGCGCAAAATGGTCGAGGCTGCCGTGGAACAATGGCCCGACATCCCCATCTGCATGCACCAGGATCACGGCGCCAGCCCGGCAGTGTGTATCCGCTCCATCCGCTCCGGCTTCACCAGCGTGATGATGGACGGCTCGCTTCACGAGGACATGAAGACTCCGTCCAGCTACGAGTACAACGTCGACGTGACCCGCCGGGTGGCGGAAATGGCGCATGCCGTCGGTGCGTCGGTAGAGGGCGAGTTGGGTTGCCTCGGCTCATTGGAGACCGGTCAGGCCGGTGAAGAAGACGGCGTTGGCGCCGAAGGCACGCTAGACCACTCGCAACTGCTCACCGACCCGGACGAAGCGGCTGATTTCGTTGCCGCCACCGGCGTTGATGCACTTGCGGTCGCCATAGGCACCAGCCACGGCGCCTACAAATTCACCCGACCGCCGACTGGCGACATTCTCGCCATCGACCGCATCGCCGCCATCCATGCCCGCATTCCCGGCACTCACCTGGTGATGCACGGCTCCAGCAGCGTGCCCCAGGAGTGGCTGGCCATCATCCGCGAGTTCGGTGGCGACATTGACCCGACCTGGGGTGTGCCGGTCGAAGCCATCGTGCAAGGCATTCGCAGCGGGGTACGCAAGGTCAATATCGACACCGACCTGCGGCTGGCGATGAGCGGCGCGATGCGACGACTTGCGGTGCAAGCACCCAAGGAGTTCGACCCGCGCAAGTTCTTCAAGGTGGCCCGCGACGCTGCCGCCGATATCTGCCAGGCGCGCTTCGAAGCCTTCGGCACCGCCGGCCAGGCCAGCCACATCAAACCACTGTCGCTGGACGCCATGGCGCAGCGCTACTAGGCGGCCACTCCTGAGCCTGGGCTGCTGCACCTCTGTCCAGGCATGGCGCAGCGGCAACATGTGCTGCAGAAACGGTCGAGTCCGAACCCGCCATCGCACCCGACCCGCCACCGTAACTCACGTCTGACAGCATCAGGCGCCCCCTCTCCCAGCCCGCAAGGCTATTCGGCGCGACCTCAGGGTCGCGCCATTTTTTTGGCCAGCAGGAATTGCGGTGGCTCCTACAATGAAATCATGAAGACACGAATCGAAACCGACAGCTTCGGCGACATCGCCGTGCCAACCGATCGCTACTGGGGAGCACAGACGCAGCGTTCGATCGCCAATTTCGACATCGGGCGCGAGTGCTTTCTGATGCCTGCGTCCATCGTGCATGCCTTCGGTGTGCTGAAGAAAGCCGCAGCCCTCGCCAACGCGGAGTTGGGTGAACTCAGCGCCGACAAGTGCGCGCTCATCGTGCGCGCCGCAGACGAAGTCCAGGCCGGTGATCTGGACACACACTTTCCGCTGGTGGTCTTCCAGACCGGCAGCGGCACACAGTCGAACATGAACGCCAACGAGGTGATCGCCAATCGTGCCAACGAACTCGCTGGGCAGGCGCTCGGAAGCAAGCACCCGGTGCACCCGAACGACGATGTCAATTGCGGCCAGTCCTCCAACGACACCTTTCCGACCGCGATGCATGTCGCCGTGGCGCTGGCGCTGCACAGCGAGTTGCTCGCACCGGTGCTGGCGCTGCGCAGCACGCTGGCAGACAAGTCGCTGGCCTACGCCGATGTCGTCAAATCCGGTCGCACCCATTTGATGGATGCCACCCCGGTGACGTTGGGCCAGGAGATTGGTGGCTGGGTCGCCCAGATCGATTTTGCGCTGAGCACCCTGGAGGGCGCACGGATCGGCCTGTATGAACTCGCCATTGGCGGCACCGCGGTCGGCACCGGCCTGAACGCCCACCCCCGCTTCGGCGAACGCTGTGCGCATTTCATCGCCCGCGACACCGCACTGCCGTTCCGTGTCACCGACAACCACTTTGCTGCACTGGCCGCCCATGACGCGCTGGTCAGTTTCAGCGCCGCACTGCGCACGCTGGCCGGCGCCCTATTCAAGATCGCCAACGACGTGCGCTGGCTGGCCAGCGGACCACGCACCGGCATTGGGGAAATAAACATCCCGGAAAACGAGCCGGGAAGCTCCATCATGCCCGGCAAGGTCAACCCGACCCAGGCCGAGGCGCTGACCATGGTGTGCACACGGGTGTTCGGCAACGACGCCACGGTGGCCTTCGCCGGCAGCCAGGGCAACTTCGAGCTCAACGTCTACAAGCCGGTGATCGCCCACGCGGTGCTCGAGAGCATCCGCCTGCTCGGCGACGCCGCACGCTCGTTCGACCTGCACTGCGCACGCGGCCTCGCTCCCAACCTGCCACGCATCCGCGACAACCTCGAACGCAACCTGATGCTGGTCACCGCGCTGAACCGCCACATCGGCTATGACAAGGCTGCGGAGATCGCCAAGAAAGCCCACCAAGACGGCTCAACGCTGCGCGAGGCCGCGCTCGCCATCGGTCACGTCAACGCTGAGCAGTTTGACTGCTGGATAGACCCGATGGCGATGACACAGCCCAAGAGCGGGTGACAGCGGGTTCATCGCATATCGCCAAGTGATATAACAGCTTGATGAAATTTCCGGGTTAGTTGCCCATGCTCCCCAGCGTAAGGCGCAAAAAGTCATCGCCCCCGCAATACTGCCCTACGAAATTCAGGAGTACCCGCAAACGGGTCGGATGAGGAAAACTCGCCTGGTCACCAAAGTGGCCTTGCAGGTCATCCACCTCAGCAAGGGATACAGTGACCATAGCGCTCACAAAACCGCTTACCCGCCCTTGCTTGGGCAGTTCATTCTGCGAGACTCCCCGGCATTACCGTGACGCAAACTTCGCGCTTCATCCGCGGACTTCGCCACCAGCATTCCGGGTATAACGCAGAATCTCGCGCAAGTCAGGGTTTGCTCGAGAACTTGAAAACCACTTGTAAGGTACTGCAGCCTCGCACGACAGAGCAAGGTAAGGCGGACTCCGTGGACACGGGAGCAAGCTCGCCTTGCAACCTATAACCGCTCTGGAGGCAACCGACAATGAATCCGCAAACCCAATCCCGAGTCAGGACTGCCATGCTGTCTGCCGGTATGCTTACCGCTGCAGCAATCGGCATCCCCATGGCAGGCGCTGCCTGTCGTCCTTGTGCGCCACGCGCTGTGGCAAACCCCTGTGCTGCAAAAAACCCGTGCGCAGCCAAGAACCCATGTGCATCGAAGAACCCTTGCGCCAGTCGATCCTGTGCGGCTCGCAATCCCTGCTCAGCCAGAAACCCCTGCGCAGCAGCGAACCCATGCGCGGCAAAGAATCCCTGTGCTGCGAATAGCTGCGCTGCAAAGGCGGTAAAGCGCCCTGCGGATTATCGACCCTACACCACCCGCGACACAGCGAGTTTGCTGGCTGAAGGTCAGCGGCTGTTCAACGACACCTCACTGTCGTCCAACAATCTGGCCTGTTCCACTTGCCACTCCAATCAAATGGGCTATCAGGCCAGCTTTGCCCAACCCTATCCGCACCCTGTTGCGATGGCGGGTGACATGTTCAACATGAATGAAGTTCACCTTGATGAGATGGTGCAGTTGTGCATGGTGGCGCCAATGGCAGCTCAACCACTGGACTGGAACTCCCGCGAACTGGCTGCACTGGTTACCTATCTTGAGCACGACCAGAAGCGTTTCATTGCAAAAGGCCCGAATCCTTGCGCTGCGAAGAACCCCTGCGCTGCTGCCAACCCTTGTGCTGCTGCCAACCCTTGTGCTGCAAAGAACCCCTGCGCTGCGAAGAATCCTTGCGCAGCCAATCCCTGCACAGCCAAAAACCCATGCGCGGCAAAGCGCTGATCGGGCTTGCACCCTCTGGCGTCCGCGCCCTCACCCTAGCTACGGCCGGGGTGGGCGTGCCTGAGCTTCATATCCCTGGGCTGGACAGCCTGACTAATGATCAACTGCGAGCCATGCGCATCGCCGCAAAAGAGGTGCTGGAATGTCGGCGGGTGCTGCGGGGTGGCGGTCTTAATGTCGTCGGTGAAGTTTTGCGCGGTCAGGGTGAGTTTGTCGAACTTGAGCACTACCCAAGCGACGATGTCTTTGATCACCACAGTCACTCGCAGTACTACTACCACGCGCATCGCGGCGCAGTTGAGCATGGACACTTTCATTGTTTTTTGAGGGCAGCAGGTTTTCCGCCCAACGCTGAAGCGATCGACTGGCCAATCGCGCAGGCCGCATGGCCGACCGACGACGACGCCATCTGTCACCTTGTGGCGATATCCATGGACGCCTGGGGTGAGCCAGTCGGATTGTTTGCATGCAACCGCTGGGTAACCGACGAGAGCTGGTATTCGGCCAACGCTGTCATTCAGATGTTGCAACAGTTCGAGATCGACCACGCCGCACCATCGTGGCCGGTGAATCGGTGGCTGAGCGCAATGTTGCGGCTCTATCAGCCATGGATAGCTTGCCTGCTGCGGCATCGCGACGAAGTCATCGCCCATCGGCAGCAATCCAGACCAGAGCAAGATACACTTGAAGACCGGACTCTGGAGATAACCGGCCATGTTCAGATCGATGTAGACACGCTGGCAAGTTCCCTTGGCGCCACTTGATACGGCCACAAGCCGCCCGCCACCTCAGAAGTTCCACCAAAACGACCTTGACGAATTCAGGAAACGCCAATGACTGAGACATCCCCGTCTGGTGACCCTATCGACTGGAGCGATCCGGCCATCGAATCCATACGACGTGACATGCTGCGCTTTGCCCAGATGCAACTGCGCGACGCGGCGTCGGCCGAAGACATGGTGCAGGAAGCCATGCTCGCTGCAATGACCAGCGAGGAAGCCTTTGCCGGACGCTCCGCCTTCAAGACCTGGATGTTTGCCATTCTGCGCAACAAGATCGTCGACCACATCCGCAAAAGCGCCCGCGAGGTCAGCCGCAGTGAGCTCTCAGCACAGATTGATGAGGACGGCGACGATGGCCTGGACGACATGTTCAACCGCAAGATGATGTGGTCGTCCGGTTACTGGAATCACGAGGACGGCCCCGATACCTGGTCCGACCCCGATGCGGCCCTATCGCAGAAGCAGTTCTGGGCGGTCTTCGACGCCTGCGTCAACCATCTGCCCGAAAAGCTGGCACGCATCTACATGATGCGCGAGATGCTGGAACTGGACACTGACGAGATCTGCCAGCAACTGGGCATCTCGACCAATAACTGCTGGGTCATTCTGCACCGTGCCCGCACCGGACTGCGCGCGTGCCTGGAAAACAACTGGTTCAAGGGAGAAACGACATGATCAACTGCAAGCAAGCTACCCGCTTGATGTCGGAAGAGCTGGACCGCCCACTCAAGTGGCAGGAGCGCGCGTCGCTATCAACCCATAACGTCATGTGCGTATATTGCCGAAACTACCGCAAGCACATGAGCTTCATGCGCGAAGCGGCACGACGTTATCGTGAAGGCCTCGCCGAACAGGAAGACTGACCGCTTTACGCAGTCGCTACCAACAAGGAGCAAGCATGAGCATCTTGCTTGATCACATTGGTCAGTGCTTTGGGCGCATGCTGTCTCAACCCAGGCAGTCAGTGCCTGTTATTCAGACTCAGCCAGTCGATGAAAGCTGGCTCGATTGCCTGCGCCCCGGCGACGTGTTGCTGGTTGAGGGCAATACCCGGGTCAGCGCAGCCATCAAGTATCTAACCCAGTCAACCTGGTCGCACGCTGCGCTGTACGTCGGCTACGAAGCCATGCGTATGGCCAACCATCCGGCACCGCACTGTTTTGTCGAAGCCGATATCGTGGAAGGGGTGCGCAGTGTCGGAGCGGATGAGTTCCATGGGCTCAACGTCCGGATTTGCAGGCCTTTCCAGCTCTACCCCGACGACTGCCGCGCACTCGTCGATTATGCGATGTCGCGCATCGGTTATCGTTATGACCTTCGCAACATCTTCGACCTGGCACGATATCTTTTCCCGACACCGCCAGTGCCAGAACGCTTTCGTCTTCGCATGCTCACGCTAGGCAGCGGTGATCCAACACGCGCCATCTGCTCCACCCTCATCGCCCAGGCTTTCCAGTCGGTGCGCTACCCCATCCTGCCTGTGATCGAACGCATCGACCGTGACTCTCCGGATTGTCCGATGTGTGTGGATGAGGTGCTGCATGTTCGCCATCACAGCCTCTTTGTGCCGCGCGACTTCGATCTGTCGCCCTACTTCGAAGTCATCAAGCCAACACTTGCGGTTGGCTTTGATTACCGCAGCCTGAACTGGGACCAAGGCACGCAAGCACCTCAATGACTCGACTCAGAGATCGAACCCGAACACCGTCAAGTAAACGCGCAGGCGCAGGCGAAGAGTCCGATCAACACAGTCGAGTCAATGATCAATCAATCCAGCGATATCCTTCGAACATCTCGTCCAGCCGCGTATGAAAGAGATGGTTGGAATAATTGCTGAGAGTCTTGACCGCAATCGCCAGCACGATTTCGAGAATGTGTCGCTCCTGGAAGCCCGCAGCCAGAAAGCTTTCAACGTCCGTGCGAGCAGGTAAGCCGCGTGTAGTCACCATGAGGCGAGTGAAGCGGGCGAGTTCAGCAAGGCGCGCATCGCTGATTGGCTTACGGCTTCGGATCGATTCGGTAACCGCCTGATCAAGCCTCGATTTGACCTCAGCCAGCATCGAGTGTGCGGCCACACAATACTCACACCCGTTATGCTCGCTGATCACCAGAAAGACCACCTCCTGCTCCGGTGGCGTAAAGCCCGAATCGTTGCGAAACGCCGCATAGCCCTCAAGGTAGGTATCAAGCACGCCAGGGGAGTTGGCCATCACTTCATACATGTTGGGAATGAATCCAACGCGTTCTCTGGCTTTTTCCAGCAATGCGCGCGCAGCCGGTGGTGCGATAGCGAGAGTTTGCGGGGGTAGCGTCATCTGATATTCAGCTTTCATTGTGTTTCTCCTTCACGGACAGGGCCTTGTTCAGCCCAAAAAAATTGGATGATGCTTGGCGCCAAACTGGCTACAAGCAGGAAACGCAGTCCCGTGACAACCGCGGATGACATCAATCGATGGCAGCAATGGGAGGCGAACGTGTTCCAGGAGCCTGTCGGACTAGCGAAGAAGCTCAAGCTCCAAACTGCGTCCATCGGCCAACGTGAACAGCCAGTGAACTTCAGCCAGCGGGTGCAACGACGACGCTATCCGGTCTGGCAAAGCGACGCGTGCGCGCACTCTCCAACCTTCAGGAGCCCACTCCAGCAATAGGAGTGCGTCCAGCGATTGCTCCGGAATCAGGATGAGATCACGCGGGGTAGCGTGAACGACACGCCCCAATCCCAAATGGGTACTCCCGATCGCATGCGTGGCGACGCCACGATACTCGGCAAAGAGCACAGGCCGACTTGCATCAAATCGATAAAGCCGGAGGATGCCGCCGATATGTGGGGTGACGACCAGCGCGACATCCAAATGTCCGTCACCATCGAAATCACCAACACCAAGCGGATTTAGCCAGCGGTTGCGTTGGCCGATAAAGTCAGTCGCGGCGAGCCGCTTGATATGCCCGTCGACAATGCCCAGTATGGTCAGCGCTGCGCCCCGTTTGGCGTCGCTCTCCACGACGAGCATCTCGTCCCGGCCATCACCATTCAGATCGGTCAGCCTCACCTCAAGGTCTTCGAACACCCGATGTTCCGGCAGTTCGAAGCGCAGTTGCAGGCCACTACGGGTTTCGACTACCAGAGAGCCCGCTTCCAGTCGGTCACCAAGCACACCATGCGGGTAACGCCCAGTCGGATTCGCAAGCCATGCACGCGCAATGTCCTGCGCGCCGACGGTGGGCGTACTGTGTGGTAGAAGATCAGCGGGCGAATCTGTGCGAAGGCGTGTCAGCTCCGGCGTCTGGGCCTCCCGCAGCATCAGTCGCTCCTGAGTGGCCTGCACGGACTCGGAGAAGAACACCAGTGATACGGACAGGGCGAACAAACATGCAAACCATGAGCCTGCTTTCGTTGCACGCAAGACCCGAAAGCGCGGATTGGAACAAGACCGGTTCGGGCACGCTGATGGCCAGGCATGAAAGCCATCCTCCAGGCAGAGCGAGTCAGACGCTCGCCTTTTCTGCTCCACTTCAACATGTGTCATCCTTTCGTTCCCTTGCCATGCGGTAACCGCATGCGTCCTTACAAAGTGACACGACGAATTAAGGGCAAGACTCTCAACCCCCATCCACAGTGGATATTCGGTCTGCGGGTCGATCCGGCATAACACGCTTTTCGCCGTCCGCACTGGCCGCCAACCACGCCCGGTTGCCCTTGCGCTTTGGGTTTCACTTCGTTCATTGCGATCAACTCAGGGCTGGACTTGCACCCGCAAGAGTGCGCCCATGCTGGGCGCACCCACAAAAACCCCGCTGTCAAAAGCGGGGCTGTTGCTGGTTGCTGGTTTTCAGAAGTTGGCTGAGCGATCATAGATGCTGTTCCACAGCTCGACATTAGCCGGGGCTGCAAACGCGCCATCCAGTGCGCTCGGGCCAACGCGTCCGGCCTGTGCGGCAGCGGCCTTGTCTTGGGTAGCAGCCAGATGATAGACACTGTAGGCGCTCTCAACCGGCCAGTCTGCTACCACCTGCAAGCCGGGAATGCTCGCTGGCCCTGCGGGGCCCGCCTGCCCTACGCTTGCATTGTGCTCGCTGGCCAGGTGATAAACGCTGTATTGCCCTTCTACAGGCCAATCCGCCAGCGCAGCACCCGAGGCGAGCGCGGCAAGGCTGAAGGCAAGAATCGAAGCTGCGGTTTGGGTTTTCGTTTTCATGATGTTCTCCTTTCGATACGGTTTTTTGAGTTACCGAAGCGCGTTTGTGCGTCCGGTTAAACCTTTGTCGAACGAGACGACGCAAAATTACAAACTTGATCCTGAAAACCGCAGTTGAGCGATTGCATGCACTCAAGGCACGCAACCAAGGCACGCAAGCATCTCAATCACTCGAAGCCAAGGCGGCACCCGACCGGCGTGAAGCCAGCGCGAACGCAACGAATCCGATCAGCAGAATCGCTACCGTCACCACCAGCAACTTGCTGTAACTGTGATCCAGCCCGGTCAGCCCGCCAATCAGGGAGCTACGGCCGGAGTTCTCCAGAAAGTAGAGCATCGCACCGACAATGGCGGCAACGAAGCTTAGCTGAAACGCCCACGGACGCACCTCGCGATTGAGCAGAATCGAAAAAACGATCACCGGTGTCAGAAACAGCGAGGCCGTGCCGCTGACCGCGACTGCGGCAAACAGGTCGTCGCTGCCCAGGAACACCAGCGCGAGACCACCGAGCGCAAACAACAGCATCGCGATACGCCCGCTGCCCGTGCCACCGCCACCCAGGCCCATATCAACCACAGCAAGCTTGGCAGCGCTTGACAATGTCGAATCCATTGTCGAGGCTGCCGAAATGACCAGCGCCGCGGCCAGCACCAGCATCGCAGGCTCGCCCATCAAGCGCGCCAGCGTGGTCAACAAGACCTCGTCACCCTGGCGATTCAAGCCGGCAAACACACCCAGCGCGCCAAACGCGACGATGCACAGCACCGAAATCCAGAACGCATGTAGAAAACTGCGGCGCGTTGTCTGACGATCAGCGATGAAGCCGCGGTCCATCATCACCGGATCATGCATCGGATAGCTGAGCACCTGCAGCAGTGCCACCACCAGCAACACCCACCCCGGGGAGGCCAGTTGCGGACTACTGGCGAGCGAGGCAGACAAGTTGAAAGACGGGTGCACCAGCATCATCACGAACAACACTTCGAGCAGCACCGCGAGAATCCCCATCTGCAGCACATCGGTGCGCAACGAGGCCCGAAGCCCGCCGTTCATCGAATACAACAAGGTGATCGCCGCGACGGCTACGATGGACAACGTATAGCCTGCAGTGCCGGCAACGCCGAACACGATGCCGACAACCAGCAGGTTGGCGAAGACCTCGGTCAACAAGCGCATGCCGAGCAAAAAGTTGAAGCAGGCATTGCCGAGACGGCCGTAACGGGCACGCAGAAAAGTCTGCATGTTGCCAACACCGTGACGAAACCGCAGTCGATCGACGATCAACCAGCCGGTGAGAAAAGAGCCGTAGTATGCCGCATAGGCGAGTACACCAGCGATGCCGAACAGGTAGCCGAGAATCGCCGCGTTGAGTAGCGAGCGGGCAAAAATCCAGGTCGTGACCTGCGAGAGCGTCAGCGTCCAAACACCCGGTGCCAGCCCGGATGGACTGGCACCACGAAAAAAGCCGTCCGCGCAGCTCACGCGCGGCGCTAAGAGCACGCTGAGTAGCGCAATCGCCAGCAAAGCAGCAGCCAGCAAAGTGGTATCGACACCTGTCATCATGATTCTCGCGGGCGTTGTTGTGTTTAAGGCTCACGCGTTGGTCGACCGGACGGATGTTTCCTTACACCTTGCAATAAAAATTTGTGTAAGTTCCAGACCATGCCGCCGACCAAAGCAAGTCGACGGCAAACCGGTCACGCGCAGCAAGCGATTGGCAACAGGCCTTCAGGCCGGGGTTCCTGCCTTCGCTTTGCCCTTGAAGGGCGAGGTTTCAAACCGGAGTCAGTTTTACGATGAACGACGGCGGGTTTTGCAGTTTCGACGCCATAAGCGCCATATGCGCACTGACAAAAAGGGCACTTTGGAGCAACTCATGAGCGAACAACCCGGGCGAGTCTGCCCGCTGCGCTACCGATATGGCGCGCACGCAATCGCACAGGCACCGTCAAAGCCTGCCGAAACCTTGTATGTGATCGGCGGACTTTACGGAAACCTGCCTGCACTTAACGCCATCGAGCAGCTCGCCTTGTGCGAGAGCGGGCCGGTCACGCTGTGCTTCAACGGCGACTTCAACTGGTTCAACGTGGACGATTTCGGCTTTCGCGAAATCAACGAACGCGTGCTCTGCCACGACGCAGTGCTCGGCAATGTGGGGGCCGAACTTGCATCGGCCTCACCGGACACCGGTTGTGGCTGCGCCTACCCGGACAGTGTGGATGCAGCCACGGTGGAACGCTCCAATCGCATTCATGCGCGCCTGCTGGAATGCGCGCTGCGCCACCCGGATCTGCGCGCGCGGCTGGCGCGTACGCCGATGTTTGCCCGCTACCAGGTCGGTGAACTGACCGTCGGCATTGTGCACGGCGACGCGGAATCGCTTGCCGGTTGGCGATTTGACCCGGCTGCGCTTGATGCCACTGAGGGCATGGACTGGTTGACGCGCGCCGCGCACACGGCACAGGTAGACCTGTTCGCCAGCAGCCACACCTGCCTGCCAGCGCTGCGCGTGCGCAATGGGCTCGAGTCGGGCTCACACGCAATCATCAACAACGGCGCCGCCGGTATGCCCAATTTTGCAGGGAAACTGCACGGCGTCATCAGCCGGATCGCGACCACACCCGCTCCGCAACAAGCACTTTATGGAACGCTCATCGCCGGTGTGCACGTCGACGCACTGGCTGTCGCCTACGACCCGGCGGCCTGGCAAGCCGCCTTTCTGGGCAACTGGCCGGCAGGCAGCGATGCTTACCGTTCCTACTTCAAACGCATCACTGAAGGCGCAGACTGGACTGTTGAACGCGCAGCCGGTCGCTGATTACCAGTGTTGAATGCCCTGTCTCGTGTCATTGTTGTTGTGTCATGCAGCGCAAGGGTTTCCGCAATGACCATGTGGCTGCCAGCAAAATAATTTCTGAACATCTGTAAGCTTTTCCAATCTCAACCGACTGAAGACTATCAATAACGACACGGCAAAATCCGGGCACACCATGAAACCAAGAAAACCTGCACCTGCCGCCCTGCTGACGCGCAAGCTGACACGTCTGCTTCCTGCTCTTTTTCTGCTGCTCAGCCTGCCCGTTGGCAAGAGCGCTGCACACAGCGCTCACCACCAGGTGGCCGCGCAGGCAGATCTGCGTGTTGCCACACAGGGTTGGGGAAAAACCAGCCAGGCAGACCTCAACGCCGTGCTGCAGTCGGTTGCCACCGCGTTTGGGCGGCACTTTCCGAGCCGCAAGCTTGACCCGATAGTGGTCACGCCCGGCGACGGTGGCCCGGTCGTGCTGTATGAACGCGCACCGGACGGCGCCTTTGTGATTCGCCTGAGCGCGCGCGATGCGCGCTGGTTTCAGTTCGTTTATCAGTTCTCTCACGAGCTCTGTCACATCTATTCCAACTTTGACAACAAGCTGGACGCGGGCGGAAACATCGCCGATTTCAACCAGTGGTTTGAAGAGAGCGTTTGCGAGGCCGCCTCGCTTTTCACCCTGCGAGAACTGTCTCGTGAATGGGCCAAGGCGCCACCCGAGTCGGTCTTTGCCCGCCATGCCGCCGATTTGAAGGCCTATGCCGATTACTTCATCAACGAACGGCATCGCCGCTTGCCTGACAACAAGACCCTGGGGCTGTGGTTTCAGGACAACCACCACCATCTGGCGCGCAACCCCTATCACCGCAAACGCAACGAGCTGGTTGCCAACATCCTGCTTGAGCAATTCGAGGCAAACCCGGCAAGCTGGGAGGCCATCGCTTATCTCAACCCCAGCGCAGAACAGGCCAACCTTGTGTTCAAGCAGTATCTGAGCGCCTGGCGTGACGCCTGCCCGGATGAATTGAAAGAGGTGGTCGAACAGATCATCGCAAGCTTCGGACAGACGCCGGACAATTCACGGCAAAGAACCGCGCAAGCCCCAGAGTCTTGAGCCTGCCGCTCTTGGCTGTCGAGTCATCGCACCCGGCGCTTTGGCTCGGTCACGATGTTGTGAACAACAAAAACCCCGCGGTCAAAAACGGGGCTTCTGCTGTTTATGGTTTTCAGAAGCTGTGCTTCATCCCCACCGCCACCGCTCTGACGCCAGCACCACTCAAACCCAGCGAGTTGCCCATCGCGTTGATGGTAAAGGCTGCGTTGTCGTCATTTCTGATCTGCGCATAGTCTGCATACAGCTCAGTGCGCTTTGACAAAGCGTAGCGGGCACCGATCGCCCACTTGCTGGCATCTGCCTGGGAAAGCGTCCTGTCCTTGACTTGTCCGTAGCTCGCCATCACACGCATGCGCTCACTCACCGGCATTTCGACACCAATGAACCAGTTGCGCCTGTCATAGCTCTGGCCCGCGCCCAGACCACCCAGATTCAAGCCACCGCCCAGATTGATATTGCCACCAATCAGCGAGTTGGGGTCACCTTTGATGACGTCGTACACACCCGAGACCTTGACTTTGCCGAAATCATATGACAAACCAGTGGTGACCACATAAAGGCGACTGTCGGCGTAGCCAACAGCCTTGGTGGTCTCGTAATCAAGATCGGCCTTCAACGGGCCATTGGCATATTTGAGGTTGATGGAGAAGAGTCGATCATCACCGGTGTTTCCACCGCCACCCTGTGGCGGTACATGCACGGCGTTCAGTGAGCCTTCGTCGCCTTGCGTGTTGGTCGCGGCAGCCAGAATCAGGGTGAAACCGCTGAAAGCAGGCGAGATGTAGGCCACGGCGTTGGCTGCCCGGTCATACTGCGTGGTCATCGACGAAAAATTGCCAATCGAATAGTTGCCAAACGGGTTGTACTGTCCGTAAATGCCATAGCGCAGCCCATCAAGATAACCGGCCACCACTGTTCCAAAACCACCGGTCAAGCCGAGGTATGAGCGACCAGAGTTTAGCCCGCCACCAACATCGGGGTTGAGTCGATACTGCAGGTCGAACAGGACTTTCAGGCCGTTGCCCAAGTCTTCAGCCCCCTTGAAACCAATGTAGCTTTCCGAACCCAGGCTATCAACCGCCGTCCGCGAACGCTGGTTTGCCACCGCACCATTGCTACCACTGCTGTGCACCAGGCCCAGATCAATGTTCCCGTACAGCGTGACGTTGCTCTGGCCGTAAGCTGCACCAGACGCTGCAGCAATGATCGCCGTGGCGATGATCGTCTTCCTCATGGAGTGTCTCCAGGTATTTTTCGTTGATGTGTGCTGCCAAGCCTCCCGGGCTCTCGCAGCGTCTCCCTAGCCAGAACAGGACCGGCGTGGAGAACACATCAGGGCAAAAAGCGTGCCAGCAAAAAATGTTTAGGAACAGAACACTATGAGGGGGTTAATGGTGCTTTCCGGATAGCCCTCAAGGAGACAATGAACAACTTCGACGCATACGCCGGTGTAACGTTTTGACACATTTGGCACAGGACGCAACAATGCTCCGGGCAAAACGCATGCCGGTTTCAGGCTGAACCGATACAAAGGCGTGACCAACCGGGACAGCCAGGCGCTGGATCAAACGCGATCCTTTGATTTCGGAGCATTCACCCAGCCCGAGCCTCACCGACCGTCCGAAGACTCGACCACCACCTCTGTGACGAGTGTTGGCAGCAACCACGCCCCTCCCGGTGCAAGCAGTTTGCACATGCCGGTGGTGGATGAGGCAGTCGGCACGAAGGACTCACCGTCCCATGTCCATTCCTGGTGGCTCCAGCAGTCGCCAAGACCGCGTGCCTTGTGGGATGCCTGAATCCGACCGTCTGCGTAATCGGAGCCGGAGGTGGTGACCAGCATGGCATGCTGCGGGGCCATTGCATCGACAATCCAGTAGCCATAACCAAAGTTGTAAGCACCGCGCCAGCACGCGGTTGACACCAACATCATGGTATCGCTCAGGCGTTGCGCCTCAAGCTCCGCGTCCTCCTCCCAGCCTTCGCTCAGGTCCGGGCAATAGTCGTCCTCGCTGACGCTTTGTCGCAGCGCTTCGCGCAACACCTGTTTGTGCGTCGCCACAAAACGCTCATCGCCAGGCAAGGGGTCGGGCAACATCGCTGCCGTCACCTGCGGCATAGGCAGGGCTGGCAGCACGGTCGCTTCAGGTTGCAGACCCTTTCGGGTGATGGCACCGGGCGTGCCGATGCGGCCCTGGTAGTCGTCCATTTTCAGCAATACAGCGCTTGCCCCGCGATCGGACAGGCGCCAGCTCATCGTGCCACTGGAAAACACGATGCGGCTATCCCTGCGCAAGGCCTTGAGCAAGGCGGTTAGCTGTGCATCGGTCAGATCGGCGACCAGCGTCTGCTGGCTGATGTCTACGCCCCCAAAGTACTCGCCATTTATGCTCATTGTCAGATGGAACTCTGGCGGCAGACTGTCCAGCGCGCGCCTATCGTCATAGGCGTTATAGTCGCCTATCATGACTTGCGCGCTGATGGTGCTGCTGGGTCCGGCGTGCCGGGTGAGCAACACTGAAATGGCATCGTCTTCTGGTCCTGGCTGATAACCTGCGGCCCGGCAGGTGCGCGTGTTGTCGCAGGCCAGTTCCCAGTCGTGATGAGAAAAGCTCAGCCCAAGCGGCGGGATGGCCATGGCGGATGACGGTGAAACCAGCGCGGCGATGATGAGGAGGCGTGAGAGGCGCATGAAATCCAGTTTTGATGTTGATGGTTGAGAACAGTGATGATGTCATGATAAACGCATTCGGCACAGCGATTTGCGGACAAGGCGCGGAACGAGCGGGCACCGCCAGTCGGGATAGATTGCTGCGCTATTTCTTTATGGCGGCGCTGCTCGTTATACTTCCCGTTGGTCCAACCAGGGAGACAAGACCAGCATGAAACTCGAAACGCTCGCCGTGCATGGCGGCTACACGCCAGACCCGACCACCAAGGCGGTGGCGGTGCCGATTTATCAGACCACCTCCTATGCTTTTGACGACACCCAGCATGGTGCGGATCTGTTTGACCTCAAGGTGCAGGGCAACATCTACACCCGCATCATGAACCCGACGCAAGACGTGCTGGAAAAGCGCGTCGCAGCCATGGAAGGCGGCATTGCCGGCCTGGCGCTGGCTTCGGGCATGGCGGCCATTACCTACGCCATCCAGACCATTGCCGAGGCCGGTGACAACATCATCACCTCCGGTACGCTATACGGTGGCACCTACAACCTGTTCGCCCACACCTTGCCACAATATGGCATCGAAGTGCGCTTTGCCGACTACAGCGACCCGGACAGCTTCGAAAAGCTGATCGACGCACGCACCAAGGCGGTCTTCTGCGAATCCGTCGGCAACCCGCTGGGCAACGTTACCGACTTCGAGCGCCTGGCCGAAATTGCCCACCGCAATGGCGTACCGCTGATCGTTGACAACACCGTGCCCTCACCTTATCTATGCCGCCCGATCGAGCACGGCGCCGACATCGTGGTGCACGCGCTCACCAAATACCTTGGCGGACATGGCAACTCCATTGGCGGCATCATCGTCGACTCCGGCAAGTTCCCGTGGGCCGAGCACAAGGAAAAATTCCGTCGCCTCAACGAGCCCGATGTGTCGTATCACGGCGTGGTATACACCGAAGCACTGGGCCCCGCAGCCTATATCGGTCGTGCCCGGGTCGTGCCCTTGCGCAACATGGGTGCGGCCATTTCCCCGTTCAACGCCTTCCTGATCCTGCAAGGCATCGAAACCCTCGCCCTGCGCATGGACCGCATCTGCGACAACTCGCTCAAGGTGGCCGAGTTCCTGAACGGTCACACCAAGGTCGGCTGGGTCAACTACGCCGGACTGCCAGACCACAAGGACCACGCGCTGGTGCAAAAATACATGGGCGGACGCGCATCCGGCATTCTGAACTTCGGCGTTGCTGGCGGACGCGACGGCGGAGCGCGCTTTCAGGACGCGCTCAAGCTGGTCACCCGCCTGGTCAACATCGGCGACTGCAAGACCCTCGCCTGCCACCCGGCCTCGACCACGCACCGCCAGCTTGGTCCGGACGAGATGGCCAAGGCCGGCGTGTCGGAAGACATGATCCGTCTGTCCATTGGCATCGAGCATATAGACGACATCATCGCCGACCTGGATCAGGCGCTTGCAGCAGTCTGACGCTGCGAAACCTGCCGGACAATTTCACCATCGCCGACCATCAAACGTCGGCGATGGTGTTGATGAAACCGGCAAGCTTCACATCGAGTTCACTCAGGCCTTCAACATCGTGGGTGGACAGCGTCACCTCTACCCGGTTGTACACATTGAACCACTCGGGGTGATGATCCAGCTTTTCAGCCATCAGCGCCACGCGCGTCATGAAGGCAAAAGCCGCATTGAAATCCGCAAACCTGAAACTCCGCGTGATCGCATCGCGGTCGGCCACAAGGGCCCACCCGGCAAGTTCTGACAGCGCTGCCTGGCGCTGCTCATCGTTCAATCGTGTCGCCATGTTGCTCTCCCGTTTGTCAAGCACGTCTCGAAAAATCTGCCGCAGGGCTGGCTTGCGTAATTGCGCAAGCCTCTTGGGTGCGCTTCGGTTCCTTCAGGCGCTGCGAGCTGAATCAGACACGAAGCACTGCCAAGCGTTCGCATATCCGCTATCCTTCGGCGCGGCCCAGTCATATCCGCTTCCATCACCTTGCCACACTCCACGGAGCGCCTCAACTTGCGGGACTACTACGACATCATCGTCATTGGCGCCGGCGCAGCCGGCATGATGTGCGCAGCACAGGCTGGCCAGCGCGGTCGCAGCGTGCTGCTGCTTGATCACGCCGAAAAACTGGCCGAAAAGATCCGCATCTCCGGCGGCGGGCGTTGCAACTTCACCAACCGCAAGGTCAGCGCCGACAACTTTCTGTGCCGCAATCCGCACTTTGTGCGCTCGGCGCTAGCGCGCTACACCCCGCAGCATTTCATCGACCTGGTCGAGCATCACGGCATCCGCTACCACGAGCGTGAGCACGGCCAGTTGTTCTGCGACGAGTCAGCGCAAGACATCATTGACATGCTGCGTCGGGAATGTGCCGACGGCCTCGCGGAATGGGCCACCCCGGTCACCGTGGAACAGGTGCAGGCTGTGGAGGAACAAGGCTTCCCGGCGCGATACCGCCTGACCACCTCGCGCGGCGTGGTCGACTGCCAGAGCCTGGTCATCGCCAGCGGCGGTCTGTCCATTCCCAAGATCGGTGCTACGCCTTTTGGCTATCGTATCGCCGAGCAGTTTGGGCTTCCCATTGTCGCGCCACGCCCGGCGCTGGTGCCACTGACCCTGTCCCCGGAAACCCTGACGCTGTTCCAGCCGCTCTCCGGGGCCTCGCTGAACGTGCGTGCCTCCTGCAACGGCAGCAGCTTTCGCGAAGCCATGCTGATCACCCACCGTGGCCTGTCCGGCCCGGTGGTTCTGCAAGTCAGTAGCTATTGGCAGGCGCAAGCCTATGAACAAGACGACTGGGAGCCAGTAAGCATACAGTTGCTGCCAGACCTCGACAGCGGCGAATGGCAGGACCAGCACCGCAACGACCGCAGC
>DAIMZH010000044.1:15041-28433 GCA_036734105.1 Azoarcus sp. | reverse complement strand
CGATATATTCCAAGGCCGAGAGAACCAACATGAGCCCTGCTGAAATCAAAAAGGTGGTGTGACATGGGAAAGAAGACTGATATCGAAGCTATTGCCGAGGCCATCGAGGCGGATGCCGGCGAGCCTCTTCCCGATCTGCGCCAGGCCCTCAAAGAGGCGCAGATGGGTGTGGGGCGCGTCACTACGCCGGATCAGATACTGGTTCGTCAGGCTCGGGAGAAGTCTGGGCTGACGCAAGTAGCGTTTGCGGAGCGGATCGCCACGCCGGTCGCTACGCTGCGCGACTGGGAACAGGGACGCTTCAAACCGCCCGGTGCTGTCACATGCCTGCTACGCCTGATTGTCAGGCATCCCGAACTAACGCAAGAGCTGGCTGCTTGACCTTGTAGCGGAGAACGGCGGGAATCCCTGCTTTGCTGTCGTTGAGCAAATTGATCGCTACTTTAGCTTTGGGTCGGCTGCACTCACTGACCAAGGGCCTATTCCAGGAAGCGAAACTTCAACGGCAGCTTTACGGCGATGAACCTGGAGAGGTGTAGTTCGCGTTCCGACCCGTTGCTGTCGGTCGGTTCGTCAGAGGCTCAATGGCAGATATCAGATGTCTGTTCGACTGCACCTCGCGCCTTACAGCGTTCAACTTTCTAGAACTACTTGTGCAGCAGGTTGACGTCGATAGCCACCTGACTAGCGCAACGCGTTCAGCCTTTTCTCGGCCTCGGGCCACGGCAATCGACGCTTGCCCGACTTCATTTTGTCGAGCGCTTTAAAAGTGTCGTCTACCGTCACCAGCTGATTTTCAATCATGGCGCACAACAGACCAATGGTGCCCATGACGTTGATTTGCTCCTTGTTGGCAACAAATCGGAGATTGGTGCACCGGTCAATAGTGTGCAGGCTTCCTGCTTAGCAAGCGCCAGTGCCAGGTAGTCGTTATGACTTGGCTTGGGGCCATTTTTTGCTGGAAGCAGGTGGTTGTGCTGGCCCGGCAACTGCTGGGCATACGCCACAAAGTCGCCGCTGACCTCCATGATCTGCAAGCCCAAAAATTCAAGTCCTGGACTACCCGGCTCAATTTCTTCGTAGTACAGCAGATCAGGAATGCCGAACTGCATCGGAAGCTGAAAGAGCGTAGCCATCAACCCTCCTGCTTCCATGTCGATCAAGATATTGGCATCACTGATGAGCAACCGCACCCGAGGACTCCAACTGGCGTTCTTTGTGGAAGCGCATCATCGGGATGCCCAGCAATTCTGCAGCCTTGCCCTCGGAGATGTATTGCTCGGCCAAGGCGCGGTACACCAACTGATCAAATAGTCGTGGATGCTCTTGCGGCAGCGGGGCGCCCGGCTCGTTTTTACGCCAGCCCTTTGCCGAAAACCGTTTGACCATCGAAAGGTGAACGGCATCGGTGATCACACCACACTGTTTTGCTCGCTGCAGCCATCCGCCCATGGATAGGCCGAACTCGTGTTTGAGCACATACAGCTCTTGCCATTCCAGCGCATGGCGCTGCTGCCCAAGAAACTGAAGTACCGCGACACGCGGAGCCAAGAATGCACCAGCGAATCGGTCGCAGGCTTTCTCTTCGTCGATGCCGTTAGCCAGTCGTCCCTCCAGCAGCAAATGCCCCAGTTCATGCGCGAGCGTAAACCGCTGCCGATCACCGGGCCAGCGCTTGGAAACAGCCACGACCGGATACTCCCGGCCATCTTCCGTTCGCGCCCTGGCAGTCAAGCCAGAGAACCCCGGGTTCTCTTCATCGACCACGATGACCAACAAGCCGAACCCTTCGAGGGAGTCGGTGAGGTCGGCAATCGGGTTCATGCCCAACTGCCAAGCGTTGCGGACCGTATTTGAGAACGAGTCGATCTCATCCAGCGAAGCGATGTGTTCAGGAAGGGCAGCAGGAGGTGCAAATGCCGGGAACGGCAGTTCGGGAAAGGCGCCGAGCAACTCGACGCGTTTTTCTACTAACTCAACGACCTTGATCTTCATCGCATCCTGCGCCGTCTTGCCAAAGGTCGAGAGCTTGCGGAACTCGGGCTGCAGCAGTTCGACCGTATGCGTGCGAAAAAAATACTCGGTACGGATCCCACAGGCGCGGGCCAGTGCGAGGAGCTGAGAAGACGATGGGGTCAGAAGACCCTTTTCGTACTTCTGGATGGTGGTGTGAGAAACCCCCACCTTTTCACCCAAAGCACCCAAGGTCAGACCTGCGGCCAGTCGTGCTTGACGAATGCGATCTGCAATCATGACGCCTCCTTGGGTTTGGTTTAAAACGTCAGATATCGTACATAGTTTTTAAACCAACAAGAACCCGGCGCACGCCCATCCGCAACCCCGCTCACCCCAATCTACAACACTTGTAATTGAAGTGGCCACTCAACTGACTGCTTGCCGGAAACCTGTAACGGCAGCTCCTGGCCGGATCTTGCCTTAGGCTGTTCTGACAGGCGGTGATGGCCTCCATTGGCTGCGGAGTGACAGGTGGCTGTCGTATTGCCGCGCGGGTAAGGCCAGTGGTCACCGACAGCAATTGGCCGAACCCGGACTGACGTCGAATACTCCATCGACATTGCGCATTGCACAACCGAAAAGCAATCATGAAATACAGATACCCGGATTTTGCGCTACCCCTGCGCCGAACGCAGCGCCCGCGCCATGTCCTTCGGCAGGAGATAAAGATGCAGCGGGTTGAAGCGGGCTGGCTCGAAACCGAAGGCCAGGTAGAACGCGCGGGCCGTGTTGTCGGCAGCATGCACCAGCAGCGCCCGGCTGGCGACCTGTTCGTGCGCGACGAGAAAACGCTTCATGGCGTCCTTGAGCAACGCCTTGCCCAAGCCCGCTCCCTGTTCGGATTGATCGACGGCCAGACGCGCCAGCAAGGTGAGCGGAATCGGGTAGCGTCCGGCACCCTGAAGCACGCGCGGCGCGGCCTGGTCGGGTTCGATTGACGCGGCGGCCAGACTGTAATAGCCGACAACGCGGTTGCCGCGCAACGCCACGAAGGTGCGCGCGGTGTTGGCGCGCTGGGCATGCCAGGCATGGCGAATCAGGTAGTCATCGAGGGCGGAACGACCGCAGGAAAATTCCGCGACGGCGAAGTCCGCCGCCAGCGGCACGGTGCCGGAAAGAGGGAGCGTCATCTGTCGCTGCTGGCGTCAATGCTCGAGGACGCTCTTTTCAGCGAACAGCTTGGTGAGCGCGGGAATATCGCGGGCCGGTGCATCCAGCGCGGTGCAAAAGGCATCGGCCATTTCTTGCGAGACGACAAAGCGCGTTTCGTCGGCCAACAGGCTGGCGGCGCGTTCCAGTGCGGCACCGACAATGAAATGCGAGAGGCTGGCATGCTGACGCTCCGCTGCACGACGCAGCATATCCTTGGTTTCGGGCGCGATGCGAATGGCGAGACGTTCTTCCTTGGCGGTGGCAATGGTGGTCATGGCAGTCCTGAGAAAGATGTGATGACGTTGTGTGCACATCATAGCGTGGTTTTCTCATGAAACCAAGACGAATGAAGGCCGACGAAAAGTACATTGCTAATAGCGGGGATTGGCCGATGCCCCGCGATTGCCATTCCGGCAGGTTTCAGGAGTGAAGCAGTCCTTCATGCGTCCGGTCTGGGGAGATGGTCACTGGCGGCAGTTGGCCGGGTCAGGCCGCTGACTCGATCACCGCCCCCAGAACACGATCAAGAAAAAATCGGGCTCGCCGAGCACGTTAAATATCTGTCACGAACGATCGGAATCCCCGGAGGACGCGATAACTCATCGCACCTTTGAGTAATCTGCGGAAAGTCGGGCACGTACCTGGTCGGCAGTGACTGCAGGGGACGGACCGGCACGCGTGCTTTTCATATTCCACTCACCCCATCTAGAGACTGACCCGGCGTTTTCGACTCTATTGCCACGTTTTCGACTTTAATGACAAGGAACAACCTCCGCGCCCCGGGCTGAGCAGGTCCATTCATCGTGAAACTCACTCCGGCTTGAAACCTCGCCCTTCAGGGCTACGCGAAGCCGGGATCGGCAGGCCGCTTGCCAGGTCGACCAGTTCGGCAAGCCGAAATGCGCGCAGCAAAATTCGGTAAACATCCAGATCAAACACGACCTGACCCTGCCTCAGCAGCCCGCGGGCCTGGTCAAGGCTTTGTGCGCAGCCAAGATAGCGCCAGCGATCCACCACATGAAGGTCAGCGGCCTCGCGGATACCCACCGGCCCGGCGTGGGGCCAGCTCTCCACAGCAAGGCGCGCGAGTGCTTCAAGCAAGCGATCGGTGTGTGCTGCCACTGACTCCTGGCCAACACAAGCGCCACGACAACGCTTGAGTTGATGATTGAAACAGCGACCTCCCCCGTCCTGCTTTTCCAGCCCAAGCAAGGGCGGGCACAAACCATGTTCTCGTGCCAAGCCTCGCAGGCGCTCAAGCGCCGCACGTCGGCTGCGAAAAAAGCCGAAAACCCGGTCTTCCGCAACAAAACTCAGTTCGCTGGCATTGACCAAGCGTAGCCGGGCATCGTCCACCAGATCATTTTCCAGCCGCCAGGCGCACAAGTCACGGTTACGCCGCAAGCGCCGGTTCAGGGTCGGCTGCAACTGCTTGATGAGTTCGGCCTCCTTGAGCAATGCGCCGATCTCGCCGCTGGTTTGCTGCCATTCGATGCGGCGGACCTGCTGAGACAGGCGCAGTTCGCGGTCACTGAAGTGATCCGCACTGAAGTGCGACAGCACCCGGCTGCGCAGTCGATTGCTCTTGCCAATATAGATTGGCAAGCCGGTGTCACCATAAAACAGATACACCCCGGGGCCATCGGGCATGGCATCAATCACCTTCGGGTCGAGATGCGGCGGCAGGCTCGGCCGACCGACCAACTCGGCCACAGCCTCTTCAATCACACCGGGCGGAAACTGCTCATACAACACCTGCCAGAACTGCCACAACAGATTCGCATCGCCCAGTGCACGATGCCGCGACTGCACGCTCAGTCCATGACGACTGACCAGATGATCGAGGCTGTGCCGACGATGCTCTGGCAGCAAACGTCGTGACAGCCTCACGGTGCACAACACACGCGGGCGCAACTCCATGTCGGCACGCCGAAATGCCGCCCGCAGGTGGCCGTGGTCAAAGCGCGCATTGTGGGCAACGAACAGCCGTCCCTCCAGCCGGTCATACACTTCGTCTGCGATCTCGGCAAACCTGGGGGCGCAGTCCACCATGTCGTTGCTGATGCCGGTGAGGCGCTGAATCGATTCCGGAATGCGCATTTCAGGCCTGACCAGGGTGGACCATTCCTTGACACCACCTTCAGTCACCTCAACAATACCGATCTCGGTAATCGACTCGCGCTGAGTCGGCCCACCTGTGGTCTCGATGTCTACAAATGCAATGCCCTGCGGGGCAAAGCGCGACGGCAGATAGCGCAGCACAGGCAACTCCGAGCAAGCAACTGTTTGGTGACAGACCTTTCAGGCCGGACATTCCGGCTCCGAACCGCCATGCAAGACGGGGCTACAAACCGGAGTCAGTCATACAATGAAGCCGCTTGGAGCGCCGCACAACCGCTTTGGTTCTGGAGAATACACGCCCGAACCCAACTTTCCCGCAAGCACTCAGAACCCATGTGGCCGTGCCCGTACTTTGTCAACACATGTCACAAAACGCAAACGGTCCAGCCACTCCAGACCTTGCTATTGGCTGACCAACTCACCTTCCAGTAGCATGTCATCACCACTGTAAAAAGCGACGCGTTGATTATGGATGATCACCTGCATGCAGGTTTCGATGTCAGCCATTGGGCCGTTCCGCCACACCCGGCAGTAATCTTGCTGGTCGTTGATCCACCACCGACCACTGCGGCCAGCGCTATCAGACAGCGAGCCATCCGAATCAAAGCGCATTGTGTATGGCGTTCCGGCCCTGATGTAGGTTCCGCTGAATGCGTTTCCGGAAAGACGGGCTCCGAGTTCATTCTGGCCTGGGCCCTCGGCGGACACCGGAACCAGCAGAAACAAACAAGCTAAAAACGTTAAAATCACACAAATTTTGTAACTTCGCATCCTGTAATACTCACAACACTGTAGAATGTGCAATCTTCGCGCAGAACAGGTCGCCGGGAACTTGCTCCCGATCAAGAAGCTCTTTTCACAATAACGTCGCTGCTTTGGATAAAACATGAGTCAACTGGAAAACAACACAATCGAGGCCGAAGAAGCCTCGCCGGTTAGCGAACCGCTGCAAGCAGATTCAGCCCAAGCAGACGAGACTCTTCCGTCAGAAGAACAACGGCTGAACGACAAACCCGCCAAGCCCAACGCGCGGGGCTACTTCACTTTTCACGACATGAGGCTGGCGGTTGGCGACAGGTTGCAGGTTCAATTGCCTGAAAAATTTGGGGTGCCACGCACCTATATCCGGCTTCTGGGTTACTTCGACCGAGTCGGCCTCATTGTCACCGCTCCCCTGCACAAGGGCGTGCGTGTGCCGTTGATAGACAGCGACATCATCACCGTTCGGGCGTTCACCCGACAAAGCGCCTTCGCCTTCAATTGCTCGGTGGCGCGCGTCAGTCGGCTGCCGTACGACCACCTTCATCTGAGTTTCCCGCATGAGGTGCGCGGCACCATCATCCGCAAGGCCACCCGGGTGCGCACCGACCTGACGGTGACTGCCGCTGGCAGCGAAGGAGAGCCACAGCAGGCCCAAATGCAGAACCTGAGCGCAACCGGCGCGCTTCTGCTGTCCGAAAACACGCTGGGCAACAAGGGTGACACAGTCAAGCTGACGTTTTCGCTGGACATACACGGCTGTGCCAGTGAGGTTGAGTTGACGGCTCGGATTCTGCACCTTGACCTGGACTCGCAACCGGCAGCAAATGGTGGCACCCAGTTTCTGCACGGTATAGAGTTCGTCGACACACCGCCTACCATGCTGATGCTCATCAAGGGCTATGTTTACCAACAGATCATCGAGCAACCGGGCAGTCTGGTGTAAGCCTTGGTCCGGGAACTGCCTGTGTTGCCAGACCCATTCCATTGCACACAAAGCGAGCCTGGCGCACCACGCATGTGCAAACGCCAGAAAAATGCGTTCGCGCACCCGGTTTAGTAGGTTTTTTTGCTCCAGATCAGTGCATTCAGACTGAAAATGCCCCAAAATGGTTCGTCTAGCCGCCTTTCTGGCGGATTTTTTTGGTCGTCCACTTTTATCGGGAGTCTTTACCATGCGCTACAAAACACTCGAAGAATTCATGGCCTACGTCAAGGATCGCAATCCGGGGCAACCCGAGTTCATCCAGGCGGTTGAGGAGGTCATGGCCAGCCTGTGGCCTTTCATCTCCGAGAACAAGCGCTACGCAGAACACTCCCTGCTTGACCGACTCGTCGAACCCGAGCGCATCATCCAGTTCCGAGTCTCGTGGATGGACGATGCTGGCGAAGTGCATGTCAATCGTGGCTTCCGTATCCAGCACAGCTCTGCCATCGGCCCTTACAAAGGTGGCCTGCGCTTTCACCCCTCGGTGAACCAGTCGGTGCTCAAGTTTCTGGCTTTTGAGCAAACCTTCAAGAACGCACTCACCACGCTCCCCATGGGCGGCGGCAAGGGCGGCTCGGACTTTGACCCTAAGGGCAAGAGCCAGCGCGAAGTCATGCGCTTTTGCCAGGCTTTCATCACCGAACTGTATCGTCACATCGGTTCGGACACCGACGTACCGGCGGGTGATATCGGCGTCGGCGGGCGCGAAGTCGGCTTCATGGCCGGCATGATGAAAAAGCTGTCGAACAAGGCCGACTGCGTATTTACCGGCAAGGGCTTGTCGTTTGGTGGTTCATTGATCCGCCCGGAAGCCACCGGCTACGGCACCGTCTATTTTGCCGATGAAATGCTCAAGCATGCCGGTCGCAGCATGAAGGGTATGCGGGTCTCGGTGTCCGGGTCGGGCAACGTCGCGCAATACGCCATCGAAAAGCTCATGGAGCTCGGCGCCATCGTGGTCACCTGCTCGGACTCCAGCGGCACCGTGGTGGATCCTGACGGCTTCACGCCCGAAAAACTGGCTGTGCTGATGGATGTGAAAAACGTGCACTACGGCCGGGTGAACGAATACGCCGAACGCCTGGGCCTGGAGTTTCGCGCTGGCGAGCGTCCCTGGAACGTTCCTGTGGACATCGCCCTGCCCTGCGCCACCCAGAATGAGCTCGATGCTGACGACGCACGGGTGTTGGTCAGCAACGGTGTGGTGTGCGTGGCAGAAGGCGCCAACATGCCGAGCACGGCAGAGGCAGTCGAGGTGTTTGAGCACAACGGTGTGCTTTACGCGCCAGGCAAGGCCAGCAATGCTGGCGGTGTGGCCACGTCCGGGTTGGAAATGAGTCAGAACGCAATGCGCATCAGTTGGACCCGCGAAGAGGTTGACGCCCGCCTTCTGGAAATCATGCAGGGCATTCATCGCATGTGCTTGCAGTATGGCACTCGCCCGGATGGCACAGTCAACTACTCGGACGGCGCAAACATTGCCGGTTTCGTGAAAGTGGCCGAGGCCATGCTGGCACAAGGCGTGATCTGAGCCTTTGCCGCCAACGCAAAAAAGCCGGGGCAAACCCGGCTTTTTTGTTGCTGCGCGCTTTATTGATGCAAGCGACGCGGCGAAGCGCCCTGTATGCGAAAGCGTTGTGGTGCCGATCGCCGCAGATGCCGCAGATAGGCCGAGAAGGATTGCGTGCCGGTTGGCGCGGTGGGCAGCCATTGTCTGCGCGGCTCAAGCAGATGGCACAAACGCGGTAGTGCGCTGACATAACCTGCCTGCAAGGCCTCGCGTGCGACAACGCTGCGCGCCTGCGACAACACCCGCCCGAACTGACCAAGATCACCCACCCAGACCGCATCGCACAGATAGCTCATGCGACGCAGCACGAAGTCCCAGCGCTTGTCTGACCACGGGAAGCGGGTGTGGTAGGGAAGATGCACCACTCCAATCACCCGCCCGGCGCTGGGACGCCTGGCAAGATCCCAGGGGTGGATGAGCGCCACCTCCTGATCCCGCACCAGGCGTTCGAAGTCGACCGGTGGCAACACCCGAGGCGGTCTGGCAAGCAAGCGTGGCATGTCCACCGGCCGGACCAGTCGCCCGGTTTCCGGGCCGGCATCGACGTTGCTGTAGGCAATGCCGGCAATCATGTCATAGCTGCAGTCAATCGTGGTCAGCGGACTGACCAATTGAGGCGCAAAGCGGGCGACGTTGTCGGCGTTGAAAAGATAGGGCTTGTGGCTGAATGTGCCAGCCACCCACTGCCACGACAAATGATTGCTCGCCAGATCACCGTCGAGCAAATGTCCGTACATCCAGTCAGCGCCGGCACGCCAGCCCACTTTGCGTATATGCACGCAATAACTCGCCAGCCACATGCGCTGATGATTATGCAGGTAGCCGTCGGCATACAGCCGTCGCACCGTGGCGTCTATGGCCGGCACCCCGGTCCGGGCCTCGACGATGTCGTCAGGCATGGCCGGCGCATAACGCGCGTTGGGCATGCACGACTGGCGCATATCGCTCAGGATGCCGTCACCAGCCTGACTCCAAACATCGTGGAAGAAGGCACGCCAGGCAAGCTCAAGCATCAGCTTGTCATCAAGTGTGAGGTCAAATCGCTTTGTCCATATCTCACTCAGTTCGTCTTCGCCAACAATGCCGTGCGTCAGATAGGGGGAGATTGCGGTAACAGCACCATCCAGACGGTCTCGTGTGCGGGCATAGGCAAAAGGATCAGCCACAAGTGCGCGTCGCAAGGCCGCAAAGCGGGTGGGGGTGAACTTTTTCTGATAAGCCGGTACAACATGCACTGTGCGCTCCGGCATAGGCACCCCGCCGGCCAGCAGGGCAACCTGGTCAAGCATCAGCATCTCCATCTCCTTTCTATTTTTTGTCTAGGACAACTCTGACGATGTCAGTTCCATGCTATCAGAGTTGTCGTACAAAACTGGAGAACTGTTTCACCGAAAGCGGGCGCGAATAATAATATCCCTGACCTACATCGCAACCAATTGCCTTGAGGGTCGCTGCGTGGTCGACGGTTTCCACACCTTCGGCCACTACCTGGCAGCCCATGGCATGAGCAATCGCAACCACGGTTTCGGCAAGTCGACGGTCGGTAACATCGGTATTGATGCCGGACACAAAACTGCGATCAATCTTGAGCACCGAAACCGGCAAGGACTTGAGATAGGATAACGAGGAATAACCGGTGCCAAAGTCATCAATCGCCGAGGGAATGCCGGCCGCCGACAGCGTTTCAAGTTGGCGTATGGCCTGTGTCACGTCCTCCATCAGGCCGGATTCAGTGACCTCGACTTCAATCGCGCCTGCCGGTAGTTGATATTGACGATGAATCGCCAGCGTTCTTTCAGCAAAATCATCCTGCATGAGTTGCAAACCGGAGACGTTCAGCGCAAGCGAAAACTGCTCATCCACCAAACCTGCCGTGCGCCACTCGGCAAGTTGTGCCATGCCGCGATCAAGCACCCAGGCGCCAATTTCGAGAATCTCGCCACAGCTCTCGGCAAGCGGCACGAATTCGACCGGGGACACCACACCAAACTCTGGATGAGTCCAGCGCAACAAGGCTTCCGCTCCCACCGGTCGACCGCTTGAAAAGCTCATTTTGGGTTGGTAAACCAGTTCGAGCTGGGCATCCCTGACCGCTTCACGCAAAGCCAGGCGTATCTGCCGCTGTCGCAAAAGACGCTGAGATATCTGCGCTTCATAGCGCGCAAAGCGCGAACCTGCGCTGGTAATCAGCAACGCGGACGTTGCCCTTTGCACCAGATCGGCGCGATCGGCGCAGTCATGCCGGTGTACTGCGCCGATACGTGCAGACAAATCGACCCGGATGCCGTCCACATCGAGTCGCCCCCCAAGCAAGCGGAGCAGACGCTGAGCACGTTGCGCAAACTCGGAGGGAGAATCTTCGTGCTCAAGCGTCAGCACAAACTCACGGTCACCCCAGGCGCACACCATGCCACTTTTTAGCAAGGCGCTTTGCGCCAGCAGGTCAGCAACCGCCTTGCTGACCGATTCGCAAAGCTCGTAACCATAAGCTCGCGCCAACTCATCAAACTCTTCAAGCAACACGAAGTACACTGCAAACTGCTGGTCAGTCGCCATTCGGCGTTCGATGTCACTGCGCAACGCACGGCGATTTGGCAAGCCGGTAAGCGGGTCCCGCAGCGACAGCGCGCGCAGCTCGGCGGTGCGCTCGGCCACCAGCACTTCCAGATCATTGGCACGACCACGGTGAGCTTCGGATCGAAGATGCGCATCAAGCTGATTGTGAATGCGCTGCAAAACCTCGGTCTGGTCAAAGGGTTTGGTCAGAAAATCGGCCGCGCCCTGCTCCAGCGCCCGGTATCTGGCGGCTGCGCTGTTCTCGGCGGTCAACACGATGATGGGAGGTAGCCTTGTTGCAAAGCGGGTGCGCAATCTATCCATCAACTCATGGCCGTCAATGTGAGGCATTCTCAGGTCCAGCAGGATAAGATCAGTCTGAACGGCTTCCAGCGTGGCTTGCACCTTGCGCGGGTCGGTTTCCCCCGAGACCAGGTCATAACCGGCATCCTCCAGCATGTCCTGCAAGAGTGAAACGTTGACCGGGTTGTCATCCACGATGAGGATGCGTGCCTTGGCGTGCAGTGCGTCAGGCATGGGGTTTGGCTCCGTTGCTACCGGCTTGGTGGTTGAGCAGTTTTTCGATGGTGTCAATAAGCCGGTTTATGTCAAATGGTTTTGTCAGATACTCAATAAAGCCTGCCTCCAGCCCACGTCGGATATCCGTGGGCATGGCGTTGGCAGACAAGGCCATGACAGGCAGGCTGGCGGTAAGCGGATCGCTTGCCAGAAGTTGTCTGACTTCGTAACCGCTCATGTCGGGCAGGTCGATATCCAGTATCACAAGCTGTGGCACCCGACTTTTTGCCATACGCAAACCGGAAGCTCCGTTTTCGGCACAGATCAGCTCAAGAGCGGGCAGTTCCTCGAACAAGTCCTGCATCAATCGACGGTTAGCCGCGTTGTCCTCCACATAGAGCACCCGCGCCTTGCTCTGATGCGTCGCACTCAAGGTTTCGCCGGAGTCGCCTTGTGGCTCACGACCCGCAGCGCAGAAGCCCGACCTTGACGCCAAAGCCAGGGCAAACCAGAAGGTGCTGCCAACCTCCTCTACGCTTTCCACGCCAATCTTGCCATTCATGTGCTCGATGAGCTTGCGCGTCAGCGCCAATCCAACGCCGGTGCCCTCGATGGCACTGTTCTCGGCGCCAAGCCGGTTGAAAGGCTGAAACAACTCGCCCATTCGATTGGCAGGGATACCTTGCCCGGTATCAGTGACTCGGCAAATCAACTCGCTACCACGCAACTCGGTGTCGACCGTGACACGTCCGCCAGGACGGTTGTACTTGATGGCGTTGGACAGCAGATTGATCAACACCTGACGCAGACGCGTCCGGTCGGCCAGCACTTTTTGATGCTCGGCGCACAAGCCGGAGACAAGCTCGACACCTAGGTCAGCGCCCAACGTTTGCACGTTTGCCAGCGCATCCTGCAAGACCTCGCGAAAGTCGACCGCTTCAATGGACAGGCTCATCTTTCCGGAGTCGATTTTTGCCAGATCAAGCACTTCATTGATCAAGGCCAGCAAGTGTCGGCCGCTCTTCTCAATTTGCTGAACCTGGCCATGCTGCTTGTCCGACAGCTTCTCGCGGCGGCTGTTCTGCAACAACTGGGCAAAGCCCAGAATGGCATTCAGCGGTGTTCGCAGCTCATGACTCATTGCCGACAGGAACTCGGTTTTGGCCCGGTTGGCGGCAGCCTGCTCCTCGCTGGCCTTGCGCAAGGCTTCGGCAACACACTCGCGCTCGGCCATGCCGCGGTAGAGCTGGATCAACAACGCGCAGGTCGCGGTGTAGGGCTTCAGCCAATCGATTATCTGGTCGCTGACACCACGACGGCAATTTGCAAACGCCAGCATGCCAATCACCGCTTGGCCATCACTGATCGGTATGCCGACATAGTTGAAGATCGCAGGGTGTCCCGGTGGGAAAACGCGTTCGCCTTCTACCATCGTCACGTCCGGCACAACAATCACCTCGCCTGAAGCAAACACGCGTCCCAACAGCGTATCGGGGTTGGTCAGCATCATGTCGCCGCGCCGCAGCCGCTCCATCAACAACCGGGACTGTTCATTCCAGGACAAATCGGTAATCGCATGGATTTGCAGGGCAGGCCTGTCATCCTGTGTCACCACCTCGCCAATCAGCGCATAGTCGCTATCGGTGAGACGGCACAGCGCCTCCTGCAGAAACGTCCACAGTCGGTCGGCGGAAATCAGCGCCTGATAGTC
>DAIMZH010000044.1:0-14941 GCA_036734105.1 Azoarcus sp. | reverse complement strand
AAAACGCCGAGCAGCTCGGACTGCGCCTCAAAAGCCTCCTTGGCGGCATACAGGTCGGTCACCTCGTGCGCAACCGTGACGACACCTGTTACCTCACCGCTGTCGGCCCGCAGCGGCGCCTTGGTCAACTCGAAGCGACGCCTGCCGAGCAGCGACAGTGGCGTTCGCCTGACCTTGCCGTCGCGCATCACCGCCTCATCTGCTTCGCGTATCGGCGCCACCAGATCGGCCGGCAACAAGTCCTGAATATCGAAGCGGTCGACCTCATCCTCTCCTATCCCGGCCAGCCGCACACTGGCAGCATTGGCGACGATGTATCGTCCATCTGCGTCACGTGCAAAAATTGGCTCCGGACTGGCATCAATGATGGAGCGCAGCAGCGCGCGCTCTCGGCGTTCTGCCGCTCTGGCGGCGTTCAAGGCAGTGAGATCGGTGAGGATACCGATGAACTCCGGCTCGCACTCTTCTGACAAGTTCACCCGTGACACCGCCAGATGCACTGGAACCAGCCCTCCCTCACGGTGCAAGGCCTCGATCTCGCGACCAATCCCGATGATACGGGCTGGCGAACCGTTCAGATAATTGGCCAGATAGTCGTCATGGCGGGCGGCCCAGGGCGCGGGAATCAGCATCTTGACGTTGCGGCCTATCAGCTCGTCGAGGTGATAGCCGAGCATGTCGAGCGCAAACTGGTTGACCGCCAGCATGGTACCCCGGCTGTTGATGCGAATGACGCCGGTGGCGGAATCATCGAACAAGGCCTGATAGCCTGCAAGGGCCGCCTGAGTCTGCTTGTGCTCATCGTCAAGTGCGATCTGTTTTTCATGAAGACGCATCAAGGCTTCGCACTGATCCGCCAGCAAACGCAGCCGCTGGCGCTCAGCCTCTCCAAACCGACGTGCAAGCGTATCCAGAATGCACAAGGTGGCCACGCGGTTGTGCCCATCCGGGCGCAGCGGTGCCCCGGCATAAAAGCGCACGCCAGGTTCGCCAAGCACCAGCGGATTATGCGCAAAACGCGGGTCATTCAGAGCATCTTCAACCACCAGCACCTCATCATGCTGGATGGTGAAGGTGCAGAACGAGACCTGCCGGGTGGTTTCGCACACCGACAAACCTACCGATGCTTTGAACCATTGCCGGGATTCGGCCACCAGCGATATGGCTGACATGGGCACGTTGAACACATCGGCAGCCAACTGGGCCAGCTTGTCAAACTCGGGCTGGCGAGGCGTATCGATCAAGGCCAGTGCAGCCAGCGCGGCCAGGCGCTTCGGCTCATCATTATCTGAAATGGTTTCAGGCATGCGCAAACTGCTCCAGCATGTATTCCAAGGCTGGGCACAGACCTTGGTTGGTTGTTGCAGGGCTCAGGACTGGACAAGCACGGGCATGGGTCTGACCCGGGTGGCCATGATAGCCACAAGAGCAGGCTGAGAACCTGACCGTGTCCGGCTCAATCGGACAAGCTCGCGATATCCTCGGCATGCGCGCATAAAAATGCATAGCAGGAGCGGGGGTTTTGCGCCAGCTCAGAGAGGTTTGCACGTGGCAGGATGGAGTCTGAAACCAAACGATCGTTTTGCTCGGCATTCGCATCCAGACGCCGAATACGCATGCTCCAGTCGGTAAAGGTTCTTCCACTCTTGACGCCTTCATCTATCACCTGCAAGTGCGCGTGGCGCTGGTCCCTGGCGATACGTGCGTAGGTGTCAAGTATGGTCTCACGCGGACCTTCCAGCATCTGCATGAAGACGGTGCCTTGCGCCAACAGGCAACCTGTGATTCCGCGCAGCTTGTTCAGCGGCGCCACCTCGGCAAGCAAAGCATCAAGCTTGGCGTCATCCAGTCCGTCAACCGCTTTGCTGGTGTAGATCAGATAATGAATCTGCTCAGCACACATCCCGGTGCGGCTTGCCTGCTGTCGCACAACGTCCATAAACTCGCCAACTGGCATGGGTTTATGAAACAGATAGCCCTGGATCAGGTCGCAGCCCATAGTCTGCAGTTCCTGCAACTGCGTGTCACGCTCTACCCCTTCAGCAACTACCTGCATCTTGAGTCCATGGGCCAGTTTGATGGACGCCGACACTATCGATCGATTGTCCGGACGCAAATCCATGTCATCAATAAACACTTTGTCGACCTTCAACTTGTCCACCGGCATTCTCAGCAACTGGGCAAGTGAAGAGTGCCCGGTTCCGAAATCGTCTACTGAAAAGCGAAAACCCATATCCCGCAAATTGTTCAGCGTGCGCAGATTGTCCTCAAGATGGGTCATCATCGCGGTCTCGGTCACCTCTATTTCGATTTGCGAGGGCCTTGCGCCATAACGCCGCAGGATGGCGGCAAACTTGTCCGGCAAATCTGCATCGTCGAGTTGTCGGGTAGATAGATTGACCGAGAGGTACGGTGCCCGACCGCCCAACAAGTCGTCCAGGCTTCTGGACAGCTTGCAGGTCTGCTCTAAAACCCACAAGCCAATGATATGAATGGCTTCGCCCTGTTCGGCAACCGGGATGAACTCCGCGGGCGACACCGCCTGATCATTCAGACGCCAGCGCAGCAACACTTCAGCCCCTGCCACCGCCCCGTTTGCTGCCACGACGATAGGCTGAACCACAACCGACAGAGTATCCAGCAAGGTGTCGCCTTGCAAAGCAGCACGGATCGCATGATAGCGAGCATTGCTGTGCTGCAAGTCGTCGTCGTACACCTTCATGCAACTGCCGCCATTTGCCTTTGCCGCGCGCACTGCCAGCTTGGCCGCTCGCAGGATGTCGTGGCTGGTCAATTGGTCGCGTCCAACCAGCACCACACCGACACTGACCGACAGGCAGAAGCTGTGTCCGCCAAGATGGATTGGTTTGGCCAGATCGGCACGAACCCGCTCAAAACGAGTCTGCACCTGCTCAAGTGTTGTCTCGGCATCGCTGACCAGACAAAACTCGTCACTGGCCAGACGCGCGGTGCGCACATTGGTGCCAGCATGGCGATTGATGCGGGCTGCCGCGATACGCAACACCTCGTCACCCATCAGGTGACCGTGCACATCGTTTATCTGCTCAAAGTGATCGATATCGAACACCATGAAAGAAAATCGGCAGTCCGCCACCGGCAGATTCTTCAGGAAAGTTTCAAGATGCTCGAGAATCGCCTGACGGTTGGGCATGCCGGTGAGCGTGTCATGTCGCTCGTTCCAGCGCAGCATGCGACGAAAACGCTCTTGCTGGTCAACGTCTTCCATGACCAGCAAAAAACCTTTCCGCCCATCGATGTCGTGCCGTGTGATTGATGCCCGGAACATGATCAGCGAACCATCCTGACGCCTGCCCTTCAGGTCGCCATACCCGCCCATCGGCACGCTCATCGCGGTTGTCGCCGCAAAGCGCCCAAAGTGCTCGACATGTCGCTCCCGCAGCATCTCGGGCACCAGCACGTGAACGGGCTGCCCGAGCAGATCGCCGCTGTTGTAGCCAAAAAGATCACATATCTGGCGGTTGGCCTCAACGATAGTGCCTGACTCGTCAACAAAGAGACAAGGCATGCGCACTGACGAAACGAGCTGAGCAACCGATGACTCCAATGCGTAGGCAAGCAAAAGCCAGTAGTTTGTGCCTGTTCCGGCAAGCAAGGGAGTCAGACTGCCGCGCATGACGCAGGGAACATCAGTGCTGCACGTCTCGAATGTGCCATCCCACACGGCTGAGCTTTCAAGCACACGGAGGAAAACCCGGCGTGAAGACTCTGGAAGCAGATCGAAGACACTGGAGCCTATCATGCTCGACCCGATTGACGCGGCGCTGGCACACGACTGCCAGTGCTCGGACGCGGCCGGTGTCAGGGCGAGAATATTGCCCTCGCGGGAGAGGATCAAGCCCCAGGCATAAGCATCGCCACCAGCCCTGCCACCGGACAATTCAGCCCGGTGGTTCATGTGCACCACGTGATGGTCGTCTTGCTTTGTACTCATGGTCTGATCCGATCGCAAAATGATCGTTGGTGAGACAGGATACACAGGCCAGATTTTTGAACGATCAGCAAGCCCTTGAAGGTGAGACGGCAGTTTAAACGTCGGGACTGCACGACACTGAGAACCATTGAACACTCTTCAACAAAAATCTTCAACAACCACGAACTGCGAGCACTGTCGAGAACGCGTAAACTCACAGACCGATTGCCCTGTCTGACATCCAACCTGGCAGGCCTGGTCCCGCAAATTGCTGACGATGCTAAGCATGGCTCAGACGTTGCTAAAATGCTTGCTCAAGGCAGTTGCCGACTCCGAACCGCCTGACCTGTCAGGAGTGAGACACCATGACCCATAGAAAAGATTCCCAATGGCGCCTGGCAGCTTATTGTGTCGCTGGGGCTCTGGCCCTTCTGCCACCCGGCTTGGCTGCACAGGACAGCAGCGCTGCGGCACTGGCGCCGGAAGCCGCATCCACTGTCCAGCTTGCCGAATTGAGCAGCGGTCAGGGTTTTGCGGTAGCCGCTGCCAACCCCCTGGCAGCCGAGGCAGGTGTGCGCATGTTGCGCGCAGGCGGCTCTGCCATGGATGCTGCCATTGCGGTTCAAATGGTGCTGGGTCTGGTCGAACCCCAGTCCAGTGGCATTGGCGGGGGCGCTTTTCTGTTGCACTTTGACGGCCGTGAAGTGCTCGCCTGGGATGGCCGCGAAACTGCTCCGGCAGCAGTGAGCGAGGCGTTTTTTCTCGACGCTGAAGGCCTGCCCCTGCCTTTCCTGCAGGCGGCGGCAAGCGGCCGCTCGGTGGGCGTGCCCGGTTTGCTGCGCATGCTGGAAGCCGCTCACCGCCAACACGGCCGCCTGCCATGGGCTGCCCTGTTTGAACCTGCCATTGAGCTTGCTGAGCGGGGATTCGCGCTGAGCCCTCGGCTGCACACCCTGCTCGATACTGACCCGGCGCTGCGCGACAATGCGGCAGCGCGCAGCTTCTTTTATCATGCAGACGGAACCCCCCTCCCAGTCGGCCACCTGCTGACCAACCCGGCGCTTGCCGAGATACTCCGTCGACTCGCCAGCGAGGGCAGCGAGGTTTTCTACCAAGGCGACATCGCACGCGACCTGGTCATGCGGGTGGCACAGCATCCGCAAGCACCGGGGCTGCTAGCCGCAAGCGATCTCACCGACTATCGTCCTGTATTGCGAGAGGCAATGTGCACCGACTGGCGCACATTCAGCATCTGCGGTTTTCCACCGCCCTCCTCCGGGCATCTCGCCATCATGCAGATTCTGGGTATTCTCCATGCCTTGCCCGAAACCGAAACCACCTTGCAGGACAATCTGCCTGGCGAAAGCTGGCTGCATCGCTTCATCGAGGCAAACCGACTGGCTTTTGCCGATCGTGCCGTGTTTGTGGCCGACCCCGCCTTCGTAAGCCCGCCTGGTGATGCTTGGCACAGCATGTTGTCGCCCGGCTATCTGCAACAGCGCGCCCAGATCATCGGCACACTGCGCGTCGAACCCATCGAAGCCGGACAGCCCGCTGGCTCCCAGCTAAGCTACGCGCCGCAGGCCACACAAGCCGACTCCGGCACCAGCCATATCAGCATTATCGATGCTGAAGGCAATGCAGTAGCCATGACCAGCACCATAGAGGCTGCCTTTGGCGCGCGCATCCTGGCCGATGGCGGCACTGACCTGGCTGGAGGCTATCTACTCAACAACCAGTTGACCGACTTCTCCTTCAAACCACGCAACGAGGCAGGCACACCGATCGCCAACCGGGTCGAGCCCGGCAAGCGCCCACGCTCCAGCATGAGCCCCACGCTGATTTTTGACCGCGACAGTGGCAAACTGCTGGCCAGCCTGGGCTCACCCGGCGGAGCCGCCATCATTGCCTACACAGCCCGCAGCATCATCGCGATGTTCGACTGGGGCCTGAACCCTCAGCAGGCTGTCGCCCTGCCACATGCGGTCACGCTAGGCGGGCCGGTGTTCATCGAGCAAGGGCTTTGGCCAGTCGCCACGCAAGAAGGCTTGCGCACCAGAGGCCACAACATTTTCGAACGCGAATTGACCAGCGGCATTCAGGCCATAGTGCTGACGCCGCAAGGCTGGCAGGGTGGCGCTGACCCCCGCCGCGAAGGGGTAGTGCTTGGAGACTAGCCGCCCGCCGGGCTTGAGACTGATCAGTTGCGCGTGAGGGATAGCCGGTCCATGTCCGACGGTCCATTCTTTGCATGGAAGCACCTTGCAACGTCAAGACGGGCAAATCCCGCATCACTTTCCATGTGCTTCGTGACGATCGCTAAAGCCCGACAAGCTAACACGCGTAAAATCCTGTTTTGGCCTACAACAGATGGATGTCTCGGCAAACATGGCTAAACAGGACTACAAACGCAACGAAAAGCTCTATCAGGTGGCGTTGCGGCGCGACTGGAAGTATTCCGTCAAACTTGTGCTGATCGGTCTGATCCTAGGGGTTGTGCTGATCCCGGCCATGCTTGCGGGCGACCCCGTGCTTGCCCCCTTGAGCCGCACGGTGAGCTTTGTGGCGTGGGTTTTCTGCGTGGGTTTCAGTGGGATTGCCCTTTATCGCTATTTCGTCCAGCGTCGCGAACAATCCGGACGAGAGGACAATTGATTCCATGCAGATCAACCTGAATGCCGACCTCGGCGAATCCTTTGGCGCCTGGAAGATGGGGGACGATGCCGCCATGCTGGCCATTGTCAACAGTGCCAGCCTGGCTTGCGGCTTTCATGCCGGTGACCCACTGACAATGCGGCGAACGCTACACGCGGCCAGACGTGCGCAGGTGAGCATCGGCGCACACCCCTCCTTCCCTGATCTGCAGGGTTTCGGGCGCAGGCCCATGCAGATGGCGGCCGACGAGTTGCAGGCCATGGTGATCTATCAGCTTGCCGCGCTGCAGGGCATGGCACGGGTTGAAGACATGGCAATGACTCACGTCAAACCTCATGGCGCACTGAGCAACATGGCAGCCGAAGATGCAGCCCTGGCGGCGCGGCTGGCGCGAGCCATCCGCAGCTTCGATCCGCACTTGATCCTGCTCGCACCGGCCGGGTCGCGGCTGGCCGAAGCGGGCGAGCATGAAGGTTTGACCGTGGCCGGAGAGATATTTGCCGACCGTGCCTATGGCGACAACGGTCATCTCCTGCCACGCAACCAGGCCGGCGCGGTCCTCACCGAAACCCGCGACTGCGTGCGTCATGTGTTGCGCATGCTTGATGCAGGCGGGATCGTATCGCTATCGGGCAAACGCCTGCCCCTGCGGTTTCACAGTATTTGCGTTCACGGTGACAACGCACATGCGGTGGAGGTGGCACACGCGGTGCGCAAAGCACTGATCGATTCGGGTTGTGTACTCACACCGCTACCGGCACTGTTTGCGAGCTGATATACCGGCACACGTCTCGTGCAACCGGCCGCACTTGTCGCACGTCACTGGCGGGCTTTGGCACCAACCATCGTGGTGTGCGTCGGAGCGAGAAAACGCTTCGTAAAGCTCTCTGCTTCAAGCGGTGGCGCAATGTAATAACCCTGCGCCAGGTCGCAACCAAATGACCGCAACCATTCATATTGCTCGGCCGTCTCCACCCCTTCGGCCACGATCTCATAGTCAAGCTGCTGGCCGAGCACGATGATGGTGTCCACAATTGCGCTGGCATTGCGCGCGCTGCGGCTGCAGTCAGCCGGGTTCAGCGCTGCAATGAAGGACTGGTCAATCTTCAGCACATCAAGATCAAGCGAACGCAGGTAAGACAATGAAGAATAACCAGTGCCAAAGTCATCCAGAGCAATCCTGCTGCCTTGCTCACGCAATGCGGTCAAAGCCTGCAAGGCTTGACCATCCGGATTAAGCAATAGCGACTCTGTGACTTCAAACTCGAAGCGCGAATGGTCTACCCCGCGCGATCGGGCGATCACCTCAAAGTCGCGGTCTACACTTCGGCGCAGAAACTGCCGGGCAGAAAGATTGAGGGCCATCCGGAAGTCTTCACCAACCAATGGCAACCAGGCGTGCATCTGACGGGCTGCGGCATGCATGACCCACAGACCCAGCGGCTCTATCAGGCCAGTTTCCTCTGCCACCGGGATAAACACATCCGGGCGCACCAGCAAGTCGCCGTCTCGCCAGCGTACCAAGGCCTCGGCGCCGACTATTGCGCCATCGCTCAAACGCTGTTTAGGCTGAAAATGCAGCAGCAGGTCACCGTTGTCTATCGCTTTTCTGAGCCGCCCCTCCAGCCGGGCGCGCTCGTCAATGCGGGTACGCATGCGACGCTCGAAAAAACGTGCCACATTGCCGCCGGCGTCCTTGGCTGAATACAATGCAATATCCGCACAACGCAACAACTCATCGGCATCGCTGCCATCCGTTGGATAACAGGCAATGCCTATGCTGGCGTGAATACGCTCAACCACGCCATCCACCTCCACCGGCGAATCAATGGCACCCAGCAGTCGCTGTGCATGCATCTCCAGTTCGCTGACGGTGGTCACACCTTGCAACACCGCCACAAACTCATCGCCCCCCTGCCTCACCAGCAAATCGCCCGGACGCAGCCCCACTGGCAGGCGCCGGGTCAGTTGCACCAGCAGCGCATCACCAAAAGCATGACCTCGTGAATCGTTGATCAGCTTGAAGCGGTCTAGATCGATGAACAGCAAACCGACCATGGTGTCTTCACGCTTGGCCTTGTCCAGCGCCTCTGGCAACACCTCAAGCAAGGCGCGACGATTTGGCAGACCAGTAAGCTGATCCTGACGTGCAAGTGCGCGTATCTCGGCCTCGCGGTTGACGCGGTCGGTGATGTCAGACACCGAACCTGCCATCAGGGTCGCGACACCGGCGCGGTTGCACACAGCCTTGCCGCGCGCGGCCAGCCAGCGATATTCGCCGGATGCGGACCGCACCCGATATTCGCAATAAAAGAACTCAGTCTGCCCTTTCAGGTGACGCGACACAGCGTGGCTGTAGGTCGCCCGGTCATCCGGGTGCACGATATTCAGCCATGCATGGGTATTGTCGAGAAAATTGCTCGAATACCCGAGAATCGCCAGTAAACGGTGTCCAACCTTGAGCTCTTTGCTGACCGGGTGCCACTCAAAGACACCGTCGTGCGCACCCTCCAGCACCAAGGCATGCGCTCGCAGGCGGCGCCTGATGCGCGCCAGCGGTGCCAGCGCAAACAGCACGGCGAGCGCCAGCAAGACAATGGCTGCCCGCGACCATGCCTCCGATTGGGCGCTTGTAAATGCCGCCAACAGCAGCGAAAACAACCCGAAAAACATGAACACGATCGTCGGCACGACGCTGGACGCGACTCGTTTCGCACGCATCAGCACATGGCGGACATTCAGGTTCAAGTGAGGGCACTCCTGTTGGCTGCTTGCAAATATCCGCTACCGCCGCAAACATGCGGCTCGGCAACCTTGCCACCTTCGCAAAACGCGCCAACCCCGTCAATCGGGAAATGCCTTAAAACCATGCAAACACATCTTGCGTGAGTCTGAATGGTGGCAATAACACGCTCGCGTGGAAGTCACCAAGAGCACTTCCGCGCTAATATTGCAGTTTTCTTATATTGAACCCGAAGGCAATTCATGACACTAAAACCACAGCATCTTCAGCCCGTCATCATGGCTGGCATCATGGCCTTTTTGATGACTGGCGTGATCACCTGGCTCAATCTTGGCTTTCCTGCTGGGTTTTTCGGCATATGGGCGAAAAACTTCATCACGGTCTGGCCATTGGCTGCGCTGGCAGCATTCGTTGCCATCCCAATAGCGCAGCGCCTGACCAAACGCATCATCGCCGCGCTATCCCGGACAGAATGAACTTATCCTGGCGGTGTCTTTCAGCGTTGCTTGCCGACCTGGTCGCCAATCACACCACCGATGGCGGCACCACCAACCGTGCCCAATACGCCACCGTCAGTCACCACAGCACCAGCGACACCTCCCACACCAGCACCAATAACCGCACTTTTCTCGCGTGAACTCATGCCATCCCAAGTCGCGCAAGCGCTCGTGAGCATGGCAGCCAACACTACAGGAAACAGGATTCCGGCCTTCATGATCGCTCTCCTTTTTTCGTCAGTTTTTCCCATCAGCCCGGGCTCACTAACGAGTCCCGGGCGGGAATATCGACAGCCACAACGGACAGCCGGTTGAAAGGGACCACACGCAAATCACGCAGTCAGTCGCGCATTTCGCGCTGGTCATACTGATATTGAAGCATGGCAGCGGAAAAAGTTTTACCTGCATTGTTTCAAGGTATTGGCGCACCGCAGTGCAGCAGGATGGATGTGTGTGTTGAAAGCTCCCGGCGCTGCGTCCGATCTGATGTGTCGACACATAAACCTCCACGGCATCCGGGTTTTTCCGACAGCTTCATGCTGTACGATGCTGCACTGACCCATCCGATACCCTGGGCAAAAAATAGGAAGCTGATGACTTTGCACGCAGATTTGCGCAACAGGGCTTGTTGCCATGCAGATTAAATGGCTTGACTCACTGGCGCAGGTTTCTGCCGGACAGTGGGACGCTTTGTTCGCGGCGTCTGGCGATGGCGACTGCGCCAACCCGTTCTGTAGCCATGCGTTTTTGCTGGCGCTGGAGCAAGGCGGCAGTGTTGGCGGCAACAGCGGCTGGCACAGCCAGCATCTCACGGTGTGGCAGGGAGACACGCTCGTTGCCGCCATACCCGGTTATGTCAAACATCACTCGTATGGTGAATATCTGTTTGACTGGCAGATTGCCGAGGCGTATCAGCAGTACGGGCTCAAATTTTATCCAAAATGGATTGCAGCCATTCCTTTTACACCGGTAAGCGGGCCAAGGCTGGGGCTGTTGCGATCCGATTTGCTTGACGAGGTGTTGTCATTGGTGTGTAACGAGTTGAAACAACAGCTTGAGACACATCGCTGGAGCTGTGTGCAATGGCTGTTCACCACTCAAACGCTACAGCAAGCCCTGACCCGGCAAGGCTTTGTGCCAAGGCAAGGCGCACAGTTCTTGTGGCACAACCGGGGATACTCCGGCTTTGACGACTTTTTGCAGCAACTCAAATCGCGCAAACGCAAGAACATCCGGCAGGAGCGCAACCGGGTGGCCGGATTCGACATCAGGACCTTGCACGGCGCAGAGCTGACCGAGCTGCACTGGCAGGCCATGGTGCGCTGTTATCAGGCAACCTATCTCAAGCGCTCCGGCCACCGGGGGTACATCACCGAGCACAGTTTTGCGCTGATCCGGCAAAGCATGGCGGACAAGCTGGTGGTGTTTGCAGCGTTTTCCGGCGCTCAGGTATGCGCCGACCAGTCATCTGACGAAGACCCGCCGCGGATGATTGCCGCTGCGCTGTGCTTCAAGGGTGCCGACACGCTATACGGACGCTACTGGGGTGCCTTGACCGAGGCCGAGCACCTGCACTTTGAACTGTGCTATTACCAGGGCATTGACTACTGCATCCGCCACGGTCTGCGCTTTTTTGATGCTGGTGCCCAGGGCGAGCACAAGCTGACACGCGGCTTTGAGCCGGTCACGCGTCATGGCAGCTATTTGTTTGGCAGCACGCCGCTGAGCCCGGCGATTGCCCAGTATTTCGGGCAGGAGGCCTTGCACCTGACGCGCTACCGAGAGCAGGCAGCCGAGGCCTTGCCATTCAGGGCTGCCGGACAGGATTAATCTGTTGCGCCAGCGGCCGTGAGCCACAGCAAGCGGTTGTTGGCCGGCATGTCGAAGTCGTGCCTGAGGGCGAACCCTTGCTGCTCAGCCAGGTGCAAAACCTGCTCGATGTCACGAATGCCCATTGCGGGGTCACGACTCCTGAGGCTTTGATCGAAGCTACGGTTGCTGGCACTGGTAAATTGGCCGTTGTAATTGAACGGGCCATAAATGCACAGCGTCGCCTTGGGCTGTGTGAGCTCAGGCAGCCTCTCGAAAAACCGCTCGACAACCGGCCACGGCATGATGTGCAGCGTATTGGCGGTAAACAAGGCCTCGCACGCCAACGCTGGCGCTGGATCGCTGCACACATCCAGCCTGACTGCCGCTGGCAGATTGGGCAGCGCCACACGCCGGATGCGCTCGTTCAGGTCAGAAAGATAGACCGCCTGATCAGAAGCCTGCCACTGCAGATGCGATAGATGCCCGGCAAAATGCACCGCGTGCTGACCAGTGCCACTGCCGACCTCCAGCACCGACCGGCAATCAGCAAAGGTCTGCCTGAGCACCGCCAGAATGGGGGTCTTGTTGTTCTCGCAGGCTTGCGAAAAGGGGAGATCGTTCATTGGCGAGCCAGGCCCTAGCGCGGTGCCAGGCTGCGATAGGCACCGCTGTAATAGAGCAGCGGCTCGCGCTCTTGGCGATCAAAACGCACGACCTCGGAGATGAACACCAAGTGGTCACCGCCGGCATGACGCGAAATGTTGCGGCATTCAAAGCGGGCGCAGCAATCGCGCAGCAACGGCACGCCGTAAAGGCCCTCCTCGATATCCAGACCGGTAAACTTGTCATCCAGGCGCGACGCAAAGCGCTGCGACAAATCGGTCTGATCGGCAGACAGGACGTTGACCGAGTAATACTCGCAGGCCTCAAAGACCTCGCGGCACGGCAGGGTGTTGGCCAGACTCCAGACTATGAGCGGCGGGTCCAGCGACACCGAGTTGAAGGAATTGACCGTAAGGCCTATGGGCTCGCCATTTGCTGCGCGGGTGGCAACCACGGTGATGCCTGTGGCGAACATGCCCAGCGCATCACGAAAGGCGCGGGTGAAGTCTGCGTGGGTAATCGGAGCTTGGGACATTTGTTTTATGGGCTGCGCGAAGGAAACGCGGCCAGCCATGTCTTGTGAAGTAATCGGCTATTATCACCCCGGCCATCTCTTGCGTCGAGAAGTTATCCCCGATTGACCATGCAAAACCCACTCCTTGATGACTTTGCCACGCGGCTTCTGCGCTGGCACGCCACGCATGGTCGTCATGACCTGCCTTGGCAGAACACACGCGACCCTTACCGCATCTGGCTGTCAGAGATCATGCTGCAGCAGACCCAGGTGGAGACGGTGATCCCCTATTACCAACGTTTTCTGGCGCGTTTTCCCAGCGTTGCTGCGTTAGCCCAAGCCCCGTTGGATGAGGTGCTGGCCTTGTGGAGCGGGCTGGGTTACTACGCCCGGGCGCGCAACCTGCACAAGGCGGCGCAGCAAGTGATGACCCTGCATGAAGGGCGTTTTCCGCAAGATGCAGCCACGCTGGCGCAACTGCCGGGCATCGGTCGTTCTACCGCAGCCGCCATCGCGGCGTTTGCCTTTGACCAGCGCGGCGCGATTCTGGATGGCAACGTCAAACGAGTGCTGTGCCGACACCACGGGGTAGAAGGCTTTCCTGGCGAAAAGCGGGTGGAGAATCGTCTGTGGGCGCTGGCCGACGGCCTGCTGCCTGAGCGCACCGAAGATATCGGCCGCTATATTCAGGCGCAAATGGATCTGGGCGCAACCCTGTGCACTCGTAGCCGACCGGCCTGCCAGCGCTGCCCCTTGGCCGATGACTGCGTGGCGCTGGCCACGCAGCGCTGTCAGCGGCTCCCAACGCCACGCCCCCGTAAGACTCAAACGCAGCGCGAGGTTCGACTGGCGATCCTGCAAAGCGGGCAAGGCTGGTTACTAGAACGCCGTCCACCCAACGGCATCTGGGGTGGCTTGCTCAGCCTCCCCGAGCTTCCCGACGACGCAGCAGACGACCAGCGCTGGCTGCTGCAACGTTTTGGTGTTCAAGCAAACCGCACGCAGACCCTGGGCCCGGTCAAACATGTTTTCACCCATTTCCGGCTGACGATTCATCCAGTGGTGTTTGAACTCGACACCCTGCCGCCGACAGTTCGCGAAAACGACATGGTACGGCTCACTCCCGACGCCCTGAGCGATGCTGGCCTGCCGGCACCTGTCAAACGGGTACTGGAAAGTCTGGCGGATCAAAAAGGAAGCCCGACGGTGATGACGCCTTGATCATCGGGTTTCCTGCAAACAGTCCTGCAAAGCGTCTTAAACGTGCGCATGCTATCATCCACTATGCACACAACGCATAGGAGAGACGCTCATGCACAAACGAATGACCATCACACTCGACGAGGAAGTGTATGAGGGGCTTTACCGGACGGTCGGCAGACGTCACATGAGCCAGTTCATCGAGGACCTGCTACGCCCGCATGTGCTGGACACCTCTCTTGATGACGGCTATCGCGCGATGGCCTCCGACAAGGCTCGTGAAACCGAAGCGATGGAATGGTGTAATGCCCTTTCAGGAGATATGGCATATGCATCGCGGTGACGTATGGCGGGTCGAGTTCGACCCCTCAATCGGCAGCGAAATCCGGAAAACGCGGCCCGCTGTAATCATGAGCAACGATGCTGCCAACCGGAATCTGTCGCGTGTGGTGGTGGTTCCAGTGACCAGCAACACCGGGCGTCAATATCCCGGCGAAGCTGTCGTGACAATCGCCGGACAAAGCAGCAAGGCAATGGCCGATCAGATCATGGCCGCTGACAAATCGCGACTCAAAACCCAAGTCGGCGCCTTATCCAAAAAAAGATGTTCTGGCTATCGAGGACGCAATAAAGCTCCATCTGGCACTACCACGATAGCGTGGTCTCTTTGCGGGCTGTCATGAGCTATCTATAGAACCTGACAACATCGTAGCGTTTCAGGTGTGAACGCTCTGTCACGCCTTCCATGCTAGGGACAAGTTACCCTTCTCAAGGGTCAAATGGGCCTCTGTCAATTGCCCGAACCCATGCTGACGCCGATGGATAATCAGGGCATCGAACAGTTCCATCAAGGGCCGCTTGACTCCTGAATTCCAAAGCCGGTCCAACTCGTCATCAATGAAACTCCAGCTCGCTTTGCCGAGACGTCCATCGTCATCAATGATGAACCGGATATCGCCGGACAC
>DAIMZH010000043.1:0-28589 GCA_036734105.1 Azoarcus sp. | reverse complement strand
TTGATCCGAACGGTTTACGGCGCGGGTTACCTTTTTTGCAGCGATGTTCAATGGGCCAGCCACTACGCCAATGACCACTCAGAATCTTGACTCTCCTCACCCCTCCGCCGCCGCATCCGGTCCACTCTTCGGAGTTAGAGTCGTCGAATTCGCCGGCCTGGGCCCGGCACCCATGGCAGCCATGCTGCTAGCCGACATGGGTGCTGAGGTGTTGCGCATAGAGCGCGCCATGCCCGCTGGCAGCAGCGCGGGTTTCGAAATCTTCGACCCGGCCCGCGACATCCTCAACCGCAGTCGGCGCGTGCTGCGACTCAACCTCAAACATCCGGCCGGACTGGACACCGCCAGAACCTTGATCAGCCGGGCCGACATGCTGATTGAAGGCTTTCGCCCCGGTGTGATGGAGCGACTTGGGCTAGGCCCGGAGGCACTGCTAGCCCAGCATCCATCGCTGGTCTATGGCCGCATGACCGGCTGGGGGCAATACGGCACGCTGGCTCACACTGCCGGACACGATATCAACTATCTGGCCTTGTCCGGCACGCTGCACGCCATCGGTGAGCCTGGCGGCAAGCCAGTAGTGCCGCTCAACGTGGTGGCCGACGGTGGCGGCGCCATGATGCTGGCCATGGGCATGCTGGCAGCACTCACCGCAGCGCGCTCCAGCGGTCAGGGGCAAGTGGTGGATGCCGCCATGACAGACTGCTCGGCACTGCTCGCCAGCATGATTCACACCCTAAACGGGATGGGGCAATGGACGCCACAGCGCGGCAGCAACCTGCTGGACGGTGGCGCACACTTTTATGGCACCTACCGCTGCGCCGACGGCAAATATCTTGCCATCGGCCCGATCGAGCCGCAGTTCTATCAGCGCTTTCTGCAGCTCGCCGGGCTGGACGAAACAGACTTCTCACCACAGTTTGAACGCGATCGCTGGCCCGCGTGGCGCGAACATCTGTCCCAACACCTCGCCACTCGCAGTCGCGACGAATGGTGCGCGATATTCGACGGCAGCGACGCCTGCGTGGCCCCGGTACTCGACCTGGACGAAGCACCACAACATCCTCACAACCAGGCACGACACAGCTTCACCACGCTCGACGGTGTCTCTCAGCCGTCGCCCGCGCCGCGCTTCAGCCACCATGGATGCCGCACGCCGCACAGGCCAGACACAAACAGCGCCCAAACCTTGCTGGACTGGGGTTTCAGCGCAGCCGACATCGCCAGACTGAAGACGCTTGGCGCGCTCGACTGTTGAATGCTCGGTGGTTAAACTGAAACAGGGAAATCAATGAAAGATGCACACTTGGCTACACATTCTGCTGTGAGCAAACAGCATAACAGTGTCGCATGGGTGTAAAGTTATCTCAGGACCGAACTGCCAGCGGCCAACCCTCAGTGGGCCTCATCACAAGCACATTCCTTGCTGCCCGGAAGATTTGAATCTTGCCACTCGAAAAACTTAAAACCAGTGGTCGCTTGCCCAGCCCGAAGGGCGTCGCGCTCAAAATCATCGAACTGTGTCGGGACGACAACGCCAGCGTCGAAGCACTGACCAAGGTTGTGCAGCGCGACCCGGCTCTGTGTGGCCGCCTGCTCAAGCTGGCCAACGCGGCCAGCACCGGTGCCAGACCACTGGCCTCGGTGCCGGAAGCCGTGCTGCGCATAGGCATGCTCGCCGTGCGCAACCTTGCCACCAGTTTTGCGCTGGTAGACGAATACCGCGATGGTGCCTGTACGGCCTTCGATTACCCGGCCTACTGGTCACACTCACTACTCATGGCGGTTACACTGCGCGAGCTCGCCAGTCGCACCCGCACCGCCAGTCCCGATGATTTGTTTTCCTGCGGCCTGATGGCACGCATTGGCGAACTAGCGCTGGCCACCGCCTTTCCGACAGAGTTCGCCAAAGTCCTCTCCGACCCTGACCAATCCACGCCGCTGATAACGCGTGAACGAGCCCGCCTTGGCCTGGATCATCGCGAATGCACCGATAACTTGCTTCGCGAATTTGGTCTGCCAGGCGCTCTGACCGAACCGGTGGCATGGCACGAGACACCCGACGATGCTCAGTTTCTTGAAGGCTCCCGCCCCTACAAGCTGGCCCGATTGTTTCAGTTTGGACGACGTATAGCCGACTTGTGTTCGGAGTCAGCAAGCGCAAGGCTGCGAACCACAGGCGAGCTGCTTCAACTCGCCGGGCAAAATGGACTGGACGCCGACGAACTGGGGCCGATGATTGATGCCATCATGCCCATCTGGCAAGAGTGGGGAGCCATGTTCAAGGTGCCCACCAGTGCCATGCCGCAGTTTGCCGACATGGCCACGCCCAGCATCGCCGAAACCGACGACAAGCTGGAAAACATCAGCACCTTGCTGCTAAGCTCCGACCGCCAGGTCATCGAGCTCGTGCAAGCTAGTGCTGGTGAGGTCGGCGGCCTCAACATTCAGGTTCTGAACGATGGAACAGCCGCGCTGACTGAAGTGCTCACCCACTTGCCCCAGGTCATCGTTGCCGACTCGGCCACCCCCGGCCTGCACGCCCGCGACTTCTGCCGGGCACTGCGTGAAGCCAGACTTGGACGTTCGGCCTACGTGATTGTGCTGGACGAAGCTCGCGACCCACCCGCCGTCAGCGCCATGCTGCACGCTGGCGCCAACGATCTGCTGCCCCGCACGCCGGATGCCGCAACCCTCGGTCTGCGTCTGCTGTCAGCACGCCAACACGCCTTGCTGCTGCAATCCTGGAAAGAAGACCGCACACAACTGAGGCAGCTCGCCGCCGAACTGACGCTGACCAATCGCAAGCTTGAGCACCGCGCCCAGACTGACCCGCTGACCGGCCTCCCCAACCGCCGTGCAGCAATGGAAGGGCTGGAGCAGGCATGGAGCGCAGCAGAACGCAGCGGCGCACCGGTGTCCGTGATGATGCTGGACATAGACGCCTTCAAGGCGTTCAACGACACCTTCGGCCACGCCGTCGGCGACCGCATGCTGGTAGAAATGGGTCGTCTGCTGCGCGAGCAGGCGCGCAAGGACGACAGGGTTTGCCGTATCGGCGGCGAAGAGTTTCTGATCATTTGCCGTAATACTGACCTGTCTGCCGTCATTATGGCCGCGCATCGCTTGCAGGAGCAGATTCGCGGGCTTTGCTTGCCACACGGCGACGAAGAACTGCGCGCAACAGTCAGTATCGGCGTCGCCACCAAAGAACCCGAGATGACCTCCCCCGAGGTTCTGGTCAACGCGGCCGACAAGGCCTTGTACGCCGCCAAGCACGGTGGTCGCAATCGCATTTATCAGTACCAACTCAGGAAAGTGCGGCTTTCAGAGGGCGCAGGATAAACCACGGAAGCGTCACCGCTGGTGCTGTAGCCACTGAGTTGCGACGAACCGGCGAACGTGGCTTGATGCGTCAGCCGCCTTTTTCGGGGCAAGCTTCAAAGACTTGGCTGCGCCCGCCGGCCTTGGCCTGATAACACGCCTTGTCGGCTGCACGCAGGATATCGGTTGCAGCAGCGTCTGGCTCAATGCGCACCAGACCAATGCTGGCCCCCACCGAATACTGTTTTCCCTGCCAATCAAACACATAGGCAGATACCACCTTGCAAAGGTTTTCGGCCACGCGACGCGCTTCGCTTTGATCACAACCATGCAACATCAGCACAAACTCGTCACCGCCAATGCGATAAAGTCGGTCGGAGGTCCGCACCTCATTGCAGATCAGCTCGCCAAGTCTGCGCAGCAAGGCGTCACCCGCAGCATGACCGCCGGAATCGTTAACCTGCTTGAAGCGGTCAAGGTCGATAAAGCACAAGGCGTCCCGGTCCCCCGCCCGACGAGAGCGGGCCACCGCATCTTCCAGCGCCAGTTCGAAGGCGCGACGATTGGGCAAGCCGGTGAGTGCATCATGCATGGCCAGATGCGCCAACTGGCTGGTAGCTTCGTCAATACGCGTCTGCAACTCATGCTGCGAATCAGCAATCGATCGGGCCATGCGGTTGAAACCAAGCTGCAGGGTTTGCAGTTCGCGTATGCCACTATCCACCCGTATGCTGGTTTCCAGATCCCCCCCTGCGATCCGATTGACCGCCCAGGCCAGACGCCCGAAGGATTGCGTCAGTTTGCCCGACAAGTTTGCCGCCATCCAGACGGCCAGAAAGAGCACCAGACCGGTGACAATCAGCACGGTCGCGAGCAAGCGACGCTTGTCGCGCTCAAGCCTGCCGGTGGACAGCTCCACCTGAACCCAGCCGATCGACTCGAGATCGAATCGGACGCGAGCAAGGCCGAAGTCTTCCACGCTGAGCTGCGCGGCATGAACTGGCGAACTGAAAACCATGCGATCGCCACGCAAGCCCAGCGGCTCGCTCTTGACCTGGGCGCTGCTGTCAAACAGGTTCTGAGCCTGCAGCTTACCGCTCACGACCAGTATTCTGCCGTCGCGATCGAAGATGCCGACCGCAGCCACGTCCGGCTGATCAAGCACGGCGCGAGCCAGACTATCGAGCGAAACACGGCTGCCCGACATGACGCCGAACTCGGCCGCGGGAGCCAGAAAACTGACGACCGCTTCTCCACGGGCAGCAAAGGCCCTGTCGAGTTCGCGAGTACCGTGAACCAGGTAGGTAAGCGAAACCAGCAAAGCGATGGTCAGCGCCGGAAAAAGCACCAACAACAATAGCACCTGCCTCAAGGTTGGCTTCATGGCGCCGTCTCCTCGATACTGGCAGCCAGGCGCTCGGCCAGGCTGTCCATATTGCCGAGCTCAATCGACAAGGATCGCGCCACCTGCGGGTTGGTTGCCACCTCAAAACGTGCTGGCCAGACATATCCGGGCTCGGGCTCTGCAAGGCTCAATCGCGCTGCAATCCAGTCGGCACTGTCACGTCCATTGTGCTCAGGAGTGCTGAACACTGCGGCCAGGGCTCCGGCGTCGACATAGGCGCGCGAAAAACCGATCACCGGCCGACGATAGCGATAACTCGTGAGCAAAATGGCACGCGCCGAGCCAGGCGTGCTGAGCAAGGTATCTGGTACTGCAAGAAACACATCGCTATCGCGCAACACACGCTCCAGCGCCCGGGCAAGCTCAGCACCGGCGGACACCGAGCTTGCCGCCCAGTCCAGGCCGGCACTCGCTGCGCTACTGGCAAACTCTTCATTCACGCTTGCGCTGGCCGGTCCAAGCAGACACCCGACACGCCTTGCCTGAGGCAACAACAAGCTTATCAATGTCAAATGACGTTCTGGGGGTTGATCAAGCACGACCGCCGAAATGTGTCGCGCCGGGTGGCGTTGGCGAAGGCTCAGATATTGCGCACGGGCACTCAGGGAAAGCAGGATCGGGGGACCGTCATCAGACAAAGCCAGCACCGCCTCGGCTGCACCCTCCCCTGCGGCCACGACCCAATCGGCCCTGTCTATGGCCTCGTGACGTAGCAAACCGACCACCCCGCCGTCGATTACCTGCACGCCCGCGGCGCTAGCCGAGTTGCGAAAGGATTCGGCAAATCTGGCGAACACTCCGTCGCCCCTGTTCAGCACCAGCGCCACCTCTAGGGCCGACGCTGACGAGCAGAGCACGGTCAGCAACAAGCCGGACAAATACAGGCGTAATCCGCGACTCAGCACAAGCATGTCAGAAGTCCAGCCGCAGCGTTACCCAGTGGCGCCTGTCCACAACGCGCTGCTCACGCTCTTCAAAGTGTGCGCCCTTGAGCGACTGCGCGGTATAGGACAGCTCGCCAGATTGCGCACCAAAGCGGAAAGGGTAGGCCACCCGTAGATCAAAACGCTCGTAGCCGGGTGTAAAGGTGTTGCGGGTCCATTTGATGTCGCCCACCTTGTACCACATCAGCGAAAAATCAGCGCCACCGGGTAGGGCCTGCATCCACATTATCGACGTGGAGCGGCGCGGTGCGGACTGGCGGGCGAGGGCAACATAGAATGGCTGCCGCCATGCACCAAAGTTGCTAAACGGCGAATCTGCCAACTCCTGGCCGCGACGAGTGTTGCTGCTATCGATACGGATGCTGGCATGCCCCACAATAAACCGGGTAGCGTCGACCGGTTGCCACTTCCATTGAAACTCATACCCCCGGATTTCCAGCTTCTGGACTGGTTCTACAGTGTCTGGGTCGTTGGAATAGCCGAAAGTGTCACCGCTTGAGATTCTGCTCTGCAACCGGTTATCAACCCGTTCTGCAAAGACCCGCACATCGAGCCCCATTCGCATGCGCGTTAATTGGCCAAGATAGGCCAGCTCGAGGCTATCGAGGCGTTCTGCGGGCAAACGTTCATTGCCCAACCAATTGGCATGAGTCGGGTTTCGTAAATACTGAGCCTTGTAATCAAACACGCTTGCGGTGCGCCAGGCTCTTGCATACCCCAGACGCAGGGTGTGATCCTGCGCCATATGCCAGGCCAGGCTGGCACGCGGCGCAAAATGACGACCGGCGAACGAGTCGTATTCAAACGACGCACCGGCATTGACGGTGAAACTGGTATTCGGTCGCCATTCTGCGTTGGCAAACACGCGCCCGGTGTTTCGGCCAACAGAGCCACGGTCGCGCATGATGGTTCGGGAACGCATGGAATCATGTCGCCAGCTACCCCCTGCTACGAGCTTGATCTCTTTCCAGGCTCGGGAATGCGTAAGCTCCAGCTCGTGCCGGTTGCTACGGTCACCAAAATAGTCAACCCGGTTGTAGGGTATTGCACGAGCACGCGGATCAGTGAATGCGGAGCTCGCTTTGTCATGGCTGAAGGCATACCGCAACTGCCAGTCTGAATTCACATCGCGTACATGGCGCCAGCGCAACTGAACCGCTGTTGATTGCTCGTCAAGGTCACGCAGCGGATTACCTTCCGAAGGCAGACCGGTCACATCGTCCAGCCTGCCGGTGAGGCTACGCTTGGCGATATGCGAAAAGCCGATGTCCAGATCGTTTGAGGGGTCGATCTGATGAAACAGACGCATTTCAAACAGTCGACTACGGTTGCGGTCAGCCCATTCAAAGACGCCAGTGTCTTCCGGGGTTTCGTCCAGGCCGTCATCACGCATCAGGCGATACGTCATACGCAGTGCGGTGCTATCGTCAATCTTGAGGCCACCGCGCACGGTGTAGTCGAACACACCCTGATTGCCACGCGATACTGATGCCGAGGGTCCCGAGACCAGCATCGGGTCCACCGTCATTATGTTGATGACACCCAGAAATGCGTTGGTGCCATAGGAAACCGTATTGGAGCCGCGCACCACCTCGATACGCTCAATGTCACTCATCGCAACTGGCAATAGATCCCAATTGACCCCGCCCTGGAACAAGGGGGAATGCAGCGAACGTCCGTCTATTAAAACCTGCACGCGCGGTGAAAAGTCATCGTCGGTAATGCCATGATAATTGACGCGGGTTTGCTTGTCACTTGAGGCAAAAGTCTGAAAACCGGGAACCAGGCGCATCACATCACTCAGCGAACGCGCTCCCGAGGCTCGGATCATGGCCCTGTCGATAACCGTGACCGACGTCGGTGCGTCTTCAATGCGCTGGGGCAGGCGGCTCACCGAGGCCACTGAAGGCAACTCGGCAAAGAACAGGTCGTCGCCAGTCAAGGCCAGCGATGAACCGGCGTGCAAGCCGATTGCAATTGTGGCGCAGGCAAGCTTGAAACTGCCGCAGTTTACGATTGAAGAGGTCATCGTTTCTTTTGAAACAAGGCGTTAACGTTGTGAGTGTAACGCGTTATATGGCTAAAGGCAGTCATTCAAATATCGTCGATTTGGCAAAAGTTACATGATGTCCTGACAACCCGTTGCCTTTCAGCGATCAGCCTGAGGAATATTTGCGCGACAATAAGCCACAGGCCTTGGTTTTTGTTGATGCCACTACTAACGGAACAACTGCCCAGTCTGCAGTCGAAATGCAAATACGAAGATAAAGGAAACAACCATGCCCTACCCAGTGGTTCACGCCCTCCTCGACGCACTTGACGACACCACCGTATTGACTGGCGACGCAGTCAGGCAGCGCGCCACCAGCTACTGGGATGCCTCGCCGACCCGCGCCATCGCGGTGGTGCGCCCGGCGAGCACCGAAGCGCTGGCCCGCGCCATGGCCATCTGTCACCAGTTTGACCAGCCGGTAGTCAGCCAGGGCGGCTTGACCGGCTGCGTGACCGGCGCAGTGGCCAGCGACCGGGAGGTCATCCTGTCGCTGGAGCGCATGAACCGCATAGAGCACATCGACCCAATCGGCGGCACCGCCACCGTGCAGGCAGGCGTTACGCTGCAAGCCATGCAGGAAGCGGCCCGCGAACACGACATGCTGTTTGCGCTCGATTTGGGCGCGCGCGGCAGTTGCACGATTGGCGGCAATGTGGCGACCAACGCCGGCGGCATCAACGTGCTGCGCTACGGCATGATGCGCAACCTGGTGCTCGGTGTCGAGGCGGTGCTTGCGGACGGCACGGTTTTGTCGAGCATGAACGAAATGCTCAAGAACAATGCCGGCTATGACCTCAAACAGCTCTTCATCGGCACCGAGGGCACGCTGGGCATCGTCACCCGTGTGGTGCTACGCCTGAACCCGCTGCCAGTCAGTTGTCAGGCTGCTTTGGTGGCGCTCACCAGTTTTGGTGACGTCACCCGGCTGCTCAATCAATGCCAGCGCGAGCTGGCCGGCACACTGAGCGCCTTCGAGGTGATGTGGAACATCTATTACCACGCCGCCACTGCACCCGGCGGCCATCGCCCACCGCTGGAACGCGACTACCCGTTTTATGTGTTGCTGCAGGCTGAAGGGGCTGACCTTGCGGCTGATGCCGAACGATTCGAGGCCATGCTGGAACAAGCCATGGATGACGAGTTGATTGTGGACGCAGTGATTCCGCAGTCAGAGGCCGAGCGCCGAGCGCTATGGGATATTCGCGAGAACTTCGAGAACATGCTGGCCGGTCGGCAAACCTATCTTTACGACGTCAGCCTGCCGATTCGCCACATGGCCGAATACGCCAGGCAGGTCAGCCAGAGCATCCAGACGCGCTGGCCTGCAGGCCGCGCCATCCTGTTTGGTCATATCGCCGATGGCAACCTGCATCTTTTCGTGCAGCCAGAAAGCGCCGATGCCACTCATGAACAAAGCGATGAGCTGGTCTATGGCCCATTGCAAGCCTTTGGGGGTTCGGTATCTGCCGAGCACGGCATTGGCACCGAAAAGCGCGCCTGGCTGGCAATGAGCCGCAGCCCCGGCGAGATTGCCCTGATGCGCACGCTCAAACAGGCGCTGGACCCCAGGAACCTGCTCAACCCTGGGCGGGTGATCGAGACCTGAGCACGGTTCTGCCGGCGTCGCTCACGAAGCCTGGCAGACTGGTATCGGGCTGAAGTCTTCACGCTCCGCAATGAAAGCTGGCCGGGGTGCAAGGCCACAAAACGGTTGTCCGGGCGTGTTGCTCACGCTGTTGAACACGGTAAAGACATTGCTGCGAGGGTTGGGGGTGATGTTGGAGTTGGAACCGTGCATCACGTTGCAGTCGAAGAAGGTTGCGGAGCCTGCACCCGCCAGCATGGTGTCTATGCCATAGCGCTGAACAAGCTCAGCGAGCGAATCGTCGTCCGGCACACCCACCTCCTGACGCTTGAGCGATGACTGGTAATTCATCTCCGGGGTTTCACCCACACACGACACAAAATGCCAGTGTGAGCCGGGAATGATCATCAACGGCCCGTTATCCGGAAGGTTGGGCGTCAGACTGATTGAACAACTCAGCATCCGCATGCGCGGCACGCCATCCTCCACATGCCAGGTTTCGAAGTCAGAGTGCCAGTAAAATTCCTTGCCCCTGAAGCCTGGCTTGTAGTTGATACGCGACTGATGAATATAGACCTCGTCGCCCAGCAGTTGCCGGGCAATGGCGACGACTCTGGGGTGCATGCACAACCGCGCAAGCATGTCATTGAGCTTATGCACTGCAAACACCGAGCGCAGATCACCGCTCAATGGTTCGAGCACCGCCTCCGGCACGCGCTTTAGCTGTTCGCTGCTGCGCAGTCGCTCAAGCTCGGCCAGATAGGTGGCCACTTCGGTCGGCGACAGCAACGCTGGAATCTGCAAATACCCTTTTGTTTCATATGACCTGATCTGCTCCACGTCCAGCGGGCCGTCTTGCCGGTCACAAAAGACGACTGGCTCCTGCCTGTCCAGCATCCGGGGCTTATCAAACACCCGGGACGGGTAAACGTCCTGTTCGTTCAGATGGATATCGAGTGCTGTGTTCATCTTCTACCTTCAAAACTGCAAGACAGACCCGAGGATCTGTCTTGGCGCTTACAACAATACAAACATCTGTGCGTCAAGCTGCAGCGGACTCTGCCTGCACAATGGGATAGGCGCCAGTTTCGTCGTGCACTTCCTGTCCGGTGATCGGCGGGTTGAACACGCACACCATGCGCATGTGGCTGCCCCGGTTGGCGCGCAGCACATGCCGGTCATGCTGGTTGAGCGCATACAGCGTGCCCACCCTGATGGGATGGGTCTGCCCGGTGGCGAGGTTGGTTATGTCACCCTCCCCCTCGATGCAATAGACGGTTTCGAGGTGGTTGCGATATTCCATCTCCAACTCGGCACCGGCCTTGATCAAGGTGTCGTGCACCGAATAGCCCATGCCGTCACTGGCCAGAATCAGGCGACGACTGGTCCAGCCTTCGGTGTCGACTTCGGCAGAGGTACCAATCAGCTCGTCGAGTGTTTTTACGATCATGTCTACTCCTTGCGACAGGCTCAGGCTGCTGAGCGGGTATTGCCTTTCATGACTGCCTTCAGGCCGGTTTCGATGATATCCAGCCCCAGATCGAGCTCCTTCTCGCTGATGGTAAGGCTGGGCAGCAGCTTGAGCACCTCGTCTTCGATACCGGCGGTCTCGATGATCAGGCCGCGCTCGAAGCAGGCGGCTGAAACCGTTGCCGCCAGCGCCGCGTCTTCAAAGGCAACCCCAAGGATCAGGCCACGCCCTCTCACAGTCGCCTTCAGGCCATGGTTCTTGAGCATTTTTTGAAGACGCTCGCGGGCATGTGTGCCTTTGGCTGTAACACTCTTCTGCAGCCAGGCGTCCTTCCAGAAGTCCAGCGCGGCAGTAGCGGTGATGAAAGCCGGACAATGCCCGCGAAAGGTGCCGTTGTGCTCACCCGGCGCCCACTGATCCAGCTCGGGCCGGAACAGCACCAAGGCCATAGGCAGTCCATAACCGGACAGTGATTTTGAAAGGGTCACGATATCCGGCACGATGCCAGCAGACTCGAAACTGAAAAAGCCACCAGTGCGCCCGCAACCAACCTGTATATCGTCAACGATGAGCACAATGCCATGACGGGTAGTGATGTCGCGCAAGCGGCGCAGCCAGTCGTCGCTGGCCACATTCACGCCGCCTTCGGCCTGCACGGTTTCCAGAATCACGGCTGCCGGCACATCAAGCCCGCTGCCGTTGTCGGTCAGCATGGCCTCGAAGTAATCCAGGGTGTCCACATCCTTGCCGAGAAAGCCGTCGAAGGGTATCGCGGTGGTGTGGCTCAGCGGCACACCGGCACCGGCGCGCTTGAAGCCGTTGCCAGTCACCGACAGCGAGCCAAGCGTCATGCCATGAAAGGCGTTGGTAAAGCTGACCACGGTTTCGCGGCCAGTGACCTTGCGCGCCAGTTTGAGCGCAGCCTCTACGGCATTGGTGCCGGTTGGCCCCGGAAACTGAATCTTGTAGTCGAGACCGCGCGGCTCAAGAATGACCGCCTGGAAACGCTCCAGAAAGGTCTGCTTGGCGACGCTGTACATGTCCAGCGTGTGGGTGATGCCATCGCGCATCAGATAGTCGATCAGCGCCGACTTGAGGCGGTCGGGGTTGTGGCCGTAGTTGAGCACCCCGGCACCGGCAAAGAAGTCCAGATAGCGACGCCCTTCGACGTCGGTCATCCAGGCGCCTTTGGCGGTGTCGAAAACAGCCGGAAAATTGCGGCAATAGCCTCGCACTTCGGATTCAAGTTGCTCAAAGATATTCATGGAAACCTCCTGTTAAAAAAAGAAACAAAAAATGGCGCACCTTATCAGGCGAGCGCAGTGATTGGGCCAATGCGGTAGAGCGGCTCTGGCGGATGGGGTTCGGGAAAGCATTCGCTGCTGAAATGCTCGCGAATCTCGATGTTCGTCCCAAAGCTTCGTGCCAGCGCGCGAAACAGCCGATCCGAGGCCACGTTGTCGCTTGCCACCGTGGCCGTCACAAATGTGGCACTGTGGTTGGCTGGCAGGCGATGCCAGGCTTGCAGCATGCGCAGCCCTAGGCCAGTCGCCTGGGCTGCCGGCGCAACACCGATCTGCCAGACGAAGGCAGCAGAGGGCTCCCGTGGCGGCCGATAGCCGATCACCACACCGACGATGACGCCATCGTGTTCGGCCACCAGGCAGTGATCACCAAAGTCGGTGGCGAAGAGCAGATAGAAATAGGCAGAGTTCAGCTCCAGCGTGCCGGTCTGGCGCACCAGCGCCCAGATGTCGGCACCATCTTCACGGCTTGCTGAACGAAAACTGATGTTCCGGGCAGCGGCATTTGACTTTGACATAGGCTGTGATCCGTTGTTGTGTCTATTGGCCCGCCCCTTGCACATACCACTCAGCTTAGTGCTGAGTGTGTCAAAGACCGCGCAGCGGCTCGAGGCATACTTGCGCACGGGGAAACACCGGCCGACCCTTTGGCGCTCGAAGCAGGTGGTGATCAGTGCATCAAGAGCGCGGGGCGCAAACGGCATCGGGTTCAATAACCCAAGGCCGGACATGCGGAAAAAGACGGTTAGACTGGTGCAGCGCCAAAGGTCAGGCCGAAGAGGTCTTCAGGCACAAACCGGTACTCGCCAGCCAGAAAGTAGCCGACGAGGTGACTATTGAGTCGAAAGCTTGGCGATGAAACACTGTGAATACACGGCATGAGCAGAAATGCTGACTTTCAGTATTTGATTTGTCAAAAATTATTTTTTGCAAATGAATTTGTATTTTAGCACGTCACACACAAGCCACCAAATCGACGCTCCGCACTAGGCACAAGCGGCCACCGGAGCAAACTCACAGGAGTCGCCATAGCCAATGCCAATCAAGCTTCACGCCATTTACCGTTACCCGATCAAGGCGCTTGGCCCCGAAACGCTGCAGGAGGTCACCCTCGCACAGGAAGGCGCGATGCCCGGTGACCGTCGCTTTGCGCTGGCCCGGCCGGAGCATGCCACCACCACAGCAGACTGGCTGCCCAAGCGCGCCTTCATGGCCCTGGACAGTTTCCCGGCGCTGGCTGGCGTGGATGTGCAACGCGATGCTGACGGCCACACCCTGCGGCTGTATCAGAATGGCCGGCTGCTTGGCGCGGGCAACCCGGACAACGAGGCCGGTCGTGACACCCTGGCCAGCGCAATCGGCAAAGTGCTTGACGGCGGCCTGCCGACAGGGGCGCGCGTGGTCGGCACGACGGCCAGCCGTTTCACCGACGCCCGGCAGGCATTGTTGTCCATCGTGTGTCAGGCCTCGGCGCTCGACCTGAGTGAGATGATCAGGCAAGACATGCCGCTCCGACGCTTTCGCAGCAACCTCGTGTTGTCGGGCGGCATGCCGTGGCAGGAAATGGACTGGATTGGCGAGACCCTCGACTTTGGCGAACTGAAGCTGCGCGTGGTTGAGCCGATTGTGCGCTGCGCGGCGACACGCGCCAACCCGGCAAGCGGGCTGGCCGACCTCGATGTGCTGCGCCCGCTCGCCCGACTTCTGGGCGAAGCAGTTTTCGGGGTTTATGCCGAAGTGCTTTCGGCAGGCACCATCAGGTGCGGCGACACAGTTGACACACCGACCGGCGGCGGCCGCTTTCGCACCCGCAGCGCACTGGGCATGTGACGCTCACAGCGACGACAAGGGCCGGCTGCGTGGTGACGAGCTGTCTGCCGCCTCGGACGATGGAATCGCGCTCAGACGTGGACACTTGCCAGCCCATTCGGCCGGTGGTCGCCATGTCATCACCCAGCCGGGTATCGCTTCAGCCGGCATGGGAGGCGCGATCGCAAAGCCCTGAGCAAGCTGACAGCCGAGTTCCAGCATCCGGACACCATGCGCGACGCTCTCCACCCCCTCAGCCACTGGCTGCCGACGAAAGGCGCGCGCCAGACCCAGCACGCCCTCAATGATTGCCTGGTCATCCGCATCGTCCAGTACGCCGCGCACAAAGCTGCGGTCAATCTTGAGGGTTTGCGCTGGCAGATTCTTCAGGTAGGTTAGCGAGGAAAAACCTGTGCCGAAATCATCCAATGCAAACCCCACACCCACCGATCGACAACTCTTCATGATGCGCGACACCTGCGCCAGATCGTTCAGGGCACCACTCTCCAGCACTTCCAGCTCAAGCCTGGATGCATCAAGTTCGGGATAACAGGCCAGACGGGTGAGCAAATGCTCAAAAAAGCCCGCTTGCTGTAACTGATGAGCTGTGACATTGAGGCTGAGCGACAGATTCAGCCCTGCGCGCTGCCAGGCATCGAGTTGCCGCAAAGCGGTATTCAGCACCCAGTCGCCCAGTTCGGTGCCCAGCGGTAGTGCTTCGATAAGGGGCAGAAAGTCCGCTGGCGGCATGAGGCCACGCTGCGGATGCTGCCAGCGCACCAACGCCTCTACCCCCACCACTACACCGCTGCGCATATTGACCTTGGGTTGATAATGCAGGACGAGTTCTTCACTGACGATGGCTTTTCGAATTCGCTCCACACTCTCATGCAAGCCCCGCTCTGCACGGTCTTGTGCCAGATCGAACATGTGAAAGCGATTCTTGCCAGCCAGCTTTGCCTGGTACATGGCTTGATCTGCCTGACGCAACAACTGATCAGCATCCATGAGCTCGGCCTGTGGGTAAATGCTCACGCCAATACTGGCAGACACCTGCAACACGCCGTCATGATCCTGCACCGCGCGGGACGCTGCGGCCAGCAGGCGCAGCATGGTTGGTGCGCACGCTTCGGTGTTTGGCAAATCCAGCAGCAACACCACAAACTCGTCACCGCCCAGGCGTGCAAGCGTATCTCCCTCGCGCAACACGGCGCGCATTCTCTCCGACACGGTCACCAGCAGTCGATCGCCCGCGTCATGCCCATGCTCATCGTTAACAGCCTTGAAACCATCCAGGTCGAGATAGGCGACAGCCACCAGCGTTTTTCTACGCTGGGCCTGAGTCATGGCCTGACGCATGCGATCGGCCAGCAGGGTGCGATTGGGCAAACCCGTGAGTGCGTCATAATGCGCAACATGCTCAAGCTGTGCCTGGTAAGCCTTCTGAGCGGAGATGTCGGTAAACACCGCCACGAACTGAGCGATTCGGCCATTCTCGTCACGCACCGAACTGACTGTCTGCAACACCACAAACAGCTCGCCGGAGCGGCCACGGTTCCATATCTCGCCACTCCAGTAGCCCTGTGTCCGCAGTCGGCTCCACATTTCTTCGTAGAATTCCGGCCCCTGCCGCCCGGAGCGAAACATGCTTGGCTTGTTGCCAATCACTTCGTCACGCGGGTATCCGGTGATCCGGCACAAGGCATCGTTGACTTCGAGAATGACACCATTGGCGTCGGTAATCAAAACCCCTTCACGGGTGTGCGTGAACACCGCTGCCAGACGCGCAAGCTCAGCATTGTCATCCACCAGTCGGGCACGATCACGCTCTGAAGCTTCGGCACGGTCCTTCAGGCGCACAGATCGTTCTCGCGTGCTCTCGTAAGCCAACAAGCCAATCAGCAAAACAAAGGGAATCAGCGCGACGCTGGTCATGAACACCGGCGACGCCAATTGGCCATAGAGCTGGTTCCGGCTGACCACCGTGACCAGGCTCATCGGCAGCCCATTTATCGGAACCCTGAGCGCCATCAGCGCATGCGGTGTATCGGAAAACCCCACCGCCGGGTCCAGCGGCAAAATCCGTCCATCCTCAAGGCCTCCCAGACGACGCGGCAGACCGGCCGGCCCCAGCCCCGACAGCGGACTGGCCAGTATGCGTCCACCTCCATCGGTCACGACTTCTGCATACTCGATATCGCTGTCGCGTCGCTGCTCGGCAATCAACAGCGCAGACAACATGGCAAGCTCACCTTCAGCCCTGACGACACCTCGCATCTGACCACGAAAGACCACCGGCACACTGATCTCATATCGCCCGGCTGTTGTGTCAACCGCAAGCGCAGGATCAACCCCGGCAGTCTGGCTGTTGGCCGAACTGTGCGCACTGCCAACCGAAACCAAGAGCTCGCCCGCTTCATCGTGATAGGCAAGATTGACAAGCACGGGTTGCCCGCGCAAAGAAGAGCGATAAAGTGCGTCATCGAGTTTGCGCTGGATGGCCTGCACATTGACGCGCAAGCCATAGCGCATCGACATGCCGAGGTCCTTGTTGGTCAGATAATCGTGGAGTTCACGACTCTTGGCCAGTTCCTGAACATGCAGACTGCGCTCCTCCAGAAAACCGGCAATCACGCTGGCCCGACGCTGACTGTCGGCCACCAGCCTGCTCTCGGTGGCGTCGCGCAAGGTGTTCTGTGATGACAACAAAATGGCCAGAAGCACCAGCGAATAAACAGCGAACAGTCCCACGATCAGCCGCGGCATGTGCTTGAAGATGATGGCCCTGACGGCGAGGGTCATTGCAACTGACCCTCAGTTTGGCGGTATCGAGTGAAGAACTCCGGAAAATAGGCACGAATCCCCGGGTAATACTGGTCAACCAAAGCTCCATAACGACCGTCAGCCTGGAGTTGTAGCAGATAGTCGTTAAAAGCGTCGCGAAGCTGCTGTGCATCCGGGCGAAATGCAGAGGCGAGCACCTGATGGCCGGATACCGGCCCCAACACCTTGATCCGGCCAGCCCATTTTTGCAGGTCGAGAATGGCGTCAGGCACATCGAGCAAGGTCAACTCGGCTTTGCCTGCAAGCAAGGCGGGCACCATCTCGTTGAGGTTGGTGCTATCGGTGTAAGCACGCAAATCCAGCCCGACCCCCTCCAGACCATAGCCCGACGGATCCAGACAGGTGTTGTCCATGACAAGCAAGCTGCGCTGACCAATCAATGCCTTGGTGGCTGCAATGTCGGCCGCAAGGTCAGGCCCGTCTGGAACCGGTTGCAAATCGGACCCTGCCCGTGCAACCAGCAACACCTGTGACGGGAAAGTGGGCTCCGAAAACAGCAGCACCGCCTCGCGCCAGGGCAACACGGTAAAGCCTGCAGCAATCACGTCACCGCGAACCGGGTGATCGCCAACCAGACGCACTGCGTCGCCGTCACGCTCCACATCCTGGCCGAGCAAGTCCCTGACCACCGAATAGAAGTCGGAGTAGACCAGCGTGTAATTCACCCCGATATGCTCGGCAAAACCCCTCATCAACTCCACATCGAAACCATGGCCGTCGCCAGTCACGAAATTGGCGTAGGGGATGCCGAGATGGCGCAGTTCACCGCGCGCACGGATCTCGTCCAGGCTGGCTGCAGACACCGTGCCAAGGCAAAGCAGAAGCCAGCAGAGAAGACCACGAAAAGCCATCGGGCTGTTTAGCGAAAGTGATAGTAGAGTCTAGTTTAGCGCATACCTTGCGCGCTGCACTGTCAAGCAATTCACGGGGGCATCCGGGGTTGCAAGCGCAAACACTGAAATCATGTACGCACTCGTACTGCCGATTACTTGCGTGCATACTGTTAACTACTCAAAGCAGAAAAGAGAAGGAGACAACATGTTCAAGGCGATATTGATCAACAAGGATGATGTCGGCTACAGGGCTGTCTTGACTGAACTGGACGATAGTTCGTTGCCTGACGGTGATGTGACTGTCCGGATTGAATGGTCAACGCTGAACTACAAGGACGGGCTCGCGATTACCGGCAAGGGGCCGGTGGTGCGCAAGTTTCCGTTGGTCCCCGGGATAGACTTTGCCGGCACCGTCGAAGCCAGCAGCCATGCCGACTACAAGCCGGGCGACAAGGTGGTGCTCAATGGCTGGGGGGTGGGTGAGGCCCACTGGGGCGGTTTGGCACAACGCGCACGGGTTCGCGGCGACTGGCTGGTGCCGTTGCCACAAGCCTTCAACACTCGGCAGGCAATGGCCATCGGCACTGCTGGCTATACCGCCATGTTGTGCGTGACCGCACTGGAGCGGCACGATGTCACCCCGGACAAGGGTGAAATTCTGGTTACCGGTGCGGCTGGCGGTGTTGGCAGCGTGGCAGTCGCCCTGCTGGCCCGACTCGGCTATAGCGTGGTCGCCTCCACCGGTCGACCACACGAAGCCGACTTTCTGAAGTCGCTGGGCGCGGCCGACATCGTCGATCGCAACACGCTCAATCAAGCGGGCAAGCCACTGGCTCGCGAACGATGGGCTGGCGCGATCGACACCGTCGGCAGTCATACGCTGGCCAACGTGTGCGCCAGCACCCGCTACGGTGGCACGGTCGCGGCCTGCGGACTGGCGCAGGGGATGGATTTCCCGTCCACGGTGGCGCCCTTTATCCTGCGTGGCGTGACCCTTGCCGGCATAGACAGCGTGATGGCGCCGCTGGCTCGACGGCTCGAAGCCTGGCAACGCCTGGGACGCGACCTCGATCCCGCCATGCTGGACAAGATCATCGAAGAGATCACTCTGGATCAGGTCATCGACACCGCACACAGCTTGCTCGATGGCAAGGTGCGCGGCCGGGTAGTCGTAGACGTCAATCGTTGAAACCTGCACGGAGCCCCTCACAATGAGCGAATCAATCAGCCGCTTTCCGGTTCCCGATCTCAAGGACCTACCTGAGGACGTGCGCGAGCGCATTCTTGCCGTGCAGGAGAAGGCCGGTTTTGTGCCCAATGTCTTTCTGATGCTGGCCCATCGACCTGCCGAGTTCCGCGCCTTCTTCGACTATCACGACGCACTGATGGAAAAGGACAGCGGGCTCAGCAAGGCCGAGCGCGAGATGATCGTGGTGGCCACATCGGGCGCCGGGCAGTGCCTTTACTGTGTGATCGCGCATGGCGCGGTGCTGCGCATCCGGGCCAGGAACCCGCGCATCGCAGACCAGCTCGCCACCAACTACCGCAAGGCCGAGATCACGCCGCGCCAGCGGGCGATGCTGGATTTTGCGGTCAAGCTGTCCACCCGTGGCGGCGAGGTCGAAGACAGCGATCTGGCCAACTTGCGGGAAGCCGGTTTTGACGATGAAGCAATCTGGGATATCGGCGCCATTACCGCGTTTTTTGCCATGAGCAACCGGCTGGTGCACCTCACCGGCACCCCGCCCAACGAGGCTTTCTACCTCATGGGGCGAGTGCCCAAGGCTTGAACTTACCCTTCAGTCACCAACAGCGCAACAACTGACAGGCAAGCTTTCCAGGCAGGGGCAGTTTTACGATCCACGGACTGCCAAGTAAAACATAATCCACCATCTTCCGACCGCATTGCATGAGCGAGCCTACACCGTCCATAACCCATGCTGCCAAAACCTACGTGATCGGGATTGGCGCCTCTGCCGGTGGCCTGGAAGCCCTGACACAGTTGATCGCCCAATTGCAGGTCGGCCTGCCTTGCGCCTATGTGGTGCTGCAACACCTGTCCCCGACTTATCGCAGCATGATGGCCGAAATCCTGGGCCGGGAGACCGATCTCCGGGTCAAGGAGCTTGAGCAGGGTGACATCCCCGAACCCGGGGTGATCTATGTGGTCCCCCCCAATGCCAACGCACTCATCAAGGATGGACGACTGACCCTGCTGCACGCACCGCCCGAGGTCGTGCCCAAACCCTCGATCAACCAGTTTCTTATCTCGCTCGCGGCCGAAGAACGGGAGGCGGCGATCGGGGTAATACTCTCGGGCACAGGGTCGGATGGTGTGGTCGGCTTGCGGGCGATTCAGGCCGCAGGCGGCTTCACGCTCGCCCAGAAGCCGGAAACCGCCAGATATGATGGAATGCCACGGGCTGCGATTGAAGCCGGCGTGGCAGATCATGTGCTTTCACCAGACGAACTCGCCGCACAGATCGCCAGACTGGTCAGCCTGCCACCGGAGCCCTCCGAAAGCGACTCACCGCTTGATCTGGTTGGCACCTTGCTGGCTCATCTACGCGACAAACTTGACTTCGACTTCACCGGCTACAAAACCGGAACCCTGATGCGACGGATTCGTCGCAGACAATTCGCCAATGGTTGCGCCGACTTGATCTCGTACCTGAAATGGGTCGAAGAAAACCCGGATGAACTTGACCTGCTGGCTCGCGACATCCTGATCTCGGTCACCGCCTTCTTTCGCGATCGCGAAGCGTTTTTCGCACTGCGCAAATGGGTGGGTGACACCGTCGCACGCAAACCCGCCGGAAGCGAAATACGAGTATGGGTTGCTGGCTGTGCGAGTGGCGAAGAAGCCTATTCCATCGCGATGTTGTTTGCCGATGTGCTGGGTGACCGTTTGTCAGCCTACCGTATTCAGATTTTCGCAACAGATGTTGACGACGATGCGCTGACCGCAGCACGCCGTGGCGTGTATCCCGTGGCAGCAACCAGCGAAGTGCCGGAAGCTTTGCTCACGCGCTTTTTCCGACACAGTGGCAACACCTACGAAGCTGGCAAGCTCCTGCGCGACATGATCGTCTTCGCGCGACACAACCTCGTCGGCGACCCGCCTTTTCTGCGACTCGACCTGGTGTCCTGTCGAAATGTACTGATCTACTTTGACGCGCCCCTGCAAGCCAGGGTGCTGCAAGCCTTCCACTTTGGCATGAATCCCGAGGGTCTTCTGTTTCTGGGACGCTCCGAGAGCATTGCGCAGGCCGAGCAGTTTTTCAAACCGATAAATCGCAAAGAGCGGATTTTCCGGACGTCGGGAGACTTGGTTCCGAAATCGGCGCAATCGGCACCTGGCTTGACGACGCGAGTGCCAGCGAAACGTCGCAGATCACACCAGGAGATGTTGTTCAAGGGCCTGATTTCCCGTCTTGACCTGACAGTAGTCATGTGTGATCAAACCGGCAATGTGGTGCACACTGCAGGCGACACAGACCGCTATCTGCACTTCCCGTCCGGCGCTTCACGCCTGTCTCTTCCAGAGCTGGTGTCACCAGAATTGCGCGGCGAAGTGATCTCACTCATGCGTCGGCCCCACGTAAAAGCGGGCGAGAAGCAAAGCGGTCGGCGAGTTCGCGTTGGCGCGGATTGGGTGAGGCTACTGGTCGAACGCGTTGTCGACGGCGACGAGGCCTACTTCGTTTTCCTCTTCAGCCAGGAAGTGCCCGACAAGGCCAATGCCGATGGGGTCGACCACCCGGGCAGTCGAGGGAGCGCTATCGAGGAAGAGTCAGCTCTCTCCGACGAATTGACGGTGACACGTGAGCACCTGCAGTCGCTTTTCGAGGAAATGGCGACCGCGAATGAAGAGATGCAAGGGCTCAACGAAGAAGCGCAGGCCTCCAATGAGGAATTGCAGGCCACCAACGAAGAACTCGAAGCGGCCAATGAAGAATTGCAGGCCACCAACGAAGAATTGATCAGTCTCAACGAAGAGCTCAACATCAAAACCGTGGAACTGTCCGGGCTGTATGAGGAATATGCGCATCTGTATGACGCGCTTGAATTTCCTGTGCTGGTTTTCGACAATCAACTTCAGCTTGGCCGTTTCAACGCCCCCGCTGCACGCAAGTTTGATTTGCGTAGCATCGCAATCAGGCAGCATGTTTCCCGGCTTAAGCTGCCAGCCGAGTTGCGAGTCATCGAGCAGACCCTGGCAAATGCCGCAGCCCAGCGGGAGCAGGCGCAGAAAATGATCGTGCTGGATGAGCGCCATATACGCATCATTGTCGCACCGGGTCTGAACAAGGCTGGCGATGTTCGCTCGCTGGTTGCCAGCTTCATTGATGTTACCGATGTCGTGCGAACCCAGACGGCATTATTCGACTCAGAACAGCGCCTCCACGCCTTGATGGATAAAACCACCGTATTGTTCGCGATGCGTAACCTGGCTGGACAATATCTCTATGCCAACCGCCGCTTCGTCGACTACTTCGGGCTCGCCGACAAGAAAGTGATTGGAGAAGACGACTTCGCGCTCTTCGGATCCTCGCTGGCCAGCGCAATATGGGGTGCAACCATAGAGTCGATGCGAACCAACAGCCATGTGAGCATGGAGCACATGCTTGCCCACGATGGTCAAAAACGTTACATCCGAGCGGTTTATCAAGCGCTGCGCGACGATCAGGGCAAGCCGGTTGCGCTGATCTTCGAGGCCGAAGACATCACGGCCAGTCGTCACGCCGAGGATCAATTGCGAATCACGGCCAAAGTGTTTGATCAAGCCGGCGAAGCAATCGTTGTTACCGATGCAGATGGTTTGATTCAGACCGCCAACCACGCCTTCACCCGCATCACCGGCTACGAGGCCGGCGAAGCCGTCGGCGAGCCTATCGGCAAGCTGTTGCGCTCCGGTCGGCACAGCGCCGAATTTTACGAGAACATGTGGCAACGTCTCAACAGCGTCGGCTTCTGGCAAGGAGAGATCTGGAACAAACGCAAGAACAGCGAGATATTTCCGGAATGGTTGACGATCAACCGGGTGGACGACGGGCACGGGAAGGTAGAACATTACGTCGCGGTCTTTTCCGACATTACCGACATCAAAAACGCACAGCGCAAGGCGGAATACCTTGCCACCCATGACCCGCTGACTCGACTGCCCAACCGCTCGCTGTTTCAGGACCGACTGCGCCAGGCGCTGGCCCATGCCAGGCGTCACGGTCACCGGGTGGCGCTCATGTTCATCGACCTGGACAATTTCAAGGGCATCAATGACACCCTGGGTCACGATGTCGGAGACGAGTTGCTGAAGATGGCTTCCTTGCGGCTACAAGAAGTCGTGCGCGACATCGACACCGTTGCCCGACTTGGCGGCGATGAATTCACCGCAATTCTGACCGAGTGCAATGCCGAAGGAGCGGACCTTGTCGCCAGGCGTGTGGTGGCGGAACTGGCCGGAGCCTTCGAGGTATCCGGTAGACAACTCTTCGTATCGGCCAGCGTCGGCATTGCCTTCTATCCGGAAGACGGCAAGGACAGCAACACACTGATCAAGGCGGCCGACACGGCAATGTACCGTGCCAAGGAATTGGGACGCAATCGGGTCGAATACTTCGTTCCCGATCTACATGTGCGTTTGCTAAAGCGCGCCACACTGGAAAGCGCGCTCCGGGTTGCACTCGGACACAAACGTCTTCGACTCGTCTTTCAGCCTCAGTTCGCGCTCTGCGACCGAAACCGCCTGATCGGCGCTGAAGCCTTGCTACGCTGGCACGACCCGGTACTGGGAGAGGTATCCCCGGCTGAATTCATCCCGATGAGCGAAGGTAGCGGCCTGATTCTTGACGTTTCAGACGAAGTTCAGCGCCTACTCATCGAACACATCCGGCTGTGGATCGCAAGCGGCCTCACCCCGCCGCCAATCTCGTTCAATTGCTCCCCACGCAGCGTTCGCGAGCCAGACATGGCCTTCCGATTAATCGCTGCACTCAAGCAAGCAGCCATTCCGACGGAGTCAATCAAGATCGAAATCACTGAAGGCGCACTGCTCGAAAACAGCCAGACTGTCACCGACAACCTTAGCACCTTCGCCCGTCATGGCATAAGGGTCAGCATCGACGACTTCGGCACCGGCTATTCATCGCTTTACTACCTCAAGCGCCTGCCCTTGTCGGAACTTAAAGTAGACAAGAGCTTTGTCGATGGGCTCGGAGACGATCCGGAGGATGAAGCCATTGCCTCCGCCATCCTCAGCCTCGCGCAGTCACTCGGCCTGAAGACGGTTGCCGAGGGCGTCGAGACCGAACGACAGATGGCATGGCTGTACGAACAAGGCTGCGACAGCGCTCAGGGCTACCTGCTGTCCAGGCCCTTGGAAACCCATGGTTTTGAGTCTCTGATGAAACGGTACAAGAATGACAGCAACTGATTAGCGACAGGCCTTCAGGCCTGTCGATCTGAACAAGATTTGGAAGGGGTTTGCATCCCCTCCCAAATCGCTACGGTCGAAACCCCGGCCTTCAGGCCGGGGTCTTCAACCTCCGCACCGCCCTGAAGGGCGGGGTTTCGAACCGGAGTCAGTTTTACGATGAATAAGCACTTTCTTGCCGAATGCGAACGTGAGCAACTCCATTTGTCCGGTCTCATCCAACCCCACGGAGCCCTGTTGGTGGCAAATGAAGTTTTGCAGATCACCCACTACTCAACCAACATCAGTGCCTGTGTCGCTGCCGACGCAGTCCATCCTGGCCAGCCAGTGCCGCCCCCACTTCATGCGATCTGTGCAGACTTCATCGCACAGGGGGGCAAACGACGTCTGATCCGGAACGGCCTGACACGGCATGACAAAATGGTCAATGTAATGCTCAGCCGTAGCGATGACGACAGTCTGCTGATCGAACTGATCCCGACATCCGTGGACGACGACCGATACCCTGCTAAGCATGCCCACACGATCGACCAGCCTCACGATCAGACGGCGCTGGAGCAACGCACTCAGTCCCTGGTGCAGCAAGTCTTCGAGCAAAGCGGATTCGCTCGGGTAATGTTCTACCGCTTCCGGAACGATGGAGACGGTGAAGTCATTGCCGAGGCCCGAGATCCCGCCATGTATGGCAGCTACCTTGGTTTGCGCTTTCCGGCCAGCGACATTCCCCAGATTGCCCGAAACCTCTATCAGAAAAATCCGTGGCGGCTGATTCCAGATGCCCAGGCAAAACCAATCCCAGTCGAAGGCAGTGGCGAACTGCCTGACCTTGGTCTGGCCAATCTGCGCAGCGTGTCCCCGGTGCACCAGATCTACATGGCCAACATGGGCGTTCGCGCTTCACTGTCGCTACCTGTCACGGTCGCGGGGCAGCTTCAAGGCCTGATTGCCTGCCATCACCCCACGCCGCTGCATCCCTCACTAACAGTGCTTGAAACCCTGTCCGAGATGGTGCGCCTTTACAGCCTTGTCCTGACCTCGTTTCTGGCTCAGAACCGGATAAAGCTGGTCGACGGGCTAACCAGACGATTTTCGGCAGCGCATGACATCGTGTCCAGTACTGGCAATCTGCTTGAGGCCTGGGACTCACTCGCCCCGCTGATCGCAACACACTTCGAGAGCGACGGCGCTCATCTGCTGCTGGGACATGAACACAGAACATGGGGCCTGACTCTGGAACCAGCAGCGCTGGAAACGGTGGACGAATGGTTTGGCGAACGGATGCCGGAATCGCTCTGGGTATCGGAAAGTCTCAGACAAGAGGTGGCCAGCATGCCCTGGAGCCACGTGGCCGGGGTGCTCGCACTCAAGGGCCGTTGCCCGGACGGTCGCATGCTCCGGGTGTACCTGACCCGCCAGGAATACATCCACGAAGTCGCCTGGGGCGGCAATCCCGACAAGCCGATCGAACACCACGATGGTACGCATGGTATTGCACCAAGACATTCTTTCGAAAAATGGGTTGAGAAGCGCATGGGTCACAGTCGCCCCTGGGAAAGCGAGAGCCGCCTGCTGGGCCTGCGTCTGAGGGAGATGCTGATCAATGCAGCAACACACTATTGACATTGACCCGCTATGCGCACTGCGCGAACACACGCGACTGGCACACGACGCGCTCAATGCAAGTGAAGCTGTCCAGCGCCTCATGTCAAATACTGTTCACATTAGCGACGTGCAGCATTTTCTGGGTTTGCTGTTCAGATTTTACGACGGGTTGGAGCACACACTTGGTCCAGCACTCGCTGAACACCCTCTCTACAGACAACGCAGCACCGCCTTGGCCCACGCAATCGCAAGCGGCGGCGGAGCCGTCCCTGGCCGCAAACCCTTTACCAGAACCATCAAACATGACGAAACACTGCTGGGCATGCTTTACACCATCGAAGGTTCGTCGCTGGGTGCCGTGGTGATCGACCGGCATTTGGGCAAGTGTCTGAGCACGAACTCCTACCCGGGCTCATCATATTTTCGGCAATTTGGTTCGGAAAGCCGAGTCCATTGGATACGCGTTATCGAAGCCTTGCGCCAGCAACTCATTACCGCACCCAAACTCCAGCATGCCAAACATGGCGCGATGGTGGTGTTTGAGGAGCTGTTACAGATTTTCGAACCGGCCTCCGGCTTCACCCCTGACGACTGTCTCCGCTCTGATCACAATACTGGGACAGATCATCCGGCACTCCGCCCGGACACTCCCCGCAGGCGCGGTTTCCCGGCACCGCAAAGTCAATGAATTTTGGATAGGCGAGATTCAGCCCGGCCATCAACTGAACAAACTCATCCACACTGCGATCACCGCCCAGCCTGGGGTTGCGTGCCCGCTCCTGGGCAATGGACGACACCCGGCGCTGGTTGTAATCATGGCCGGGAAACACCAGTGTGTCGTCAGGCAGCGCAAACAACTTGTCACGCACGCTGTGATACAGCGCCGTGGCATCACCGTTCTGAAAATCGGTGCGACCGCAGGCCTCGATCAACAAGGCATCACCGGTCAGCACGCGGTCAGCGACCCGGTAGGCATGGTGACCATCGGTGTGGCCTGGCGTAAACAAGGGTTCGATGCGCAGGCTACCCACCTCCAGCGGCACCCCCTCCTGCAAGGGCATGTCGACACACTCCAGACCATCCACGGCCGGATGCGCAATCCGGCTTGCGACCTCCTGCCTGAGCTTGCGCGCGGCGGTGATGTGATCCGCGTGAATGTGGGTGTCTACCGTACACACCAGCTCCAGCCCGAGCGCACGCAACTCGGTCAGATCACGCTCCCAGGCGGGCAACACCGGGTCAATCAACACCGCCTTGCCGCTGTGCTCACAGCCGATAAGATAAGTGTAGGTGCTGGAAATCGGCTCAAAGAGTTGCTTGAAGATCATCGGGTTTCTCCTGCTATGACATGGATTGGAGGGCTCAGGCAGAGTGAAGTCAAGCGCCGTCAGAGCTCCAGCACACGCCTGAGCAGAGCATAAGGCACCCGCCACTTTTCGCCGTTGCAATCCAGCGTCGCGCTTTTGGGGTTGAGACGGACGATCACGCCAAAGACGGATTGCAGATACTTGTCCTCGAAACTCACGCGCTCACCCACCGAAAAATCATCCCGGGTCTGAACACTTTCCGGCGGCTGAGTCGGCACAGTCTGAACAGGCGCGCCATCCGGCACCTCGATCGCCGCGTAAGGCAAGGTGACCGCCACCCGCGAAAGCTCGTCCTCCACCGTCACCTGAGCGTCCTTCATGGCCACCACCCGGCCATTGCGCAGGCTCAGCGCAGCCCCAGCCGCCCGCCAGTCTACATACCGTACCATCTGGCCAAGATTGAGCCGCATGCGGATGTCGATCACGCGTCGCGGGTCCGTCATCAGCCGCTCTACCACACTGTAAAGATGGTAAAGCTCCAGCGAGCTGGCACGATTGAGTGCATCGAAGGCAGCAGGGTTCATTGGATCGGGGGCGCGGGTGCCTGGGTCAGTGACAGCCCATATGATACGAGATCAATCGTTGTGAGCAAGACCCTGACAAATGGCCTCGCCGCAGTCGCAGTCGCTTTAACGCTATCGAGCGGAGCCCCTTGTTCTGCTGTCTCGTTTGAAGCTAGCCGTTTAGTTACCTTGTTTTCAAGCTTGCTTCAATGCGTGCCACAACCCACATCGCCTGCCCGCAACACGGGCACAGAATCGCGGGCCTTGGCACATCAGGTGGGGCGGGTGGTGGTCGTACCACCGGGAAAACTCTGCCGGAACAGGCGATGTCATGCTGGTCACCGCTCACGAAGTCATGCAAAGTTGAATGCATTATGACGATAGAGCCCACATTCAGCCCGTAGCCCGAACGCAGCGTAGCGCAATCCGGGGGGTTTTGCGTTCAACCGCGTGTTGCCAACGAAACCCCGGATTCCATTTCATTCCATCCGGGCTACGGCTTCTTTCACAACAACCTGGCGAGGTGCGCTGCCGCTCGGCAACCCCGCCATCACGCCCTTTCAGTCACTGACTGCAGGCGTCGAATCGGCGGCTGGCACCTCGGGCGGGGCTAGATACAGATACACCGCAGGCACCACGAACAGGGTGAATAGCGTGCCTATGGTCATGCCGGTGGCAATCACCAGCCCCATGGCGAAACGCGAGCCAGCGCCGGGACCGGTGGCGTTCAGCAGCGGGATCATGGCCAGCACGGTGGCAGCGGTGGTCATCAGGATGGGGCGCAGGCGCAAACCGGCGGCCTCTTCGATGGCTGCGCGACGGCTGCGCCCCTGGGCGCGCAACTGGTTGGCAAACTCGACGATGAGAATGCCGTGCTTGGCGATCAGGCCGATCAGCGTGACCAGCCCCACCTGGGTATAGATGTTGAGGGTGGCAAAGCCCAAGCTGATGAAGATGAGCGCACCGGCAATCGACATCGGCACGGTCATCATGATCACCGCCGAGTTGCGGAAGGACTCGAACTGCGCCGACAACACCAGATAGATGATGATGAGGGCAAAGAAGAAGGTGAGTATGAGCTGCTGGCCTTCGCTCTTGAACTGCCGCGACTG
>DAIMZH010000042.1:10171-29872 GCA_036734105.1 Azoarcus sp. | reverse complement strand
CGTCCTTGATCACGCTGTAGAGGTTCTTCAGGCCTTCGCGCAGCTCCCGGGCACGCTCGGGCTCCAGGATGTTATCCAGGATGGGTTTGTCGTATTCGTCGATCAGCAGCACTACCGGTTGACCGGTTTTGCGGTGGGCAAGCTCCAGCAGGTCGGAGAACTCACCGGCGATATCGGTTGGGTGCGCGGTCTCCTGGGCTGCGACCAGGTGGAAGCGTTGGCGTTCCTTGCGCAACTGGTGGCGAATGCGTATGTCGAGCTCTTCACGATTGCGCATTACCCCGCTGCCAAAGCTCAGACGAATCACCGGGTGGATAGTCTGCCAGTCCCAGCGGTCGTGGATATATAGCCCCTTGAACAGCGTCTGTCGACCTTCGAACAGGCAGCGCAGGGTGTCCAGTAGCAAGCTCTTGCCAAAGCGCCGGGGCCGCGACAGAAAGTAAAACTTGTTTTGCTTGACCAGGCGCTCGATGAACGGCGTTTTATCGACGTAGTAGTAGCCGCCTTCGCGGATATCAGAGAAGGTCTGAATGCCTATCGGCAGTCTGAGGCGTGCGTCATTCGTCAAGCGGGCCTCCAGATGACAAAAGGTGTTTGATTGGCAATTAGCTTATCATGTAACCGAAAAAACGCACTGGCACCCCAGCGCGGGCGAGGAGGCCAAGCTTGAAGTGAGCACGGCAATTGCTGTTGATGGCAAATGTTCATGCAAGCTGATTCCGCGGCCTTGTTTGTCAAGATGGTTTGCTGAATCGTACAATCGGGCTCTTAACATGGTTGTTCTCCCCGGTTCCAATTCCCGATTTTAATTCCTGTTCGTTGTTCAAAGCTTTGCACGGCTCCGCCGCGTCGTATGCGTCAACCTCCATGCCATCCGGTCGTTGACCGCCCCGGAGCCCCGTCTTGAAGAAGCAACCCCCCCGCTACCACGATCCGCTGCTCTTTTTTTACCGCCGTTTTACGCTGTGGATGCTTGAGCGCATGCTGCAACAGGCTGGACAAACGGTTTGCAAGCCGGTGCCAGGGCGTTTGCTGTATGTGGCGTCCAATACCCGGCCTTATCACTTCAATGGCTACTCGGCCCGTACCCAATCAATTGTCACGGCCTTGCAGACGAACGGGGTGGATGTTCGCGTAATGACCCGACCGGGCTATCCGTGGGACATCGGTGCAGAGGGGCTTTTGCCACAAAGTGACACCACGTTGTTGGATGGGGTGACATATCGGCATGTCCGGCAGCCCGGGCTTTTGCGGCCGTTTCTGAGCTATGTCGATCAGGCCGCCAGTGCTGTCGCCAGGTTGGCGCTGGCCGAGCAGGTGGCGGTGATTCACGCGGCCACCAATTTTCAGAATGCCATGCCGGCCTTGCTGGCGGCGCGTCGACTTGGTTTGCCGTTTCAGTACGAAATGCGGGGGCTGTGGGAGCTGAGCCGTGCGTCACGCTGGCCGACTTATGCGGCATCTGGGCATTACAAGTTTGGCCTGGCCTGCGAGGGCATGCTGGTGCGCCATGCCGACAAGGTGTTTTCGATCTCCGATGCGCTGAAGCGTTTTGCCGCACAGCGTTGGGCTGTGCCTGAGGATCGCTTTGTGTTGCTGCCCAATTGCGTGGAGCCAGCGGAGTTTGCGACTCCCGACCCAGCAGTGGTCATGCCACGTCGCATCGGCTATGCGGGTGCGTTGGTGGCCTATGAAGGCCTGGACACCTTGATTGAAGCCGTGGCTCTGCTTAAGCAAGAAGGCGTTGCGGTGGAGCTGAATGTGATGGGCGACGGAGCGGCGCGTGCCCAGTTGCAGGCGATGGTGGATCAGCTTGATGTGGCTGACCGGGTGCGCTTGCTGGGTAAGATCGCGCCAGACGAGGCGCGTCAGCGTCTGACAAGCTGCGCCCTGATTTGCATTCCGCGCAAGCCCTTTGAGGTTTGCAGGCTGGTGCCACCGCTCAAGCTGATCGAGGCGCTGGCCATGGGCAAGCCGGTGGTGGTGCCCGATATGCCGCTGTTTCGGGATGAGCTTGGGTCGGACCAGACTGGTTGGTTTTTCAGGCCGGGCGATGCTGGTGATTTGTCAAAAGTCTTGTCAGAGGCCTTGTCCAGCCCGCAAGAGTTGGTGCGCCGTGGGAAACTTGGCCGTGAATATGCGACAAGCAGCAGACGCTGGGGCGATCATGTAAGCGCGCTTGTGGTCGGCTGAGTTCAGAGTGTGGCTAAACAACAGGATGTTTTCATTTTGGTCGGAAGAATAATCAGAAAAGTCAGCTCGGCGTTTTATTCCTATCCGGATATTCCGGAGGATGTTGAGCACGACGGTCCGTTTGGCAAGCTGAAAGTGGCTTTGGTGGCAGACCACTTCACGACTGAATGTCTGTCGGCGGAGTGTCGAATCCGCTCAATGACGCCAGCCAATTACCGGCAGCTTATTGCGGACTGGAAGCCGGACATGGTGCTGGTAGAGTCTGCTTTTCATGGGTCCCGGGGCACCTGGCGCTACGAGCTGGCGCGTCAATCCCGGCTGATGAGGTTGTCTCGGCCCACTGCCATTCACGAGGTGGTGGCGTTTGCGCGCCAGTGCGGGGTGCCAGCCGTGTTCTGGAACAAGGACGACGGCGCCTATTTTGATGCCTTCATTGACGTTGCCTGCGCTTTTGATCATGTGTTCACAACCGATCAGGATTGCCTGCCACGTTACCGGGAGCGGGTGCCCTCAGCGACCACGGTGAATACACTGATGATGGCATGTCAGCCTGCCTTTCATTTTTTTGATGGGTTTCATTTCCAGCACAACGACGCGTGCTTTACCGGTAGCTATTACCGCCGCATTCTCAACGCACGGCGTCAATTTCTAGACATGGCCTTTGCTGCATTCGGCGGGTCAGGCATGCCGCTGAACGTGTATGACCGCAACCATGGGCGGTTCAGCCGCCACTTCGCGTTTCGTTATCCTGATCTGCCGCACATTTCGGTTCACCCGACGATGTCACACCGCGAAACCTGGCGTGCTTACAAGGCGCATCTGGTGTCGCTCAATGTGAATACGGTGACCGGCTCCGAGACCATGTGCTCGCGCCGCCTGATCGAGATCCTCGCCTGTGGCGGCATCGCCGTCACCAACCCCAGCATGTCGGTGAACAAGTATTTTGCCGATTTCTGCCATGTCATCTCCTCACAGGAGGAGGCCGAGGCCTTGTTTGGCCGTCTCAGACACGGCCCGAGCAGCGAAGACCTGGAGCGCGCAGAAGCCGGTGCCCGTTATGTGCACAAAATGCACACCTGGACGCACCGGCTGGAAGAAATCTGCACGGTGATCAAGGCATAGCCCTGATATGAGCCCAAGCGTGAATAAACCTTGCAGTCAGTATCAGCTTGCTCAGGGCTTCATCGATGTGTACTCTTCAAAAGTACATGCTTTTTGATTTGGTGAGACCAGCATGCAAACGATCAATGTGCGTGAAACGCGGGAAAGGTTCTCGTACTTGCTGGATGCCGTGGCTGGTGGTGAGGAGATTACGATTCTTCGGCATGGCAAACCAGTTGCCCGTTTGACCCCGCCCCGAACTGAGCATGTTGGTTTTCTTGACCGCAGGGCAGTACGGCGTGCCTTGCCATTGGGCACTGAAAACGCTGCCGATGCGGTTCGAAGCCTTAGGAACGACGAGCGCTACTGATGCTTTATTTCGACACCCGCGCTTTATTCGTCAGGGGCAGGCTAGCGAGCGGGTTCAGGCGCTGCTGATGGCTCAGTCGCAAGCTGTGCTCATCAGTCATTTTGGTATGACGACTTGAAAATACTCGTGCGTTGCTCAAGGCCTGGAGCGTGATGCCTGTTCTGATTCAAGCCCTGTTCGCGGTTTTTTTGCTGTGCTTTGCGCTATATGTGTGGATTGAGTTTCGCGCGGTGCGCGCAGTGCGCAGGCATGGGGTGTCCGGCCCGGTTCTGCGGGCGCAGGGCGACGCCGGCCGGGCTGAATGGCCCAGGGTGAGCGTGCTGCTGCCGGTGTATAACGAATCCGCCGTGGTCGAGCGCCTGATTGATGCGGTGGCCGCCATGCAGTATCCGCGTGATTGCATCGAGGTGCTGGTACTGGACGACTCCGACGATGCGACCACGCAACTGGCCGAGGCGCGGGTGGCGGTGCATGCGGCTGAGGGCTTGTTTATCCGCTTGCTCCGGCGGCCTGAGCGCAGCGACCACAAGGCCGGCAACCTGCGAAACGGCATTCGCTCGGCGCATGGTGATTTTCTGGTGATCTTTGACGCCGATTTTCTGCCGCCCGCCGACTTTTTGTTGCGCACCATGTCGTGCTTTGATGATGACAACGTGGGGTATCTGCAGACCGGCATCGGCTATCTCAATCGTGATGCCAACTTTCTGACGCGTTTTCAGGCCATGATCATGGGCCACCAGCAATATGTCACCCAGGGCCTGAGCGCGTCTGGCAGCATGGCCTCGCTCAGTGGTAGCGCCTGCGTGTGGCGTCGCGCCTGCGTCGACGAACTGGGCGGGTGGACTGCCGACACGATTACCGAAGATGTCGATCTGGGCTATCGGGCACAGTTCGGGCGCTGGCAATACGCTTATGTGCCAGATGTGGTGTGCTTGTCCGAACTGCCGGAGCGTATCGGTGAAGTGAGGGTGCAGCGCGACCGCTGGGCACGTGGCCTGATCCAGAACGCCTTCAGGTATGCTGCCGCGCTGTGGCAGCCGGGTTTGCCAATGGGTCAGCGTCTGCAGGCGTTTTCGCTGATGTTCTCGTCCTTGCTACTGGCCTTTTTCACCGTGATGCTATTGCTGGCCTTGCCGCTGGCGATGCAGGCCGAGCAACTTGGCTGGTTTTTTGATGTGTGCAGCGCAGCCTTTGTCGGTTTGCTGTGCCTGTGGCTATACAGCAACGCGCTGGGCACTCGCGCGGCGACAGCTCGCCTGGGCGAGGCACCGAGACCGCGCTGTGATGCTGATGAGCCTCGCGCCAAGCCGGGGCGGACCAGCTTGCTCGCCTATGTGCTGATGTTTCTGCCTTTGTCCTTGTATTACTTCGTGGCCGCGCTGCAGGTGGCGGCGGGGCGACGGGGTGGCTTCAACCGCACCCCGAAAGGGGGGCCGGAGAGCGCTCAGCAAACGCCGCGAATCGAACGCGTTCTGCGCTGGCTTGAATGGCTGGCGCTGCTGTATGCCTTGCTGACGCTGGTGTTGTCCGTGCTGGCCCTCAACCCGTGGCTGATTGCCTATAGCGCGGCTTGTTGTGGCGGCTTTGGGTTGGTGATCTGGCTGGACTGGCAGCAGCGCCGTCGCGCGCTGAAGGGGGCTTGATGGCGCGCGTGGTGTTATTGACCCGGGACAGCGCCTACAGCCGTGTGTTTCTGAAACGTTTTTTGGCTGAAAGCGGCCTGGAAGTAGCTGGGCTGGTGTTGTCGTCCAGCTATCTGTGGCGGGGGCGCTCGATGTGGCGTGATCTGGCTGGCTTTGTTGGCAGGGTGGGGGTGCCTTATGCGCTGTATCAGGCCTATGTGGCGTGGTGGCTGCCGCGTCGCCTTGGCCTGAGTGCACCGCCGACGGCGATGACCGGCCTGAGTGGGGTGCCGGTGCTGCACAGCAACGACATCAATAGCCCGCATGCCCGCGCATGGCTGGTCGCCCAAGCGCCGGATTTCATCTTGTCGTTTCACTTCAATCAGCGCCTGGGGGAGGCCGTGCTGGCCTTGCCGACACGCGCAGCGGTCAATTTTCATCCGTCGCTGCTACCGGACTGGCGCGGCGTGGACCCGGTGTTCTTCGCGCTGCATGCTGGCAAGGCAACCACGCTGGGGGGCAGCCTGCACCTGATTACGGCGGGCCTGGATGAAGGGGATATTCTGTTGCGTCAGCCGCTTGCCGAATCTGCCAGCGGTATGTTGGCAAGCAATGCGGCTTTGTTTGATCTGGGCGCGCGCATGGCCACACAAGCCCTGGCTGATTTTGATCGCGTGCACGCCCAGCGGCAGGCACAAGATGTTTCAGCAGGTCGCTACTACGCGTGGCAGGATGTGGGTCGAGAGCGTTTCAAGCTGAGGCTGTTGTGATGGGTTTCAAGTGTGGTTCTGTCATGGGTGGCATCATCATCACTGGCGCAAGCGCCGGCATTGGTCGCGCCTTGGCCGAAGCGCTGGCGCAACCGGGGCAGCGCCTGGGCCTGATTGGCCTCAACGCCCAAAGGCTTGAAGCGGTGGCCAAGGTGTGCCGTAGCAAGGGTGCCACGGTTGAGCTTGGGCAATTGAATGTGACTGATTTCGGCTCACTGGCGGCCTGGGTGCAAGCTTTTGAAGCCAACGGCGCGGTGGACTTGCTGATTGCCAATGCTGGTGTCACCGCGCCCTATGGCGAGGGCGGACAGCTTGAACCGCATCAGGTGAGTATGGACTTGCTCGACATCAACCTGAATGGGGTGGTCAATTCGGTGTATGCAGTGGAGCCGGGCATGCGCGGGCGGGGGTCTGGGCAGATTGCGCTGGTTGGTTCGCTGGCGGCATTCCGGGGCATGGCCCTCACCCCGGCCTACAGCGCCAGCAAAGCGGCGGTCAAAGCCTACGGAGAAGCCCTGCGCGATCTGCTGGCACCGGTCGGCATACAGGTGTCGGTGGTGTGCCCGGGGTTTGTGGACACCGGCTTGAGCGACCGCTTTCCTGGACCAAGGCCGCACATGATCAAGCCTGAGCAAGCGGCCAGCCGGATTCTGCAAGGTTTGCAGCGCAACCAGGCCTTTATTGCGTTTCCGTGGCATATGGCCCTGGGCATGCGTTTGTTGTCAGTGTTGCCCTTTGGCGTGGGCTCGTTCTTCTTGCGCCTGCTGTCTCTGCAGCCAGATCGGCGTTCCCTAAAATGACGGCGTTTTCTCTGGATGTCGGCTTTGTCGCGGTGATGTGGGCGAGCTGTTTCGGCTTGATTGGCGCTTGCGCCATCGAGCGGCTGGTTCGGCCTGTGCCCGACTGGCGCAGACCTTGGCGCGCCTGGGCTGCTCATGCAGGTTTGTGGTGCGTGGCGCATGCGCTGCTCACTGCGCTGCTGGGGCGGCCCTGGTTTGCGGCTGCTGCAGTGCTGTCGTTTGTCTTTCTGGTGGTGATGATCAACAACGCCAAGTTCAAGTCGCTGGCCGAGCCTTTCACCAGTCAGGACTTTCGCTATCTCACCGCAGCGATTCGTCATCCGCGTTTGTATATCCCGTTTCTGGGTTGGGGCAAGTTTGTCGCGGCGCTGTGCGTTGCCGTGGTGGCGGTGGCGGTGGGCTTGCTGGGTGAGCCAGTGCCATTGCAAAGGCTGTCTCTGAACGGCCAGCTTGGGGCGCTGCTGGTGCTGTTTGTCATTGGCGCGGCGTTGCTGGTGTCGAGCATGCAACAGCAGCCTGATGCCCGGTTTGAGCCGCGCGCTGATGTGCAGAGCCTGGGGCTTTTTGCGACCTTGTGGCGTTATGCACTGGCCGCGCGTCCACTCCCCAGAGCGGTGTCAGCCTTTGCTGCTCAACAGTTGCCCAATGCCAACAATTCCAAGTTGCCTCACTTGGTAGCGGTGCAGAGTGAGTCGTTTTTTGACCCCCGCCCTTGGTTTGCAGGTATTCGCCCGGAGGTGCTGGCCGAGTTTGATCGGCTCAGGGCAGACGCCGCGTTATCCGGCAAGCTGCAAGTGCCAGCCTGGGGGGCAAACACGGTCAGAACCGAGTTCGGCTTTTTGTCTGCCATCGAAAGTCTTGATCTTGGCGTGCATCGCTTCAACCCTTTTCGGACCGTGGCGCGTGGCTGGGCGGTGTCCTCGCTGGCGCAATGGCTCAAGCGTGCTGGATATCGAGCAGTCTGTATTCACCCGTACCCGGTGTCGTTCTATCAGCGCGACAAGGTCTATCCTGCGCTGGGTTTTGATGAATTCATCGACATTCGTTCGTTTGAGGGGGCGACGCGCTGTGGCCCTTATGTCAGCGATGCTGCACTGACTGACAGGGTCAAGCAGGTGCTCGCCACAGCGGATGGGCCGGTTTTTGTATTCGTGATCACCATGGAAAACCATGGACCTTTGCATCTGGAGCAAGTGGAGCCGGAGGACGCAGCAAAGCTGTATAACCAAGCCCCCCCGCCTGACTGTGCTGACCTGACCATCTATCTGCGCCATCTGTGCAACGCCGACCGCATGGTGGCTGACTTGAGACTGACGCTGGATGCGCTGCCGCGAGCAGCCAGCCTGTGCTGGTATGGCGACCATGTGCCGATTCTGCCGACGGTTTATGCGCGCTTTGGCTCACCATCGGGCGTGGTCGATTATGCGGTCTGGCACAATCGACATGTGCCGGGGCGGGAGCAGGGGGGCGGAGCCGCTGGCGACACTGCTCTGCGTGTTGATCAACTGGCTCAGGCCTGGTTGAGTTCATTGCAGTTGGCTGGGGACAAGGAACCGGGCTGAAGGCAGTCAGCCTTCAGCCTTCTGGCTTGTGCTCTGTGCCGGGTTTGGCCGTCAGTCTGGTCAGATGTTCGGTCAGTTGCCCCCTGCGCACCACGCCAAGCTTGCGAAAAATGCGTTGAGCGTAGGTCTTGACCGACGACTCGGAGATGCCCATTTGCGCCGCAATCTCTTTGTAGGTGTGCTCGGTTAGCAAGATGTCGAGCACCTGGTTTTCCTGTGCCGATAGCTTGTCGCGTAGCGTGCCGGGTATGACCGGACAGTCTGGCTGCCCGGGCGGTGTGGCGGCGGTTTGGCCAGCGGCTGCGGGTGTCGCCTGGGCTTGTGTGTTGCGCCGCCATGGCAGCAGGGTCAGCATCGACAGGTTCAATGCACCCAGCGCCAGCAGGGCGAGCACGATGGCAGATGGGTTTGCCAAGGGTTCGACAAGCTGCGAGAGTGAAGAGCCGACCGCAATGCCCAGAACCAGCGTACCAATCCCCAGCCCATAGGCGCGGAGTTGATTGCGGTAATCCAGCACGCGTGACAGCACGAAAAGATCTATGGCTGCCGCCGCAAGCATCATCAGCAGGGTTGCGCTGACTGCGCCGACTGCTGAGGGATGCAGTGCCCATACGATATAGGCCAGCGAGGCCGCCATGACGCCGAAGGGCGCTGCAATCATGCGCCACTTTTGCAGCACGCCAACCAGCAGCAGCGCCGCGACTGCATAAACCATGAGTTGAATGGCGGGGGATGCGGTGCTGATGGCGTAATCTGGCAGCATGCGTGCATACATCAGCCCGCTGACCAGTTGAAAACACAGAACAAAGGGTAGTATGTGTCCCAGCCCCGGGGTGTCGCCTTGCAGGCTGTCGGGTGCCGCGCGCGGTGCCAGCAGCAGCGCAGTGAGACTGCCGGCCAGCAGCGCCAGCCACGCGTCTGACGGCAACGGCAATTGTGCCAAGAGGGCGACGCCAAGATTGCCAAGTGCCAGCCCTATGGCCGCGTTCAGCAGAGGGTGATCGGACTGTCTCAGCAACATGCCGGTAAAGATCGATACCGGCGCGGCGGCAATGCCCAGCAGGCTCAGCAGCATAGGCAGGCTCGATGTGGGCACGTGAGCGACCGCCAGCGTGATGATGCTGCAACAAGGAATTGCCAGCTTGAGCAGCGCCGGGAAAAGCCGGGCGCGGTTGGTGAGCGCCAGCGCGAAAAAGCTGGCAGCCAGTGGCCACGTAAACCAGCCAAGTGAGACATCAGCCGGGAGCAGTGGCCCGGCCATCGGAAAGGCGGTCAGCCATAGCACGAAGAGGCTGAAGCAGGCGATAGCCGGAAAGTCGGCGCGTGTGAGTGTGAGGCGACTGATACGGTTCTCCGAAACCTGTGTGTGCCGATTAGTGACAAATTACATCAATCATCGAATTCTGGCAGAAGGAGTAGCTGCTTGATTATAAGCAAAGGATGACACGGAGGACGACAGGCTTGGGCGAAGGATGACAGTTTTGGCGACTGGAGGCAGCCTGGTGTAACTGTTAAACATGAGACCAATAAGACGAACGTTTAACGGAGCGCTCCAAGATGAAATCCACAAGATGGGTTCTGCTGGCTGCCATGGCGCAAGCCGTCACGCTGTCGCCGCTTGCGCTGGCTCAGCAGGAGCCGGTTTTGACCGATGACAACCAGAGGCAAACGCGTGCGGAAAGTGCGCCCACCCGTAGCGCCGGTGTACCAAGCATTGTGCCTTTGCCGCCGCCCGATTCGCTGGCCACGCAACAGCCCGGGCCGGTATCCATGGAGTTTGGCGACTTCTCCTTTGATGAGGCTCCGGCACGATCCACCACCGTGTGGCTGCGCAGCATGTATGAGAACCACCACACCTCCGGGCCGGGGAGGGCGTCCAGCATTCTGGAGCCGGGCGGACACTGGCTGCATGACATCGAGGTGGACATGCGGCGTCCGATGGGGGAGAACTGGACAACCGAGTTCAGCGGGGTAGTGCGCTACACCGATTCGCGACGTCACGACCCGCAAACCTGGTCGGTGCAGCGTGCCCAGTTCGTCGCCTATGACAGCGCTAATCACCTGACGCTGGGTGATTACTACGCAACCTTGTCGCAGTATTCCTTCAACCGCTCGATCAAGGGCCTGGGTTATCAGCGCACGCTGAGCGATGCATCCTACCTGCGGGTGGTCGGGGGCTCGCTGCATGGACGCTGGAACCACGTTTGGCAGCGCGTGGACGACGAGCCCATCGACCGCAACGCGCTTGGGCTGCGTTTTCAGACCGCTGGTGACAACTACCGCCTGGGTTTCAACCTGGTGTCGGCAAAAGACCGGGACAACGACCCGGCACGCACCACAGAGGACACCTACCGCCAGACGCTTCCCGCCTTCGACTGGGAATACCGCATGGACGGTGGCTTCCGGTTCAGCGGCGAGCACGCCTATGCCAGAACCCGCAAGCAAGATGTCGCCGGCAACCGCGAAACCCTCAATGGCAGCGCCCACCGGCTCAATGCCGACGGCGCGCTGGGCAATCTGCGCTTGCGCTTGCGCACCGAGCGGGTCAGCAGCGACTTTTACAGCATGGCGGGCGGCGCTGCGGTGGACCGTTTGCGCTACTACGTGCGCGGTGACTACCGCCTGACGCCGGTGTGGAATGCCTTTGCTGCTTACGACTGGTCGCGGGACAACCTCAACGGTGACAAGGCCGCTACCACCCGCACCCGTGTGCCGGAAATCGGTCTGGATGCACGCGGTTTGTTTGACCGCCGCTCCTTGATGTTCACCACCAGCCTGCGTCAGCGCGTGGTGACGGTAGATTCCACACCGCGCAGCCGCACGGTGTCCGACCGGGTGTTTTTCAGTCTTGCAGACCGTTTTGGTGAGGTATCGGTGCGCGGTGAGGTGGAGGCCATGCTCAACACTCGCAAGGATGGCGCACGCCAGAGCAACGATGATTTTCTTTATCGTTTCATCGTCGACTCCCGTCACATGTTGATGGATGGGCGTTACGATCTACGCCCCTTCCTGACGCTTGAGCGCCAGGAAGTCGAAGACCCCACCAGCGGACGCATGGTGCGCACCAACGGCGTTCGCATGGACCTGCGTTTGCTGACCCAGACCGATTTGGCCTATGGTGCCGGGTTTGAGCACCGCCAGGTCAGCAACAATGTGCCGGGGGGGGACAATGCCCGTCAGACACGCTTTGACCTTAGCCTGGACAGCAGACCCAATTTTCTGCGTGGAGGCACTTTCCGTGCCGAGGCTGGTTATGCTGACTACCGTTTTGGCGACACCACGAAAAACTATCGCGAGCGCTTTATCCGCTTTTTGGCCGATGTGCCCTTCGAGTTCGGGAGCTGAGTCATGAAATCCTTGTTTTCCCAGGCCCGAGGCCTGATCGTTTTCTCGCTGCTCCTGGTGCTTTTGGTGATTAGCCAGACGGCATCGGCGCAGTGGTGGCGCTTTGGTGCGGATGCTGGCGAGCCGGTATTCAGTGACTTGTTGTTCAACCAGGTCAATGCCCTGCGTGTGGAGCGTAGCCTGCAGTTCAGCCTGGATGAGTTGGACTCCGGAAAGGTTATCGTGCGTGGCCGGGCCGAGGTGGGCCAGGGTGCGATTGGCCGGGTCGAGGCCAGCCTTGACGACGGCGTGAGCTGGGTCGAGGTGCCGGTGAACGACCGTGGCATGTTTGCCTTCGAGTTTTCGCCGCGAGTTGAAGACACCCACCGTTTCCGTATTCGCGCCCTGTCTACTACCGGGCAGGTCAGCAACGAGAGCGACCATGCCTTTGAGTTCCGGGTGGTCAGAGAAGATGGGCGCGCACTGGCGCGGCAAGCTTTTGAGGCCTTGCTGGAACACTATATGGCGCGTAACCGCAGTGCTTTCATGGATCTGGTGTCGCGTGACTTTGCCGGCAACCTGTCTGCACTGGATAGCGCGCTGAGCAACGACTTCCGCTACTTTGACGGTATTCGTATACGGCCAACCATTCAGCGTATGGCTTCGCTCGATAATAAATGGACCATCTACTTCAACTTCAATCGCCAGCTACGTTCGGTGCGCTCTGGAGAAGTGCTGCGTGATCAGGCCAACACCTCGGTGACGCTGGTTAGGGAAGGAGAGGGTTTCCGCCTTGTCGAGCTGGCCGCACCGCTGATATTCGGTGTGTCCGACCCGGAAAACGTCGCCACCTTTGTCACCGGCGAAGCCGTCGGCACCGAAGTGATCGTGGTCGACAGGGATGGAAACGTCAGCAAGGCCGGGCAGGGGCAGGATACCGCCACTGAACCGGGGCAGTCGTCCATGATTGACGAAGGGGCTGTCACCGTCGCGTCTCATCAGGCTTTCTCGCTTCTCATGAGGTCTATCGTGAGCAGCATGGGTGCCTACTCCTTCCTGCCGGAGACCAACATCATCTTTGTTGGAGATGAAGTGATCGAGAGTCAGATTCTGCATGGTGTGACCAGTCTGGCTGCGGTGAAGTCGGTGCCTGAAGTCCTGGGCGGCAAGCATGAAGCAGAAATGGAAGACCTGGGCATTGGCAAGGTTTATGCCTTCAAGCTGGTCGATGGCACCTATGCGGTGGTCAGACTGTCCAGCGGACCCATCCCGGGTGGGCCTTGGGTGTTCCAGTACAAGCGTCAACGTAATGGCACGCCAAACTTTTAACTGATCTGCCTGTGGTGGTTTTGAGCGCGGGGCGATGACTAACGACAAGTCTCATCGCCCCGTTCGCGGCTCAATGCGTGAAGTGGTCTGGCAGAGGCGGTGCCTAAGCCGGGAGAGTCGCTAACTCAGTCGGAGAATAGTCATGCATCGCCTGATCAGCATTGGGTTGTCGCTGTGGCTTCTGCTTGGCGGAGCGTTCCCGGCGTTCGCGCAAAGCGCCGAGGTTGCGGCTCTGGAGGCGAGGCTAGCGCAAGCTCTGGCCGAGATCGCCGCTGTCGAGGCGGAAATCGAGGCCCTGGATGAGGATGAGAGGCTCGAACGCCTCAAACGTGCCGAGTTGACTGCCGGTTTTCGCAGCCCTCCTTCTGGTTTGCAGAACGTCGACGAGGTCAGAGCCGAGATTGAGGCCATGAGAGCGGCCGAAACGGATCTGAACGAGCTCGCACGCTTCAGTAGCAGGCAAAAGGACAAGATCCGGGGAGCGCTGCAGCAATTGCGGGGCTACGCAGACCGGGTCAACGAGATTCACAAGATAAACGTCATCAAGACGGCTTTGTCCATGGGTGTGCAGACGGCGCAGGAGCTCGCTGCATTTGCCACGACATCCGGCAAGCCGGTCGAGATACTGACCTGGACTGCCGACAAGTTGTCTGGCGAGCTGATGAAGCGGACGCTGGATGGCAGCCGTGAATACATAAATCAGAAGATCGCCGGAATCTCCGGCGCCGCCGCCGCGGTGAGCCCCGAGATGGATCGGCTGGCACAGCTTTCTTCACTGTCGCTGGAGGGGTGGCGAGCCTACCTGAACAAGTATGAGGACAAGGATATTGTCGGATCGACCGGGTTGATTCTGGGAAAAGGGCGCATTCTGCAAGAGCACATTCTTCGTGCCGAGGACTCGCTGATTCGCCTGCACCGCGAACTCGATCAGGCCAGCACTGAGGCCGAGCAACGTTTGTCGCTGTTGCAGGAGTACAAGCTCGAGCTCGAGGGCCTGGCCGCCGCCATGCAGGTCGATGCCGCAGCCATAGAGGCGTTCAACATGTCCGCTGGCGGTCAAGCAGCAAAACGGCAGGCGCTGGTGGCGCAGTTGGGCACGCTGAATCAGGCGGCAAAGTCTGCACACGATGCGCTCAATGCAGCCGTTCGCCGACCTCCGGCGGCGTCGGGTGTCAGTGAGGCTGTTCAGGTGTTTGCGACGCTGGACGACTCCTTCATCGATCAGCTTCCGGGCTTCGAGGGGCATGTGCAGGATGCCATCGGCAACCTTGCTACATTTTCGGATGCAGTCAGCTTTCACAAGCAGAGCGAGAAGGCATTGCAAGAGGCGTTGGAGCGCCATCTGAAAGATTTCGCAGGCTTGCCTGTCTATCCTGCCGAAAGTGTCACCGATGAGGTGGGCATCGCCAACATGCTCAAGCTCAGGAAGGCCGAAATAGAGCTTTACCGTAAAGAGGTCAAGCTGCTCGGTGAGGTTAGGCAGCAACTTGATGCCGTGGCTGACAGGTTGGTGGCGAACTGGCGTTCGCCGCCGTTTGACGAGGGGTCGTTTCAGCGTCGCGGCACCGAACGTTCGCTGGCCTACACAAGAGCCAGGCGCATGCTGGATGAGGCGTTGCGTGAGGAGGGTGAAACCCGGGATTTAAAGGCGCTGGATACCGAGCTGAAGCGGCGCGCAGCGCGGCAGTTTTCCAATCCATTTCTGACTGAGGCGCAGACGACCCTGTCGGATGGACGAGTGCTATCAGGCTCGGTTGCTGACGTCGTTTCGAGCGCCACTGCCGATGCGTCGACTTTGACGCATCAATTGGCCGAGCAACTGGATTGGAAGGCTCAGGTTCTGGTTGGGTACGAAAACGGGCTTGAGACGATGGAGGCTGAAGCGCGGAGCCAGAGCGAGCTGAGAAAGGCCAGGTTCAGGGTGGATGCTGCGCGTGCAGTCGCGGCGGCGAATGATATGGCTGACAGGTTGAGCGCCTACAACCAGAGCATGCGGGCTTTGCGCACGGAGCTTGATAGTCTTGCTGGGGCTGGAGTGCTTACGCGTGACCATCGTATCAACTTCAGTTGGATAGACGGAGAGCTTGGTCAGACGCCCAGGGATTGTCGCGGGGTAGAGCGAGTGCATGAGGTGTTGCTAGAGGCTGATGGTAGGCTCAGTCAGCTCAGAATGCGCGCAGACCAGGCACACGCCCAGGCGGTTTTTGGCACCATGTCCTTACCGATTTCCATATGGTCCGAGCTCAATGAGCCGCAGTTGCATCGTAAGCTGGAGGCCGTTGCCGAAAAACAGGATGCTGCGTGGCAGCAGAGCCAGACATATCAGCAGCTTCCTCCCTCAGATCCGATTAGCGGTCTGGCGGCGCGTTTGCCTGGCGACAACCTGACGCTGGTACAGGATTTTCCGCAGTTGCTGTCGGGTTTGCAGAAGGCCAGAAGCGAGATTGACGCCTCGATCACGATTGCAGAGCAACAGGCTCGTCAGGCAATGACCGCTGAACGGGTCGCCGCCGATTGGCTTGCAGGTGTGAAGGGCTCGGCTGACCGTATTGAGGCGGAGATCGAGCTCAGGCTGGGTTGTTTCGACATGACGCATCAATTCCGGTCGGAACTGGAGCCCAAGCTCGACGCCCTGCGGGAGATGATCGCCAAGATTGGGCCCAAAGCCGTTTATGTCGATGTGAGCGCCAGAATAGAGGCACTTGCCGCGCTGCATGAGCGAGTCCGAAACTTTCCCGTGGCGGAGAGCGAGACTTATCGCACCGGGGTGCGGCAGTTCGAGGCAGCCTATCATGCCAACAGCGAGTGGTTTGAGGCCAACAAGGGCATTGTGTTTGACGAACAGAGGCAGCAGCTCGGCAAACTCATTCACGACATTTCGTTAGCCCTGTCTGGCCATCTGCATTATCTCGGAGAGCTTGCGGCGCGCGACCGAAAGCCGTCCGGGCCCAGCAATGAGCAGATTCAGCGTCTTTACCAGGACTTCATCAACGCCTACGGCAAGGGTGACCTGCGGGGGTTGTTGCGCCTGCTTGGGCCGCAATGGCAGGGCGGAGACGGTGCCGACCTGCGCGGTGTCGAGGAAGTGTTGGTCAACAGTTTCAGGGTGTTCGATCGCATCCAGTACCGGGTGTCAGGCTTTAACGCTACGGTGCTGGCCGATGGCACGGCGCAGGTGAGCTACAAGGTCGACATCGTTGGCGAGAACCGCAGGCAAAGACTCACGCACACCGAGAGCTCGAATGTCGTCGAGCTGGTTGGCATTGTCGATGGCCAGCCGCGCATCCTGCGCACGCTCAGTGGCACGCAGTGGTTGCGCTGAGGGTCTGACTTGCGCTTGAAACCAGGAGAACCGGTCATGAAACACTTACTCTCAGCGGCGTTATTTGTTGTGGGCTTGCTCGCTGCTTTACCCGTGTTTGCTAGCCAGGACGTCGAACGCAACCGCCAGCTTGCGGCCCTGCAACTGCAGTTGGCCGAAGTGGAGCGGGTAGAGCAGTTGCTGCGCTATGAGGCGGCGTTTCACGAAGGGCGAGGCGTTCGCGGCGTTCAGTCAGAGGAAGACCTGGCACGACAACTTGGTGAGATAGCCACTGAACGCCAGCGTGTGATTGATCAACTGGTTGATTTGACAGGCATGCAGGATTACCTGTCGATGCAGACCAGTGACGTGAAGCGTGCACGTGATGAGCTGAGAGCCTATACCGAACAGTTGCGTCTGCTACAGAAGCAGAATGAGATCAAGACCTTGCTCACACTGGGTCTGGCCACTGCGCAAGAAGTGGCCGCGTTTGCCACATCGGGAGGCAAGGCTGTTGAATTGGTCACCTGGGCTGCCGACAAGCTGGCTGGCGAGGGCATGAAGCAGGCCTTGACTGGCGGTGACGAGTACTACAAACGCCAGCTCACGCGCATCTCCAACTCCAGCCAGGCGGTGATTCCTGAGCTGCAGGAGCTCGGCAAGATTTCCGGGCAAACGGTCGAATTCTGGCAGAGCTATCTTCGTGTGCGCGAAGAAAAAGACTTGAAGGGCAGCACCGCCACCATTCTGGCCAAGGGACGCGTCCTGCTGGACTTGTCCGCCAGGGCCGAGGCGCGTCTTTCCGCACTTGCTGACACTATTGAGGAAACCCTGCGCACCAACGCAGACGAGATTGAGCAACGCAAAAACCGGGTGGCCGAGCTCGATCTTGCCGCACAAAGCTTGCAGGCGGGGGAGTCCGGCATCAAAAGCGATACTGAGGCAGCGCAAGCAGAGTATCAACGTTTACGCGCTGAAATCGCACGCTATGAAACCGAACGCGAAGCCATCAAGCGTCAAATAGAAGCCCTTCAAGGCGCACCCTCAAGTGCGTCAGCCCCGGTCGCACCAGGTATTGATGCAGCCGTATCGCGTTTTCGCAGCCAACTGGCCAGTTGGCAAAGTGAAAGCGGCGCTTATGCTGAACAGGCTGCGAACGCAATCAAGGCAAAAGAGTTGCATCAAGAGCTTGCCGAACAACTGGAGCCCATGGCCAGGAAGCAAAAAGAAGCGCGAGACGCTCTGGTCAAGTCGTATCAGGATCGCCCACGATACCCTTACGGTAACGACATCGCGGACCGTGACAGGCTGGAAAACTACCGAAGTTATCAAAACGATTGGCTTAGCCTGGAAAAACGCCAGATTGATGAACGAGGCGAGCATTTAACGCAAATGGGGCAGAGCCTGGAGGAGTTGCTTTTACATTCGCTCAAGCCCCCGCATGATCCGCGCAGCGAGATTCATGTCTGGCAGAGTCTGACAAGTGCGCACCGTTTGGCTTCTGGTGAAATCTCGCAAGCATTGATACGTCTTGCCCAAGATATACGGAATACAACCAATGCCACAGCCAGACAACGTTTGCAGGCGGAGGCGACACGCCTGACAAACCTGAAGACTGCCATCGACGCTGAAATGAGCAGCGCGCCCCGCCCTTTTACTGGCACGCACCGCAATCTGCCCGAAGCCTTGAGTGATTATCATCGCGTCGAATCCCGTCGGCTCAATGGCTATCTTGGCGGCTTGTCACACAACCGTCAGGAGAATGATGCCGCCACTGAAGGTTTACCTGTCCGCGTTCGCCAGATCGCCCAGGAAATGGAAGATCAGCGCAAAGCCTATGCGCGCGCTGCCAGTCAGTATCTTGACCAGGCCGACGCGCTGGTGAGCGAGCTGGACGCGTATATCAGCAAACGGGACGCCTTCTTGAAGCGTCTGCGCACTTTGGCAAGTAGTGGCATGCTGCGCGAAACGCCGGCGCAACATACATCTCCGCCCCAGTTCAGCGTCAATCGTGACTGGGTGCGGGCGCAGCTTGAGGGGGCTCCAAAGCACTGCGCCAGCATTGATCTGTTAGTGGATCGTCTGCAGCCTTTGGCGGTGGAGCTCAACCCCTTGGCGTCAGCGATGAGTGCGGCCAGCTTTGTGGTGAGCAAGGGAATAAACCAGCCGCCCTTGTCGCACTGGAGTGAAGTCAATGACGAAGGCATGCATCAGCGTGTCGCCGCCATGGCCAGCCGTGTGGCTGATGCGCGTGAGCGCTTGAGGGCGCAGGGCACTTTTCCACCGCATGATCCGGTCACCCCTTTCCTGAACAACCTGCTGGGCATTGCGCTGATGAGTGACCTCAGCGACATCTTTCAGGGGCTCAGCGAAAGTTCCCGTCTGCTGAAGAGCATTCTCGACATGGAGCTCAACCGGTCTGAGCGCATGTTGAAGGAGCCGCGTATTGATGCTGAAGAGCGCGACTCGCTGACCCGGCAACTGGCCTGGTTGCGCGAGCGCTATGAAAATGAGCTGAGCTGTCTGCCCGACGACTTTCCGGGCATGGCCGACATGCTGGGTGGTTTTCGCTTGCTCGAGCAGCGGATTCGTGAATTGGCCGGAAAGCCGACTTACACCAGCGGTGCTGCGCTGATTGAACGGCTCGAAGGCTTTCACCTGATGCTCTCTCGCGAAGGCTTTGGTTTTGGCGAAGAGTACAAACTGCGCGTGGCATCGCTATCTGGCGAGTTTGACGCTTTACGCGCAGCGGTGCAGCCTCAGGGCGCGTATTCGCGCGGCGACAGCACTACCATCACGCGTCTGCTGGATCAGATTGAACGACTTTTGACGCCACACCGCGACCACGCAGCCAGCATCAAGTCGGTGGTGCACATCAGCAATGATCAGATTCAGCGGCTCTACCAGGACTTCATCAACGCCTATGGCAAAGGTGATTTGCGGGGGCTGTTACGCTTGCTGGGACCGGAGTGGCAGGGGGGCGACGGTGCCGACCTGAGAGATGTGGAAGAGGTGTTGATCAACAGCTTCCGCGTCTTCGAACGCATCCAGTACCGGGTGTCGGGTTTCAGCGCCACAACCCTGGCCGACGGCACGGCACAGGTGAGCTACAAGGTGGACATCATCGGTGAAAACCGCAGGCAACGCTTGAAGCACACCGAAAGCTCTAACGTCGTCGAACTAGTCGGCATTGTGGATGGCCAACCCCGCATTCTGCGCACATTGAGCGGAACGCAGTGGTTACGGTGATCACGGAGTGAGTAACGCACATAATCCACCAAATCCACCCAAGCAACCACACCCACCCGTAGCCCGGATGCAGCGCAGCG
>DAIMZH010000042.1:0-10071 GCA_036734105.1 Azoarcus sp. | reverse complement strand
AACCACACCCACCCGTAGCCCGGATGCAGCGCAGCGAAATCCGGGGCCCAAGCCACCACCACCCTCGCACCCCGGATTCCATTTCATTTCATCCGGGCTACAAAACCCGACGCTCACCACCAAATCCACCCAAGCAACCACACCCACCCGTAGCCCGGATGCAGCGCAGCGAAATCCGGGGCCCAAGCCAACACCAACCCCGCACCCCGGATTCCATTTCATTTCATCTAGGCTACCAAACAAATGATTAGGGTTGGCCAATCGTGATCTGACCGAAATCCGGGTGGTGCAAGCGCTTGCTGCGCCAAAGCGCCACGTCAGACTGCAGACAAGGGTTCGAACAGCACGTCGAGGTCGTCGGCGGAGATCAGGTGGCTGCCGGATTCGTCATTCTTGCCAGCGAGCAACTGGTCGGAAAGCCCGCGTTTGCGTGACTGCAAGGCGAGGATTTTTTCTTCGACCGTGCCTTTGCCCAGCAGCTTGTAAACGAACACCGGTTTGTCCTGGCCCATGCGGTGGGCGCGTGCGGTAGCCTGGGCTTCGACGGCTGGGTTCCACCATGGGTCGTAGTGGATGACGGTGTCGGCGGCGGTCAGGTTGAGTCCAGTGCCGCCGGCTTTGAGGCTGATCATCATGATGGGCACCCGGCCTTCCTGAAAGTCCCGCACAGGTTGCTCACGGTCGCGTGTCTGGCCGGTGAGCTTGGTAAAACCCCAGCCGCGTTTGCGGAATTCGGCTTCGATCAGTCCTATCATGCTGGTGAATTGCGAGAACAGAAGAATGCGCCGACCTTCGTCGAGCAACTCCTCGACCAGGCTGAGCAGTTCGGTGAGTTTGGCTGAGTGCTTGATGCCCTGGGTGCCTAGCTGTTGTGCGCTGCCGAGCTTGACCAGACGCGGATCGCAGCATACCTGACGCAGTTTGAGCAGGGCGTCCAGAATCATGATCTGGCTGCGCCCCACGCCTTGTAGCGCAAGTGCGGTGCGCAATTTTTTGTCAAAGGCAATGCGCAGGGATTCGTACAGGTCGCGCTGGGCGTCACCGAACTCGATCCAGCGCACGATCTCGGTGCACGGCGGGAGTTCGGCGAGGACTTGTTCCTTGGTGCGGCGCAGGACGAAAGGGGCGACACGACGGCCAAGCTGCTGACGGGCGTCGCTGTCGGCGTGTTTTTCGATAGGAGTGCGAAAGGTTTCGTTAAACCGCTTGCTGGTGCCGAGCATGCCGGGCATGAGGAAGTCAAATTGCGCCCACAGTTCGCCGAGGTGGTTTTCCAGTGGGGTGCCAGTGAGCGACAGGCGGTGCCGTGCCTTCAGTTGGCGCGCCGCTGCATGGGACTGGGCCTTGGGGTTTTTGATGAACTGCGCTTCGTCCAGCACCAGCAGGTGATATTCGCAGGCGGTGAGCACTTCACGGTCACGCACCAGCAAGGGGTAAGTGGTCAGGATCAGGTCAGCGCTGGTCATGGTGTCGAAGTGCTGGGCTCGGTCCGGTCCATGCAGGGTGACTAGCTTGAGGTCTGGCGCAAACTGTCGCGCTTCGGCTGCCCAGTTGGGCAACAGGCTGGTGGGCGCGATGACCAGGGTGGGCCGGTCTGCCCGCCCGGAGGCTTTTTCGAGCTGAATGTGGGCGAGCGTCTGCACGGTTTTGCCCAGGCCCATGTCGTCCGCCAGAATGCCGGCGAAGCCATATTCGCGCAGAAATTGCAGCCAGCTCAGGCCGGTTTGCTGATAAGGCCGCAGGTCTGCGCCAAATTGCGGTGCAGGCTGGGTTTCGGTAATGCCCGCGAAGTTTCTGAGCTTTTCGCCGAGCTGACGTAACGCATCGCCGCCCAACCACTCGGCATCGTGCTCTCCCAGTTCGGCCAGCGCCGCAGCATGGTAGCGCGACAGCCGGGGGCGGTCGTCATCAAGAAACTCAAGCAGTGGACGCAGCCAGGCTTTGAGACGGGGAATAGGTACCGGCAGAAAACGTTTCTCGTCCAGAGGCAATGGCAGGCGCTCGGTGTCGGGCAGGGTGTTGATGCGTTGCAGAATGGCGGGTTGTTCACGCAGCAGATTCAGCAACGGTGGCACCAGGCTGATGCGTTGTCCGTCTATCAGCACCCCCAGGTCCAGATCGAACCAGTCGCTCTCGCTGCCTTCTTCCAGCGCTACGAACCAGTCATCCGGCTGTGCAATCTGCAACGGAAAGTCGTCTGCGTATTCGATGCGTATGCCTTCGGCCTCCAGCTCGGCCAGCCCGCCGTCAAGCAGCGTGATCCAGCCACGGGTATCCAGCGGGCTACTCAGCAGACAGTCGCCGCTGCCGTTCAGCCAGGTATAGCGTGGCAGGCGCCGCAGACGGCTTTCGAGTCCGAGCGATTGCAGTCGCGCCCACACCGCCCGCTCGCTGTCTAGGTCGCGCCGCAGCACGCGCTTTTCGCCCTGCTGTTTGAAGGTGGCCAAGGGTTCTGGCTGTTCACTGCCGCCGACGCTGACCCCTTCCGAGTAGTCAAAAACCAGCCGGGCGATGGGGTATTCGTCAAACAGGCTGCTGGCGGCCTCATGCATGAATCTACCAGTGGTGAGGGTCAGCGTGGCAGTGGGCGGGGCTGCCGGTCGTTCGGGTTCTGCCGCGCTGGGCAGCGGGAGTTCGATCGCCGCGCGCTTGGCAAGCTCGGCCAGCTTGGCGCGTACAGTGGCAGCCTCGTGCTCGGCCAGTGCCGGCGCTTGAATCAATTTTTTGAGTATGTCGGGTGGAACCTGGGTATCCAGCGGGCCAATGGTGTGCTCCTCGGGGTCGAAATAACACGGAGGCCAGGTGGGCAACACCCACACCTGCCTGGGCAGATCAAAGCTCAGTTGTTGCAGTCCGCGTTCATCGCTGCGCCACTCAAGCCTGCACTGCCGGTCTTTCAGGGTCAGCGGTTTTGCCATGTCGTCAAGCACATAAAGCCGTCCGGTGCGTGCTGCGTGTTCAATCAGAACATGCCCACCTTCCTCGATGATCGACACCTCCTTGCGCGCGCCGTAATAGGCAGAGTAGGCATACGGATCAGCTTGCAAACCAAGAAACAACTGCAGTGGCAGGGCATCATCCGGGCGGACGAAGTCGCGTCGCGTAGGTTCATGCAGGTCGCCTGCCTGTGGCGTAAAGCCGACGGGTTTGCTGACACCGCCGCGCTTCAGGAGTTTGCTCTTGCCAAGCGATAAACTCGGAATGCGGTCCGGGTGGAAGAGATACACAATGAACGGGGATGATGCATCGCCTGTTCCGCTGTCTGCCGCGCCAGCCTCTGTTTGGTCGAAGAGTTCCAGCCAGGCGCGTGTTTCGGCTTGCAGACTGGGCGCGGCTGGGGAGGTCGCCACTGCATTGCCAGTGTGCCCAGTGTCGTCGCCAGATGCTTCGAGGTGGGCGTAGCGTTGCGCAAAAATCAGTAGCAGCGCGACTGCGTGCTTGCAGTCGACACCGACTGGACAAGTGCACACGCTATCTTCGTACACCGGGAGACCGTCGTCCGAGAGGCTGATGTACACGGAGGTCTGGTATCTCGATCTGCCGCTCCCAAGGCATTGACCCCTGATCTCAAGATATTCTTCGTCGCTGAAGACGCCCGAAACTGTTGCTCGGCCTTCTGTTGCGTAAGCAATGCCGCGTTGGTAGCTTGCCCGGTTGAAGGCATCGCGGAAGAGCTCGACGGTGAGGGGCTTCAATTCAACTGCACTGCGCGAGCGTGACATGGCTGAGGTTCAAGTCTAAACCCGGGATGCTAACACCGGCACAGCAGACGTACACAAGAAGTGACTTGCTGCCCGGCCATATGGCTTGGTGGCGTGGTGCTCGCAAGGCTGTTCGTTACGGGCACTGCCTGACGGCACCTCGCGCTGTGATCTGATTCACGGCACGCGCTTCCCTGCGGCAGGCTACGAGGCCAGTTCCTGCACCGGCTGAGCCGGTCGTCCCGGCCTTGAGATGTGGTCCGGGTTGGCGATGCGGGCGAGCACAAAGGCCAGCACGATGGCAGGGAGGCCGATCAGCGCAGAGGAGATGAAGAACCACATCCAGTCGATGTGCTCGACGAGCACGCCGGTAAAGCCGGCCAGAAACTGTCCGGGTAGCGTCATGATGGAACTGAACAGCGCGTATTGAGTGGCGGTGTAGGCGGTGTTGGTGAGGCTGGACAGGTAGGCGATGAACACCGAGATGGCAATGCCGCCACTGATGTTGTCGGCCATGATGGCGATCACCAGGCCGTATTGCTGCGGCCCCAGCGTGGCCAGCCAGGAAAAGGTAAGGTTGGTGATCGGGGCCAGAAAGGCGCTGAAGATGAGCACCCGCATGATGCCGAAACGGGCCACCAGCAGCCCGCCAATGGCCGCACCGGTGAGCGTCATCGCCAGCCCGAAGGCGGCAGCAATGTTGGCGATCTGCGCCTTGCTGAAGCCGAGATCCAGATAGAACGGGTTAGCCATCACACCCATGAAGATGTCAGAGATGCGGAAGGTGCCGATGAACAACAGGATGAGCAGCGCGGAAAAACCGAAACGCTGTATGAAGTCGGCAAACGGGCAGACCACCGCGCCAATGAACCAGGCGGTGAGGTCGCGTCGCCAGCCCCGGTGCTGGGTGCGGTCCAGGTAATCGACCACACGCTGTTCAAGCTTGCGGGTGCTTTCATCTACTTCGACTTCTGGCTCACGTATGATCAGCGTGGTGAGCACGCCGACTGCCATCAGGGCAGCCATGGCGCCATAGGCGACACTCCAGCCGCCGCTCTGGGCCAGGTGTAGTGCACCGGCACCGGCGGCGAGCAGCGCAATGCGGTAGCCAAATACATAGCTGGCTGCCATGGCTCCCTGTCTGTCGCGCGACACCGCCTCAATGCGGTAGGCGTCGATGGCGATGTCCTGCGTTGCCGAACCAAACGCGGCCAGCACGGCAAACACTGCGACTAGCCATAGCGCTTCGCGGGGATCAGTGAGGGCGATGCCGGTCAGCGCCAGCGCAATGGTGGCCTGAGCGGCGAGCATCCACGAGCGCCGACGGCCAAACAGGCGGGTGAGACCGGGCAGGGCGAGTCGGTCCACGACTGGTGCCCAGAATATCTTGATGCTGTGGGCCATGCCGACCCAGCTCAGAAAGCCGATTGCGGCCAAGTCCACGCCAAGGTCGCGCAGCCAGGCGGTGAAGGTGCCGCCGACCAAGAGCAGTGGCAACCCGGCCGAGAACCCGAGAAACAGCATGCCGACGACGCGGGGATGGCGATAAACCGCGAGCGCGTCAAGCCAGTTGGTCGAGTGGTGTTCGGAGCGGGTGGATTTAGGCATTGAACGAGCAGCCATGAGAGCAGGTTGTGCATTCTGCGGTAAGCGGGCTTGACCAGCAAACCGCTTGTTTTGCGATTTGTTTCCGAGGCTGCAGCAATTACCGGGTGATGGTGTCTTTGGCCTTGGTATCGGTTATGCTTGAACTGCGCATTCACTAGAGGATGATCTCAGGCAATGTCTTTATCGCAGTGTGTTGCGGGAGAGTTCTCCAACCGTAAAATCGGGGCGGGTGCAGTATGAATAGCCTGAGGGAATTCCTGCATATCTTGCAGCACTCGTTCCGCAATCTGATGCCGATTGTGCTGGTCGTCGCCTTTTTCCAGGCGGTGGTGCTGCGTACGGTGCCCGATGGGTTGCTCACCATGGTGATCGGCTTGCTGGTTGTGGTGCTTGGCGTGGCGCTGTTTCTGCAGGGGCTGGAGCTCGGTATCTTCCCGATTGGCAAGAACTTGTCCAACGCCTTTGCTCGTCGTGGCTCCTTACCCTTGTTGATGGCATTCGGGTTTTGTCTTGGCTTTTCGGCGGTCATTGCCGAACCGGCGCTCATTGCGGTGGCGAGTCAGGCAGAGATGATCAGCGAAGGGCGGGTGAACGCTTTTACCTTGCGCCTGCTGGTGGCAGGCTCGGTAGGTGCTGTGGTCGCGCTCGGGGTGGTTCGCACGCTGCTGGGACATTCGCTGCACTGGTACATGATTGTTGGCTACCTGCTGGTGGTGTTCGTCACCTTTTTTGCGCCAGAGGAGATCGTCGGTCTGGCCTATGATTCGGGCGGCGTGACCACCAATATCGTCACCGTGCCGCTGATTGCCGCGCTGGGCATTGGCCTGGCTGTGTCCATCAAGGGTCGCAATGCTTTGATGCACGGCTTTGGTCTGGTGGCGCTGGCGGTGATGGTGCCGATGATTTCGGTGCAACTCTACGGCATTGTGGTGTACACCTTTGGCGAGGCCCCTGAGATTGCCTATGTGTCGGCAGCGGTGATTGAGTCTGATGCTGGCGTGAAAGGCGGCGTGGTGTCGTCACTGCTTGGCATGGTGGGGGATTTGCTGACCATGTTCCGCGATGTCGCCCCCATCATTCTGGTCATTCTGTTCTTTCAGTATGTGGTCATCCGCAAACCCATTGCACACCTGCACAAGGTGATGGGTGGTTTTCTCATGGTCATTGTTGGTCTGTATGCCTTTGTGATCGGGCTCAAGCTCGGTCTGTTTCCAGTTGGGCGCAGTATGGCAGAGCAACTGGTCAGGCTGGATACCTTTCTGTGGGTTTATCTGTTTGCCTTTGCCATTGGTTTTGCCACCACTATGGCCGAGCCCGCGTTGATTGCGATTGGTCAGAAAGCCGAGGAGGCTGGCAAGGGGCGGCTGGATGGCAACCATATCCGGGTATTGGTCGCGTTTGGGGTGGCGATCGGTATCACCATAGGGGTGCATCGAATCATTACAGGGGATTCGATTCACTACTACATCATGGGAGGCTATGCGTTGGTTATCATGCTGACCTGGCTGGCACCCAAATATATTGTGCCGCTGGCATTTGACCTTGGTGGTGTCACCACGTCCGAGGTGACGGTGCCGCTGGTCACCGCGCTAGGCATTGGCCTGGCAACCCACATAGAGGGGAGAAACGTGCTGATCGATGGCTTTGGCCTGATCGCGTTTGCCTCCATTTTTCCTATCGTGACCGTGATGCTGTATGCGATTTATGTTGAGCGGTTGAAACCGGCTGGAGAAACATCGTGAAATTTTCGGTACTTGTCGCGATCCTCGCTGAGGATCTTGAGGAGCAGGCAATTGAGGTCGCCAAGCGGGCGGGTGCAGGCGGAATGACCATTCTGGATGCACGAGGTATGGGCGCTAAGGAAAAGAAAACCTTTTTCGGGCTCACCTACGAGGGTAGTCAGTCAGTGCTGGTCATGGTGCTGGAAAAAAAGCTGTCGCTGACGGTGCTCAAGAGCCTCAAGCGTGAGCTTGATCTGACCAATACTACGCATGGTGTTGTCTTTACGCTGGCGCTGGAGCACATAGCAGGCATAGATCATGGCCAGATCGAACAGTTTGAAGAACGAATCAGGAACGACATCTAGGAGACGGCAATGCTGGTGAAAGACATCATGGTGAAGGATGTGGCGACGGTTTCTCCCTTTGCCACGATCCGCGACGCCATGCGACTGATGAAGCAGCATGAAGTGAAGTCGCTGGTGGTGCTGAAGCAGGGGCCGCATGACGCCTATGGCATCATCACTTACCACAACATTCTCAAGACCATCGTCGCCGAAGAGGGCGATATTGATCTGATCAATGTCTATGATCTGTGCGACAAGCCTGCGATCACCGTGTCACGTGAACTCGATGTGAAGTATGCCGCCAGCCTGATGGTTAACATGGGCATCAGGCGCGTGCTGGTAACCGCAGCCAATGAACTTGCCGGTATCCTGACCATGAATGACATCGTTGGTGCCATTATTGACATGGTGGACGACGAAGAGGGTTGATTTGACCAGCGGCAAGTGCTGCCTTGCTGCCCCGAGGGGCAGCATCAAGCTTGTCCGGGTTTATTCAGTGCCCTGGCGGGTTCAGTGCTGGCGGCACGACCTTCATCAGCAGCGCTGCCGTGACGCTCGGACTGCGTCGATGATGTCGTCTGTTGTGGCTGCTGTTGTCAACCCCGGCACATCAAATGGAGACCGGGTTTTGCCGCGTTTCGAAGTCAATACAAAAACGCTGCCGTCCTTGCGGCGGATTTCGACCTCTTCCTTCAGTGCCATGGAGAGTAGCCTGGAAAGATTCTGTCTTGCTTCGGAATAAGTAAATACTTTCACGACGTTACTCCAGATCCATTACGCGCAGGTCGAGTTCCCGCGCAACCTGCTTCATACGCTTGTCCAGCGTCAGCAGCGGTAAGGTGTAGACTCTGGCGCACTGCAAAAAGTATGCATCATAAGTATAGACGTCATACTCGAACGCAATCTGCAGAGACGCGGCGATGTCAACGCTTAACAAGCGAACCGGAATCAGGTCGACAGCCTTGTAAGCCTGAAGCGCCTCTTCGGCTGTCAGTCGTTTTCGCTTGATCAGCGCCGACAGCGCATTGCCGACTTCGTAGGGCAAGATATCCGGCGCACTGATCAACATGTCAGTTGTCAGATGAATGATCCGGCTTCTCTCCGGCTCGTTCAGCGCGACAGACAAAAAGATGTTTGTATCGACGACTATCTCCAGGCGCACAATTGCACAACTCGGTATCGATTTGTCGAGATCCATATTTTGCGGGATAACGTACCGCAGTAGTTGCGAGCAATTCGCAACTTGACGCCTGTCAATGCCCCTGATGCCGTAACGGTTTGAAATGCCCCTAAAGAAAGGCAATTCACTCACCCTGAAACCGGCAACACTCATGCAAGCATCACGTCGCGGCTTCTTGCGAGGTCGCATTCGCTCTGACTGTAATGACATCCGCCCCCCGTGGGCGGTTGAGGCAGGGCGTTTCGAATCCCTGTGCACGCGCTGTGGCGATTGTGTCAGCGCTTGCCCCACAAAGGTGATTAATCCGGGCGATGGCGCGTATCCCAAGGTCGATTTTTCGGCGGGCGAATGCACCTTCTGCGGCGACTGCGTGGTTGCTTGCGAACCCGCTGCCCTGACGCACGAGCTTGAGTCTGCCTGGTCCTTGCGTGCGGTGATTGGCGCGGCTTGTCTGGCGCTTCACGGCGTTGAATGCCGGGTGTGTGGCGAGAGTTGTGGGGAGGGAGCGATCCGGTTCCGTCCGCGTCTCGGTGGTATTGCCCGGCCTGAGCTGGAAATTGAGCGTTGCACTGGTTGCGGCGCATGTTTTGCCCCTTGTCCGGTCGGGGCGATTGCGATGGAGAGGGATCAATGAAGATTGCAAGCCTGGTCATCAAGGCCAAACCCGAGCACTTCCCCGAGTTGCGGGAAGCCCTGCAGGCCATTCCCGGCGTGGAACTGCATGGTGAATCGACCGAGCTGGGCCGACTGGTCGTGACAGTGGAGGACGGTGAGGGTTACTCGGTCACCGACTCGATTCTCGCAGTCAACCTCGAAAAACATGTGCTGAGCATCACGCTCGCTTACGAATACACCGACGAAGGTCTCGAATTACAGGAGGCATGAAAATGAGCATGAATCGACGTGATTTCATCAAGACGAATGCGGTTGCAGCGGCTGCGGCCACTGCCGGTATCGGCATTCCGGTTGTGGCCCAGGCCCAGCAGGCCGGCTCCCCGACCACCCGTGTGCGCTGGGACAAGGCAGCCTGCCGTTTTTGCGGTGTTGGCTGTTCGGTGCTGGTTGGTGTGCAAAATGACCGTGTGGTGGCTACCCAGGGCGACCCGGACTCCCCGGTCAATCGTGGCCTGAACTGCATCAAGGGCTATTTTCTGTCCAAGATCATGTACGGCGGCGACCGCCTGACTCAGCCGCTGCTGCGCAAGCGCGGCGGGCAATATGCCAAGGACGGCGAGTTTGTCCCGGTGTCGTGGGATGAAGCCTTCGACATCATGGCCGAAAAATGGAAAGCTGCGCTCAAGGAACATGGCCCGCGCTCGGTGGGCATGTTCGGTTCCGGCCAGTGGACGGTGTGGGAGGGCTATGCCGCCTCCAAGCTGCACAAGGCCGGCTTTCGCACCAACAACATCGACCCCAACGCGCGCCACTGCATGGCTTCGGCCGTGGCCGGCTTCATGCGCACCTTCGGCATGGACGAGCCGATGGGCTGCTACGTCGACATCGAGAACGCCGACGCC
>DAIMZH010000041.1:0-30313 GCA_036734105.1 Azoarcus sp. | reverse complement strand
TGGCGAATCTCTCCAGCGTGCTACTGATTGGGCTGATCGTGTTGTGTGTGTTGTGGGAAGGCTGGCTTGCGCCCTTGCGTCCCGAGGGTTCGTGGATGACCCTGAAGGCCCTTCCTTTGTTGTTCGCGGTGTTCGGCGTGCTCAAGGGGCGTCGCTACACCTACCAGTGGCTGTCCATGCTGGTGCTGCTCTACTTTACCGAGGGGGTGGTGCGCACCAACGACGCCGGTCTGATGGGCACCCTGGCCCTCATTGAGGCCTTGCTGTCAGCCGCGCTGTTTGTCACTGTGTTGCTGTATGCCCGCGCCACCGCGCCGTCGCGTCAGGCCAAAGCGAGCGACGCAGCTTCTTGACTTTGTTTTGTAAGGCGTGTTCCTCACCCCAGCGCTGCGTGGCGGGGGTGAGGAAGTCGGCGGCTATTTCGCTCGGCACAACAAAGCGGGGTCAAACCTGCGGATTAACCCGCTCCAGGTTGGCATGAAGCTTGTTGAGTGCGTTGAGATAGGCCTTGGCCGATGCCACGATGATGTCGGTGTCTGCGCCCTGGCCGTTGACGATCCTGCCGTCTCGAGTGAGGCGCACGGTAACCTCGCCTTGCGCATCGGTGCCGGTGGTGATGGCATTCACCGAGTACAGCAATAACTCGCTTCCGCTTGATGCAATGGATTCTATCGCACGGAAAGTGGCGTCGACTGGTCCTGAACCGGTAGCGCATACCCGGTTTTCGGTGCCTCCGACCGCAATGGTCAACGTGGCCTCGGGGTGCTCTCCGGTCTCGGAATGAAAGCGTGTGGAGAGCAGGCGGAAATGCTCGATTGCGGGGGTGACGATCTCGTCGCTCATCAAGGCATGAAGGTCTTCATCGAAGACTTCGTGCTTTTTGTCGGCAAGCTCCTTGAAGCATGCAAAGGCATGGTTAAGGTGGTCTTCAGATTCAACCACAATGCCGAGCTCCTGCAGTCTGGCGCGGAAGGCGTTGCGTCCCGAATGTTTGCCAAGTACAAGCTTGTTGGCGCCCCAGCCAACGTCTTCTGCGCGCATGATCTCATAGGTTTCGCGGTGCTTGAGTACGCCGTCCTGGTGAATGCCGGACTCGTGAGAGAAGGCGTTGGCACCAACGATTGCCTTGTTGGGCTGTACCGGAAAACCGGTGATGCCGGAGACTATCTTGGAGGCCGGTACGATCTGCGTGGCGTCGATTCGCGTGTCGCACTGGAAGACATCGCGGCGGGTGCGCACCGCCATGACGATTTTCTCCAGCGCGGCATTGCCGGCCCGTTCGCCAAGGCCGTTAATGGTGCATTCAACCTGACGGGCGCCTGCCAGAACGGCAGACAGTGAGTTGGCGACAGCCAGACCGAGATCATTGTGACAATGAACTGACCAGACTACCTTGTCGGAGTTGGGCACACGCTCGATCAGGGCGCGTATGGTGTCGGCAAGCTGTTGCGGCACGTTGTAACCGACGGTGTCGGGCACATTGATGGTCTTTGCGCCGGCTTTGATGACTTCATCGAAAATCCGGCACAGGAAGTCGATTTCTGAACGACCGGCATCTTCTGCTGAAAACTCTATGTCGTCAGTGTAAGCACGAGCCCAGCCTATCGCCTTTACTGCCTGTGCCACCACTTCATCGGGTGTCATGCGCAGCTTTTTTTCCATGTGGATGGGGCTGGTGGCGATAAAGGTGTGGATACGTCCGCTGGCAGCAGGACGAATGGCTTCTCCAGCCCGGGTTATGTCTTTTTCGTTGGCGCGGGCCAGACCACAAACCGTGGACTCCTTGATGTTTTCTGCAATCGCGCGGACTGCTTCAAAGTCGCCGTTGGAGGCTGCCGGAAAGCCTGCCTCGATGACGTTGACGCGCATGCGCTCAAGTTGTCGGGCAATGCGCAATTTTTCATCGCGAGTCATGGATGCGCCCGGGCTTTGTTCGCCATCGCGCAAGGTGGTATCGAATATGATCAGTTCTTTTGTCATGACTGTCTCCGTGGTCAGGAATCTTTATCGTTATTTCTGGTTTGCGCCGTCTCGTCGTGGGTGTGAGCGTGATGGCGACGGCGTCGCAACCATCTCCATGACCAGATAATGTAGCCGGACAAGGAATAGGCAAGAAAGAGCGCGAACAACACACCCGGTGGATAGGTTGACACCAGCGCAAACACCAGTACGACCGCAATCACGACAATGAAGGGAACGCTCTTGCGCAGGTTGATATCCTTGCCGCTCCAGAACAGCACATTGCTGACCATGGTCAGCCCGGCAAACACGGTCAACAGCAGTGCCGGCCAAACCATGTCGGCGCCATCAATATCGGAGTCAATGGAAACCCATACCAGGCCCGCTATCAGCGCCGCGGCCGCAGGACTCGGCAAACCCTGAAAATAGCGCTTGTCTATGGACGAGATGGTCGTGTTGAAACGGGCCAGTCGCAGGGCCGCACCAGCGCAGTAGATAAAGGCGGCGATCCAGCCGAGTTTTCCGAGGTCGCGCAAGGCCCACTCATACATCACCAGCGCAGGCGCTGCCCCAAAGGAAACCATGTCAGCCAGCGAGTCATACTGTGCGCCGAACTCACTCTGGGTGTTGGTCATTCGTGCCACGCGTCCATCCAGGCCGTCAAGGACCATGGCGATGAATATGGCCACTGCGGCCATTTCAAAGTTTGTGTGCATGGCCTGGACGATAGCGAAAAATCCGGCGAACAATGCCCCTGTGGTGAACAGGTTGGGCAGAATGTAGATGCCGCGGCGGGGTCTTTCTGGCGGGATCAGGGTCATGGAGTTCAATCCGGTTGGTAGATTGCTGATTCTAACGCATTGCGCTTTATGTGCTTAACTGCCGGGCAATCAGTTTGGACACAGTGAATCCGTCGTTCCCGAAAGCAGCAACGGGCCTCTAGCGAGGCCCGTTGCATTTGCAAGCTGTCCGCCTGAGCGATCAGTTCTTGGACTGATCTACCAGCTTGTTCTTGCTGATCCAGGGCATCATCTGACGCAGTTGTGTGCCGACGATTTCGATGTCGTGGGCTGCGTTGAGACGACGACGGGCAGTCATGGAAGGATAGTTTGTCTTGCCTTCTTGAATGAACATCTTGGCGTATTCACCAGTCTGGATACGCTTGAGAGCAGCGCGCATGGCCTTGCGCGACTCCTCGTTGATGACCTCGGGACCGGTCACGTACTCGCCATACTCCGCATTGTTGGAAATCGAGTAGTTCATGTTGGCGATGCCGCCCTCGTACATCAGGTCGACGATCAGCTTGAGCTCATGCAGGCACTCGAAGTAGGCCATTTCAGGGGCGTAGCCAGCTTCTGTCAGGGTCTCGAAGCCCATCTTTACCAGCTCGACAGCGCCGCCGCACAGCACGGCCTGTTCGCCGAACAGGTCGGTTTCGGTTTCTTCGCGGAAGTTGGTTTCGATCACGCCACCCTTGGTGCCGCCATTGGCTGCGGAGTAGGACAGGGCGATGTCACGGGCCTTGCCGGAGACGTCCTGGTGAATGGCAATCAGGGTTGGCACGCCACCACCCTTGAGGTATTCGGAGCGAACCGTGTGGCCGGGGCCCTTGGGGGCGACCATGATCACGTCGAGGTCAGCGCGCGGCACGACCTGGTTGTAATGCACATTGAAGCCATGCGCAAAGGCCAGCGTGGCGCCTTGCTTGATGTTGGGTTCGATGTCGTCCTTGTAAACCTGCGGGATGTTCTCGTCGGGCAGCAGAATCATGACCAGGTCGGCGCTGGCAACCGCATCAGCGATCTCGGCTACCTTGAGGCCGGCTGCTTCAGCCTTGGACCAGGAGGCGCCACCCTTGCGCAGGCCGACAGTGACGTTGACGCCGGATTCGTTCAGGTTCTGAGCGTGGGCATGGCCTTGCGAGCCGTAGCCAACGATGGTGACTTGTTTGCCCTTGATGAGGGAGAGATCAGCGTCCTTGTCGTAATAAACCTTCATGGTTTCCTCTTGCGTGTGGTTTTTTGATGGTGGATTTGGCGTCGAAGCAGAATTGCTCCGCACGACAGGTTCAGAGCTTGAGCACCCGGTCTCCGCGACCAATGCCGGTGATGCCCGAACGCACGGTTTCGAGAATCAGCTCACGATCGATGGCGCTGAGAAAGGCGTCGAGCTTTTGCTGGTTGCCGGTGAGTTCGACAACATATGATGTATCTGTGACGTCGATGATGCGCGCACGGAAAATGTCGGCTGTGCGCTTGAGTTCCTCGCGGTCCTTGCCAATGGCGCGAAGCTTGACCAGCATGAGCTCACGCTCGACGTGGGCAGACTCGGAAATATCGACCACCTTGATGACTTCTATCAGTTTGTTCAGTTGTTTGGTGATCTGCTCGATGATGTCGTCGGAACCAATGGTAACTATGGTCATCCGCGACATTGACGGGTCCTCGGTCGGCGCGACGGTGAGCGATTCAATATTGTAACCGCGGGCCGAGAACAGGCCGGAGACGCGCGACAGGGCACCGGACTCGTTCTCGATCAGCAGGGAAATCACGTGTCTCATAAAGCACTCGTTGGTTAGTCTGGCAGATACTTGCCGTGAGCAGATGGAATCAGAGGTCTTCGGCCGACAGGATCATCTCGGTCAGACCCTTTCCGCCCTGAACCATTGGGTAAACGTTTTCAGTCTGGTCCACCTGGAAGTCAAGAAACACCAGATCATTCTTGCGGCTGAACGCCTCGCGCAAGGCAGGCTCAACATCGCTAGGCTTATCCACACGCAGGCCGACATGGCCATAGGATTCGGCCAGCTTGGCAAAGTCGGGGAGTGAGTCCATGTATGACTCGGAGTAACGCCCGCCATGGAACAACTGCTGCCACTGGCGAACCATGCCCAGATAGCGGTTGTTGAGGTTGCAGATTTTGATGGGCAGACGGAACTGCTTGCAGGTGGATAGCTCCTGGATGCACATCTGGATGGATGCCTCGCCGGTGACGCAGGCCACCTGGGCGCCCGGATGCGCCAGTTGCGCGCCCATAGCGTAGGGCAGCCCAACCCCCATGGTGCCCAAGCCGCCGGAGTTGAGCCAGCGTCGTGGTTTATCGAAGCGGTAATACTGGGCAGCCCACATCTGGTGCTGACCCACATCAGAGGTGACGAAGGCATCACCACCGGTAACTTCCCAGAGCTTTTGTACAACGAACTGCGGCTTGATGATCTCGTCCGAGTTCTTGTATTTCATACAGTCGCGGCTGCGCCACTCCTCAACCTGTTTCCACCAGGCCCCGAGTGAGTCAGGATTGGGGCGGCTGTTGGCGGCTTCGATCTGCTGAATCATCTCATCGAGCACATCGCGAACATTGCCGACTATGGGCACGTCGACCTTGACACGCTTGGAAATGGACGACGGGTCGATGTCGATATGGATGATCTTGCGTGGTTCGGCCGAGAAGTGCTCAGGATTGCCAATCACGCGGTCGTCGAAGCGTGCACCGACGGCCAGCAGGACGTCGCTGAAGTGCATGGACATGTTGGCCTCGAAGGTGCCATGCATGCCCGGCATGCCCAGATACTGCCTGTCACTGGCCGGATAGCTGCCCAGACCCATCAGGGTGTTGGTGATAGGGGCACCAAGTAGACGGGTCAGTCTGGTGAGTTGCTCTGCCGCATCCGACAGGATGACGCCACCGCCGGTGTAGATCATCGGGCGCTTGGCTTCGAGCAGCAATTGCACGGCTTTGCGGATCTGCCCCTGATGCCCTTTGACCACCGGGTTGTAGGAGCGCATCTCGACCTTGTCGGGATAGGCGTATTCACACTTGTGCATGCTGACATCCTTGGGGATGTCGACAAGTACGGGGCCTGGCCGGCCGGTTCTGGCCAGATGGAAGGCCTTCTTGATGGTTGACGCAATATCGTTTACGTCGCGCACCAGAAAGTTGTGTTTGACACAGGGGCGGGTAATGCCGACCGTGTCGACCTCCTGAAAGGCGTCCTGGCCGATGGCCGCTGTCGGCACTTGACCGGATATGATGACCATCGGGATGGAGTCGCAGAAGGCGGTGGCGATACCCGTAACCGCGTTGGTTGCGCCCGGCCCCGAGGTAACCAGGGCAACACCGACCGACTGGGTCGACCGTGCGTAGCCGTCGGCCGCATGCACCGCTGCCTGCTCGTGACGCACCAGCACATGACGCACCACCTCCTGATTGAACAGTGCATCATAGAGGAAGAGAACCGCACCGCCGGGATACCCGAAGACGTATTCGACCTTTTCTTCCTGAAGACACCTAACTACAATCTCCGCTCCGCTCAACACCATTGCAGACTCGCTCGCTCGAAAATAGCAAACCCCGAACGTTACCGCTCACATGGTGTTCGGTCAAGGAAAAGCCCACAAACCGTATGCTACGCAAACCCATAAAGAACCTTACCGATACCGTTTTGACCGCAACTTCTCCGCCTGCGCCCATCGTTGAACTGGCTGGAGTGCGGCGGCGTTTCGCCAGTCTGCTCTACGAGTCCTTGCTGGTGCTCGGGGTGTTGGCACCAACTTTCGTCATTCCCAACGTGCTGATTGGCATGTTTGTTGAGGTCGCGGCACCTGGCTGGTTGTTGTGGCTTCATCTGACTGCGGTGCTAGGTGCCTACTTTGTCTGGTACTGGACCAGGCACGGTCAAACGCTTGCCATGCAAACCTGGCGTCTGCAGTTGGTTACGGAGACTGGAAAGCGCCCTCTGATGGGGCAGGCGCTGATGCGTTTCGTGCTGGCCTGGCCGTCCTTGCTGTGTTTTGGTGTGGGCCTGCTGTGGGCCTTCTTTGATCCGGACAGACAATTCCTGCACGACCGCTTTGCAGGTACTCGCATTGTTTTGCTGCCAGCGCCAGAAAAAAAGAAGCCCGACTGAAGCTTGGCCTATTGCTGGCAGCCTGTCGCAAACCCCTATGGGATCATCGCTCGTCCCTTGCTATCTTTAGCAGATGCCTTCAAGCACGAAGCGCTGCCAACAAAATTTGCCCATGGGCGCCAAGATATCGTTGTAACCGACATGTTTCGATGCCATCGTGGGATGTGCAATCGATCAGGAGAAGACATGAATGCGATCAAGAGTGTTCTAGCGACAACCGACTTTTCCCCGCTTTCCGTGCATGCTGCTGCGCGGGCTGCGATGCTCGCTGCAACTGCCGGGGCGCGCTGCACGATCAGCAATGTGATCAGTCGCGGCACCCTGAATGCCCTGCACGACCTGATGTCCCCGGACAGCAGCGACGAACTTGAGCAGAGCCTGCTTGAGGACGCACTCACCAAGCTTCAGAACACCTCGGCTGAATTGAAGACCCGCTTTGGTATCGATTCCCGGGTTGCGGTGTCGGCAGGTTCGGTGATGCGTCAAATCGTCAATCAGGCCGAATCTTCAGGGGCAGACCTGATCGTCATGGGCGCCCACGGCAGCGGCTTTGTGCGTGACATCCTGATTGGCAGCACCACTGACCGCGTGCTCAGACAAACCACCAGGCCGATGTTGGTGGTGCGCCGACCTGCGCAGCAGAGCTATCGCCGCGTGTTGCTACCTGTTGATTTTTCCGCCCGATCTGCTGCTGCAATCTCACTTGTGCGCACTATCGCACCAGACGCAGAGCTTTTTTTGCTGCACGTGTTCGATGTTCCCTACGAAGGGCACCTGCGCATGGCGGGCATTGCCGAAACCCGAATGAAGGAACTCAAGCAGCAGGCCCGCGACGATGCCGGTCGACAGCTTGAAGAGTTCAGCTCCAAGCTTGATCTTGGTGATGCGGTAGTGCACCCCTTGCTGGCACAGGGCAAACCAGCCGACGCCATTACGGATACAGCAAAAGAAAATGCTTGCGACCTCATTGCCATGGGCAAGCAAGGTCTGCGCATGATCGAAGAAATCGTGCTTGGCAGCGTGACACGACAAGTGCTCTCACAGACGGATTGCGATGTTTTGGTAGCGGACCGCAAGTTGACTAAATGAATCAGATGGATATGCCAGTGACCGTGAGACGAGAGGACTATTCGCCGGTCCCCTGGAAAATTGACCAGGTGGAGCTGCGTATCGACCTCGACCCGGACGCGACGCGGGTCAGTAACACCATGAGCTGCACCCGAAACCCGGATGCAGCACCGGGTGATCTGCTTTTGAATGGCGAGGAGCAGGAATTGCTCGAACTGCGGGTCAATGGCCAACTTTGCACCGATTACCGCGAACACCCCCATGGCATCATCTTGCCGCTCAGCGGCGAACGGGCAGAAGTGACTGTTGTGAGTCGTTGTCAGCCACGCCTGAACACCACTCTGTCCGGTGTTTACATGTCCAATGGCGGATATTTCACGCAGTGCGAGGCGGAAGGTTTTCGTCGGATTACCTTTTTCCCGGATCGGCCAGACGTGATGGCCTGTTTCAGGGTCATGCTGACAGCGGAGAAAACTTGCCCGGTGCTGTTGTCCAACGGCAACCTGCTCGAAACCGGCGAACTGGATGACGGGCGGCTAAATGCTCATTGGGAAGACCCGTTTCCTAAACCCTCATATCTTTTCGCACTGGTCGCGGCCGATCTTGAGCATGTAGAAGAGACGGTTCAGACCCGCTCAGGCCGCGACGTGTTGCTGCAGATCTGGGTGGAGCACGGCATGCGAGACCGTAGCGAGCATGCCATGGCATCACTGATTCGAGCGCTGCGGTGGGACGAGCAGGCCTTTGGGCTTGAACTCGACCTTGACCGCTACATGGTTGTTGCCGTGAGCGACTTCAACATGGGTGCAATGGAAAACAAAGGCCTCAACATTTTCAACTCGAAGTTTGTTCTGGCCAAGCCTGAAACCGCCACCGACGTCGACTATGAACACATCGAAAGTGTGGTGGCGCACGAATACTTTCACAACTGGACCGGAAACCGGGTCACTTGCCGCGACTGGTTTCAACTGACCCTCAAGGAAGGGCTGACGGTTTTTCGTGATCAGCAATTTTCTGCCGACATGCTTGCCGAAGCGGCAGGCAAGGAGGGGGCAGTCTCGGCCCGCGCGGTCAAGCGAATTGACGACGTCAAGGTGTTGCGCACCGCCCAGTTTGCCGAAGACGCTGGCCCGATGGCGCACCCGATACGTCCAGACAGCTATCAGGAGATCAACAACTTTTACACCGCGACCGTCTACGAAAAGGGTGCAGAAGTCATTCGCATGCTGCACACCTTGCTGGGACATGAAGGTTTTCGCAGTGGCATTGATCTTTACTTCAGCTATCACGACGGACAGGCGGTCACCTGTGATGATTTTGTCCGTTGCATGGCCGAAACAAGTGGTCGCGACCTTGATCAGTTCATGCTGTGGTATTCCCGGGCAGGCACACCGGAAGTGCGGGCCACTGGCAAATGGTTGGGTTCAGAAGGTATCTACGTGTTGACGCTGACCCAGAGCTGGCCCATGACTTCAGGGCAGGAAGTTGACACCCCGATGCTGATCCCGGTGGCGCTGGGTTTGATTGGCCCTGACGGAAACGATATGCCGTTACAACTCGAAGGGGAGGCTCACCCGGGCGCCAGCACCCGGGTGCTTGAGTTGTGCGACAAGGAGCAGACCTTCCGATTTACAGGCCTGGCTGCCGAGCCTGTGCCATCGCTGTTGCGGGGCTTTTCTGCGCCGGTTCACCTGGACGTGGATGAGGATGATGCCACCCTGGCCTTTCGGCTGGCGCACGATTGCGATGCTTTCAACCGTTGGGATGCAGGTCAACGCTACGCTGAGCGGGTCGTTTTTGCATTGATCGACGCCGAGCTCTCCGGCAAGCCCAGCGCGGTGCCGGCTGAGTTCTTGTCTGCATGGAAGGCAACGCTGACTGACGCCTCGCTGGACCCGGCATTTCGGGCTTTGGCTTGTGCCTTGCCAGCCGAGAACTATCTGCTTGACCGAATGCCGGTGGCCAATCCGACACAGCTCAGGCATGCCGTCACCAAGTTGATGCGTGCTCTCGGCAACGAATTGAAATCCGACTGGCTGGCGGTCTATCACGCACATGAAGTTCGCGGGCCCTATCGCTATCACCCGGCCGATGCCGGAAGTCGCGCATTGCACAACCTTGCCCTGCGCTATCTGGTGTTGGCTGGTGAGTCGGTCGGTATCGAACTGGCTCGACAGCAGGTTGACCATGCCGGAAACATGACCGATTGCCTGGGCGCCATGGCGGCGCTGGTGCTGGCCGATGCCGTCGATGCAGCGGAGGCGTTGGAAACCTTTTTGAGCCGCTTCCGTGATGATGCGCTGGTGATGGACAAATGGTTTGCGCTTCAAGCGATGGCCTGGCGGCAAGCGGACAGCACCGAATCGGTGCTTGACCGGGTGAGTGCGCTCACACGTCACGACTGCTTCAACATGCGTAACCCCAACAAGGTGTACGCTTTGTTGGGGAGCTTCTTCCGCAGCAACCAGGCAGAGTTTCACCGCGAAGATGGCCAAGCTTATGCGTTCTGGGCTGATCGTGTCATCGAGCTTGACAAAGCCAACCCGCAGATTGCTTCACGCATGGCGCGCACACTCGAAAACTGGCGTCGCTATACGCCTGAACTGCAGGCCTTGATTTCGCCTCAGCTCGAGCGGGTTGCCAACGCTGATGGCATCTCACCAGACGTGGCCGAAATCATTAGCAAGGCCTTGGCAGGGTAGGGACGCGACTGGCGCACGGACGGATATCGTGCGGGCGTCAGTTCCCAGTTCCCAGTTCCCAGTTGTTAGATGTGTGGCAATTCAACGATCAGCCGCTGTGTCAAGCAGAGGGAGCAAATGTCCCCACACTGTGTCAAGAATCAGGTGTTGCGCTTCGGCATTCGGGTGTATGCCATCCGGCAAAAATAATTCGGGCTGGTCAGCAAAGCCTTCAAGCAAGAAAGGCAACAGGGGCACCTTGTTGTCTTCAGCAACCTTACGGAAGGCGGCCTCGAAAGCCCGGGTATACATCGGGCCGTAGTTGGGTGGCATCTGCATCCCGGCGATCAGAACCTGTGCACCACTGTCGCGGGCCATCCGAACCATGGCGTCCAGGTTTTCGGTCATGACACGGGGCGGGAGCCCGCGTAGGCCGTCATTGGCACCCAACTCCAGCACCAGGATATCGGGGCGATGTTCAGACAGGGCAGCCGACAAACGAGTACGCCCACCCGACGTGGTTTCGCCGCTCACACTTGCATTGATCACCCGATGCGGGAACCCTTCGCTGGTCAACCGCGTCTGCAACAGGGTCGGCCATCCCTGTTCTACCCTGAGCTGGTATGCTGCAGACAGACTGTCACCCCATACGAGAATGGTGCTACCCTGAGCGGCGCTGATCACGACAAAGGAAACTAGAAAAAATATGGATCGCAGCAACATGGATGTTTTGGTTCCTGTCATCAAGGTCAAAGGTTTGTGCAAACACGTGCCGGGCCGTGACGGTTCGGCTGATCTGCATATATTGCAGGATATCGCGTTCAGCATTGGCGCGGGCGAGTCAGTCGCCATCGTGGGCGCTTCCGGCTCCGGAAAATCCACCCTGCTGGGACTGCTCGCGGGGCTTGATGTTCCCTCATCGGGCAGCGTGGCGGTTCGCGGGGTTGAGTTGTTTGACCTGGATGAAGACGAACGTGCTGCCCTCAGGGGCGAATCCGTCGGCTTTGTGTTCCAGTCATTTCAATTGTTGCCAGCGCTCACTGCGCTCGAAAACGTCATGTTGCCTCTGGAGTTGACTGGCACCAGGGACGCAGCGGATGTGGCCCTTCACTGGCTTCACCGGGTTGGCTTGGGAAGCCGGGTTCATCATTATTCAAAGCATCTGTCCGGCGGTGAGCAGCAACGGGTTGCGCTGGCGCGCGCCTTTGCACCAAACCCAAAACTGTTGCTGGCTGACGAACCCACCGGCAATCTCGACGCCGCTACCGGCACTGCCATCATCGAGCTGATGTTTTCGCTCAACCGGGAATCCGGTACAACCTTGTTGCTGGTCACCCACGACGAGCAACTCGCACGGCGTTGTCAGCGGGTGCTGCGCATGCATGGTGGAGAGCTTGTTGAGTCACAAGCTGCATCAGCAGACACGGTGTGAGCTCGATATGCACTATCATTAAGCCCGGAACGAGGAGAGATATCCACACATGAAGAACTTGCTCCTTACAATGGCTGTTATCCTTGCGACACCTGTGCCGTTTGCGCTGGCGCAACACAAGGGGCATGATCACCATCATGCTGCTCAGCTTGAGCAGGAGCCAGCCTCAACTCTGGCTTACCGCGAAATCAATGATCGCATGCACGCCGAAATGAGTCTCGAGTTCTCTGGGGATGCCGATATCGACTTCATGAAAGGCATGATCCCTCATCACATGGGCGCAGTAGACATGGCACGCGTGGTCCTTGAGCATGGCCAGGATGCACGGGTACGCAAACTGGCCGAGGTCATCATCGCCGCGCAGGAGGCTGAAATAGAGATGATGCGTGCCTGGTTGGCAGAAAGAGGTTTATAAGGACTCGGTCATGAAAGTCAGGCTGGACAAGGCTATTGTTTCGCTCACTCGTGCGCTGGACTTCGTCGGCGTTGACGAGGTTCATCACTCGCAGCGCGTGGCGCTGATGGCACACGCCGTTGCCGAGGCGCTGGGTTGGGACGAAAGTCGGCAACGCTCCATCCTGTACGGCGCCATGCTGCACGATTGCGGCGTATCACGCGTCAAGGAGCATAGACAACTGACGGAGACGCTGGAGTGGGTTGGGGCAGAGCGGCATTGTCTGCGCGGTGAAAATTATCTGCTGGATTGCAAGCCACTTGCCGAGTTTGCGCCGCCGGTGCGCTGGCATCACTGCCGTTGGGAAGCCCTGGACCGCCAAGCCCTGGGGCCACAACTGAGCCTTGAGACTAACCTTATCTTTCTGGCAGACCGGCTGGATGTGCTGCTGGCACCCTACATCCGCGATGGCGGATTGATCAGCGAAATCCTGTGGGATCAGAAGAGCTTCATCGAACGCCTGCGCGGCCTGTCCGGCAGCATGTTTGCGCCTGAACTGGTCGAGGCTTTGAGCACGGTTGCCCGTGGTGAGGGATTCTGGCTGCAATGTGACCCTTGTTACGTCATTGAAGAGCTTGAGGCCCGCCTGGCCTTGCTTCCAGTCGAAACCCTTGATGGCGAGCAAGCACTAGCGATAGCGCGTTTGTTTGCCAGAACGGTCGACTCAAAGAGCCGATACACGCTTGACCACTCAACCCGGGTGGCCGAGCTGGCGCGTTTTCTTGGTGAACGCAGCGGTCTTGAGGGCGATCACCTGGACATGCTGGAGATCGCAGCCTTGTTGCACGACATAGGCAAACTGCGCGTGCCAGAAGTGATCATCGACAAACCGGGGCCGATCACCGCGCATGAGCGGTCAATCGTCAAGCGCCACAGTTACGACACAGGCCGTATTCTTTCCAGGGTTTTTCCCGGTTTACCAATCGCAGACTGGGCAGCAATGCACCACGAAAACCTGCTGGGCTCAGGTTATCCAGCCGGTATTGATGGGGGTGGATTGCCATTCGAGGCCAGGTTGATCGCGGTGGCGGACATTTTTCAGGCCTTGTCACAGGAGCGCCCCTATCGGCGGCGGCTCGATGCCGTCGACGTGCTGTCGCACATGCAGGGACTGGTCAGCGATGGGCGAATTGACGCTGAACTGACCGAGTTGGTGTCCAGTCACCTGGAGCGCTGCTACGAACTAGCAATTGGCGAAGCCAATGCCTTGTCACTAGCGTCGGAAACCCGGCACTAACTTCGACACTTGCATTTCATTGAGTTGCTATCTGATGGTCATAAATTGCTCACTTTAATGCTTGCTTTGCCGTGTCACAAAAGCTGGCTCGCACATCAGGAAAGGCTCGATCAGTTGATGGTTCAAGTCAGGTTGGCATGGCGTAACGCGCCGGTAGCGGCCTCGATGCCGGACCTTACGGCGGATTCCAGCGTGGCGGGGTAGGGTGAGTCCACATAGTCGCCAGCCAGCCACAGGCCGTTGATCGGCGTTTTAACGCCGGGTCTGAACATGCCCGGGCGGCAGGCGATGGTGGCGCGCTTTTCGGTGATCGTGAGCACCCATTCGGGAATCGGCAGGCGTCGGCATAAAGCCTTTTCGAGCTGAAGGTGGACTGCAATCTCCAGGTCTTCGCGGCTCAGTTTTTCGTGCGGGCCGTGTGCGCTGATCACGCATGCCAACAGCCCGGTTTCTTCGCCGAGTTGTCCCCGGTCGAAAACCCACTGCGCCGGGCCATCGGTCAACATCAACATTGGTGACGCCAGGCTGACGCGTTGGCCCAGGGCAAAATACACTGTGGTAATGGGTTCGTAGTCAAACTCATCGATCTGGGTGGCGAGCCGATCGCAGCCGCCGACTGACTGTAACAAGGCCGATGCGTGATAGGGGGCACTAGCCAGCACCACTTGTTCAAATATCTGACGTGTGGGGTGGTCGCAGTCAAGTTGAAAACCTTCATCCAGGCGGCGTATCGCCTTGACCGTGGTGCCGGTGCGCAGTTTGCCACGTCGGATGGCAAGATAACGGGCGGCCTGCACCGGGAACAGCTCTGACAGGTCGACTCGCGGGATCAGCATTTCGCTTGCACCTGCGTGTGACATCAGGCTGTCGCGAAGGACATTGGCAAATATCTGAGCAGAGGCGTAGTCGATCGGTGTGTTTAGCGCAGCTACGCACAGCGGCTCCCACAGCCACTTGATGCAAGCCGGGGTCTGCCCGGTTTCGTGCAACAAGCTCTTGACGGTCTGGTTGGCTTCGAGTTTAAAAGACCTGGCCTTGAGCGCGCGCATCAGGCGTAGTGCGGAAAACCGGTCTGGCCATTCCAGACCTGTGGCGGTGAATAAGGCGTAGAGCAGATGTAGGGGTGCCGGCAGAGCGGGGGCGCGCAGTGAAAAGTGGCCAGGACATTGCAGGCTCAGCGGCAGGCGTTGCAGCACCTTGGGCGACACGCCTGTGTGGCGGAGCATGCCCGCCATGGCAGTGTAGGCCCCCAGCAGGATGTGCTGACCATTGTCGACACGTCGCCCGTCCTTTGCCAGTACTCTGGCCCGTCCGCCAAGAACGTGCGAGCGATCAAACACCGTGACTTGCACCCCTTTGGCGGCAAGCTCTACGGCACACGCCAGACCTGCGTAGCCTGCGCCAATGACTGCAATGGACTGTGGCATCTCAGCCTCGCATCCAGGTTGTGCCAGCAATCCACACCTTGCGTAGCGGGGTCAGCGAGATGCGCTGATCCAGCACCTTGAAGTCGTCCTGTACGATCTCATCCAGCAGGGTTCGATAGATCGCGGCCATGACCAGACCTGGACGCTGATCACGGCGATCGGGCTTGGGTAGAAGTTCCATTGCACGGTCGTAGCATGCGTAGGCGCGCTCGGCCTGAAAACGCATCAGCGCGACAAAGCGCTCACTGTGAATGGATTCGAGCAAGTCATTTGCGGGGACATTGAAGCGCTGAAGCTCATCTACCGGCAGATAGATTCTGCCGCGTCGGGCATCTTCGCCCACATCACGGATGATGTTGGTCAGTTGTAGCGCAATGCCAAGCTCGTGAGCATATTTGAGGGTTTGTCTGTCCTCAAAACCGAAGATTCTGGCCGACAGCAGTCCCACCACGCTGGCTACCCGATAGCAGTAGAGTTGCAGGCTGCGAAAGTCGGCATAGCGAACATGGTCCAGATCCATCTCCATGCCATCAATGACTTCGAGCAAGAGCTCGCGGGGGAGGTCGTATTGGGGTGCAACCTCCTGCAATGCAAAACCGACCGGGTGGGTAGGCGTCGACTCGAACACGCGTTCGATTTCAGCACGCCACCAGCCCAGCTTGGTTTGAGCAAGTTGAACGTCGTGGCATTCGTCCACAACGTCGTCCACCTCACGGCAGTAGGCGTAGAGCGCAATAATGGCCCGGCGCTTTTCAGCAGGCAGGAACATGAAGCTGTAATAGAAGCTTGAACCACTCTTGGCGGCTTTGTCCTGGCAGTAGTCGTGCGGATTCATGTTCGGGTGTCCAGAGCCATGTTGCGTCGAATATAGGAGCGATAGGTGAGCGCCCGCCAACCAACCAGCAGCCAGTCGCGACGACCAAGTGTGGGGCGCTGACGAAAAACGTCATATCGCGCCTCGGTGATGGCTTCGATGATGCGCAAACCGCCACACACGATGAGCCGGAGTTCCAGGCCTATGCGCCCCGGAAGTTCCATCGACAGACTGGCGCCGGACAACATCATCGCACGTGCCCGGCCGAGTTCGAATTCCAGCAATGCCTGCCAGCGGGCATCACAATTTTTTGCGGCAATATCGCCTTCGTTCACGCCAAAGCGTGTGAGATCTTCCTGCGGCACATAAACGCGTCCTTTTTGCCAGTCTAGCGCCACGTCCTGCCAGAAATTGATCAATTGCAGGCTGGTACAGATGGCGTCCGACCGTTGCAGGGCGTCTGGCTCGGTGTGGCGGTAAAGATGAAGCAGGAGTCGGCCTACCGGGTTGGCTGAGCGTCGGCAATAGTCGGACAGCTCGTCAAAACTGGCATAGCGGGTCTTGACCACGTCCTGGCTGAACGCGTCGAGCAGATCGTGCAAGGCTTGCAGAGGTAGTTTGAAGCGCTGCACGTTAACGGCCAGTCGCCCGAACATGGCTGCCATGGAAGGATCAATAGGTGCTTTTTGCTGCTCGATGGCGTCAAGTTCGAGACGATAGGATGCCAGCCGATCAAGCCTCTGGGCTGTGGTGGCGTCACCCTCGTCGGCGACATCGTCGGCGCTGCGGGCAAAGGCATAAATGGCCTCTACCGGTTCGCGCAAGTGTGCCGGGAGTAGCACCGAGGCAACAGGAAAGTTCTCGTAATGATCAACCGGCATGTGTGTAGTCGAAAGCCTGATGCCCCGGAGTATAGCGAATCCGGGATAATCGGGCTTTCAGCAAACAGAAAATCGACTTATGGCGATTCAGTGGTTTCCCGGTCATATGACCTCGGCACGCAAAAGAGCGGCCGAAACTTTGGCACGCACCGATCTGGTGATCGAAGTGCTAGACGCACGCATTCCGATGGCGAGCAGCAACCCGATGATTCGTGAGCTGCGCGAGTTTCGGCAACGCCCGTGCCTGAAGGTGCTCAACAAATCCGATCTCGCCGACCCTGTGGCTACCCGACTTTGGCTTGATGAGTTCAACCGGCATGATGGCGTCACCGCGATTGCCCTGAGTTGCAAGAAGCCTGGCGAGGTCGCACGCCTGCCCAAGCTTTTCCAGAAACTCGCTCCGCACCGCAATGACGGCACCAAGCCACTGCGCATCATGATCATGGGCATCCCCAATGTGGGCAAGTCCACGCTGATGAATGCCTTGCTCAAGCGCAGGGTGGCCAAGGTGGGCGATGAACCGGCGGTAACCAAGTCGCAACAGACCTTCGACCTGGGTGGGCACATGACCATCACCGACACGCCGGGGATGATGTGGCCGAAGATTGAATATGACGCGGACGGCTTCATGCTGGCGGTGTGCCATGCAATTGGGCGAAACGCAGTGATTGACGAGGAGGTCGCGACTTTTCTGGCCGAGCGTCTGCTGTCGCTTTATCCCGACCGCCTTGCCGAGCGCTATCGCATCGATGTTTCGGCCATGGATGGTCCGGCAGTGGTCGAGGCAGTGGCGCGGCGACGCGGGTGCCTGATCAAGGGCGGCGGACTGGACATGGAGAAGGCTTCACTTGTGTTGCTGGACGATTTCAGAAACTCGACGCTGGGCCTGATCAGTCTGGAGACACCCGAGACCAGGGCTGCGATGGTGGCGGCCGCACAGAAAGTGATCGAACCAGCGCCGGAAGCAGAGTAGCCCGAACAACGCAGCCTGACCCTCAAGGGCTGGGCAGGCTGCCCTTATCAGGAACGAACAATGGACGAACAACGCCTTGAGCGTATTGAATCAAAACTAAGTTTTGCCGAAGACTTGCTGGATGAACTAAATCACACGATTTTTCGTCAACAGGAACAAATCAGCCGACTGCAGACGCAAGTTCGCCTGCTTGCCGAACGATCGGACAGCGCATCTGCGGGGGCTTCGCGAGATTTGCGCGACGAAATTCCACCTCACTATTAAGGTTTCCAGAGCACCAATGAACATTCTTCGCGCCTTGCTCATCGGTCTTTCCTTGACCTTGTCACTGTCAGCCTGTGCCGATAAAACCTCACCCGCCGACCTGACGGCTCTGCAAGCCTTTGATGCGCTTAGCCATCGTGAGGCCACACTCATCGACATTCGCCGCCCCGAGGAATGGCGTCATACCGGCGTGGCCACCGGCGCCTTGCGCATCAACATGGTCCACCCCCAAGGGTTGGGGGGCTTTGCGCAACAGGTTTATGACGCTTTGGGGCGTGATCTGAATGCGCCGATTGTGTTGATCTGCCGCACCGGTAACCGCACCAGTCGTTTGCAACCGATTCTCACGGAGATGGGCTTTACCGACGTGAGACACGTGCCTGAAGGCATGGTAGGCAGTCGCGCGGGCCCGGGGTGGATCGCCAGAGGCTTGCCGGTCGATCCCTGCAAGACCTGCTGAGCAACTGAGCGCACCTCAGCGGCTGGTGAGTTTGAGCTCTATCCGGCGGTTGCGGGCATATGCTTCGGGTGTCTCAGCCGCGTCAAGCGGCTGAAACTCACCGTAGCCGGTAGCCGCCAGTCGCTCAGCGGAGATGCCCTGGTCGTGCAGAAACTTGACGATAGCCAGCGCACGGGCGGCGCTCAGCTCCCAGTTCGATGGGAAACGTGGCGTGGAAATCGGGCGCTTATCGCTGTGTCCGTCCACCTGCAACACCCAGGGCAGGTCGGCCGGCATTTGTTCGGCAAGAGCCTTGAGCGTTTCAGCCAGCCGTATTAACTGCCGCAAACCTTGCTCGCTGACCTCATCCGAGGCAGTGTCAAACAACACTTCGCTGGCAAACACAAAGCGATCGCCGACAATCTGAATATCATCACGTTGGCCGAGTACGGCTGACAGCCGCTCGAAGAACTCGGAGCGATATCGCTCTAGTTGCCTCACCCTTGACACCAGCGCCAGGTTGAGCTGACGACCAAGGTCCTCGATTTCGATATCGCGTTCTGCAATGGTTTCTTCAGCAGTGGACAGCGCAGCAGTAAGCTGCTCAAGCTGTAACCTGACGGCAGCAATCTGGCGGTTCAAGGTTTCAACTTGAGCAAGGGCCCGATCAGAAACTTCGGTCTGGTCTGTAAGGCCGCGCCGGGTGTCGTCTAGGTCTCCTGCAAGCTTGGCCACCTCGGCTTCGAGTTCAGCCTTGACCTGATCCAGCACCGCGATATCGGCAATCAGTCGCGCAGCCAAGTCCTCTTGTTCGGAGAGGTCGGTTTCGGTTGCGGCGAGAGTTGAGCGGGTTTGGTCGAGTTGAACATTCAGCGAGTCCCGCGCCTCGTCACTGCGCTTGAGGTCCATTACCAACCGGTCGCGCTGTTCTCCCATGTCGAGCAGGCTGGCGCGAAGCTCACCAACTTGTGCCTCGGCACTAGCCTTGGCCTTGCTCTCCATGGTCAGGGTCTCAACCAGCAAGGCCAGTTCGGCGTTGAGCCTGTCCAGAGCGCGATCCCGACCGCTGACTGCATCAGTGAGAACAAACTGACCTATTACGAAGATCAGGATGACGAAGACCATCACCATCAGCAGTGCTGAGATGGCATCGACGAATCCTGGCCAGAAATCGAGCGAACGACGACGGCGTGACAGAACGGCCATGGTTTATTCCCGCCGGTGGTTTTCGGAAAGTGCCGCCGCGATTGTGCGCGACATCAGGCGTAGCTCGGATCTGAGTTCTTCCGAGAACTGCGCGTTGTCGCTGGGACGAGCAGCCAACTGCCGCACCAGTGTGCGCAAGTCCTCCTGGGTTTCAGTGACCGACGAGAGGCCACGCGACTCCCGACTGATCATTTCGGTGAGACGATTCAGTTGATGGCTCAGCTCAGACAACTGGTCTACTGTGGCACGGCGCTCGCGCTCGGATTCGCCGACTGCTCGTTGCATGCGTTCAAGGCTTTCGGCGGTTTGCTCAAGCAGCGCCTGCACATAGGCTGGCACACCGCCGGCGTCCGTGTCGCCGCCCATGCTTGAAGGGAGGCTGGTCATGTTGGACAGCCACTCCTCCAGCTCATTGTAAAAGCGGTTCTGTGCGTGGCCTGACTGGAGGTCCAGAAAGCCGACCACCAGCGAGCCCGCCAGGCCGAACAAGGATGTGGAGAACGCAGTCGACATGCCGCTGAGGGGTTCATCAAGCTTGATTTTCAGTGCGTCAAACATGGCAACGGCGTCAGACCCGCCGCTCATGCCGCCAATGATGTCGCCGACCGAGCGTATGGTGACCAGCAAGCCCCAGAAGGTGCCGAGCAAGCCAAGAAATATCAGCAGGCCGATTAAATAACGGCTGAGATCGCGCTGCTCTTCAAGGCGGATCTGCACACTGTCGAGAATCGATCGTGTGGAGGCTGGAGACAGGCTAAGCCTGCCACGATTGCGCCTGGACAACAGCTTGCCCATGGGCGCCAGGAGAACCGGTTTGATGTTGGTCGGTCGGTCAGGATCTGCGCTGCTGAAGTTGTCAATCCACAACACTTCGCGCTGCAGCCGCCAGACCTGCCTGAGGTTGACAATGATGCCTACCGCAAGCACAAACAGGATGACACCGTTGAACTGCATGTTGGCCATGAAAACATGCTTGAGTTGCGGCACCAGAAAAGCAGCCAGCGAGGCAACCAGTGCGAGAAACACCGCCATCCAGGTTGTGACATGAATGGGGCGGGTGAAAGTCGTGCGTTCCATCAGGGCCAGATCCTTGTGAAATCAGTACAGCCCCTGCATGGCAAGCGTTCATGATGCCGGGACTGTTGCAGCCAATCGGTCGGTTTTGCCAAGTCTAGCGTGAAAGTACCGTGATTACACTGATCAAAACGATCGACATCAACGGAACTCGCGTGTCTTTTCAGTCTGTTGTCCAGCGTCTGGTGATTGGACGCAGGATATGCCGATAAATCAGCAGCGCCAGCAACACCCCAGCCGCGTCTGCCAGCCAGTCCCAAATATCACCCATGCGGTGCGTGGTCATGGATTGTGCTACTTCGACCAGCGCACCATGAGCAAGCAGCACCATGCACACAGTCAGGGAGTGTTTTGGCCACGCCAGAAAGCCCAACAGACCAAGACCAAGATAGGCGATCAAGTGAAGCCATTTGTCGCCATGAACAATGCCTGTGTGCACCGGGGTAGACAGCGCAACAACGAAACTCAACACCAGGGCTGCGACAAATCCGACACGAAAAGCAGTTTGTATCACTGTCAATTCTCGTCAGCCGTCAGGTGACTCACGTCAAGCATGTCAAACCGGGCTGGTGTGACGTACTGGATGATGGCCTTGCCGCGTTCGCCCAGCGCGATATCCATGCCCTTGTCAGGATACTGATAGTTTTCCGTGCCGTTGTCCTGACGCACACGGGCGGCCGGTACGCCAAAGCGGTCGATGATGACGCTTTCGTCAAGTCTGGCCGATGGCATGAAGGTCACCACACGAATCGGCGTTTCGCGGGCAAGGCTGAGGTCATCCGGATGAAGCCGTATCTTGCGCGTGACGCTCTCCATGTACTCCTCTTTCAAGGCGCGCTCGCGCATTTCCAGCAATGTCCCCTCGGGCAGATCCACTGTCAGAACAAGCTTGCCGGTCACGAAACCGGCGGTCACTGATTCCAGATAAGCTTCGACCAAGGGTGGCCTATCCTTTGGTGCAACCATGGCAATGTCCATGTCCGGGCCAAATATCCTCCGTGCATCGCCAATGACGCTTTCGCCAAGCGTCAACCCGAACACGCGGCTCTTGCCGTCTGGCAGCAGTTCGACGTTCCAGGGCAGCATGACCAAGGTGTTTTCGTCAGGCATTTCGCCTGCAACAAAAGTCTTGACAATGGGCGCAAGCACAATGGCGATGGTAAGCAGAATGGCGGCGACGACAAGTTTCTTCATGCGATTGAACTGGCTGCAAGCTGGAAGGGGCTTTATTGTGCCCGAGTGCAGGCCAACATGCTCGCTTTGAACCAAACCGGTCGGACCAGTGTCCGGATAACATGTCAACAAATGACGTCGGCTGCCTTTGCTGACAGGAGGGTTTGTATGAATATGCCTGCAAAAACCGAATACACCGGTGCTGTACCGGTGGCCACAGTGACCACTGACCATGGGTTTGCCAAAACGCCAGACCGGCGTCTGAAGATTGCTGGCCGGTGTCGGGCACTTGCCGTGCTTTTTGCGCTCTCCCTGTTTCTGGCGGGCAACGCTACGGCACAACAGCAGCTCGCTACCGAACAGGCTGCGGTCATGGTGGTGACGGTGGCTACCGAGCTCGAAAAACCTTGGTCGCTGGCCTTCTTGCCAGACGGCCGACTACTGGTCAGCGAACGCGTCGGCCGCTTGCGCATCATCGAGCTGGACGGGACGGTGTCCGCACCAATTGCTGGCGTACCCGAGGTTCTGGATCAGGGGCAGGGTGGGTTACTCGATGTGATTCTCGGGCCGGAGTTCGCCACGGATCAGCGCATTTATTTTTCGTACTCCGAACCCACTCCACGTGGTGCCAGAACCGCAGTGGCAAGCGCTCGGCTGGATGTTGAGCACCTTCAACTAGTGGATATCCAGCCGGTTTTTGCGCAAGATGATGACCCGGCAGGGCGACATCATTTTGGCTCGCGCCTGGTGTTTGCGCCAGATGGCAGCCTGTTCGTGACACTGGGCGATCGCTTCTTTCATCGCACCAGTGCTCAGACGCTGAACAATCACATGGGTAAGATTGTGCGAATCATGCCCGACGGCGCCGTGCCGCAAACTAACCCCTTTGTCGGGCGCGCTGATGCCCGGCCGGAGATCTGGTCATTTGGGCACCGCAATGTTCAGGGTGCCGCCCTGCACCCTGAAACTGGCGTGCTCTGGACGCACGAGCATGGGCCGCAAGGCGGTGACGAGATCAATGTTGGCGAGGCGGGTGCCAACCATGGCTGGCCCGTGATCACCTACGGCAGAGAGTACGTTACCGGTTTCCGTATCGGAAAGGGAACTGAACGTGACGATGTGAAGGCACCTGTGCTGCAATGGACACCATCCATTGCGCCGTCAGGCATGGCCTTTTATACCGGCAACGCATTTCCGCAGTGGCATGGCAATCTGTTTGTGGGCGCATTACGCGGTCAGTCACTGCAGCGAATCGTGCTTGATGGTGAGGTGGTGATTCATCAGGAGCGTATGCTGCATGAACTGGGTAGCCGTATTCGCGATGTACGCGAAGGACCAGACGGTTACCTGTATCTGCTGGACGAAACGCGTGGCCGGGTGTTGCGACTGGAACCAGCGCACTGATTGGTCAGTGCGCATCAAGCCCGACCGCTTGCGAGGCCACCCGACCGCATGCGCTGATCAGTCAGCCCCGCCAGCGCATGTTTTTGCCTTGAAGGCTGGTGGGACCGGCGCGATTTTCCGTGTCTTGTAGTTGAAGAATACAATGCCGGTCTTGCCACAAGCGACCTTGCGGCCGGTGGACTTTTCGGTGGCTTGCCAGACCAGGTCGCAACCGTAATTGTTGAAGTCAACAGCGCTCATGCCGATTCGCAAACTCTCGCCATGAAACGCTTCGGATTGATACTGCACTGCCGCATCGGCGACAACAATCCCTACGCCTTCGATGTTGATCTGGCTGTAGCCCATGGACTGAAAGAATCGTTGCCGCGTTTCGGACACAAGCGTCAGCAACAGGGCATTGTCCAGATGTCCGGCTTCATTGATGAAGTTGAGATATATCTGGAGTTCGGTATAAAAGCCGTGTAATTCCGGTTATGTAATCTGAATTCGAGCCATGTCTGTCCTGATAAAAATGGCTGCGCCGAGGTGGCGCAGGATGTTGAAATCATGATGCAACTGCCAGCCGTGCGATGCACTCAGCTTGTTCGAGCTGGTCTTGTCAAGACCTGGTGTCGACTGAGCGCTTCGCCGAGCGCATGGCTGCGTTGCGCAGTATATTCATTGACCGGACCGCCAGTTGAGTATCAGCAGGACCGGAGACTGGTGATAATGAGAAACCTGTTGATCTGGGAACCTGTGCAGTCAGGTTTTTGTGGAGTCGTATCATGAGTTTTGGTCGTCGTCGTATTCTGCTTGCTATGGGTGCTCTGACGCTAGTCGGCTGCGCCGGTCGTTGGCGTGGTGCGCTGGAGACACCGGGCGTCACTCTGGAAGGCTTCAGATTGCTCCCGACTGAAGGTTTATCGCCACGCTTTTTGATCAGTCTGCGAGTAACCAACCCCAACCCTGTTCCACTCGATCTGCGTGGCATAAGCTATGACGTTGAGATCGAAGGTCAAAAGCTGCTGAACGGGGTGGCGGGCAATCTTGCCCAAGTTCCGCCGTATTCGGAGTCGGAAATCGATCTTCAAGCCGGACTTAGCCTGGTTGGCAGCCTGCGCCTGCTTAACGACTTGCTCAGTGACGACAACCGCGACAGCCTGGCGTACGTGTTTCGCGCGCGACTCGACGTCACCGGCCTGGCCTCGCGGCTGACGCTGGAGGAGGCTGGGTCGCTCAGCCTAATGGGTAGCCGGACCCGCCCATGACTGCGATGACAATGCCTATTGGAGCGAGGCTCACTTGCATCACCCTTTAAGCCACTGGCTGATGCTTGTCTCACTGGTTGTGATGTGGGGCAGCTCGTTCCTTATGACCAAGATTGCGGTGAACAGTCTGGCTCCCGCGCATGTCGTCAGCGGACGCCTTGCGCTCGCAGCGGTCCTGGTGGTAGCGATTGCCTGTGCTCTTCGGCGAGGCTTGCCGCGCGGGCTTGGCGTGTGGTCTTATCTGGGCCTTATGGCGTTGATCGGCAATGCTTTGCCATTCATGCTGATCACCTGGGGTCAGCAAAGGGTGGACAGTGGGCTAGCCGGAATTCTGATGGCGGTGATGCCGCTCGCCACCATGGTGCTGGCGCATTTTTTTGTTGATGGCGAACGGATGCGCCGCAACCGCATCCTTGGATTTCTGATCGGTTTTGGCGGCATTGTGGTGCTGGTCGGACCACAGGCGCTGGTGAACCTCGGTGGTTCGGGCGAAGTTCTGATGGCTCAGTTGGCGATACTCGGTGGCGCGCTGTCATATGCGGTTAACACCATTCTGGCCAGACGCCGCCCCAAGGGCGACATATGGGTGACCTCGGGCGTTGTGCTCACCATGGCTGCCTTGCTTAGCCTGCCACTGAGTGTGGTCGCACCCGTGCCGCAGAGCTTGCCACTGCCGGCGCTGGTTTCGGTGGCGCTGCTTGGCTTGATTGCAACTGCCACCGCAACCGTCGTTTATTTCCGGCTGATTGCGGCAGCAGGGCCCACCTTTCTCTCACAGATCAATTATCTGATACCGCTTTGGGCCTTGTTGATGGGCATGATTTTTCTTGGCGAAAAACCGGACTGGAATGCGTTGGCAGCACTTTTGCTGATCTTGACCGGAATTGGGGTGGCACAGCGTGACAAGAGTTGAAAAAACCAATGCTTGTACAGGCGTGGTGAGCAGTGGCGCAGCAGGTTTGAAAACCCTCCGGCACCTGAAATGGCAAGGGTGGTTCGTGGCTGTTGTGCTGCTAGGCATGCTTGTCGGCTGCGGCTCCGAGCCACAACCCGCAACCCAGGGTGCGCGGGGGGCGGGAGCGCCTATCGCGGTTGCCGCCATTGAGATTTCTGCCCGTGACCTTTATCGAACCCTGGTCGTGACTGGCACAGTCGAACCACGCCACCGGGTTCGGCTTGCGTCCAGAATTGCCGGCCTGGTGCACACCGTGCGCGTGGAGGAGGGGCAACAGTTGGCTGCCTCCGAGGTGCTTGCTGAGTTGGATATGGCCGAACTTCGGGCCGAGTTGACGCGGGCCAGGGCCGAGGAGGAGGCTGCACGCCTATCGTTTCAGCGTGCCACGGAGTTGCATGCCAGAGGGGTGCAAAGCACGTCTCAGCTAGATGCTGCCCGGGTCGCCCTGGAGGTTGCCGAAAGTGAGCATGCGCTGCGTCGCACCCGGGTGGACTTCGGCACAATTGTGTCTCCGCTCGATGCTGTAGTCAGTGCTCGTATGGTCGAACCAGGGGAGGCGGTGCAGGCGCACGCCACGCTGTTCGAGTTGGTCACTTTGCATGAATTGGTCATGCGAGTGGGTGTCTCCGAGCTTGATGTCGTGCATCTGCGTGTGGGAGACGTGGTGCCGGTGCTTGTTGATGCCTTGCCCGCAGTGGCGCTCGAAGGTGTGGTGAGCAAGATTTTTCCAACTGCCGACACGGCTAGTCGTCTGACAAGCGTCGAAATCGCGCTACCAAGCGAATCCGCGTCGCTGGGGTTGAGGCCAGGTTTCATGGCTCGCCTGAGCGCCAGAATTGATGTGCGCGCCAATGTGCTTGCCGTACCGGTGGCAGCCGTGGGTCGAGACGCATCCGGACATTATGTTTACGTGATTGACGACGGCACACTGCAGCGACGCGAAATCACGCTTGGGGCTGGCTATGCCGAATGGACCGAGATCAAGGCAGGACTGCAGGCTGGCGAAGTTGTGCTTGCCAGCAATCCGATCGGAATGAGAAACGGTCAATCGGTGCGGGTGGTGGCAACCCGGAGTGTAGTCGATGAGCGTTGAGGCTGACCGCCCTGGGCGCAGCGGCGGACTGGCCGCCCTGGCCATTGCGCGCCCGGTGGGAACCATGGCGCTTGCTTCAGTGATCTTTGTGCTTGGCCTGTTTTTCCTGCGACAGTTACCTATCGATTTGCTGCCCGAAATCGAATACCCGCAACTCAGGGTGACCGTGACTTACCCCGGGGTTTCGCCCGAAGTCATGGAAGAGCAGATCACCCGCGTGCTGGAACGCAACCTGGCTGCAACCGAAGGGCTGACCAGTATAGAGAGCCGTGCCTGGGAAGGGCGCACCGACGTCGACCTGAGCTTTGCCTTTGGTACCGACCTGGACCTGGCGCTGCAGGATGCGGCTCGCAATCTGGAATTCGCCCGAGCCCGTCTGCCACGCGATATCGATCCACCGAGAATCCGCAAGTTCGATCCCGGTCAGACGCCAGTGTGGGAGGGCGGGTTTGGCTCAAGATTGCGCAGTGAAGCAGAAGTGCGTGACTGGGTCGAAAACAGTTTATCCCCCCAATTGATTGCGATTGGCGGGGTGTCGTCGGTTGAAGCCAGCGGCGGCATGGTGCGTGAAATGGAGGTTGTGCTTGATCAGGAGCGTTTGCGAACTTACGGTCTGACCCTGCGCGACGTGACCGATGCTTTGGCGGATGAAAACGTCGAAGTGGCCGGAGGCCGAATGACCTCTAGCGTATTCGACGTTTCAGTCAAGACAGAAGGGCGCTTTGTGGACGCGCGTGATATCGAGAACGTCTTGCTGCGTCTGCCTGGAAATGAGCGACTGGCCAGTATTCGACTGGGTGAGGTGGCCAGTGTGCGCGACGGCCACCGTGAACAACGCGTGTTTGCCAGACTCAACGGTGTGCCATCCACTCAGGTCCAGGTCTTCAAACTGTTGGGCACCAACACGGTGGCTGTGGCCGATGAGGTCAAGGCGGTGATGGCACAACTGGGGCGTTCGGGCTTCATCCCGCCAGACATCGAATATGAGATGTACCGTGACCAAACCTATTTCATTCGCGGAGCGTTGAACAGTGTGGGGGCCGCAGCCATGCTGGGCGGCACACTGGCCATGATTGTCGTGTTGTTTTTTCTGGGTAGCCTGCGCAAGGGATTCATCGTCGGTTTTTCGATACCCGTCGCACTCATGGCGACCTTCGGGCTGATGGGAGCAGGTGGGCTGACGCTCAATATCATCAGTCTTGGTGGGCTGGCGCTGGGTGTGGGCCTGCTGCTGGACAACGCCATAGTGGTGCTGGAAAACATTGCCCGACACCGCGAAAAGCTGGGAAAGACGGCATTGAATGCAGCTCGCGATGGGGCTGCCGAGGTGGTGTCTGCGATTACCGCTGGAACGCTGACCAACCTCGCAGCGGTGGTCCCGTTTCTGCTCGTCACTGGTGTGGCTGCACTGGTGTTTCGCGACATGATTCTGACCATCACGTTTGCCATCATTGCCACGCTTGCCGCCGCGCTGACCATCGTGCCCATGCTTGCCGCCCAGCTTGGACGAGTGCGCTTTCAAAGTGGGCTTGGACAAAGCTTGCCCTTCCGGGCATCCAGCGTGCTGGTTGACATGCTGCGAAGAGCCTATCGCGCAATCTTGCCTTGGGTGCTGCGTTTGCGCTGGCTGGTGCTAGTTCTGGCTGCTGGAATGTTTGCCGGTGCGCTGTGGTTGTTTTCGCAGCTTGGCAGTGAATTTCTGCCTCCCATGGACGACGGCAACGTTTACGTCCGCGTCGCGCTGCCCCAGGGCACACCTCCAGACCAAACGCAGGCTATGGCACTGCAAGTCGAAGATTTGCTGCGCACCATGCCGCATGTGCAGAGCGTGCTGACACTGGCTGGCGGATCATTGTGGGGAGGGGTGGTCAACGAGCGATCCGGCCTGGCGCAGTATCTGGTGCAACTGGTCAGTGTGGAACAGCGACCGGACATGCCTGCAGGGATGTGGATTATTGACGCACAGCGCAACATCCAGGCGCTTGAACTGCCAGGCGCAAGAGTCTTTGCCCGTCCACCGGTCATTCGCGGATTGCGCTTTACCGCCAGTGGCAACGACCTGGCAATCGGTATAGCCGGTGCCGATCTGGACGTGTTGCGCGAGTTGGCACGTGAGGTGTCGTTTCGACTGGAAGGCGTTGTCGGGCTTGAGGGCCTGGATGCTGGCACAGACGAACAAAGCCCACTGATCCGGGTGCGCGCCGACCGTGATCGCGCTGCCGCCTTTGGTCTGAGTGTCTCTGAAATCGGCCAGACCCTTCGCGATGCGGTAGATGGTGCCGTACCCACGCGTTTTACTTCCGAAGGCAAGGAGTTTGACCTGAGGGTGCGCTTGCCGCGGGAGGCCGTGGGTGATACCGAGAAGCTCGGCAATCTGTTGCTTGCTGCAGACGACGGACAACAGGTGCTGTTGCGTGAAGTGGCCGGGTTTGAACTGGCTACCGGGCCGGCGAGTATTTATCGGGAAAACCAGAGCCGCATCGTGCGTGTTGTTGGAGACATCAATACGGCCGTGACCGATGCCGGGTCGGTGATGCGCGAAATCGAGAACCGGCTGGCAGACCTGCAGTTGCCCGAAGGTTACGGGTTATTGCTCGGCGGCCAGTGGGAAACCATCGAGAAAAGCAATCGTGAGTTGGGCTTGGTCATCATACTGGCGGTTTTTCTGGTGTTCGTCGTTCTCGCGGTCCAATACGACAAGCTGGCCGATCCGCTGGTGATCATGACTGCAGCCCCCTTGTCATTGATCGGGGTGGCAATCATCCTCACGCTGACCTCAACGCCTGTGTCGGCTCCGGTTTTGCTCGGCGGCATCCTGTTGATTGGTATTGTGGTGAATAACGCCATTTTGCTGGTCGAATACATTGAACAGGGTCGCAAGCTTGGCTTGACCATGCGCGACGCAATCATCGAGGCCGGTAGCGTGCGTTTACGGCCGATTCTGATGACCAGCGTCACCACTGGATGCGGCATGCTGCCGCTGGCGATTGGTTTGGGAGAAGGCGGCGAGATCATGCGTCCGCTGGCACTGACGGTCATTGGTGGTCTGACCAGTTCGATGATACTGACCTTGTTTGTGGTTCCGTGTCTGTATCTGATCGTGGTGAGCTTTGCGGAAAGGTTTGGCGCCTGGATTACCGGCACTCATGACAAGACAGAGCAAGCCGAGGCCTGATCGTCAAACAAAGCTCACAAAGCAAACAACCAACCTTTTATTTCATGGTAGCCACCCAACAGCCACCCGGTTGTAGCATTCCTCAAAGAATGTTGGAATCAGTATTATGTAAACTACAATTTATGGCATCCTAGGACTTCAATTCCAGCAAAGCCCGCTGGCTAGACATCCCCCCTTGCATCCCCCCTCAGACAAAGACAACCCGGCTCTCACGCCTCGCGCGTGTCATCGCCACATAAAGCAGCTTACGTCCCTCATCACTTTCATTGCTTAACAGTTCTTGTCGACTCAACACAATTACCTGATCAAACTCCAAGCCCTTTGCCCGATGCATTGTCGAAAAATAAATCGTATCGGCCACAACCTGGCAAGATTGATTCGCCTCGACGGTTTGTGTGGCTGAGTTAGCCTTAACCGTGTATGCACTCACTGATACGAAGTCCGTAGCGCA
>DAIMZH010000040.1:0-30592 GCA_036734105.1 Azoarcus sp. | reverse complement strand
CCATGGAAGACGGTTTGCGTTTTGCAATTCGCGAAGGTGGCCGTACTGTCGGCGCTGGCGTGGTTGCAAAGATCATCGAGTAACAACATTCTTCCCGGGGTTACCAACCCCGGGTCGCCGCTCTTTAGGACATTAATAATATGCAAAGCCAGAAAATTCGCATCCGTCTCAAGGCCTTCGACTATCGTCTGATTGACCAATCAGCCCTTGAAATTGTTGATACCGCCAAGAGAACCGGTGCTGTGGTTCGTGGTCCGGTACCGCTCCCTACGCGCAGGCAGCGTTACGACATTCTGCGCTCACCCCACGTCAACAAGGCTTCGCGCGATCAGTTCGAGATACGTACTCACCAACGACTGATGGACATCATCGATCCGACCGACAAGACGGTTGATGCGTTGATGAAGCTGGATTTGCCTGCTGGTGTTGATGTCGAGATCAAGCTGCAGTAATTGCAGTCATATCTTGCAGTAAGTTTGAAAAGGCCGGTATAATCCGGCCTTTACGCTTTTTCGCGTAAATTTTACAGGCCCCGGTCAATCGTAACCGGGAATCAGGAGAAAAAAATGAGTCTAGGCCTTGTCGGGCGCAAGGTTGGCATGACTCGCATTTTTGCCGAGGATGGTCGCTCCATTCCGGTAACTGTGCTTGACGTGTCCAACAATCGTGTTGCCCAGATCAAGACGGCAGAGCTTGATGGCTATGCTGCAGTCCAGGTCGCTTTCGGTAAGCGTCGCGCAAGTCGCGTCGGCAAGCCCCTTGCAGGCCATTGTGCCAAGGCTGGCATTGAAGCCGGCCATGTGTTCAAGGAATTCCGGGTTGACGGTGATCAACTGGCTTCACTCAAGCCGGGTGATGTCATCAGCGTCGACATCTTCGCAGTCGGCCAAAAGGTCGATGTGACCGGGACATCTATTGGTAAGGGTTTTGCTGGTGCCATCAAGCGCCACAACTTCTCTTCCAACCGCGCTTCACACGGTAACTCCATTTCGCACAATGCGCCGGGTTCCATCGGTATGGCGCAGGACCCCGGTCGCGTGTTTCCGGGCAAGCGGATGGCGGGTCATCTTGGTGCGGAAACTTGCACAACACAAAGTCTTGAAGTGGTGCGGGTTGATGTCGAGCGGCAGTTGCTCCTCATAAAAGGAGCTGTGCCAGGTTCTCGCGGTGGTGACGTGTTGGTTCGTCCTGCCGTGAAGTCCGGTAGCTGAGCGGGGGAGCAATGGAACTTAAACTATTAAATGAACAGGGCGAGCAGGCTTCGGTTCTGCAGGCGTCTGATGCTCTGTTCGGGCGGGATTTCAACGAAGCCCTCGTGCATCAGGTCGTAGTCGCTTATATGGCCAACGCTCGCGCCGGAAATCGTGCCCAAAAGGGTCGCGCCGAAGTCCAGAAGTCAACCCGCAAGCCCTGGAAGCAAAAAGGTACCGGTCGCGCACGTGCTGGTATGGCTTCGAGTCCTTTGTGGCGCGGAGGCGGCAAGGTGTTTCCGAACAGCCCAGACGAAAACTTCACGCAGAAGGTTAACCGCAAGATGTATCGCGCCGGTGTGGCTGCGATCCTCTCGCAGTTGGTCCGCGAAGATCGTCTTGCAGTGGTTGAGGATTTCGCGCTAGAGGCTCCCAAAACACGTCTTTTTGCTCAAAAGCTCAAAGGTATGGGTCTTGAGGCGGCGTTGATCATCACTGATACATTTGATGAGAACCTGTTCTTGTCCTCACGTAACCTGCATCAGGTTCTGGTGCTTGAGGTTTCCGAGGCTGATCCGGTGTCGTTGGTTAATTATCCCAAGGTGCTGGTCACGAAAAGTGCGCTGGCCAAAATGGAGGAGGCGTGGCAATGAGTGCTTTCAGCCAAGCGCGTCTGATGCAGGTACTGCTGGCGCCTCAAGTGTCCGAGAAGGCAACTTATGTTGCTGACAAGAACAACCAAGTCATTTTCAAGGTGGCTTCCAACGCCACCAAGCCTGAGGTCAAGGCGGCTGTCGAGTTGCTTTTCAAGGTTGGCGTCAAGTCGGTTCAGATCGCGAACGTGAAGGGTAAGGTCAAGCGTTTCGGTCGAATGACCGGGCGCCGTGGCGATTGGAAAAAGGCGTTTGTATGCCTTAATCCGGGCCAGGAAATCAACTTCGCGGCCGGGGAGTAACAGCACATGGCAATCGTAAAAGTAAAGCCGACCTCTGCTGGTCGCCGCGCGATGGTCAAGGTCGTAAATGCCGACCTCTACAAGGGTCGGCCGTACGAACCTCTGGTCGAAAAGCAAAGCAAAAACGCTGGTCGTAACAACAATGGTCGCATTACTGTGCGTCACCAGGGTGGCGGCCACAAGCAGCGTTATCGCGTTATCGACTTCCGTCGCATCAAAGACAACATCGTTGCTCGCGTAGAGCGTATCGAGTACGACCCCAACCGTTCGGCCAATATCGCCTTGGTGTTGTACGCTGATGGCGAGCGAGCCTACGTCATCGCTGCCAAAGGTATGGAGGTTGGCCAGCAGATCGTGAGTGGTTCGCAGGCCCCTATCAAGGTTGGTAACACTCTCCCGATTCGTAACATTCCGGTCGGCTCCACCATCCATTGTGTTGAATTGATGCCAGGCAAAGGTGCTCAAATCGCACGCTCGGCTGGCACCTCGGTGCAGTTGCTTGCACGCGAGGGCGTCTATGCACAGGTTCGTTTGCGTTCCGGCGAAGTTCGTCGCGTTCACGTCGAGTGTCGGGCAACGATTGGGGAAGTTGGAAACGGCGAGCATGGTCTGCGCAAGATCGGCAAGGCCGGTGCCAACCGCTGGCGTGGTATTCGCCCGACGGTTCGTGGTGTTGCCATGAACCCGGTCGATCACCCCCATGGCGGTGGTGAAGGTCGGACTGGTGAAGGTGGTGTCCCGAGAAGTCCATGGGGTCAACCGGCCAAGGGTTTCCGTACGCGCAGCAACAAGCGCACGGACAAGATGATCGTCCAGAGACGGCACAAGCGATAAGAGGTAAAAAATGGCACGTTCAGTTAAAAAAGGGCCGTTCGTCGACGATCACTTGCTCAAAAAGGTGGACGCGGTTCGTACGTCCAACGACAAGCGCCCGATCAAGACCTGGTCCCGTCGTTCTACCGTGTTGCCCGATTTTGTTGGTTTGACGATCGCGGTACATAACGGTCGCCAGCACGTTCCGGTTTTCATCACCGAGAACATGGTTGGTCACAAACTTGGTGAATTCGCTCTGACGCGCACCTTCCGGGGTCACGCGGTCGGCAAGAAAGCCAGGCGTTAAGGAGTAATCATGGAAACTAAAGCGATACTTCGCGGCGTACGCCTTTCTGCCCAAAAAGGGCGCTTGGTCGCCGACCAGGTGCGTGGCAAGCCGGTCGAGCAAGCCATCAACATTCTCGCGTTCTCTCCCAAGAGAGGCGCGCTCATCATCCGCAAGGTGGTTGAGTCTGCTATTGCCAATGCCGAGCACAACGACGGTGCCGACATCGATGAGTTGAAGGTCAAAACCATCACCGTCGAAGAAGGTTCAACCCTCAAGCGCTTTACTGCGCGTGCGAAGGGCCGTGGCAATCGTATTTCCAAGCCGACTTGCCACATTTATGTCACGGTCGGAGAGTAAGGAGTAGTTATGGGTCAGAAGATTCATCCCACTGGCTTCCGTCTCGCCGTTACGCGTGACTGGAGCTCCCGCTGGTTCGCCGCGGATGGCGACTATGCCAAGATGTTGCATGAAGACATCAAGGTTCGTGATTTCCTCAAGAAGCGGTTGGCTCACGCCTCTATCGGACGCGTTACCATCGAGCGACCCGCCAAGAACGCACGAATCACCTTGTTCAGCGCTCGTCCGGGTGTTGTGATCGGAAAGAAAGGCGAAGACATCGAGACGCTCAAGCGTGATCTCCAAAAGATCATGCATGTCCCGGTCCACGTCAACATCGAGGAAGTGCGCAAGCCTGAAATCGACGCCAAGTTGATCGCAGACTCGATTGCACAACAGCTCGAAAAGCGCATCATGTTCCGCCGTGCCATGAAGCGCGCGATGCAAAATGCGATGCGCCTTGGCGCGCAGGGCATCAAGATCATGAGTGCCGGCAGACTGAACGGGGCGGAAATCGCGAGAACCGAATGGTATCGCGAAGGCCGGGTACCGCTGCATACATTGCGTGCTGATATTGACTACGGTGTCTCAGAAGCGAAGACGACCTACGGAATCATTGGCATCAAGGTCTGGGTCTATAAGGGAGAGAACATCGGTAGAAACGATAAACCGGTGACTGCCGAGCCAGAGAATGAACCACGTCGTGCTCGTCGCGCACCGCGTAATGATGGTGGCGAAGCTCGTCCAGGCCGTCGTTCGGGGCGTCAGCGCACCACTCAAGAAGAAAGCAGGAGTGAGTAATGCTTCAGCCGTCTAGAAGAAAGTACCGCAAGGAGCAGAAAGGCCGGAACACCGGTGTCGCCACACGGGGCGCCAAGGTCAGTTTCGGTGAGTTCGGGCTCAAGGCGATTGGTCGAGGTCGTTTGACGTCACGGCAAATCGAATCTGCTCGTCGTGCCATGACCCGACACATCAAACGTGGTGGTCGTATCTGGATCCGGATTTTTCCGGACAAGCCGATATCCAAGAAGCCTGCAGAGGTCCGAATGGGTAAAGGCAAGGGCGCGCCCGAATATTGGGTAGCCGAGATACAGCCGGGTAAAGTGCTGTACGAAATGGACGGTGTGCCTGAGGCGCTGGCGCGTGAGGCGTTCCGCCTTGCTGCTGCAAAGCTGCCACTCGAAACCGTTTTCGTCCTGCGTCAACTGGGGTAAACACATGAATGCAAGTGAACTCCGCGCAAAGAGCGCCGACGAGCTCAATCAAGAGTTGCTCGAGCTGTTGAAGGCACAGTTTTCGTTGCGCATGCAACTGGCCACACAACAGCTCGCGAACACGAGTCAAATCGGAAAGGTGCGGCGCGATATTGCGCGTGTCCGTACCATTCTTCGTGAAAAGGCGAATTGAATATGAGTGAAGAAAGTCAAAAGGTTCGCCGTACGCTTGTTGGGCGTGTAGTTAGCGACAAAATGCAAAACACGGTCACGGTTCTGGTAGAACGTCGCGTAAAGCACGATCTCTATCATAAAGTGCTCAAACGTAACGCCAAGTACCACGCGCATGATGCGGACAGTGTTGCCGCCATGGGCGATCTGGTCGAGATTGAAGAGTGCCGACCGATTTCCAAGACCAAAGCCTGGCGCGTGTCGCAGGTTCTTGAGAAAGCAGCCGTTCTCTGAAAGACCTGTTTTTCGTGGGTGAAAAAACAGCTTGGCAGCCACGTTGCCAAGCTGTTATACTTTTACCTCTTTGCTTTTGCTCATTCGAGCTCCCTACCCGTACGGGTTCCAAGACTGACCGCAGCGGCGGGGTAAGTTGGAGATAAATTCATGATTCAAATGCAGTCCAGGCTTAGCGTGGCCGACAACAGTGGCGCGCGCGAAGTTATGTGTATAAAGGTTCTTGGGGGTTCCAAGCGCCGCTACGCAGGCATTGGTGATGTCATCAAGGTTACGATCAAAGAGGCGGCGCCTCGCGGTCGTGTCAAGAAAGGTGACGTTTACAACGCCGTTGTCGTTCGCACTGCCAAGGGCGTTCGTCGTCCTGATGGCGCGCTGGTCAAGTTCGACGGCAATGCTGCCGTCCTGCTTAACAACAAGCTCGAGCCTATCGGTACGCGTATTTTTGGACCAGTAACCCGTGAATTGCGCGGTGATCGGTTCATGAAGATCGTGTCGCTTGCGCCTGAAGTGCTCTGAGGTATCCCCAATGAATAAGATTCGTAAAGGTGACGAGGTAATCGTCATTGCAGGTAAAGACAAGGGTCGTCGTGGGATGGTGGCGAGCCGCGTTGATGCTGAGCGTCTTGTCGTAGAAGGTGTCAATCGTGTCAAGAAACACGTTCGGCCCAATCCGATGAAGGGTGAGGTTGGTGGCATTGTCGAGAAGGAAATGCCCATCAATATCTCCAATGTGGCTCTGTTCAATCCGGCTGCCCAAAAGGGTGATCGGGTTGGTGTGAAGGTGCTTGAAGACGGACGCAAGGTGCGTTTCTTCAAGTCTAATGGCGAACTCGTTGACGCCTAAGGAGTGACGATGGCGCGCTTGCAGAAGTTTTACAAAGAAACGGTTGCCCCTGAACTGCAAAAGCAGTTCGGCTACGCATCTGTTATGGAAATTCCGCGGATTACCAAGATCACCCTGAACATGGGTGTCGGTGAGGCTGTGGGTGACAAAAAGATTCTTGAGCACGCGGTTGGTGATATGACCAAAATTGCTGGTCAAAAGCCTGTTGTGACCCGTGCTCGCAAGTCGATCGCGGGTTTCAAAATCCGTGACGGCTACCCGATCGGTTGTATGGTCACCTTGCGTGGTGAGCGCATGTTCGAGTTCCTGGATCGTCTGGTGACGGTTGCGTTGCCGCGAGTTCGCGACTTTCGTGGTATCTCGGGCAAGGCCTTTGATGGTCGTGGTAACTACAACATCGGGGTGAAAGAGCAGATCATTTTCCCCGAGATCGAATACGACAAGGTCGATGCTGTTCGCGGGATGAACATCAGTATCACGACAACGGCGAAGTCAGACGAGGAAGCCAAGGCGCTGCTCGCGGCTTTCAAATTCCCGTTCAAGAATTGAGGGTGATATGGCAAAGGTTTCTCTGATTAATCGAGAAGAAAAGCGCACCAAAATGGTGGCAAAGTTCGCTGCCAAGCGTGCTGCACTTATTGCGCAGATCAACGACGCTAAGCTTACTGATGACGAGCGGATGGATGCTCGCCTGAAGCTTCAGCAGTTGCCGCGCAATGCAAGCCCGGTGCGTGGGCGTAATCGCTGCGCACTGACCGGCCGCCCGCGTGGTGTCTTTCGCAAATTCGGTTTGTGCCGCAACAAGCTTCGTGAACTTGCATTCCGTGGTGAAGTGCCTGGTATGACCAAGGCGAGCTGGTAAGGAGATTAGAAATGAGTATGTCCGATCCTATCGCCGACATGTTGACGCGCATCCGCAACGGCCAGCGTGCCGAGAAGGCAAGCGTATCCATGCCGAGTTCCAAGGTCAAAATCGCTATTGCCCGTGTGTTGCAGGACGAAGGCTACATCGATGGTTTCTCCGTTCGCGAGAATGGTGCCAAGCCGGAGCTGGAAGTCAGTCTCAAGTATTATGCAGGCCGCCCCGTCATAGAGCGTCTTGAGCGCGTAAGTCGTCCCGGTCTGCGGATTTACCGTGGTAGCGACGATCTGCCCAGCGTCATGAACGGCTTGGGTGTCGCCATTGTGTCAACGCCTCGTGGCGTAATGACTGATCGTGCTGCGCGCGCTGGACGCGTCGGCGGCGAAGTCATTTGCTATGTCGCGTAAGGGGGTCTCATGTCTCGTGTAGCTAAAAACCCAGTCGTTGTGCCGGCAGGTGTTGAAGTAAATGTGGCGAACGGCGTAGTGTCAGTCAAGGGGCCGCTTGGTCAGATACAGCAAAGTCTCGGTGGCGGCGTTGAAATCGGCCGTGAAGGTGACACGCTTGTGTTCTCGGCTGTTGATGGTGTCGCCAATTCACGCGCGATGTCAGGAACTGTTCGCGCCCTGGTAAACAACATGGTGGTTGGTGTAACCAAGGGCTTTGAACGTAAGCTGAATCTTGTTGGTGTGGGATATCGCGCACAGGCTCAAGGCGACAAGCTGAACCTGAGCCTTGGTTTCTCGCATCCGGTGGTGCATTCAATGCCTGCCGGAGTGAAGGTTGAGACGCCGACCCAGACCGAGATTCTGATCAAGGGGATCGACAAGCAACAAGTTGGTCAAGTCGCAGCCGAGGTGCGCGCCTACCGTTCCCCCGAGCCTTACAAGGGCAAGGGCGTCCGTTATTCGGACGAGGTGGTCGCACTTAAGGAAACCAAGAAGAAGTAAGGGCGGTTTTTCATGAACAAAAAACAAGTTCGTTTGCGTCGCGCTCGTAAAACCCGAGCCAAGATCGCAGAACTGAAAGCGACGCGTCTGTCCGTTTTCCGTTCAAACTCCCACATCTACGCCCAGGTAGTGTCTGGCTGCCGCTCACGCGTGCTTGCTGCTGCTTCCACAGTCGAGCCCGATGTTCGTTCCCAGGTCAAGAATGGTGGCAACAAGGCTGCGGCAGAGCTGGTTGGCAAGTTGATCGCCGAGCGCGCCAAGGCAGTCGGCGTAGAGACTGTGTCGTTTGATCGTTCGGGCTTTCTCTATCACGGTCGCATCAAGGCGTTGGCCGATGCCGCCCGCGCCGGTGGTCTCAAGTTCTAAGCGAGGATTCGTATGGCTAAGCAACAAGGCAAGCGTCAGCAGGCAGCTGAAGAGCGTGACGATTCTCTCCGCGAGAAGATGGTCGCAATCAATCGGGTGACCAAGGTGGTCAAGGGCGGCCGTATTCTCGGTTTTGCTGCTCTCACCGTGGTTGGTGATGGTGATGGTGGTATCGCGATGGGCAAGGGCAAGTCGCGTGAGGTTCCTGTGGCAGTGCAAAAAGCCATGGACGAAGCTCGCCGCAGACTGGCCAAGGTTCCGCTTCGTAACGGAACGCTCCAGCACACCGTTATCGGGCACCATGGGGCGGCCAAGGTGTTGATGCAACCCGCACCTTCCGGAACCGGAATCATTGCGGGCGGTCCCATGCGCGCAGTTTTCGAAGTCATGGGTGTGACCGACGTCATTTGCAAATGTATCGGCTCCAGCAATCCGTATAACGTGGTTCGCGCCACCATCAGCGGTCTTCTGGCGATCAACACCCCGGCACAGATTGCGGCCAAGCGCGGCAAGAGTGTCGAAGAGATTCTGGGGTAATCAATGTCAGACAAGAAAATCAAGGTTACGCTCGTCAGGAGCGTGATCGGCACCAAGGAGTCGCACCGGGCAACGGTTCGTGGTTTGGGTCTTCGCAAGATACGGCATACAGTCGAGTTGCAGGACACACCCATGGTACGCGGCATGATCAACAAGGTGTCCTACCTGCTGAAGTGCGAGGGTTGAAATGCGTTTGAACACCATCAAGCCTGCTGAAGGCTCAAAAAAGGCTTCTCGTCGTGTCGGTCGTGGCATCGGCAGTGGCTTGGGTAAAACTTGCGGTCGCGGGCACAAGGGGCAAAAGTCTCGTGCTGGCGGTTTCCACAAGACAGGCTTCGAAGGGGGCCAGATGCCTCTCCAGCGGCGGCTGCCCAAGCGTGGTTTCGTGTCGCTGACGGCACACCGCAACGCTGAAGTACGCTTGTCCGAACTGGAAAAGCTGCCTGTCAGTGAAGTCGATCTCCTGGTGCTCGTACAGGCTGGTGTCATTCCGGCGGATTCCCTGTCGGCAAAGGTCATCCTGTCTGGCGAAATCACGCGCCCGGTAAGCTTGCGCGGAATCGCCGTAACCAAAGGTGCGCGTGTGGCTATCGAAGCCGCTGGTGGCACCGTGGTTACTGAGTAAAAAAGTAAGGAAGCGAAAGTGGCTAAAGCTGGCGCCGCCGTTGGTAGTACTGGCCGGTTTGGTGATCTGAAAAAACGCATTCTGTTTGTTCTGGGTGCGTTGATCGTTTATCGAATCGGAGCTCACATTCCTGTTCCGGGAATCGACCCTGAAAGACTTGCCGAGCTTTTTCAGTCGCAGGCAGGGGGGATTCTCGGTGTTTTCAACCTCTTTTCCGGTGGTGCGCTGTCGCGTTTCACCATCTTCGCACTAGGCATCATGCCGTACATTTCGGCGTCGATCATCATGCAGTTGATGACCGTCGCGGTGCCGGCGCTTGAGCAGTTGAAGAAGGAAGGCGAGGCCGGCAGGAGAAAGATCACACAGTACACGCGTTATGGAACCCTGGTTCTGGCGTTCTTTCAGGCGCTGGGCATGGCCATTGCGCTGGAATCACAGGCAGGCATCGTTCTGGATCCAGGGCTGATGTTCCGGTTTGTGACAATCACCACATTGGTAACCGGCACTATCTTCCTGATGTGGCTTGGTGAGCAGATAACCGAGCGCGGCATCGGTAACGGAATCTCGTTGATCATCTTTGCGGGAATCGTGGCGGGGTTGCCTACGGCTATTGGCGGTTTGTTTGAGCTGGTCAGAACCGGTGCAATGCATCCCTTTACGTCGCTGGTGATCTGCATTCTGGTGGTTCTGGTGACTGCGTTTGTGGTGTTTGTCGAGCGTGGGCAGCGCAAGATTCTGGTCAACTATGCCAAGCGTCAGGTTGGCAACAAGGTTTATGGTGGCCAGAGCTCACATCTCCCTCTCAAGCTCAACATGGCGGGTGTGATTCCTCCGATTTTCGCTTCCAGCATTATTCTGTTTCCGGCAACACTGGGGCAGTGGTTTGGAGCATCTGAAGGATGGACATGGCTTCGCGATATCACATCGACGCTTGCGCCTGGACAGCCGATTTACGTGTTTCTCTATGCGTTGGCAATTGTCTTCTTCTGTTTCTTCTATACCGCGCTGGTGTTCAATGCGAAGGATACGGCTGACAACCTGAAGAAGAGCGGGGCCTTCGTGCCTGGGATTCGGCCGGGTGATCAGACGGCTCGTTACATTGACAAGATCCTGACACGTCTGACGCTGGTGGGAGCGGTGTACATCACTCTGGTCTGCTTGTTGCCGGAGTTCCTGATCCTGCGCTGGAACGTTCCATTTTATTTTGGTGGTACGTCGCTGTTGATCATCGTGGTCGTAACCATGGACTTCATGAACCAGGTCCAGAGTCACGTCATGTCACATCAGTATGAAAGCCTTCTCAAGAAGGCCAACTTCAAGGGAACCGGGGTGCCCGGAAGATAAGGCATGTCGAAGGAAGACGTCATTGAAATGCAGGGTGAGGTTGTTGAAAACCTTCCCAACGCCACGTTTCGTGTCAAGCTGGAAAACGGGCATATTGTGCTGGGCTACATCTCCGGGAAGATGCGGATGCACTACATCCGGATACTGCCTGGCGACAAGGTGACCGTGCAGTTGACACCCTATGACCTCAGTAAGGCCCGGATCGTATTTCGTACCAAATAGACAGATATTTAAGGAGTTAGCGCCATGAGAGTTCAGGCATCGGTCAAGCGTCTTTGCCGTAACTGCAAGATCATTCGTCGCAAGGGTGTGGTTCGCGTCATTTGTACCGATCCGCGTCACAAGCAGCGTCAGGGTTGATTAACCGGGGTTGATTAACTTTCGGGTTGATATTAATATTTAGGGTTTAGCTTTTCTGGGGTAGACGAATGGCCCGTATTGCTGGGGTAAACATTCCCAATCACAAGCACACCGAGATTGCATTGTTGTCGATTTTTGGCGTCGGTCGTGCACGTGCTCAAAAAATCTGTGACGCGTCAGGCGTTGCTAGAAGCACCAAGGTCAAGGATCTGACCGAGGCTGACATGGATCGTCTTCGCGAAGAAGTCGGCAAGTTCACTGTTGAAGGTGACTTGCGTCGTGAAGTTACGATGAATATCAAGCGATTGATGGATCTCGGTTGCTACCGTGGATTGCGTCACCGTCGTGGCCTGCCGATGCGCGGTCAGCGCACACGTACGAACGCCCGCACCCGCAAGGGACCGCGCAAGGCGATCGCTGGCAAGAAGAAGTGACATAGAGGCTGATAATGGCTAAGACAGCAGCGAAAGTTCGCAAAAAAGTAAAGAAGAACGTAGCAGAGGGCATTGCCCACGTGCACGCGAGCTTCAATAACACGATCATTACGATAACCGACCGTCAAGGCAATGCGTTGTCGTGGGCGACCTCGGGTGGCGCTGGCTTCAAGGGTTCGCGCAAGAGTACGCCGTTCGCAGCTCAGGTGGCGGCCGAAGCAGCAGGCAAGGCAGCCCAGGAATGCGGCATCAAGAACCTGGAAGTGCGTATCAAGGGCCCGGGTCCCGGTCGTGAGTCGACTGTTCGCGCGCTGAATGCCATCGGAATCAAGATATCCAGCATCACTGATATCACGCCGGTACCGCACAACGGTTGCCGTCCGCCCAAAAAGCGTCGCATCTGACAAGGAGATAGACTGTGGCTCGTAATTTGGATCCCAAGTGCCGTCAGTGCCGTCGCGAAGGCGAAAAACTGTTCCTCAAGGGTGAGAAGTGCTTTACCGACAAGTGCTCGATCGAGCGCCGCGCCTATGCGCCGGGTCAGCACGGTCAGCGCTCCGGCCAGCGTTTGTCTGGTTACGGCGTTCAACTCCGTGAAAAGCAAAAGATTCGTCGCCTGTATGGCATCCTCGAAGGTCAGTTCCGTCGCATTTATGCAGAAGCTGACCGTCGCAAGGGCCAGACCGGTGAAAACCTTCTTCAGCTTCTTGAAGGGCGTCTCGACTCCGTAACCTATCGCATGGGCTTCGGCGCTTCGCGCGCTGAATCACGTCAGTTGGTTCGTCACAATGGCGTGCTGGTGAACGGTAAGCGCGTGAACATCCCGTCTTACCTGGTCCGTCCGGGCGATGTCGTGGAAGTGACTGAAACTGCACGCGGTCAGCTACGTGTGAAAGCGGCGCTTGAAGCTGCGGTTTCACGTGGGTTCCCCGAGTGGATTGAGGTCGATGCAAAGGCTGGTAAAGGCACGTTCAAGGCCTATCCGGTCCGCGACGAACTGCCGAGCACGATCAACGAGAATCTGGTTGTGGAACTTTATTCCCGCTAACCGGTTTTCATAATTATTCAGTGCGAGGAAATGCTGATGCAAAGCAATACGTTGCTTAAGCCGCGTATTATCGACGTCCAGAATATTTCGCCAATTCAGGCGAAGATTACGATGGAGCCGTTCGAGCGTGGTTTCGGTCATACCCTCGGCAACGCACTGCGGCGTGTGCTGCTTTCGTCGCTGCCGGGTAGCGCACCGGTCGAGGTGTCTATTGAGGGTGTGTTGCACGAGTACTCAACGCTGGAAGGCGTTCGTGAGGACATCGTGGACGTGCTCTTGAACCTCAAGGGCGTGGTACTAAAGCTGCACAGTCGTAGTGAAGCGCTGCTCCGTCTCAACAAGTCGGGTGAAGGTGTGATTACTGCGGCTGACCTCGAGTGTGGTCATGATGTCGAAGTAGTCAACCCGGAGCATGTCATCGCGCACTTGTCTGCCGGCGGTAAGCTCGATATGGAAATCAAGGTTGCTAACGGACGTGGTTACGAGCCGGCATCGCAACGGGCTTCCAAGGACGATAACAAGACTATCGGACGTATTTTGCTTGACGCGTCCTACAGTCCCGTCCGTCGGGTCAGTTACCTGGTTGAAAGCGCTCGTGTAGAACAGCGTACCGACCTCGACAGACTGGTTATCGACATCGAGACCAACGGTGCTGTGGATCCGGAAGAGGCTATTCGCGATGCTGCCCGGATTCTGGTGGAACAACTTGAGGTGTTCGCTGCGCTTGAGGGTACTGAGACACCGGGCGGCGGGGCCGAAGTTAGCGAAGCCGCGGTTGATCCGATGCTTCTGCGCCCGGTCGATGATCTCGAATTGACAGTTCGTTCCGCGAACTGTCTGAAAGCCGAGAACATCTACTACATCGGTGATCTGATCCAGCGCACCGAGACCGAGCTACTCAAGACCCCGAATCTGGGTCGGAAGTCGCTCAACGAGATCAAGGAAGTGTTGGCCTCGCGTGGGTTGACGCTCGGAATGAAATTGGAAAGCTGGCCACCTGCCGGGCTCGAGAAGCTCGGTTGATATCCAGCGTTGTGAGGTAAGAAAATGCGTCACCGTCACGGTCTTCGAAAACTGAATCGGACCAGCAGTCACCGTCAGGCAATGTTCCGCAACATGGCCAACTCTTTGCTGCGTCACGAAGCAATTAAAACAACACTACCGAAGGCAAAGGAATTGCGTCGTGTGGTGGAGCCGCTCATCACACTGGCCAAGAAACCTTCAGTAGCCAATCGTCGTCTCGCCTTCAACCGTTTGCGCGATCGCGACATGGTCGTCAAACTGTTTGACGAGCTGGGGCCGCGTTTTTCAAGCCGCAACGGTGGCTATCTACGTATCCTCAAGTTTGGTTTCCGTCAGGGTGATAACGCTCCGATGGCATTCATCGAGCTGATGGACCGGCCAGAAGTGGATCTGGCTGAAGTAGAGTCCACGGAAGCCGAAGCTGCGTGAGTTTGTAGCTGAAAAGTTTGAAGAAAAAAGCCGACCGTGTGTCGGCTTTTTTTCGTAATGGCATGCATTGACGCAATGCGCCTTGGCGGAGATTTGGGGTCAGTCAAGGCTAGATTGTTGGCGCCAACGTTCAATCAGGCGTCTGTCGCGCTTGCTCGGTCTACCCGCGCGCAACGAGTTAGCGGTGTCTTCTTGCCGGGCGAGTTGCTCCAGTTTTCGCCCCGCGATGCTTTCTTCGGTTTCCTGGTAGAGGCCTTGCGCTTCAGAAGCCGGACCACGTCGGTCTGCGGTATCAATCACGGCGATGTGGTAGGTTTCACCTTCTCGGCGGATGATGAGTTGATCACCAGCCTTGATGCTGCGCGACGGTTTCGGTTTGCTGCCGTTTATCTCAACATGGCCAGCGGCGATGGCCTGGCTGGCAAGACTCCGTGTTTTGTAGAAACGGGCACACCAGAGCCATTTGTCTAAGCGCTGCGCTTCCTGGGTATCAATAGCTTTTGCCATGTGGTGGTGTTCGGAGGTGTCTTGTTTCCCAACCTTAACCGCAATTTTTGACTCAGTCCATTGGGGGCGCAAGCTTGGGACTAGCCTTTTGCATCAGCCGGTATCCGGATGTTTGGCAACCGGGCAAACAAGGTTGGCGAAGCTAGGGGTATTCATGTTATTTTCACACGATATTGAATCGGGATGGAGTGGCGCATGTACAAGGTTTTGGTGACAGGCGGCGCAGGTTATATCGGTAGCCACACGGTGCTGGTATTGCTAGCGGCGGGCTTCGAGGTCGTCGTCGTCGACAACTTGTGCAACGGCAACACAGAGGCGCTGCGACGGGTCGAACAACTGACAGGGAAGCAGGTGGAAGCTTTCCATCAAGTGGACATTTGTGACGAAACGTCTTTGGCAGAAGTCTTTGCGCAACACAAAATCAAGGCCGTCATTCACTTTGCAGCGCTCAAGGCCGTTGGCGAGTCGGTACAAAAACCGCTTGAATACTACACAAACAACGTGGGCGGAACCCTCGCTCTGGCTAATGTGATGCGGCGGTTCGGCGTCAGCAAGTTGGTGTTCAGTTCATCGGCCACGGTCTACGGTGATCCAGCAAGCGTTCCGATTCGTGAGAACTTTCCTACCTCAGCCACCAACCCCTATGGTTGGACCAAACTCATGATGGAACAGGTGTTAAGTGATCTGGCCCGCGCTGATCCGCTGTGGAGAGTTGTTCTGCTGCGATACTTCAACCCGGTCGGTGCTCACCCGAGTGGCCTGATTGGCGAAGACCCCCACGGGATTCCGAACAATCTCATGCCTTTTGTCTCCCAGGTGGCAGTCGGTGCGCGTGATTGTCTTCAGGTGTTCGGCGGCGACTACCCAACGCCTGATGGTACCGGTGTGCGAGACTACATTCACGTGATGGACTTGGCGCTTGGGCATCTCAAGGCATTGCAACGGATGGATGCCCTGGATTCACCGGTTTGCATCAATCTTGGTACCGGGCGTGGCTATAGCGTACTTGAAGTGGTGCATGCCTTCGAGGTGGCTTCGGGGCGCAAAGTCGCCTATCGCATAGTCGAACGTCGTGCTGGCGACATTGCGGAATGTTGGGCGGACCCCGCGCTTGCGCTTGAGCTGCTTGGGTGGGAGGCAGAGCAGGGTCTTGAGGAGATGTGCCAGGACGCATGGCGTTGGCAAAGCGCTAACCCGGCGGGTTACCGGGACTGAGCGTTTCATGCGCAAGGGTTCACGGAAACTGCCGCCCTGCGCAACATTTACCCCCGATCGCTTAAAAGTCTATACCGGCTTGAGCTTTGACTCCTGCCTTGAACGCGTGCTTGCGATCGGCAATTTCACTGACGGTGTCGGCCATCTCTTCCAACTCCGGACGCGCAGCACGCCCTGTGATGATCACCGTTTGCGAAGTAGGCCTGGCACGGATGGCTTCGAGCACTTGAGCCGTGTCCAGATAGTTGTATTTCAGCATATAGGTCAGTTCATCCAGCAGGACCAGGCTGATCGAAGCGTTTTGCAGCATTGAAGAGGCATGTTTCCATGCTTCGTCGGCGGCAGCTTTGTCGGCATCCCAGTTCTGCGTGTTCCAGGTGAAACCGGTGCCCATGGCGTGGTAGCAGATCTGCTCCGCAACCGGATGATTCTGCAGAAACAACACCTCACCGGTGGCCTGTGTTCCCTTGATGAATTGTACGACCCCCACTTTTTGGCCGTGTCCAAGTGCGCGGTACACTGTGCCAAAGCCGGAAGTACTTTTGCCTTTTCCATTGCCGGTGATCAGGATGACGATGCCGCGTTCTTCTTGTGCACGGGCAATCGCTGCATCGACGACTTCCTTTTTCCGTTGCATACGCTTGTTGTGGGTGTCTTTTTGGTTTTCAAGCATGATTCAGGCTCGCAATTGGCGGTGAAGGGTGGCAAGGAACCCCGAGATGGATCTATGTCGCAGGCAATATACGCGAGCCGCGCTTTCGTCGTAAAGCGTAAAAAATGGCCTGTTTTTTGGGTCTGGGCGTCCTGCACAGCTTGGTCACGTATAGAGCAGTAGCAATCCGGCGCGTTGTGTTCTATCGTTTCAAATTCGTCCATCGACACTGATTGTTTTGCCTGAAGAGCCTTGCATAGCGCGTGGGAGCTGCCATGTTTTACGGGATCACCGATCTGACTACCTTCATTCTCGGCACCATTTTCATTGTTTTGCTGCCCGGCCCCAACTCGCTTTACGTGATGGCGGCGTCCTCTCGCTGGGGTGTGGCAGCCGGCTATCGAGGCGCGTTCGGGATATTTACGGGTGACCTCATCCTGATGGTGCTGGCGGCCACCGGAACCGCATCGCTGCTGCGCACCACACCGGAGTTGTTCATATTCATCAAATATGCCGGTGCAGCCTATCTTGCATGGGTCGGCCTTGGCTTGCTGCGTTCAGCCTGGGCTACTTGGCGTGGCCGCAAGGATGGAGCCACCGTGCAACAGGCGGCGCAGGCCGCACGCGTGGCCCCACGCACCTATCGCACTGCGTTGGTGATCAGTCTGATGAACCCCAAGGCGATTCTGTTTTTTGTCTCCTTCTTCATTCAATTCGTGGATCCCAACTACGCCTACCCCGGCTTGTCCTTCATGATTCTCGGCGTGATTGTGCAGTTTTTCAGCCTGCTATACCTGTCCGCCCTGATCTTCGGGGGTGTCTATCTGGCCGACCAGTTCCGTCGTCGCCGCCGCTTGTCGGCCGGCGCCACCGGCGTGGTGGGGGGAATGTTCATAGGCTTCAGTGCCAAGTTGGCAACTGCAACGCTGTCCTGATATTTCATGAAGAGGCATCAGATATCGCATGATTCAAGCTTGCCATGCTTGGCACGACTAGCTTTGGTCTGCGCAATCAGCTTTTACAGCGGTGCGTTGGTCGCTGAAAGCATCGTGGTGTCGTCAACGACCTCGACCGAGCAGTCCGGTCTGTTCGGTCATATTCTCCCCAAGTTCAAAGCCAGCAGCGGCATCGATGTCCGTGTCGTGGCAGGCACCGGACATCGGACGGCGCGGTGATGCTGACGTGGTGTTCGTTCGCGACCAGGCTGCCCAAGAACGCTTTGTGGCCGATGGTTTTGGTCTCGAACGCATTCCGGTCATGTACAACGATTTTGTGTTGGTGGGACCATCGGATGATCCGGCTGGCGCCGCAGGTCGGGACATTGTTGAAGCCTTACGCAAGGTAGCCGACACCAACTCAGCTTTCGTATCCCGTAGTGACCGCAGCGGCACGCATGCCGCGGAGTTGCGGTTTTGGGATGCCAGCGAGAAGGCCGACAACAAGGGCAGTGGCTATCGTGAGTGTGGATGTGGCATGGGGCAAGCGCTCAACATGGCATCGTCAGTTGGAGCCTATGTGCTGACCGATCGAGGAACCTGGCTGAGCTTCCGTAACCGGGGCGATCTAAAGGTGCTGGTTGAGGGTGACAACCGTCTCTTCAATCAGTACTTTGTCATGTTGGTTAACCCCGAGCGCCACACGACTGTCAAGGTTGCAGAAGGGCAGGCCTTCATTGACTGGCTGGTGTCCAGCGAGGGGCAGGCCGAGATCGCTTCGTATGCGATTGACGGACAGCCGTTATTTTTTCCGAATGCGCACAAATAAGCGCTTGATTGCGGGTGCTTGAAGCCCGAATCCGCTCCCACTCAAGGCATTCGCTGGTGTAGTGTCCACTCATGAGCGCCACGGCCGTTTGCTTTGCATTGGCAGTGAGGCTCTCCGATTAGCGTCAACGCTAGAGCGTGGTGCGCATGCCGAAACATTTGTGGAGTTCTGAATCATGGCTTCCGGTGCGCTGATATTACATTTCGACGACGAGACAGCCCCAGCGCAGCGCTTGGGCAGTGTCATCCGTTGTCCCTTGCACAGCATCGAGCGCCATTGCTTTCCCGATGGCGAATTGCGACTACGTCTCCCCGAAAGACTGCCGCGCATGGTGGTGCTTTATCGTGGCCTGCAACACCCCAACGACAGACTGGTGGAGTTGATGCTGGTTGCCGACACCGCGCGCAGTCTCGGGGCAGAACAGGTGGTGCTGGTTTCACCATATCTGGCCTACATGCGTCAGGACATCGCTTTTCGGACGGGTGAGGCCATCAGTCAGCAAGTTATTGGTCGCTTCCTGAGCAATCTTTTCGACGCGGTGATCACCGTTGATCCGCATCTGCACCGTATCCAGAAACTTTCCCAGGCGATACCTCTCGGCGATCGGGCGCTAGCTTTGTCGGCAGCCCCGTTGCTTGGCGAATTCATCGCGCGTCGTCGTCCCGGTGCCTTGCTCGTCGGACCCGACAGCGAAGCCGAGCAATGGGTGGCCAGCGCGGCAAGCTTGCCCGGTTTCGACCACACCGTGTGCACCAAGATCCGTCATGGCGACCGTGATGTCGACATCGCGCTGCCCGCAATTCCGGTGGTCGGCCGTCACATCGTACTCATCGATGATGTCGCCAGCACCGGACACACCGTCGCCGTAGCCGCCCATTTGCTGCTCAAGGCGGGCGCCGTATCGGTTGATCTGGCTGTGACGCATGCCTTGTTTGCCGAAGGCGCGCTGGCGCTGGTGCGCGAAGCCGGGGTGGGGGAGGTGTGGAGTACCGATGCCATTGCACATTCCACCAACGCCGTCACACTGGCCCCGTTGCTGGCCGAGGCCTTGTTGCCCTTGCTGGCAGGTTGAGGCGGTGCCGTCATGATTGACCAGAATCAGCTTGGCCGCTGCGCATGGGCAGGCCACGACCCGCTGTACATTGCCTATCACGACCAAGAATGGGGTGTTCCAGTGCGCGAGCGCTTGCGCCTGTTCGAGTTTCTCATTCTAGAGGGCGCGCAGGCTGGGCTTTCATGGATTACCGTACTCAAAAAGCGAGAGCATTATCGGCAGGTATTCGACCGCTTCGACCCGGCCGCGATCGCTGAATGGGACAGCGCCAAACAGGCTGCGCTGCTGGCTGACTCAGGCATCATTCGCAACCGCGCCAAGATCGCTGCAACCATCGCCAACGCAAAGGCGTGGTTGGCAATGGAATCGGAAGGCGTGGACATGGTTGAATATCTCTGGTCTTTCGTCGGTGCTGTGCCAACCCAAAACGCGTGGTCAAGTCTCGCCCAAGTGCCAGCCAGCACGCCCGAATCGATCGCCATGAGCAAAGCCTTGAAGGCGCGTGGCTTCAAATTTGTAGGCCCCACGATCTGTTATGCCTTCATGCAAGCTGTGGGCATGGTGAATGATCACCTCACCACCTGCTTCCGTCACGGCACACTGGCGCAGCAAGCGTGCTACTGAAGACGATCGTCGTAGCGTTGACGATCGCGTTCGGCTTGCTCTGCGCGGCGGGCAGCACCCGCTTCAGCGCGTTCGCGTGATTCCGACAGATCGGCTTCTTGTTGTGCCTGCTCGCTGCGCTGGCGGACTTCCGCCTCCCGGTGCTGGGCCTCGCGTTGGGCGCGAATATACAAGGTAGCCGCATCCACGCTCGGCTCCGGGATCACCGTCTGGGCAGGGATGTCTCCAGCGGTGCTGGTCACCCCCTGATCAATCGAGTCGGCTTCAGCCTGCATACGCTTGTGGGTCAGTTCAATACGCCGGCTCTCGATCTCAAGCGCGCGTGCAGCCTTTATTCGCTCAAGTCGCAGGCTGCGTGCCTGATCCAGGCAGCGGTTGACCAGAAAGCGTTCGTAACAAACAGGCTCGGTTTGTCTTAGATCGGCTTCCGCCTGTTGGCGGAGCTGTTTCGCCCTGTCAGCCAATGCGCGTGCTTCCTCCAGGTCAGGGAGCGTTTCGCTGGCGCACGCTGCACCAGCCATCACTGCGGACAAAAAAACTACAATAAGAAAGGGCTTGGACATGATCAATATCTGTTGATGAATAAAGCCAGCAAACCGGCATGGCGTCGATGTGCTCAAGGTGCGCAGACAAGGACTGACAACGCTGTTGTTTGTCAGGCAAGCCCGATAAGCCGGTGAAAATGGATGGTGCGTTGCTAGAATAACGCGTTTTCCGCAAGGCTTGAACTCGTGATCCAGTTTCGCAACTTCCGACTCGCACGCGGTGCCCACGTGCTTATCGACGCAGTCAACCTGCAAATTCATCCGGGTTGGCGTATTGGCCTTACTGGCGCCAACGGTAGCGGCAAATCCAGCCTGTTCGCCTTGCTGCGTGGCGAATTGCAGCCGGATCAAGGAGAACTGGACCTGCCGCCCGCCTGGGTAGTGGCCCATGTCGCGCAAGAAACCCCCGCGCTCAACATGCCAGCCATTGACTACGCGCTCGACGGAGACCGCGAACTACGCCAGGTTGAAGCCGCCCTGAGCGAATCCGAGGCAGCCCATGACGGCTCGCGCATCGGCGAATGTCACGCACGCCTGGGCGAGATAGACGGCTATGCCGCCCGCGCCCGCGCCGCAGCCCTGCTCAATGGCCTGGGATTTTCGCAGAGCGACATCGAGCGGCCGGTATCCGACTTCTCCGGTGGCTGGCGCATGCGTCTCAATCTCGCTCAGGCGCTGATGTGTCGCTCCGACCTGCTGCTGCTCGACGAACCCACCAACCACCTCGACCTCGACGCAGTGTTATGGCTGGAACAGTGGCTGCGCGACTACCGCGGCACGCTGCTGCTGATATCCCACGACCGCGAGTTTCTTGACGCCTGCGTCAGTCATGTTGCCCACATCGAGCGCGAGCGCCTGACCCTGTACACAGGCGGCTATTCCGACTTCGAACTGCAGCGCGGTGCCAGGCTGGCGCAGCAACAGGCGGTGTTCGAACGGCAACAGCGCGAGATCGCCCACATCGAAGACTACATTCGCCGTTTCCGCGCCAAAGCCACCAAGGCGCGGCAAGCGCAAAGCCGTATCAAGGCGCTTGAGCGTTTCGAACGCGTCGCCGCAGCCCATGTCGACACCCCCTTCACCTTCCGCTTCCGCGACTGTCCGGCCGCCCCCGATCCGCTGCTGCTCATCGAAGACGGCGTCGTAGCCTATGGTCACACCATCGTGCTGGGCGACATCAAGATTACCCTGCGACCCGGCGAGCGGATCGGTCTGCTCGGGCGCAACGGTGCCGGCAAATCCACGCTGATCAAGATGCTCGCCAACCAGCAGCCGCTTGCCCAGGGCGAGCGCAGCGAAGGCAAGGGCTTGGCCACAGGCTATTTTGCCCAGCATCAACTCGAAGTTCTGCGCCCGGACGAGTCTCCGCTGCAACACATGCAAAGGCTTGACCCGCAAGCACGCGAACAAGACCTGCGCAACTATCTTGGCGGTTTTGACTTTCGCGGCGCACGTGACGGCGTGCAGGACGCGAGTGGTGCTGACACACCCTGCGGCAGCTTCTCTGGCGGTGAAAAGTCGCGGCTTGCACTGGCCTTGCTGATCTGGACACAACCCAACCTGTTGTTGCTGGACGAACCCACCAACCACCTCGACCTAGAAATGCGCCACGCCCTGACCCTTGCCCTGCAAGACTTCGAGGGTGCCATGGTGCTGGTGTCCCACGACCGTGCGCTGTTGCGTGCTTGCTGCGACCGCCTGCTGCTGGTCGACAGCGGCAAGGTGCAGCCCTTTGACGGCGACCTTGATGACTATCGTGACTGGCTGGCCACGCAACGCGTACAAACCCAGGTGGCCGACAAATGCCCACAACAACTCAACGACAAGGCCACCCGTCGCGCCGAACGTGAGCAGGCCAGTGCTGACCGACAGGCCCGACTGCTCGCACGTCGACCGCTGATCAAGGAGCGCGACCAACTCGAAAAGCAACTCGCCACCTGGCAACCCGAAAAATCCGCACTGGATGAGCAGCTCGCCGACCCAAGTATTTACGAAGCCGCCAACAGCGACAGATTGCAACAAATGCTCAAACAACAAGCAACACTTGCCACACGCATCGAACAGGCAGAAACTCGATGGCTGGAGATTGAAGAAGCGCTCGAAGCCCTGCCCGAACCCTGAAAGAGAATCGCGATGCACAATGACAAGTCCAAGGTCATTCCGCTAGACCTCGCAGCCTTGGTGGCGGCGCGCCAGCGTATTGCATCGGCGATCAGTGTCACGCCACTGGTGCCAAACGAATTCCTGTCCTCGCTGACCGGCACCCACGCCCACCTCAAGCTCGAAAACCTGCAGCGCACCGGCTCATTCAAATTGCGCGGCGCCTTCAACCGGGTGGCGCGACTGCTTGAAGACACTTCGCCACCCACCGGCGTAATTGCCGCATCGGCTGGCAATCATGCGCAAGGCGTCGCCCAGGCCGCACGGCTGTCCGGCCTGTCTGCCTGCGTAGTCATGCCGCGCAGCGCGCCGCTCACCAAGATCGAGTCATGTCGCGCCATGGGCGCCGAGGTCAGACTGGTCGGTGACACCCTCGAAGAGGCTGCCGACGAAGCCACGCGCATCGGGCAAGCGCGGGGTCTGGCCTTTCTTCACCCCTACGACGACTGGGATGTCATTGCTGGTCAGGCCAGTTGCGGCCTGGAGATTTTCGACGCGCTGCCCGACGTCGACGTCGCCATCGTGCCGCTCGGCGGAGGTGGCCTGATCTCCGGGCTGGCGCTGGCGCTCAAGCTTCAACGCCCTCAGATCCGCATCATAGGCGTCCAGAGCGATGCAGTGGCACCATGGCGACACTTTCTGCGCGATGGCAGCCTGGAGGCGGTAGCGCCGGACGTCAACACCATTGCCGACGGCATCAAGGTCAAGCGCCCCGGTTTGTTCACGCGACAAGTCATCGCCCGCTACGTTGACGACATCGTCACGGTTGACGACAACGCCATTGCCGAAGCCATAGTCGTGTTGCTGGAACGCACCCGCACCATAGGCGAAGGTGCCGGTGTCGTTGCGCTGGCCGCCATGCTGCAGGGCAGGGTGGCGCTGACACCCGGTGCACGGGTGGCCTGCGTCATCTCCGGCGGCAATGTCGACATGACTCTGGTAGGGCGCTCAATAGACTACGGACTGGCCTCCAGCGGACGCCTCATGAACGTGTCGGTCACCATCTCCGACGCACCCGGACGTCTGGTGAAATTGCTCAAGCTGGTGGCCGGGTTGGGCATCAATGTCAGGCACGTCGAACACCGCCGTGGCGAGCTCCATGTGCCGGTCGGCATGACCGAAGTCATACTTCAAATGGAAACCCGTGACTTCGATCACCAACGTGAACTACTGGACCAGGTAGCAGCCGAAGGGCTGGAAGTGCGCAACATGATGTGGGTTTAGCACCTTCTGTTCCGCTCATTCGATCGGAATTGTGATTCCAGTCACCTGAAACCGACTATTTTGTTTGACCCTTTGCTGCTACGAGGGAATACTTGAAAAACGGATATCGAAAATCAGGAGTTCGTCATGTTGCCTAAGCAATTTGAAACAAGCGTCGGAATCCGCAGTTCCCTGTATGGCCCGCTTGGTCGCGCAACTACCCTGATGCGAGCGACGTTGCTCGCGTTGCTTGCCGTTGCAAGCCTACTGGTGGCAGGTGCAGCACAGGCCACCCGTGCTGTCCCGCCGCTGGTCAGCGCAGACTGGCTGGCACAACAGCTCGGCAGTGACGATCTCGTGGTGCTTGATGTCCGGCTGCCCGATGACTACGAACTCGGCCACATTCAAGGCGCAGTCAATGTTCCCTACTCGGCGTTTTTCGTCGATGGTTTCATGATGCCCGGCATCAATGAGCTCGCGCGCATGTTTGGCGATGCCGGCATAGACGACAGCCGACGCGTCGTCGTCTATGACGACGGCAGCTTCACCTGGGCCGCTCGCGCCTACTGGCTGCTCGAAACGCTTGGCCTTGAGCGGGTTGGCATGCTTGATGTCGGCTTTGGCAACTGGGCACAGGGGCGTCTGCCGGAGTCGGATGAGACCACCACGCCAGAGGCGCGCAGCTTTGTGCCAGCGGTCAATCATCGCAAGCTTTCAACCCGGCTCGACACCCTGATGTCCATCGAAAACCCCCAGCGCATCATCATGGATGGGCGCTCATATGCAGAATACCTCGGCAAGGAATCACAAGCCGCACGCTACGGTCACATCCCCGGCGCCGTGCATTACTCCTGGAGCAGCAACTTCCGCGACACCGGCAATGGCAACAAAATGCTGGCGCTCGAAGATCTGGCGCCGGTATACGAAGAACTCCAGCGCGACAAGCAGATTGTCATCTACTGCAACGGCGGCGCACAGTCAGCGGTCAACTACATCGTGCTGCAAGCGCTGGGTTATTCGGTTTCTGTTTATGACGGATCGTGGTTCGAATGGGGCAATGACGCAAACCTCCCCATAAACAACCCATCAGGGAACCAATAATCCAACGCTCAATGATGCATGACTTGCTCAAACGTTTGCGTCTGACCTACTCGGGGCTATCCATCGGCCTGCGTTTCACGCTGATGGTACTGCTCGTCGTGCTGGCTGCCGCCCTCAGTGGCTACAGCAGCATTGTCTTCTGGCAACTGTCCTCACAGCGCGACCGCAACGTCGATTTTGCCGAATCCATTACCCAACTGGTCGCACAAGACTTTGTCCGCATCTTCAAGCTAAACGACATTTCCGCAGCCGCCGACTTGTCAGCCAAGCTCTCAGCCTTTCCGCCGCTGCGCCGTGCCGCACTTTTTGGTTCCGATGGCGTGCCGCTCTATCGCTATTCTCGCCAGGACCTGCCCCGTCTCGAACCACCACCGCTACCCGAACAACTACCCTTTGTCAGCCAGGGCGAAAGCGCCCAAACCTTACACGTGTTTCGTGAAGCCAGCTATGCCGGCATGGCCCTTGGCGTCGTCATGGTCGAAATGGAAGTGGACGACCTCATGGGCGTACTCAAGCGCGATGTCAACGTGTTGTCCGGTATAACCCTGATGGTGGTGATCCTGTCGGTTTTGCTGGCGCAACGATTTGCCCGACAATTCAACCGACCAGTGCTACGCCTTGCCGACTTTCTTGACGATGTGGGACTCGAAGGCAGGTTGGACCAACGCATTCACACCAACGAGCGCAACGAGATCGGCAAACTCTACGGCGAAGTCAACGACATGTTGGCCCGGCTCGAAGCCTCCAGCGAGGCCACGCGCATCGCCACAGCCGCCTTCGAAGCTCCTGATGGCATGATGATCACCGACGCAGACAACGTGATCTTGCGTGTCAATCAAGGTTTCACGCATATCACCGGCTACACCGCAGCCGATGTGGTCGGTAACACGCCAAGACTGCTGTCATCCGGTCGGCACGATTCGCACTTCTTTGACGCCATGTGGCAAAGCCTGCTGGCTGACGACCGCTGGGAGGGTGAAGTCTGGAACCGGCATCGTGACGGCACGGTGTTTCCCTGCCGACTCACCATACAAGCGGTCCGCGACTCACAGGGTGATGTACGCAACTATGTGGGTGCCTTGTTCGACATCAGTCGCCAAAAGAACGCCGAAGCCGAGCTTGCCTTTCTGGATCGTTTCGACCCACTGACCGGTTTGGCCAATCGTCGGCAGTTGTTGGACAAGATTCTCGAAGTGACGCTTCCCAGTTGCGAACAGAGCAGTGGACAGGCAGCGCTGATGTGTTTTGATGTCAACGACTTCAAACGCATCAACGACACCTTCGGCCATGCCATGGGGGATATGCTCCTCGTCGAAATCGGCCGACGCTTGCGGCGTGCGTTCAATGGCAGCGGTTTTGTTGCTCGACTGGCAGCAGATGAATTCGCCGTGGTGTTGAAAGGCCTCCCTGCCGACGCAGAGGCCGCTGCGCTCGACCTCGAAGCCCGAGCTGAAAGCGTGCTGCTGTCGCTCGGACGAGCCTATGCACTTGGCGACGAAACGGTGCGTTGTACTCCATCGGCTGGAATTGCCATGTTTGGCTCAAACTCGTCCGATGTCCAGCCAGCGCCGGAATCCATTGTGCAACAGGCCGAAGCCGCTCTTCATCATGCCAAAAGCGGCAGCGATAAAAACTGGTGTTTCTTCGACCCGGACTCGCAACAGGCCGCACGACGTTACCAAACCGTGTTGGGTGAGCTCGAAGTCGCCCTGGTTGACCAACAAATTGTGCCTTACTACCAGATACAGGTAGACGACAAGGGCGCCATGATTGGTGTTGAACTGCTGGCGCGCTGGATTCAAGCAGACGGCAGCGAGCGCTCGCCAAACCTTTTCATTCCGGTGGCCGAACGCAGCGGGCTTATACACATTCTGGGCAGGCAGATGCTGCGCAGTGCCTGCCTTCAACTTGTCGCCTGGCGCGAACACCCCGTCGGTGCCGGTCTCAGCATTTCGGTCAACGTCACCGCACAACAGTTTCTGCGTCACGACTTCATCGACACCGTGCGCAACGTACTGCAAGAAACCGTTGCATCTCCGCACAAGCTCAAGCTCGAACTCACCGAATCGGCAATGATCGAAGACATCGACCTGGTCGTCGACAAAATGCAAATGTTAACCGCCCTCGGCATACGCATCTCGCTGGACGACTTTGGCACCGGCTACTCCTGCCTGCGCTACCTCAAACGACTACCTTTGTCGCAAGTCAAGATAGACCAGAGCTTTGTGCGCGACATGGGCAACAGCCCAAATGACACCGCAATCGTTCGAAGCATCCTGTCACTGGGCGCCACCATGGGCTTCGAAGTCATCGCCGAGGGGGTCGAAACCCAGGCACACTACGAAGCCTTGCAGGCGCTTGGCTGTCGTTTCTATCAGGGCTACTGGTTTGGTCGGCCGGTGCCGGCAGAAGCACTCGACTTCTCAGTGTAAAATCCACGTTTTTCAATTACCAAGCTGGTGACTGCCGTGCAAATCGTCTGCCTCGACCTCGAAGGTGTGCTCATTCCCGAAATCTGGATCGCCTTTGCCGACCGCACCGGCATTGCCGAACTGCGCCGAACCACGCGTGACGAGCCCGACTACGACGTATTGATGAAATATCGGCTGGACATTCTCGCCCGTCACGGACTGGGCTTACCCCAGATTCAAGAGGTCATCTCCGGCATGACGCCCATGGAAGGTGCGCGCGAGTTTGTCGACGCCCTGCGCGAACGTTATCAGCTAGTCATCCTGTCCGACACCTTTTACGAGTTCGCCCACCCCTTCATGCGCCAGCTCGGCTGGCCCACACTGTTCTGCCACAGCCTCGAAGCCGACGACAACGGCCGCCTGGTCAACTACCACCTCCGAATGCCAGACCAAAAGCGTGAAGCCGTAAAACGCTTCAAAGAGCTCAACTTCAAGGTCGTCGCAGCCGGCGACTCCTACAACGACACCGCCATGTTAGGCGAAGCCCACGGCGGCATCCTCTTTCATCCGCCCGAAAACGTCGTGCGTGAATTCCCGCAATACCCGGTAGTGCGCGACTACGACAGCCTGCGCGCCGAAATCGACAAGGCCTTCGCCACGGCTGGCTGACAACGGCGCAGACCGTTGGCAACACGCCCGGTCGCCGTCCCGACGGCGCTCGCCATCTGCTGGCCAACCAAAAAACAAGCGCAAATCATGCACCAAACCCGTTTCTACACCCTCTCAGCCTCCTGTCCCGACCGTGTCGGCATCGTGGCCCGGGTTTCCAGCTTCATCGCTGAACACAAAGGCTGGATTCTCGAAACTGCGCTCCACGCTGAAGCACCCAGGCAGGGCGAGGCGGTCGGGCGCTACTTCATGCGCATCGAAATCCGTGCCGATTCGCTGCCATTTCATCTGGCCGAATTTCGCGAGCGTTTTCGCCCCATTGCCGACGAACTGAAAATGGACTGGAAAATCACCGACTCCGCCGTCAAAAAGCGCGTCGTGATGCTGGTCAGCAAACAAGAGCACTGTCTCTACGACCTGCTCGCGCGTTGGCAGTCCCGCGAGCTGGACATCGAGATCCCCTGCGTCATCTCCAACCACGACACCTTTCGTGGCTTCGTCGAATGGCACGGCATCCCGTTTCACCATGTGCCGGTCAGCCCCGACAACAAGGCTCAAGCCTACGCCGAAGTGCAGCGCATCTTCGAAGAGGTACGTGGCGACACCATGGTGCTGGCCCGCTACATGCAGATCCTGTCACCCGAGCTGTGTGCAGCCTATCCCGGCCGCATCGTCAATATTCACCACAGCTTTCTGCCCAGCTTCGTCGGCGCCAAACCCTACCATCAAGCCTGGGCCAAAGGCGTCAAACTCATTGGCGCCACCTGCCATTACGTCACCGCCGATCTCGATCAAGGCCCGATCATCGAGCAGGACGTCATCCGCATCGACCACTCCGACGCCGCTGACGACATGGTCCGCTACGGCAAGGACATCGAAAAAACCGTCCTCGCACGCGGCCTGCGTTACCACCTCGAAGACCGCGTCCTGCTGCACGGCAACAAGACCATAGTATTTCGATGAAGCTGGCGAAAAAAATGGGCACCTAGGTGCCCATTTAAACGCGCGGATGGAGGAGGAGGGCCGTTTCCGCGCGGGAGCAGGCCGGAGAATCAGAAGGAACGGCTGATCGACAGCAACGCGGTACCCTTGGCTTCGTCTACACCGCGCACCAAGCGACCGCTAGTGTCGATGTAGTGCAGGCCGATATCGAAGCCAGCCACCGCATAGGTCAGACCAGCGCTGTAATCGCTGTAGCTACCGCCGTTCGGCCCTTTAATCTTCTGGCGACCGACGTGCGCGTCAAAAGTCAGGTTTTCCATCAGCTCATACTCGAATGCCGCCATCAGATAGTGGCTGCCCTTCGACTTGTCCACACCGAACAGATTGGTGAAGGAATGCGAGTAGCTCAGAGAGAAAGGTCCCCAGCCGCCAGACACATAGGCCTCGGTGGTGTTGGGGTTGGTGGCACCAGGAGCCTTGCCACCCGGGTAGTTGTAATGCAGCAGACCCACGTCGTAGGTGAAATCACCCACTTCGCCAGCATAGCCGCCATAAACATCAATCTCCACGCCAGCGCCAGTGCCCAGCCAAGAGATGCTGGAACCCCAAATACCGGCATAAAAACCGCTCTCGTGCGCATAGTCAAAGCCGCCATTCACAGCAGCCTTGCGGTCGGTCTGGCTGATACCACGATAGCGATAGTCGCTGACAAAGCCGATGTTGGCGCTGATTTCGCTTTCGGCCGACGCTGTGCTCATGCCGAACATGGGCACACAGGCCATTGCTACTGCTGTGCTGATAAGAGTCTTGCGCATGATAATCCCCAGTAAATAGTTATGTTGCAATGCATCCATAGCAGGCTTCGTGCCAGTTTGTAACAATCTTTTAACATGCTGAATATCATAAGAAAAACAATTCTTATATAGCGATTGCTGCAGTGCAGCGCAAAGGGTTCTGGAGTCTCCGCACTTTGCTGGTGCAGAAAGGCACGGCTTTCGTGCGCAAGACCACGTTCATCACACCGCATGAGACACCAACCCCTTTTCCAAGCCCCAAAAGCCTAAGCACACCAGGGAAATCGCAAGATCAAGTCGCAACGGGCATATCGCAAGCTCAAGTCGCACAAAACGAGGTCGCAACAGCCCGCCCCCTGACCCCCCAACGTGAGTCTGAACCTGCCACCGATGAGGCACCCCTCTCCCCTCGCGGGAGAGGGGTGGGGGAGAGGGGGCGCGGAGGCTGAACCAACCTCTGCGGCTGGTGTTGAGCTCCAACCCCCTCTCCCCAACCCTCTCCCGCGAGGGGAGAGGGAGCAAAAAGCCGGCTGGTGTCGGGTGCTGGTTTAGATCAAAGGCATGGTGAAACCGATAGCATTCAGGACTAGGCCAGCAGCTCAGCGATACCTCGCCAAACCACAACCGCCAAACCACAACCGCCAAACCACAACAGCCAAACCACAACAGCCAAACCACAACAGCCAAACCAAAACAGCCAAACCAAAACAGCCAAACCACAACAGTCAAGCCAAAACAACCAAGCCAAAACAACCAAGCCAAAACAGCCAAGCCAAAACAACCCAATACCTTGACCCCCCAACGTGAGCCTGAACCTGCCACCGATGAGGCACCCCTCTCCCCTCGCGGGAGAGGGGTGGGGGA
>DAIMZH010000039.1:0-30993 GCA_036734105.1 Azoarcus sp. | reverse complement strand
GGTCATTGTTTGACGGCTGGATTCACTGAAAACCTCGCGTTATTCGAGGTGCCCTAAACCCTGCGAAGTCAGCAAAGACCGGCAGCCACTCTCACAAGAGCGCAATCTCAACCCCTCAGAATTCGCCTCATGAAACAGGACATCAACAGCTTTGTGATCGTAGGTCTGACCAGCGCGGGCCGCAAATTCAGACCAAGCGACTGGGCAGACCGCCTGTGCGGCATCATGTCGGCCTTCGGCGCAGATCAGCGCATGAAATACTCTCGATATGTCCGACCCAGCAACGATGAGCAGGGCAACAAGATCGTCAGCGTCGGGGCAAAGCTCTACGAGATTGAGCCGATGGCTTACAAGTTTCTGCGAAACTTCGCCAGGGACAATGACCTTCAGGTGCTTGAACTGGATAGCAGCGACTGATCTTAAGCCTCATCCTGACCCGCCCCAGGCAATATTGGCCTCACTGAACTGCTCACTCTGGTATGGGGAACACGGAGCAGTTGCAAAGGCAAACACCACAACTCCGTGAAATCAACTAAAAAGCAGCCGGTTTGCAGACATTGAAGACCCTGAAAACCTCACCCTTCAAAACATGGCGCAAAACACCAGGCAAAAAAAAGCGGCCAGACGGCCGCGTTTTTTACACCCTCGAAGGCTGCTTGATCAGGACATTGCCTTGATGGAAGCAGACAGACGGCTCTTGTGACGAGCGGCTTTGTTCTTGTGGATGATTTTCTTGTCAGCGATGCTGTCGATGGTGCTCATCGAAGCATTGAAGCATGCTTGAGCAGCTTCTTTGTCACCAGCGAGAACAGCCTTTTGCACAGCCTTGATGGCGGTGCGCAGACGGGAACGCAGGCTGCCGTTGTGAGCGCGAGCGACCACAGCTTGACGGGCGCGCTTGCGGGCTTGTGCCGAATTGGCCATAGGAGTGTTCCGTTAATGAGTTTCGTAAAACGTGGCATTTTAAGGAATAGAACCGGCTATTGCAAGCACCTTTATCAGGAATCCATGCAACTCCTTGCAACAACGCGTTGAACCGCATTCTCTCCCATCATGTGCGAAGGAATTTCGGCATGTTTTCGGGGCGCACTCCGTGACGACGTCTCGCGCAAACCCATCACTCTCGCTGCTTGCCGTATGATTCGGAATTCCCTCGCCGGACCGACCAGTCGCGACCGGCCTTCATTGCCCTCCTGTCATCAATGAACCTTCTGCGTGCGCTCGTTACCGTCAGCGGACTGACCCTGGTCTCCCGCATTCTGGGCTTTGCCCGTGACCTGATCATTGCCAGGGCTTTTGGTGCTGGCGCGGCCACCGATGCGTTTTTCGTGGCTTTTCGTCTGCCCAACCTGTTGCGTCGAATGTTCGCCGAGGGCGCTTTCTCGCAGGCATTCGTCCCGATTCTTTCGGAATACAAAAACCGCGACGGTGACGAGGCCGCCCACACGCTGATCAATCGGGTGGCCACTCTGCTCGGTCTGGCGGTGGCGCTCATTTCCTTGCTCGGCATGCTCGCTGCTCCGGTGATCATCCTGGTGACTGCTCCCGGCTTTGCCGACGACGCCGACAAGTTTGCGCTCACCGTCGAGCTCACCCGCATCACCTTTCCCTACATCTTCTTCATGTCGCTGGTTGCATTGGCTGGCGGTGTGCTCAACACCTGGAGCCGGTTCGCCATTCCGGCCTTCACCCCCACCCTGCTCAACCTGTCATTCATCGGCATGGCCTTGTTTGCCGCCCCCTGGTTTGACCAACCAATCAAGGCGCTCGCCTGGGCGGTGTTCATTGGGGGCATTTTGCAACTGGGGCTTCAATGGGTAGCCATGGCGCGCGTCGGTTTGATGCCACGCTTTGACTTCAAACCCTCGGACCCCGGTGTGCAACGCGTGATGAAGCTGATGTTGCCGGCCATGCTCGGGGTTTCGGTGGCGCAGATATCCCTCGTCATCAACACCATCTTTGCGTCCTTCCTGCAGTCTGGCAGCGTGTCGTGGCTGTATTACGCCGACCGCCTGATGGAGTTTCCGGCCGGCCTGCTGGGCGTGGCGCTCGGCACCATCCTGTTGCCCAGTCTGTCCAGGCTGCATTCCAGCGACAATCCCCAAGCCTTCTCCGACATGCTGGACTGGGGATTGCGGCTGACCCTGTTACTGACCTTGCCAGCCGCGCTGTCACTGGCCATGCTGGCTGTTCCGCTTATCTCGACCCTGTTCCAGCACGGCGCCTTCACCGCCAATGACGTGCACCAGACCCGTCTTGCGCTGATCGCTTACAGCGTGGGGCTGACCGGGATCATCATGGTCAAGATCCTGGCCCCCGGATTTTATGCGCGGCAGGACATACGCACCCCGGTCAAGTTTGCCCTCATCACCCTCGCCGCCACGCAGTTGATGAATTTTGCCTTCATCCTGCCCTTCAAGCACGCCGGTCTGGCTCTTTCGATTGGCCTGGCCGCCCTGCTCAACGCTGCCCTGTTGTATCGCGGCTTGAGGCAGCGACAAGTCTATCTGCCACGCGAGGGCTGGGCATGGTTCAGCGTTCGCATAGCCATTGCCCTTGGCGTACTCGCTGCAGTGCTGTACTACGGCATGGGTGATGACGCGCTATGGCTGGAGGCAGCCGCGCTGGACCGAGCGCTGAGACTGTGCATGGTGGTTGGCGCTGGCGTTGCCGCCTATTTTGCTGCCCTGTTTGCGCTTGGCTTCAGGCTGCGTGACTTCCGGCAGCGCGGGGCCTGACCAAACCGGATACGCAATCGATGATCTGCGCGATTGCTAATGGGCATCCCAGTCGGGCAGTTGCCTGGGGAGGGTGGACAGCGTCAGACGAGGGTAGTCTGCCAGACCACCCACGAAGCGCGGCATACGCTCGCCGTCCACCAGGGGGCGCAAATAGCGCAGGGCTGCGTCGTTGACATGCAGCCCATCGGCTCTGATGAAGTCAGGCGGCACCAAACGCTCAAGGTTGGCAATCGGGGCCACCTCAACCGGCACAAGCTCCCAGGCATAAGGTGCATCTGCCACACGCCGGATCGCCGGCATGACCGCATCGCGCCCCTCCAGCGCATACTCTACGGCAGCCCGACCGACGGCGCAGGCCTGCGCATGATCGGTAGCCGACACCAGATGAGCGGCTGCTCGCTGAAGATAGTCAGGTATGCACCAGTGAAAGCGGTAACCGAGTTCCCGCTTGATCAGGTGCGCAATGCCCTGCCCCGCGCCCCCCAATTGCACATGCCCCTTGTTGTCCAGCGGCTGGGCGGTCACTCGCCGACCGTCAGCTTCGCACAAGCCTTCCGACACGGTCACCGCGCAATAGCCGATACGCTCCACGGTGTTGCTGACAAGCGCCAGAAACCGCTCACGGTTCAGCAAGACCTCGGGCATCAGAATGACATGAGGTGCTTCATCCCGACCGCCAGCAGCCAGCGCGGTGGCAGCTGCCAGCCAGCCAGCGTTGCGGCCCATCACCTCCATGACAAACACCCGCCCCTTGCGGCTATACATGGACTCCATGTCCCGACCAGCCTCAAGCATGGAGTTGGCGACATATTTTGCTGCCGAACCAAAACCGGGGGACGCGTCGCTGCCTTCGATGTCGTTGTCCACGGTCTTGGGCACCCCTATGCACACCAGCGGATAGCCTCGCCGCCTGGCTTCCTGCGACAGCTTGGCCACAGCGTCCATCGAGCCATTTCCGCCGTTGTACAGAAAGTATCCGATGTGGTGAGCGGCGAGCACTGCAAAAATACGGTCGTACTGAGCCGGGTTTTCGGCTGGCGGGTCAAGATCGAGGCGACACGAGCCAAACACGCCTCCGGGCATGGAGAGCATGGCATCAAGCTGTGCCGCGCCCAGCGTGGCGGTATCGACCAGATCCTCGCGCAGCACACCGACAATGCCATGTCTCGCTGCCAGCACGCGACCTATTCTCGCGCCGTGCTGACGAGCGGTGCCGATGACGCTGGCCGCCGTGGCGTTGATGACCGCAGTCATGCCGCCAGATTGTGCATACAACAGGTTGGGAGTGATCATGGTCTTGACAGCGTTATGGGGGGTGACAAAAGGAAAAACCGGTGCACGGCCGAAAAGGCACGGACACCGGCTTTGAATGACCGCTGAAGCGGCTTATTTGAGTGCGTCGAAGGCGCGCGCCGTGATGTCCTCAACGGCGCCCAGGCCAGCGATCTTGCGAACCTTGGGTGCGGCTGCGTCGCCGGACTCTGACCATTTAGTGTAGTACTCGACCAGCGGCTTGGTCTGGGCGTGATACACCTCAAGACGCTTGCGCACTGTGGTTTCGTTGTCGTCCTCGCGCTGGATCAGGTCTTCACCCGTGACGTCGTCTTTGCCTTCTACCTTGGGCGGGTTGTATTTGACGTGGTAGGTACGACCCGACGACAAATGCACACGACGGCCACTCATGCGCTCAATGATCTCCGCGTCCGGCACATCGATTTCCAGCACGAAATCGAGCGGCACGCCGGCGTCCTTCATGGCGTCGGCCTGCGGCAGAGTGCGCGGAAAGCCGTCGAACATGTAGCCGGATTTGCAATCGTCCTGCTGCAGTCTGTCCTTGACCAAACCAATGATGATGTCGTCGGAAACCAGGCCGCCAGCATCCATGACTTTTTTGGCTTCGATGCCCAGCGGGGTGCCCGCCTTGACTGCGGCACGCAGCATGTCTCCGGTGGAAATCTGCGGAATGCCGAACTTCTCTTTGATGAAGTTGGCTTGTGTGCCCTTGCCGGCCCCCGGTGGTCCCAGAAGAATCAATCGCATTTCTACCCTCCCTTTCGTGTTCTGCACCAGGCAGACAAAAAAATTATTTGTTGGTTGAACGTCGGAAATTAACCTACTGCTGCATTCGGGTCAAATGCACGCCTGACCCTTTCGAGATCTTCCGCTGTATCCACGCCAGCAGCCGGGGCGGATTGCACTTTTCGAACCGCGATTTGCTCACCGTGCCAGAGCACGCGTAATTGTTCCAGAGCCTCCCAATGCTCCAGCGGAGACTCGGACAGTGAGGCATAGCGACGCAGAAACGACACGCGATAGGCGTAAATGCCAACATGACGCAAAACCGGAAGGTCATTGGGCATCGCTCTGCGCTCGTTGGCAAAAGCGTCTCGCGGCCAGGGAATCGGGGCGCGCGAAAAATACAAGGCGTGACCGCTGGCATTGCACACCACCTTGACCACATTGGGGTTGAGAAAGTCGGCAGCATCATGCAAAGGATGCGCTGCGGTGGCCACCGCAGCCGACGGAGACTCGGCCAGCGTGTGCGCCACGGCATGAATCAGTTCGGGGTCGATGAGGGGTTCGTCACCCTGGACGTTGACGATGATGTCGTCGTCGGCCCACTGGCAGAGTTCAACAACCTCGGCCAACCGGTCGGTTCCGCTGGGGTGATCTTCCCGTGTCATGATGGCTTCGCCACCGGCTGCGCTGACCGCATCGAACACCGCCTGATGGTCGGTTGCGACGCACACGGTGCTGGCACCAGACGCAAGCGCACGCTCAAGCACTCGCAACACCATTGGCTTTCCGGCGATATCAAGCAAGGGCTTTCCGGGCAGGCGCGTGGATGCGAATCGCGCAGGGATGACAACGCGAAACGACATCACTTACGCAAGGCCTCGACCTCTTCGGCGCTCATGCGACGCGCTTCTTCTTCGAGCATCACCGGAATACCATCGTGCACAGGAAAAGCAAGGCGATCCGCCTTGCAGACGAGTTCCTGATCCGCCTTCTGGTAATCAAGTGGCCCCTTGCAGACCGGACAGACCAGAATTTCAAGCAGCCGCGCATCCATGCTTCAGTTTCTCCAGAATTCGCTCGGCTGCCGTGCGCTCGATATTGGCGCTCACAGGCAGCACCCACGCATCAACAAGACCGAAAGATTCGCATTTTACCGCATCCTTGGCCGTTAAAAGCTTTGTAGCATCGACAACATCGTCGAAATCCGATCGTGAATAGACATGATGATCGGGAAAGGCATGTTCGATCACCCTCAGGCCTGCCGCCCGGAGTGTCGCAAAGAAACGCTCTGGACGACCGATTCCGGCAAACGCATGAACTGTTTTTCCGTTCAGATCGTCAAGCGGGCAAGTCCTATCCTTGTCGTCAAGCGCGTGCAGCAGCTCGCCGCCAAGCCACATGTCGACCACTGGCACCGCAGATGCAGAACGGCGCAACACGTCATCCAGACTGCCGTGCGCCAGCACCAGGTCTGCGCTGGCAAGGCGACTCAAGGGCTCGCGCAAGGGGCCGGCAGGCAGCAGGTAGCGGTTGCCAAGCGTCACCGAATCGAGCACCACGATCTCCACATCGCGCACCAGCCGATAGTGTTGCAAGCCATCGTCAGCAACCACCACCGTGCAACCCGACGCGATCAGCAGATTGGCGGCAGCAGGTCGATCGCGCCCCACCGCGACCGGACATCCACAACTGCGCGACAGCAACAAGGGCTCGTCACCGACCACGGCAGGATCCGAATCCGGCCCAACCAGTGCCTCGCCTTCAAGCGTTCCACCATAGCCACGACTGACCACCCCCGGCCGATATCCTGCGGCACGCAGCAGCGCGACCGTCCATTGCACGACTGGCGTCTTGCCACTGCCACCCACCGCAATGTTGCCAACCACGATGACCGGCACAGAAAGCCGAATGGAGCGCAACAAGCCTGATCTGTATAGCCCGCGACGCAGCGCAGCCAGGCCACCAAACAGCGCGGACAGCGGCAGCAACGCAAGGGCGACAAGTGAGCGCCCGTGCCAGTGCTTTGGGGCTTGACGCGGCATTGGTCAGGCCCCTTCAGTCTTCTGGCGACTGAATGGCAAAGGTGATGTGTCCGAGACCCGCGCGCTGGGCGGCCTGCATTACATCAACCACACTCTGGTGCGTGCTGCGCGCATCAGCGCTGATCACCACCACTGGCAAGTCCGCTGCGTCGGGATTCACCGCCCGCCCAAGCGCTACGGCCATGTCGTCGATGCCCAAGGAGGCAACCGCCCTGCCATCGATGATGACCTCTCCAGCGGCGGTGATCGCCACCGAGATCTCGTTGGGCAATGATTCGCTCGCTTCGGCGTCTGCCGTTGGAAGATTGATCTCCAGACCGGACACTTTGGAGAACGTCGTCGTCAACATCAGGAAGATGATGATGACCAACACCACATCGATCAGCGGGATGAGGTTGATTTCCGGGCTTTCGTGCCGTCTGCCACGCTGAAAATTCATGATTGCCCTTGTTGGTCAGGCACGACGCTCACCGTGCACCACCTCGACCAGTTTGATCGCCTGCTGCTCCATTTCGATGACAAAGCCATCGATCAGGGCGCGAAAATGCCGCCAGAAAATGGTCGCTGGAATGGCGATGATCAAGCCGAGCCCGGTGGTATTGAGCGCAATCGAAATGCCCTGGGCGAGTTGTTGCGCATTTGCGCCAGTGACGCCTTGCGAGGCAAAGATGTCGATCATGCCGATAATGGTGCCAAACAAGCCAAGCAAGGGGCTGATGGCGGCGATGGTACCAAGCGTGGTGAGATAACGCTCAAGTTCGTGCGCGACGGCGCGCCCGGTTTCTTCTATCGACTCCTTCATGATCTCGCGCGAGCTGTGCACATTGCGCAAACCCGCTGCCAGCACACGCCCCATTGGCGAATGCCGATCAACCTGCTCGATCATCTTGGGGCTCACCCCATGCTGGCGCAGATCGGTCAGCACGTCGCCAAGCAAGGCTGGTGGCACCACCCGTCGGCGCTGCAGGGTCAGCGATCGCTCGATGATCAAGGCCACTGCAACAACCGAGGCGAGAATCAAAGGCCAGATCGGCCAGCCGGATGCTTCAATGATTGCAAACACGCCATGACCCTGATGAGTTAAAGGTGAAACTCTAACGTTCGCAAGGCTTGAGGGCAAGGCTGTATGGGTTTCGTTGTGTCGGCTCGCCCCTGGTCAGCAGGAAACTGGCAGCCCACCGACAGTTGAATGACAAGATTGAGGCACGGGTTCGCCGACGCGGTAAAAGAAGTCCACAGTTTCTGTGGATAACTTTGTGGATGTTTTGCTCAAAACCGGTCAAAACGGTGTGTTTGCGCCACAGTGCTCACTTTGCACAAAAAAGTGGCAAAAAAATATCGCTATAAATCAATTACTTAACTTTACAGCCATGAAACAAAAGGGGTTTTCACAGCGCTTGACAGAACTATGCGCTTGTGGATATGGCAGCACGGCAGCAACAACTGCCGGATATTGCTGCCTGCAAACCGATAAAATGCCGCCATGAATGCCAATCCAACAGATCGCGCAGCCGACTCCCCGCCCCCACCCTTGACGGTTTCCGAACTTAACCGGCTTGTTCGTCAATCACTTGAGCGAGGTTTCCCGCTGCTACGGGTAAGCGGCGAGATATCCGGTGTGACCCGGGCTGCCTCGGGCCACCTTTATTTCACCCTGAAAGACGACCAGGCACAGGTGCGCTGTGCAATGTGGCGCAACAAGGCACAACTGCTCAGCTTTCGTCCAGTCAATGGCATGCAGGTCGAAGCGCGTGCCCTGGTCACGCTTTATGAGGCGCGCGGCGAATATCAGCTGACTATCGAAGCCTTGCGGCAAGGAGGTGCGGGCAATATTTTCGAGGCTTTCCTCAGGCTCAAGGCAAAACTGCAGACAGAAGGCTTGTTTGCGCCGGAATTGAAACGTCCGTTGCCGCTTTACCCACGACGGGTCGCCATCGTGACATCGCCTCAGGCTTCCGCCCTGCATGATGTGCTGTCCGCGCTCAAGCGCCGCGCCCCCCGCCTGCAGCCAGTGCTCTATCCGGCGATGGTGCAAGGAGACGGTGCCGCAGCCCAGTTGTGCGCCGCGCTTGCCGCCGTCAGCCGTCGCGCCACCGTCGATCAACTTGATGTGGTGCTGCTGGTACGCGGCGGCGGCAGCCCCGAGGACCTGCAAGCCTTCAACGACGAAGCCCTGGCACGCGCCATTCGCGCCTGCCCGCTGCCGGTGGTCAGCGGCGTCGGACATGAGACTGACTTCTCAATTGCAGACTTTGCGGCTGACCTCCGTGCCACCACCCCAACGGCTGCTGCCGAGCTTGCCAGTGCCGGTTTTCACGCTGCCGACAGCCGCCTCCAGCAACTGCAGTCGCAGCTCGAACGTCAAATGCAGCAACAACTTGCCATCCTTGCCCAGCGGCTGGACCGCGCCGCAATGAGATTGCGACACCCGAGCCAGCGACTGCAGGCCGAGGCCGAGCGTTGCCGTCAGCTTGAAGCCCGGCTGCAGCGCGCCAGCCAGCGCTGGATTGAACGCAAGGCGCAGCAAATGGACAATGCGACACTCAGGCTAAGGGCGCTCAAGCCAGACTTGCGCTCTGCGCGGGAACGTGTCGAGCGAAACGCCGTCAGACTGACAAGCGATGCGCAACGACTGGTTCAAACGCATCGCACGCGCCTTGATCACCTCGCCGCACAGCTTGACATGCTCGCGCCCAACTCTGTGCTGGCACGTGGTTACAGCATCACGCGTGACGCCAACGGCAACATCGTGCGAAATCCCGACCAGGTATCGCCCGGTGATTGGCTGGACATTGAGCTCGCGCAAGGTCGCATCGCTGCGCGAACGCTGTTCGACAAGCACCAGGCCTGAAAAGTCGCCAGTGAATTCGGATTGCCAGCCACACCCAATCCCGACTAGAATAGTCGGGCTTTGATGCAAATCAAACCCACAACTGGAGAAACACATGGAACACACGCTTCCCGCTCTACCCTACGCCCAGGATGCTCTGGCTCCGTTCATTTCTGCCGAAACGCTGGAATTTCACTACGGCAAGCACCATCAGGCCTATGTCACCAACCTGAACAACCTGATCAAGGGCACCGAGTTTGAAAGCCTCGATCTCGAAGCCATCATCAAGAAGGCTCCGGCCGGTGGCGTATATAACAACTCCGCCCAGGTGTGGAACCACACCTTCTTCTGGAGCAGCATGAAGCCCAGCGGTGGCGGCGCACCCACTGGCGCACTTGCCGACGCGATCAATGCCAAGTGGGGCAGCTTCGACGACTTCAAAAAGGCCTTCCAGGCTTCGGCTGTGGGCAATTTCGGCTCCGGCTGGACATGGCTGGTCAAAAAGTCCGATGGCTCGGTAGACATCGTCAACATGGGCGCAGCCGGCACCCCGCTGACCACCGGCGACACCGCGCTGCTCTGTATCGACGTTTGGGAACACGCCTACTACATCGACTATCGCAACGCCCGCCCCAAGTTTGTCGAGACCTTCCTCGAAAAACTCGCCAACTGGGACTTCGCTTCGGCCAATTACGCGGCTTGAAGTTGATCAGTTGCAGCAAGGGCACCCCTGCAAGCGGGGTGCCTTTTTTGTTTTCCGGAGCCTGAATGCTTGACATTCTGTACCGTGACGAGACCCTGATTGCGATCCACAAACCCTCAGGACTGCTCGTGCATCGCTCCATGATTGACCGGCACGAGACCCGTTTTGCAGTGCAACTGCTGCGTGACCAGATTGGCCAGCGCGTTTATCCGCTGCACCGACTGGACAAGGGCACATCAGGGGTGCTGTTGTTCGCCCTTGATCATGACACCGCTGCATTGATGGCACACCTGTTCGCCAAAAAACAGATGGACAAGCGTTATCTGGCGGTTGTGCGCGGCCACATGACACAGCCCGAAGCCTGCATTGACCACCCGCTCAAACCGGTTATCGACGCCATCGAAGGGCCATCAGAACCAAGCGGCACGTGCCCGCAAGCGGCGCTTACGCGATACCGCCAGCTTGCCACGGTTGAACTGCCGCATCAGGTGGATCGCTACCCCACCAGTCGCTACGCCTTGCTTGAACTCGTCCCGGAAACCGGTAGACAACACCAGCTACGACGCCATCTCAAACATGTGTCGCACCCCATCATAGGCGATGCCACCTATGGCAAGGGAAGGCATAACCGCTTGTTTGCTCATTTGTTCGGCTCTCAACGCCTGCTGCTGGCGGCACGCTCGATCAGCTTCACACACCCCTATGGCAATCAGACTGTCAGCATAGACTGCCCGCTCGCGGATGACTTCGCGGGGGTGATTGAGGCGCTGGGCTGGCGCCTCCCGGCGCTGTTTTCGGGGTCAGTTTCACGATGACGGCACAAGCGCTTTGTGAGCAGCCTGGAAACCGTGCACAATAGTTACCTTGTTTCCCAACCGGCTGAACAATAACGATGAACCCCCTGCTTCAGGTCCGTGCTCTGGGTCAGCAAGTCTGGCTCGACAATCTCTCCCGCTCCCTGATCAACGATGGCCATCTGGCGCGCTTTGTTACAGAAGATGGCATTTGTGGCGTGACCACCAATCCATCCATCTTTCACAAGGCCATTTCGGACGGCAAGTATTATCAGGAAGATCTGGCGGAACTCAAAAAACAGCCCATATCAGCCGAGCAGCGCTATGAAGCGTTGGCCATTCCCGATGTGCAGCGTGCGTGCGATCTGTTGTTGCCGATCTGGCGTGACAGCGATGCCAGCGCAGGCTGGGTCAGCCTGGAAGTCTCGCCCGAACTGGCTCACGACGCGGACGGCACGATTGCCGCAGGCAAACGGCTGAGCGCTGCGGTAGGGCGTGACAACCTGCTGATCAAGGTTCCCGCTACATCGGCTGGTCTGGTCGCCATTGAAGCACTGATCGCTTCGGGCATCAGCGTCAATGTCACGCTGATGTTCTCACTTGCCCATGTCGACGCCGTAGCGGAGGCATACCAGCGGGGCATTCAGCAACTGCAGCGCAACGGTGGCGATGTGCGACACGTGATGTCCGTGGCCAGCCTGTTTCTGAGCCGGGTTGACAGCGCTGTGGATAAAATGCTCGACGCTCTCGGCGGGGAGGCCCTGGCGCTCCGTGGACACAGTGCGGTGTCGATGGCGAGACTGGCTTATCAACGCTATCTGGCGCGTTTTCATGGTGACGCGTTTGCTACGTTGCGTGAAGCCGGTGCGCGCGCTCAGCCCATGCTCTGGGCCAGCACGGGCACCAAAAATCCGGCATACCATGATCTGCTCTATGTAGAGCCGCTGATCGGTCCGGAGACCATCAATACCCTGCCAGATGCCACCATGCTCGCGCTGAAGGACCACGGCCAGCCGGCCAACAGAATTGCCGAAGACGTGGGCGGCGCAACTGCACACTTTGAAAACCTTGCTGCGCTCGGCATTGACATGTGCGCTGTGGGCGAACAGCTTCAGCGCGAGGGCTTGGCGCAATTTGAACAGGCTTTCGCAGCACTTCTCAAGCTGACCGCCTGATTACCTCGCTGGCGTTTGCCGTCGGTTGAACGGCAAACGCAGCTCATGCCGCTGCGTGATCCGCCTCAAAGACAAGGTCTCGGCGAGACACGCCACGCAGTGAGCTTCCGCTCACCAGAAGTTCCTTCATGTCGAGGATGAGCACAATCTGACCATTCGCCAGCGTGGTCACGCCAGATACGCCCTTGGGCCGAAAATCCTCAAGCGATTTGATCACCGCGTCTTCACGACCGGCAAAGGCGTCTACCCCAAGGATGAAAGCGTGCTCAGCCCATTGCATCAATACGCCAAAATCCGGTCGACGCGCCAGCGGCCAACCCAACAGGGTGGATAGCGGCAGAATCGGCAGCACTTCACCACGTACCACCATGGTCGCGCGACCACTCACCTCTTGAATCGCCTCGCGATTGATTGGCAGGATTTCGCGAACCATGGACAAGGGCACGGCAAAAGGTTGGTCAGCCAGCTTGACCAGCAGCACAGGCAGAATGGCAAGCGTGAGCGGCAGACTGATCACGAACGCAGTGCCCTTGCCCATCTCCGAACGGATCTCGATGCTGCCGTTGAGTTTCTGGATATTGGTGCGCACCACATCCATGCCAACACCACGACCAGACACGTCGGAGACATTCTGTGCCATCGAGAAACCGGGTAAAAACACCAGATTGAAGCTCTGACGGTCATCCATGCTGGCAATTTCGTCTTCGCTCAGCAGGCCCTTTTCGATTGCCTTGGCCCGCAGCCTCTCGGCGTTCATGCCCTTACCATCATCCTCGACAGTAATGATTATGTGATCACCTTCCTGATAGGCTTCGAGCTTGACCGCCGAGTTTCGGGGTTTTCCGGAAGCCGCCCGCTCGTCAGGACTTTCCACCCCATGATCCACCGCATTGCGTATCAGGTGAATGATCGGGTCACCGAGGTCCTCGATCATGGTCTTGTCGATCTCGGTTTCCTCTCCCGCAAGGACCAGTTCCACGTCTTTGCCAAGGTTGCGGGCAAGGTCGCGGGCTATGCGCGGATATTTTTGAAAAAGTCGGCCAATCGGCTGCATCCGTGTCTTCATCACTGCGTTTTGCAGATCGGAGACCAGCAGATCGAGCTGACCGACGGCCGCGTCCAGCGCGTGAAGTGTCTCGGAGTCAGTTCGCCCACTGAGAATGTCTGAACGCAAGGCATTGAGCCGGTTCTTGGTGAGTCCGATCTCTCCGGACAGGTTCAAGACCTGATCAAGTCTTGCAGTATCGACACGGATCGAGGTGTCGCGCTGGCGCTCACCCTCACGACGCCCCACCGGTGCAGCCGTATTGCCCGGGCGATCGCTCTGACGACGGCCAATGGCAGACTTGATCACTTCTTCAGGGTCCCGCTCAGCCTTGTGTGTCATCGCGCCAGTCACAGCGGCATGCAGAGCAACCCAATCCGGCCCTTCCGTGTGGTCTGCAGCCTTGCATGACTGGGTTTCGACTGATATCGGTTCCTCCGGTTCGGACTCGTCTTGCAACTCCCCGGCAATCGCCCGCTTGAGCCGTGCAAGCAGCACGGGATCTGCCGGTGCCGGCTGCATTCTGCCTTCCAGGCTCTCGAACATGTTGCGAACCGTGCGCGTGGACTCGAGAATCGCGTCCATGATCGCGGAGTTCAAGACCAGCTCACCATTTCTGAGTTTGTCGAACAGGTTTTCGGTAAGGTGGCACAGCGATACGAGTTCACCCGCGTTCAGAAACCCGGCGCCGCCCTTTATCGTATGAAAACCGCGGAAAATCTCGTTGAGCAAGGCCTTGTCATCGGAACTGCGCTCGAGTTCGACCAGTTGGTTATCCACTGCCGACAGAAGGTCTCCCGCCTCGACGAGAAAGTCCTGCAGCAGTTCTTCCATTCCAGCAAAGTCACTCATTTGCGCTCACTCCTTGCTATTGCGCGAGGTCGGGACGGCTCCATGCATCCGCTGAATGCAGACCCGATCAGCACTCAAAAACCCAGACTGTCGAGCAAGTCGTCGACCTGCTCCTGTGATGTCACAATGTCGTCGCGGCCACGTGAGTCAGTCACCGGACCATTCATGAGACCACTCCCTCTTGCTGCGGCACGGCGCTCTGGCGGTGTCACCTCTATCAGCAGAGACAACAGCTCTCGCTCAAGTGTCTGCGCCATATCAATTACACGCTTGATGACTTGTCCGGTCAGATCCTGAAAGTCCTGAGCCATCATGATCTCGATAAGCTGCTCTGAACTAGTCTTGCTATCCGTCCGGACCTGCCCCAGAAAACCCTTGGTGTCTGCCGCCAGAGCCCGGAACTCCTCTACCGACAACTGATTGGCAAAGAGTTTGTCCCAATCGCCGGACAGTTTTTCTGCATTTTCCTGCATGCGGGCCTGAAGCGGACGGGCAATGTCAGTAGCATTGAGCACTCGGCTGGCAGACTGCTCGCTCATCTGGGCAATGTAATTGAGTCGCTGTTTGGCGTCAGGAATGGCGAACATTGCATCGCGCAAGGTCTCTTCGCCTACCAGTTCTCTCAGCGAATCATGGATTCTCCTGGTCAGCACACCGACACGCTCGAACACCTCGGGGTCGGTTTCGGGTTCGTCTGATGCATCCGCAATCGCGGCAACAGGCATCATGTCGGGATCATTGTCATCGAGCGAGGATTCGTGCTGCATCGAAGCTGCCACACTGTCAAAGAGATCCTGCAAATCGTCGCTGTCGTTATCCGCGCTATTAATCACCGGTGATTCAGGGGAGGCACTGACCTCGGCCGATGCAGTGGTGGCAACTTGCCCGGACGCAATTTCGTCGAACAAGGCCTGCAAGTCATCGGAGTCCCCGACATCACCTACTTTGATCCTTTTGCTCATGCTATCGCTCCTGCCTGTCTTTCGTGACACACGCAAACACTCAGGCGTCCATCTTCTCGAAGATCTTCTGCAATTTTTCTGACAACGTCGCCGCAGTAAAAGGCTTGACGATATAGCCACTGGCACCCGCCTGCGCTGCTGCGATGATGTTCTCCCGCTTGGCTTCTGCCGTCACCATCAGGACCGGCAAGTGCTTGAGATGAGGCGACTTCCGAATGCGCTGGAGCAGGGCGAGTCCGTCCATGTTGGGCATGTTCCAGTCAGTCACCACGAACTCGACGCCGCCCTGCTCAAGTTTCTGCATCGCAACGACGCCATCTTCGGCCTCATCCACGTTGCTGAACCCCAACTCCTTCAGCAGGTTGCGCACAATGCGCCGCATGGTTGAAAAATCATCGACAACCAGAAATCTCATGGTTGGATTTGGCATTGCTATCTCCGTATTCGCTAAACTTGGGGGCTATGGTGCCTTAGAAGCAGCGGCCGCAAAGTATCGGCCAGCACCTCGGAGTCGAATTTTGCCACGTAAGCGTCCGCTCCGGCCCTGACTCCCATATTCTTGTTGGCCACAGAAGACAGCGACGAGTGCATTACCACCGGTACCCCGCTGAATCTTTCATCCGACTTGATCTTTCTGGTTAGCACATAGCCATCCATCTCCGGCATTTCGACATCGACAAGAATGAGGTCAATGTCCTCACGCAACGGTCGGCCAGTTCGCTGCATCTGCCCGGCGATCGCATCCAGCCGCTGCCAGGCTTCTACGCCGTTGGTTGCATGTCGATGGCTCACCCCGAGCCGATCCAGAACCTCACCAATACGACGACGTGCCACAGCCGAGTCGTCGACAAAAAACACATTGAGCGCCTCACCACCTTCGATGGGTGTAACCCGCCCCCCAGTCTTGTCGCCAAAGGTTTGCGACATCACCGACTCGACATCCAGAATCGACACCAGCTTTCCGTCAGGCAACTCCGTCAACGCTGTGATAAAACTTTGCGCACCACCGTTGAGTGAGTCGGCCGATCTGACCTTGTCCCAATCCACCCGGACAATGCGATCGACGCTGTGTACCAAAAAGCCTAGGGTGCGCTTGCTGTATTCGGTAACCATCATGGTCTGATTGGCCTGCTGCGGCATGCCCAGCCCGAGAATGGTGACCAGTGACAGCAGCGGTACCACATTGCCACGCAATGACACCAGCCCTTCCACGCCGACCGGCATATTGGGTGTTCTGGTGACAAAAGGCGTAGCGCTGACCTCGCGCACCTTGAACACATTGATCCCGAATATCTCGCCTGTACCAAGCGAAAACAGCAGAATTTCCATTCTGTTCGAGCCTGCCAGAACACCTTCGTTCATGGCCTCGTTGGAACTGCCCAGGGAGTTGCTGAGTACGCTCATGATCACACCTCTCCTTGCGCGAAGCGGCGACTCTTTTCGATCTGCTCTCGCAACACTCGGGCAAGGCGCTGCGGCTCAAACTTGGCGACGTAATCATCGACGCCCACAGAATGACCCAGTTGCTGGTTGGACATGCCTGACAGCGACGAATGCATGATCACCGGAATGCCGGCAAACCGGCTGTCCGACTTGATGGTTTTGGTCAGGATGTAACCATCCATCTCGGGCATTTCCACATCGGTCAGGATTGCGCTGACCATATCGACGACACGGCAACCGCTGGCCTGCGCATCCCGCGCAATGTCCTGCAGCAAATCCCACGCCTGCCGTCCATTCACTGCGCCGATTCGCCCCAACTCCATTCTTTGAAGAGTTTGATCTATTTGCTTGCGGGCCACCATCGAGTCATCGGCATAAAACACCATGCGCGAATCATCCTCAACAGGTTTGATGGTGATGAACTGGGAGTCGTCGTCGTATTGCGCGGTTTCCGACAGAATCTTTTCCACATCAAGCATCATCACCAGCCTGCCGTCCTGCAACTCGGTGATGGCTGTGACAAGCCCGCCCATGCGCGCGGTGAGCATTTCGGGAGGCACCCGCATCTGCGACCAATCGAGCCGGAGGATGTTCTCCACGTTCTCTACCAGAAAGCCCTGGGTGTGACCGTTGTACTCCGTGATGATCATGATGTTCCGGGCACCGTCGGGGTCAAAGCCGGCGTAACGCGACAGGTCAATGACCGGCACCAGCACTCCACGCAGACTGACCATCCCTTCAACGTGGTCCGGCATTTCCGGCGCTGCGGTGATGGGCGGGGTGCGCATCACCTCGCGCACCTTGAAAACGTTGATTCCAAAAGCCTCGTGACGACCGGAGCGACTATCCGTGCCGAGCGAGAACAACAAGATTTCAAGCTTGTTGGTACCCGCCAGCCGGGTACGCGCTTCAATCGATTTAAATAGGTCGGACATGATCGTTTCCCATAGTCTGTCCCGGATAACGTCAACACAGCCCTTATCTTGAGACACTTACTGCACATTACATGACAATCCTGGTGGGTTTGAGCCCGGCGCGCTTTGTACCTGACCATCGCAAACCAACTACAAGATCAGACGATACGCCAAGCAATGCAGAGGGAGAAGCAAGCATTGCACGTCTTGTGCAAATTTTCTGTCGGCTTCGGTCCCTGCTTGCCGAAACACCCCGCAGAACGACTGTCACTCACCCAGACCACTGTTCCTTGAGCGGGTTTCGACCACGACCAATACGTGGCACCGGCGTGGAAGACGCGCGCGGCCTGCGTAACGAAGACAACCTTGAAGGTAGCTCGGCAGGCGCTCGGCTTATCGGTCTGGCCTCATCCCGGGGGGTCGCCGCATCGGCTCCATCGTGACGCGGTGAATTCTTGGCTCCGGATTGAAAGGCGGGTTCTTGCGCATCTTCCTTCATGTTGTCGCCATGACGGATAACATGCAGCTCCGTGGCTTGCTCAGAGCCTGTCGCTACTGCATCACATCCATCTGCCAAGCGCAGCAACTCACCACCGAGAACATCCAGCCGGGCACTCAAGCTGTGCATCAGCGTCAAGCCCTCGCCGACCAGTCCGGATAACAGCCCGGTTGAGTTGCGCATTTCAATCAGGGCAAGGTTCAATGCCAAGGCCCGAACCCTGAGTGCGTCATCAAAAACAGCTCCATAAGCTGACACCACCCCCGCGAGTTCATCGTTCCGCAACCCGCGCGGGCTGGTGTCATCGCGATCCCGGCTGTACTGAGCCTGCGACCTTGCGCGTTGGCGTAGCACATCACCAGCAAGCAGGGCAGGCAGATCCAGCACCCAGACAGCCGCGCCATGGTAGCGCGTCACCCCTTCTATTCCGGGCTGCTTCAGGCCATTCATGCCCTGCAAGGATTCACCACTTACGTCGATGATATCTTCAACACGATCCACCTGCACACCCACACGCTCGTTTCCCAACGAGGTGATGATCTGCATGCCTGATTCCGCGCTGAAATGCCCTAGCCCGAGGCAGACCCTCAGATCAAAGACTCTTGCATATCGCCCAGCGATTTCGACGACACCCATCATGCCGGGCTCGCCAACCGGATAGGGGTCGATGGTGGACTCCGCTGCCACCGCGTCGACGGTTTCAGCCCTCACGGCAAACCAGCGGGCACCAAGCTGCAAGGTCAGACAACGCTCAGATGCCGCAGCGGTGCTGCGCTGTTGATGCGTTGGTGCGGCGTTCTCGGCCTGCTCAGACGTTGAATCAGACTGAACAGGCGCGCGCAACAACGGCTGTTTGGATCTGTCGTGAGAAGCATCCACCGGTTCAGATACCGGCATTTCCTCAACCCGAGCGGAGCCAGGGTCCGCTACCCGTTCAATGGCTGCCATCGCCGTGCCAAGGTTTTCGGAGGAAGGCAACTCCACCCAGCAGGACTCGTGCCCGGATGTAACATCCAGTTTTGCATTCACGACTCTCACCACAGCTCGGAGCTCATCGAGCATGTCCTCGACGAGAAAGGGGCTGACCAGCGCCACCGGAGAAAGCCGGAAGACTATGCGCCTTAAAGGTTCCGGCGTCGCGCAGGCGGCCCCGACAAGACGCAGCCTCATTGATTCATTGCCGGAATGCCTGTCTGTTCCGTCTGTCAGCTCATCCAGCAAGACCTGAATAGTCTCGAAACCCTCCTGCACCAAAGGCATCATCGAGGTCACACGATCCGCTTCCAGCGCCTGCATGCTCTCCAGCAATCCTGCCAGTGCCCCCGCCAACTGACCGAAGCCGTCAAAGTCCAGCATCAGCGCAGCACCCTTGAGAGAGTGCGCGCAACGATGCAGTTCTCGCAAATTGTCAGCAGCTTCGACCGCGTCAAATGATTCGAGCACCACAATTGCGGTCGTCAGCAAGTCTCTGCTCTCCGCGAAGAATGTGCCATCAAGATCGCGCGCGGTGCCGGTCATGTCAAACCTGCGACTAACGAGCAGCCACCAAGCCGCCAAAACCGCGCACTGACCAATGGCACCCTTGTCAACGCGATCAGGCAAGCAGGTAGCGCAGACCACGTTGACAGGCAATGCACGCCATCACCCCCTGCCCGCGCAAGCGGCACAGTGCAGGATTCAGGCGACAAGGCGGGGAGGACTGGTGACACGTAAGGCTCCGAAGAATCGTTTGGCGGCTGCCGGCAGGACTCTGCAGGCCAAGCACGCTTCAACGTTCTTAACGACAGCCAATCACCAGTCTTTAGGGTGTGATCGCCTCCACCGGCACGCTTTCCGAGCCACCACGCAACGCCTCTTCGGCCTTGCGGGTCAGCACAATGATGCTGATCCTCCGGTTGCCCGGATCGGTTGGTGCATCAGCAAACATCGGATCAGTGTCGGCAAGGCCAACCACCTGCGCCACCCGAGCAGGGTCAAGGCCACCAGCGATCATCTCGCGCCGCGAAGCATTGGCCCGGTTGGCAGACAGCTCCCAATTGGAGAAACCGCGCTCGCCGCCAACGAATGGTGTGGAATCGGTGTGCCCGGTGAGGCTGAGTCGATTTGGAACATCGTTGAGTGCTGCGCCAATGGCCCGCAACATACTGCGCGTGTACGGCTGCAACTCGGCGCTTGACGATGCAAACATCGGTCGATTCTGTTCGTCGACAAGCTGTATTCGCAAGCCATCCTCGGTGATGTCTATCAACAACTGATCGCGGTAATTGCGCATCTCGGTGCTCGCCTCGACCACTGCCTCTATGCGCCCCTTGAGATCAATCAGTCGCCCACGTTCAAGCCGTTCGGCCTCAAACTCCAACCGCTCCTCCTCCCGCGCCCGGGCCGCATCCAGGTTGATGGTGCTTCGACTTTCGATATCGCCCCGCCGCACCTGCCCAACGGAACGCGACAAATCCTCCCCACCACCGGGTATGATCGACGAACTGTCGCCGGAACCTGACCCTCCCTGCAAAGAGATCAAGGCCGGATTGCTCATGTGATCTGCGATCCCCTCGAGGTCGCCTTGAGCCGTGGAGCCAATCAGCCACATCAACAGGAAGAAGGCCATCATCGCTGTCACGAAGTCGGCATAAGCGATCTTCCAGGCTCCACCATGGTGAGCCGCTGCCGTTTTCTTGATGCGTTTGACGACTATTGGCTGCTGGGTGTCGTCACTCACGATGCCACTCCCATGGACCGGAATCCAAAGACCATAAGCTCACCGCCCCTTGCGACTCTTGATGTCTTCCTCAAGCTCGATGAAGCCCGGACGGTCGGATTGGTACAAGACCTTTCTGCCGAATTCGATTGCCACTTGGGGTGCATAGCCATTCATGCTGGCCAGCAGCACCGCCTTGATGCAGAGATAGATCTTGCCACTCTGCTCGGCACGCTGCTCCATGCGAGAAGCCAGTGGCTGGACAAAGCCATACGACAACAAGATGCCGAGAAACGTCCCGACCAGCGCACCGGCAATCATCTTGCCCAGCACTGCAGGCGGCTCACCCACCGACCCCATTACATTGACTACCCCCATCACCGCCACCACGATACCAAAAGCAGGCAAGGCATCGCCCACTTTGGACATGGCGTTTGGGGCAATATGCGCCTCCTCGTGGTGCGTCTCGATTTCGAGATCCATCAGATTCTCGATCTCGAATGCGTTCAGGTTTCCCCCCACCATCATGCGCAGATAGTCTGTCATGAACTCGAGCGCATGTTTGTCTGCGAGCACATCCGGATATTTGGAAAACACCGGGCTGGCCGCCGGGTCTTCGATATCGTTCTCGATCGACATCAAACCCTCTTTGCGAACCTTGGACAGCAACTCATAGAGCAGGGCCAGCAGATTCATGTAAAGCGTCTTGCTATACGGCGCCCCCTTAAAAGCACCGGGTAACTCCTTCATGGTGGTTTTCATCGCCTGGTTGCCATTGCCAGCAATGAAACCACCAATCATCAGTCCAAAAATGGCCAGATACTCAAGCGGCACCCACAAGGCAAGGAGATTGCCATGCATCGCATAAGTACCCAGCGATGCCAGCAAAACGATGATGTAACCCACAATGACCAGCACTTCCAACTCCTACACTGTCGCCCAACAAGCGGGCATTGCGCATGATGCCATGCCGTATGCTCGGTGACGCACATGCAACACCTTAAAACATGTTGCCTGAATCCACATCCCGTAGTTTAACGGTGTTTGCCTCGCAGACTTGAGACGCGGTGAAACGAAGGCAGTTCAGGCCGCAATAGCCTTGACCCGGTCGAAGTCCAAAAAAAAGGCTGCCGAGGCAGCCTTTTTTCGACAGAAAACTTGATCAGTGCTCGCCGAGTACCGACACCGTGATGCTGGTGACCACGTCGGAGTGCAGGGCTACAGCCACTTCCACGTCGCCAACCTGCTTGATCGGACCATCGGGCAGACGCAGCGCACTACGCTCCACCTCAAAACCAACAGCGGCGAGCGCTTCTGCGATGTCGGCGGTGCCGACAGAACCAAACAAGCGGCCATCAATACCCGCCTTGCAAGTGATCTGAACCATCAGGCCTTCCAGCTTGCCGGCTGCTTCCTGAGCCGCAGCCAGGTTTTCAGCGTGGGCGCGCTCAAGATCAGCGCGGCGAGCTTCGAACTCAGCCTTGTTGGCCTCGGTGGCACGCTTGGCCTTGCCTTGCGGAATCAGATAGTTGCGGGCATAGCCATCGCGAACCTTGACGATGTCACCCAGGGAACCAAGGTTGACGACTTTTTCGAGAAGAATGATTTGCATGGTCGTCTCCTCTTACTTGTGCAGATCAGTGTAGGGCAGCAGCGCCAGGAAGCGTGCGCGCTTGATGGCGGTGGAAAGCTGACGCTGATAGCCAGCCTTGGTGCCAGTGATGCGAGCAGGCATGACCTTGCCGGTTTCGGTGATGAAATCCTTCAGAATATCGACATCCTTGTAATCTACTTCGTCGATTTTCTCGGCGGTAAAGCGGCAGTATTTGCGGCGCTTGAAAAGGCCGCCACGGCCACGATCGTTCTTTTTGGTGAACTTGGACTTGGGTTTGAAAGCCATTTTAGGTTCCTTCCAGAAATTCTATTTCGCTCAGATGCAGGACAGGCTTGCGACTACGAAGACTCTTGGCTGCGAGAAATCCGACCACTCTGACTCTTGCACCGGGTGTGGCACCAGCCAGCAACGGTGCCAGATCGCCGATCGCCACTGCGTCGATTTCCACCGACACTTCACGCTCATGTCCAGCTTCCGTTTGTCGGGAAGCATGAACCAGAAGCGCGTGGGCTACGGCAACACCTGCCGGAGTTCTGCGGAGTGGCTCGACTGTCTCAAGCCTGGCCTCGAACAAGAGTCGGTTAAGACCTGTCGCAACACCGCTATCAGGCAGACTCAGCCTCGTCGGACTCGGTGCTGTCGGCGGATTCACCAGCCTCAGCCGCTCCCGGGGTCAGCGAGCGGGCCTTTTCTTCCTTCATCATGGGAGACGCGACCGTGACGGCTGTCTTTTTCTTGACCACGAGGTGGCGCAGAATGGCGTCGTTGAATTTGAAGGTGTGCTCAAGCTCGCCCAGCACCTCGGAATCGCACTCGATGTTCATGAGCACGTAATGAGCCTTGTGGATTTTCTGGATCGGGTAGGCCAACTGGCGACGACCCCAGTCTTCCAGGCGGTGAATCTGACCATTACGGCCAGTTACCAGACCAGTGTAACGTTCTACCATTGCCGGCACCTGTTCGGATTGATCAGGATGGACAATGAACACGATTTCATAATGTCGCATGCAAACTCCTTGCGGTTGATGACAGCCCCCCGGCATGCGAAAGTTCCGGTGGGGCAAGGAAAGAGCGGAAATATAACATGGAAATTTGCGCCTTGCCAGCTACTTGACGCATTTTCAGGCGCTGTCCTGCGCTCACACAAATTGCTCAAACCAGAAGCAGGCCAGGATCAACGAGGGCGGGCCTCCCATATCTTCTGCAAGCGCTTCACGCTCACCGGCATTGGCGTCTTGAGCTCCTGCGCAAACAGCCCGACCCGCAGCTCTTCCAGCATCCAGCGAAAGGCCTCAAGCTCGGGGTCGACCACACCGGCCTTGAGCTTTGCCAGTCGCTCGCGCTCGAATGGCCGGGCCAGCGCCTGCCATTGCGCCATCAGTTCGGCATCACGCGCCGGGTTGTTGCGCAGCTTGTCCAATCGGACACCGATGGCCTTGAGATAACGCGGAAAGTGGGTCATGCGATCCCACTTCACCGTCAGAATAAAGTTTTTGGGCAACATGGTTTCGATCTGAGTGCGCAAATCATCGGCTAGCGCCGGAAAGCCTTTCAGCGCGGTGATGCGCTTGTTCACGCTGGCATGCTCTGCCAGCACCTGGCCAATCAGACGGATGAACTCCTGCGCTACCAGACTCAGGCGATTGCGCGAGGCGGCACAGCGCTCATCGAAACCGGCTGCGTCAAGCGGCAGCGGCTCCACCAGACACACCCTATCCAGCGCAGCGGTAACCAACTGCGCCTTCAGCTCGGCCTCGGTGCCAAAGTTGATGAAGGCCAGCGCCAGCTCGCGCAGACCGGGCAGGCGTTCGATGGCACGCACCTGCTCGCGCAGATTCAGGGCAAACAAGCGGGCCAGGCCCTTGCGATGCTCACGTTCAGCCTCTTCCGGGGTGTCATAAGGGCGCAAGGACACGCTGTCTCCATCATCGTGCAAGGCAGGAAAACCGATCACCTGCCGGCCTGACACCTCCAGCTCCAGCAACTCGGGCAGTTCGCCAAAAGTCCAGCCGGTCAACCCGCTCAGCACACCGGCAACAGCCGTCATGCCAGCCGGGTTTGCTTTCTGGTCAGCGGATTGGGCGGCAGCAGAGTGGTCGTCGCGTTGTCCTGCGGTGCTGGATACCGGCTGCTCCTGTACATCGCGTATCTGCGCCGCCCGAAAACTCTCCGCCACCTGGCGGCCCAGACGACCACGCAGATCCGCCAGATTACGCGACTGCCCCATCACCCGGCCATGCTCGTCTATCACCCGAAAGTTCATGAAGCAATGCGGACGCAGGTTTTCGGGACGGAACGAGGCTAGCGGCAGCTTCAGCGATACACGTTCTTCGACAAAACGCTGCAAGGCCACCAGCAAGGGTTGATGCACGTCCACCTCACCAGCATCGACCGCCGCCGCAAACGCCGCAGCGCTCTCGGCCAGCGGCTGCAGACGATGCCGGTGCTTTTGCGGCACCGTCTTGAGCAAGGCCTGCACCTTCTCCTCCAGCAAACCCGGCACCAGCCATTCACAGCGATCAGCGGGAATCTGGTTGAGCATGGCCAGCGGCACACTCAGCGTCACCCCGTCGTCGGATTCGCCCGGTGCGTGCTGGTAGCTCAACTTGAGCTTCTGGCCAAACACGCTGAATGTCGCCGGAAAGCGCTCGGTGGTAATCCCCTCCGCATTGTGGCGCATCAACTGCTCGCGGGTCAGATAGAGCAGCTTGGGGTCTTCGCGCTCAGCGTCGCGCCGCCACTTCTCGAAACCCGCCACATCCAGCACGTCTTCAGCAATGCGCGAATCGTAAAAAGCCTCGATCAGCGCATCATCCACCAGCACATCCGGCCGTCGCGACTTGTGTTCGAGACGTTCGATGTCACTGATCAGCTTCTGGTTGTGTCGCAAAAAACCCATCGCCCGCGCCGGGCCTTCGGCAATCTCGCCCTGAACCAGCCCTTCGCGGATGAACAGTGTCCGGCACAAAGCGGGGTCAATCTCACGATAGGACACGCTGCGCTTTGCATACAACACCAGGCCGTGCAGGGTGCCGCGCTCCCAGGCCCGCACCGCACCGGCGCTCTTCGACCAATGCGGCTCGAACACCTGACGCTTGATCAGGTGTGCCCCCACCTCCTCCAGCCACTCCGGTTCGACACGCGCCAGGCAACGCCCGAACAGGCGCGAAGTCTCAACCAGCTCCGCACAGATAATCCACTTGCCCGCCTTGCGGGCCAACGCTGAGCCTGGATGCGGCCACAAGCGTATGCCGCGTGCCCCGTTATAACTGCCCTGGGTGCCCTTGCCGCCGTCGGCCTCTTCCACGCGCACACCGATATTGCCAAGCAAACCGGTCAGCAAGGCCTTGTGTATGGCGTCGTAATGCGCCGGCAGCTCATTCTGCCGCCAGCCGTGCTCAGCGCATAAGGTAGCCAACTGTGAATGCACATCGCGCCACTCGCGCAGGCGCATCCACGACAGGTAGTGCTGCTTGCACCAGCTCTTCTGCTTGCTGCCGGACTCGTGCCGGATGACCTCGCTCCAGGCTTTCCACAGATTGCGGTACCACAGAAACTCGGAGCGCTCATCCTGCTCACCGCCCTTGAAACGCGCATGCGCCTGATCTGCCGCAGCGGCCGACTCCTGCGGCCGGTCGCGTGGGTCCTGCACCGACAAGGCGGACGCAATGACCAGCATCTCGGACAGGCAGGCCCGGTCGCGGCCAGCGAGCAACATCCGGCCCACCTTAGGGTCCAGCGGTAGTCGTGCCAGTTCCTTGCCCAGCGTCGTCAACTCGCGCCCGGCATCATCGCTGACGGCGCCGAGCTCAATCAGCAATTGGTAGCCGTCGCCAATCGCTCGCGACGACGGCGCATCGATGAACGGAAAGTCTTCCACCGCTCCAAGCCGCAGCGACTTCATGCGCAGAATCACGCCAGCCAGTGAGGAACGCAATATCTCGGGGTCAGTGTGTCCGGGCCGTTGCTCAAAGTCTTCCTCGTCATACAGCCGAATACACACCCCGTCCATCACCCTGCCACAACGGCCGGCACGCTGCCGCGCAGCAGACTGCGCAATCGGCTCAACCTGCAACTGCTCGACCTTGGTGCGCACCGAATAGCGCTTGAGCCGCGCCTGCCCGGTGTCCACCACGTAACGGATACCCGGCACCGTCAACGAGGTCTCGGCCACGTTGGTCGCCAGCACCACGCGCCGCCCGACACTGCCAGAGAACACCCGCGCCTGCTCCTGCGCCGACTGGCGCGCAAACAGCGGAAGTATCTCGGTGCCAGCCGCATGGCGTGCCTTGCGTAAAGCCTCAGCCGCCTCGCGAATCTCGCGCTCACCCGGCAAAAACACCAGCACATCCCCAGGCCCGCAGGCTTGCAGCTCATCCACCGCATCCACCAGCGCGTCGTAAAGATCCTTGTCGCGCCCGCGTTTGCCATCACGCGACGGCTGGCCAGCACTGTCGCCCTGCGCCTCATTCACCGGCCGGTAACGCATCTCTATGGGGTACAAACGACCGGACACCTCGATCACCGGTGCCGGTTTGCCGTCTTGCTCGAAATGCCGGGCAAAGCGCTCGGCATCCAGCGTCGCCGAAGTCACCACCACCTTCAGGTCCGGTCGGCGCGGCAGCAGGGTTTTCAGGTAGCCCAGCAAAAAGTCGATATTCAGGCTGCGCTCATGCGCCTCATCGATGATCAGCGTGTCGTAGGCTGCCAGCATGGGGTCGGACTGCGTCTCGGCCAGCAAGATGCCATCGGTCATCAGCTTGATGCAGCTCGACTCGCTCAGCCGATCGGTAAAGCGGATCTTATAGCCCACCGCCAGCCCCAGCTCGCTGTTCAGCTCCTGCGCAATCCGGCTAGCCGTCGCCCGCGCCGCCAGCCGTCGCGGCTGGGTGTGACCGATCAAGCCCGCCGCCCCCCTGCCCAGCTCCAGGCAGATCTTGGGCAACTGCGTCGTCTTGCCCGAGCCGGTCTCGCCACACACGATCACCACCTGATGCCGCATCAGCGCCTGCGCGATCTCCTCGCGCCGCCCCGACACCGGCAGCTCCGGCGGAAACTGCGGCTTGGGCAGTGCGGCAAGCCGTGCGAGCAGACGCGCCTGCGACTGCACCAGCAAGGCATCGTAAGCGCCCTGAACCTTCTCCGCCTTGTCGCCGGACGCCCGCGGCAGGTCGCGCCACAAACGCCGCAAGCGCGGCCGGTCGGCGCTCATGCAGTCGAGATGATCAGGCACCGGCTGCTGCCCCCTGCCCTGTTTGCTGTGTGCTGGTTTCAATGTTCGATATGAGGCTAGCGCCCCTGCCTGCCAAAAGCGGGGATTATCCCGGATTCGCAAACCTTCGGGAAACCGACCAGGCCTGACACACACCCTCCTGCTCCAATTCCGATATTTGTCTTCCAGACCGATGCACCAGAAAACGAGCCATAACCCCTTATCCATAGCGTTTTTCGATCAACAACAAGCTCAGACCGCGCGCCGCCATGTTCAACGAACTCATCGAGCGCATCCGGCATGGCCGCGAGTTCGTCCACGCCAGCTTCTAACCGATCTTCTACCTCGTTTTCCATCCCGAGCAGATTCTGGACGTGAAGCGGCGCGGCGAGCTCCATTACGCGCACGGCTTCGAGCTAGATGTGAAGATCAAAGACTGAGCCGGGAACAATATCTGATATCCTATGCAGATATCTGCACCAAGGAGATCGCCATGCGTACAACGCTCGACATCGACGACAACTTGCTCAAAGAAGCCAAGCAACTGGCCGCACGCGAACACACCAGCCTCACCCGGTTGATCGAAGAGGGCTTGGCCACCCGTCTGCTTGCCGCGACCAAACCGGAGGGCACCGGCAAGCGCGTGCGCCTCCCGGTGTTTGCCGGTCGGGGGGGCTTGCAAGCCGGTATGCCGGACGCGTGCAGCCAGCAGGCCATTCTCGATGCCCTCGATGAGCTGGACGGCCCGCAGTGACGCCGGATGTCAACATCCTGCTGGCCGCGTCGCGGCTGGATCATCCCCATCATGCGCCCGCGCTCGCCTGGCTGGAGCAGGCCATTGCGCAAAGCGAAAGTACGCATACCCTGGTCATTCTCCCCATGGTGGCCGCCGGCTTCCTGCGCCTGGCGACCCATCCGCGGGTTTTCGATCCACCTGCACCGTTGGAGGACGCCCACGCTTTTCTCGATGCCGTACTGTCGGCACCGGGTGTCAGCATGGTCTCTCTCGGCGGAGAATGGACGCATTTCATGGCCTTGTGCGCCCGGCTCGACCTCACCGGTAACGCCATCCCAGACGCCTGGATTGCCGCTGCCGCACAGCACCATCACCTGCACGTGGTGACCCTCGACAAGGGTTTTCGCAAGCTCCTCAAGCCGAGCATGGTCACCGTGCTCAAGGGCTGACACGCCAACGTTAACAACAAAAATAACTTCAGAAACCCGATAGTTGGTTCAGCGTCGGCGCAAATGACCTGAGCTTGCGTCGATGCCCGGAAACCAAGGTCGACATTTACAAGCGCCGTGGGTGACACGCTTGCACTGTGCCACTTCAGGGCAAAATCAGGACCTCATTTGTTAATCCTGTCGACCGGAACGGATTCGTGAATTGGAGCCAGTTTTTTCGATGAATCATGGTTTCCCCCCAGTCTCCCGCCCCAACGCCCGTGTGCTCATCCTCGGCAGCATGCCGGGTGAGGCGTCGCTGGCGGCGCAGCAGTATTATGCACATCCGCGCAACAGCTTCTGGCCGATCATGGGTGCGGTGCTGGGCTTTGACGCTGCGCTGCCCTATGCGCAGCGGCTTGATCACCTGATGCACAAGCGCGTTGCCTTGTGGGATGTGCTGGGCGCTTGTCGTCGCACGGGGAGTCTGGACAGCGCAATTGTGGCGGATTCGATTCAGATCAATCCTTTTTCCACGTTTTTGCGGGATCATTCCGAAATTGAACGGATACTCTTCAACGGTTCGGCCGCCTGCACCTTGTTCCGCAGACAGGTTCTACCCAGCCTGGGCGCAGCCTCGGAGGGGATTGCACCTGTTCGCCTGCCTTCTACCAGCCCAGCCCATGCCGCAATGACGTACTCCCTGAAACTTCAAGCCTGGCGAGACGCCTTGTCATGAGCGTGCGCAGTGTGGTGATCATCGGCGGGGGTCCGGCCGGCTTGATGGCCGCCGAGCAGTTGCTGGCCGAGGGCCACCAGGTGACGCTGTACGACGCCATGCCAACACCGGCACGCAAGCTGCTGATTGCTGGCGTGGGTGGGCTCAACCTGACGCACTCCGAGCCATGGGATGCATTCGTATCGCGCTATGCCGAAGCCACACCCTGGATGACACCCTTGCTGGAGCATTTTGGCGCGGATGACTTGCGACACTGGGCGCGTGGCCTTGGGGTGGAAACCTATGTGGGCAGCTCAGGCAAGGTGTTTCCGGTGGACATGAAGGCCGCGCCGTTGTTGCGGGCATGGCTGGCGCGGCTGCGGGAGGCAGGGCTGAACCTGCAGATGCGCCATCGCTGGCTGGGTTGGCCTGCGCCGTCCGGGCCAGCCACACGCGGCTTGCGAATCGCCGGGCCAGACGGGGAGTTCGAGACTTCGGCCGACGCGGTGGTGCTGGCATTGGGCGGAGCAAGCTGGTCGCGTCTGGGCTCGGATGGCGCATGGGTGCCGTGGCTGCGCGACCGTGCGGTGCCAGTAACCGACATGAAACCGTCAAACTGTGGTTTCGATGTCTACGGCGCTGACGGTGTGGGCTGGAGTGGTTATTTTGCCAGCCGCTTCGCGGGCCATGCCTTGAAGAACCTGGGCTTGCGCCTGCATGACCCGGAAAACACCGATAGCTACCGCATCGGCGAAGGCCTGATCACCATCAGCGGCATCGAGGGTGGGCTGATCTACGCTTTTTCGGCGCAGCTGCGCGACGCCATTGCCGAGCACGGGCCACAGACTGTGTGGCTGGACCTGGCTCCCCAGCGTACGCAGGAACAGTTGCTTGAAGGGCTGAGCAGTCCACGCGGCAAGCGTTCGCTGTCTACCCATGTGCAAAGCAAGACCGGCTTGCGCGGCATCCGGCTGGCCTTGCTGCGCGAATTGCTGCCTGCCGCGCACTTCGAAGACATGCGTGCGCTGGCAACAGGCATCAAGGCCCTGCCCTTGCGCCTTGCCGGACCTCGCCCGATTGATGAGGCAATCAGCAGCGCAGGCGGGGTGAGCCTGGATGCGCTGGACGAGCACCTGATGTTGCGTCAATTGCCGGGCGTGTTCTGCTGCGGCGAAATGCTGGACTGGGAAGCACCCACTGGCGGTTATCTGCTGACCGGCTGTTTTGCCAGTGGCTACGCGGCTGGCCGTGGAGCTGCCAGTTGGCTGGCTGATGGCATGGTTTCGCCGCAGAGCCGGTAAAACCAGCAAGCTGCTGACTGCCAGCGTCATTGAGCGGCGGGCATGCATGGCGCCAGGGGTCTCGCAGAGCCATGCCTCGCTGCGCTGCGCTGCAGCAGATCATCCCTGACTCACGGACAGGCGACTACCCCCGCACACCGTTATTAACCAGACTGAAACCCGCCCAGGTCATGAGCAGGCAACCGGCCACATGGATCAGCGTGTGCAACATCAGCCAGCCCCATTCGCCGCGCTGCATCAGGTTTAGGCTCTCTGCGGAAAACGTT
>DAIMZH010000038.1:0-31039 GCA_036734105.1 Azoarcus sp. | reverse complement strand
TCCGCATCCAGCCTGGCGGTCTCGTCAGGGATGAAGACACGCGTGGATAGCGGGCCAGGTGCCTGAATCACTGCGCCAGTGAAGGTGTCGGCACGCAACTCATCAAGCCAGCTCAGCGCTTCCGAGATGTCCTCGTCCTCGAATCCGGCGGCAGACAACTTGCGGGCGAGGTGGTCGGTGTCGGGGCAGGCATCGGCACGTACATAGTGCTCAAAAAGGTAAACAAGAATATCGAACATGGCAGATCAGTATTTTTCAGTTGCGCTGGAATCGCCCTCCGGGTAGTCGGCTGACCGCGCCGGTGAGTTCAAGCGTAAGCAGGATGGCGTACAGCGTATCGACCGTCAAGCCACAGCGGTTCGAAAGTGTGTCCGCATCGACCGGATCATGGCCCATGGCGAGCAACACTGAGCGGGTGTCGTGGTCTGCATTGATCAGTTCAGGCGGCATCGAATCCAGCGTCTGCAGGGGTGCAGGGCTGACTGGGGCGCCCAGTCGGAGTTCTTCCAGCACGTCCTCTGCGGTCTCCACCAGTTTGGCGCCATCCCTAATGAGGCGATGGCAGCCACGAGATATTGGCGAGTGTATGGAGCCAGGAATGGCAAACACCTCGCGACCGCCTTCCACGGCCAGACGTGCGGTGATCAGTGAGCCGCTGTTGAGCGCAGCTTCCACCACCAGCACGCCTCGGGCGAGGCCAGCCAGCAGGCGGTTGCGGCGCGGAAAATTGTGCGGCAGGGGTGGGGTGCCCAGCGGATACTCGCTGACGATGGCACCGTTTTTGATCAGTGCGTGGGCAAGCTTGCGGTTGCGCGCCGGATAGACACGATCAGCCCCGGTGCCGACGAAGGCGACCGTGCAGCCGTCCGTGGCCTCCAGCGCACCTTCATGGGCGGCGGTGTCAATGCCAAGTGCGAGCCCGCTGGCAATGCTCAACCCGGACTCCGCCAGAGCTCGCGAGAAGGCGCGGGCGTTATCCAGTCCCTGCGGTGTTGCATTGCGTGCCCCGACTACTGCCAGTGCTGGGCGCAAGGACAAAGCGGATGGCTGGCCGCAAACATACAGCAGCACTGGCGGGTCGGGAATGGTGAGCAGTGATGGCGGGTAGTGCTCATCGGCAAGGGTCACGATGTGGTTGTCGGCTTGTTCCAGCCAGCGCATGGCTGTGTCGAGTCGATCCGGCTCAAGCGGTGTATCCAGTCGACTGGCAACATCACGCCCGACCACGCCGACAACTGCACTTCGTGAGGCAGCAAAAATGTGTTGTGGTAGCCCGAAGGCGGCCAGCAGTGCGCGTTGCGAAGCAGGTCCGATGCCTGGAGTACCGGTCAGCCGCAGCCAGTCGGCAAGATCATGCATTGTAGTGTGTGCCTTTAGACTGAATGGCGTGAGTAGCGCGGTAGTCAGGTCGCAAAGCTGATGGAGCGCCAGCCAGAAAACCGCTCACTCTTGATTGCACAGCGCGAGGCACTTGAAAACACTCACGGCTGGCGCACAAAGTCTCCCACGCTGACGGCGCCGTCGGCGTCCATTACTAGTGCATAGGCGACGCGATCGAACACCTCGAACACGAACAACAGGCCGTAACGTTGGTCTGGCAGGCGATAGTGTGTGGTCTGCCGGTTTTCGGTGTGGCTGGCTTCGCCCCGATCGCGGTAGAGGGCCAGCACATGACCTTGTGCCAGTCCGTCACGGCTGCCCAGATTAAGGGTAACGATGCTGTGACGACCGGTGGCGACCACGCCACGATAAAGGCTGATAAGACGGCCTTCAACGGCTTGCTCCGGCGCGCGAGGAACATGGGCAAACACCTGAGGCCGTTCGCTGATCACCAGGCGGTCTCCAGGGCCGATCTCGGCTACTGCCGACATGATTTCCAGTGCGGCAGGGATGCCACCGTGCGCGCCGCGCTTGCCATCAGCCTGTGCGGAGGGGTCGGCGGGTGCGACCATGCGCGCGGTGCCAATGTATTCGGCTTCATAGGCCAGCAATTCCTTGGTCAGCGGGTCAACCAAGGCCTCGGGACGACGAAAGACCTGCCACACACCAGCTTCGGCATCGACGCCGCTGGCAAACACGGTGTCGCCCACCCCGACGAAGTCGCGCTGTTCGTCGGTGGCCACGATGGTGCCGGCGCCCTCGATATCGCCCTGTTCGATGATCAGGCTGCGGTTGAGAAAGGGCTCGATATCGCGCAGCGGAATGCTGCTGATCTCGCGGTCCAGCGCTTCATGCCGAACATGAGGGCGAATCTCGCCGCTGCTGGCACCAACAGGCCTGGCAATGCTCAGGTAAGGGCCGCTGCGATCGAGCATGATGACCTGCCCGGGAAAGATCAGGTGCGGGTTGGCGATCTGCTCTCGGTTAAGCCGCCAGACCTCGGGCCAGCGCCATGGCTGGCGAAGAAACCGGCCTGAAATGCCCCATAACGTGTCGCCACGCTGGACGGTATAGACGTCTGGAGCGTCGTCAGCCAGTTGCACTGATTGGCCCAAGGCTGGCAGACTTACCAGAAACGCCAAGGCAAACGCGAATGGGAAGAATATAATACGGGACATTGCTCGTTTCCGGTTGGAGCAGACCGTGACCCCGTCGGTCGGAACAAGCTAGCGCGACCCGGGTCCAATCCGCGAGTACCTTTAATCAGCCAACAGAGTACGCGCAGTAACAAGGCTGGCATGCCAAAGCACTTGAAATTCTGCACGTAAAGACTTAAAGCGGCAAGCACTGACATGGCTTTACTACCTATTCTCAGATTTCCCGACCCGCGTTTGCACCTTCGTGCCGAGCCCGTTCAGGCCGTAGACGACGACATTCGCCAACTCATTGATGACATGGCCGAGACCATGTACGAGGCGCCAGGCATTGGTCTGGCGGCCACTCAGGTCAATGTACTCAAGCGTGTGGTGGTCATTGACGTGTCCGAGGACAAGAGTGCTCTGACCGCTTTCATCAACCCCGAGATCATCGAGCGCGATGGTCAGCAGACATACGAAGAAGGCTGTCTGTCGGTGCCCGGCATCTACGAAAGCGTGACCCGCGCCGAGACTGTCAAGGTGCGGGCGCTTGACCGCAATGGCACACCCTTCGAGTTGAGCGCTGATGGTCTGCTGGCGGTTTGCATACAGCACGAGATCGATCACCTCAATGGCAAGGTGTTCATCGAATACCTGTCTCAGCTCAAACTCACACGTATCCGCAACAAGCTCGCTAAGAAGGCGCGGGTGACTGCGTGAGCGAACGAAGCCTGAGGGTGGCCTTTGCGGGTACGCCCGAGTTTGCAGCGCAGGCATTGGACGCGATCATTGCCGTCGGCTACCCGGTGCCTCTGGTGCTGAGCCAGCCGGACCGGCCGGCCGGGCGCGGCATGAAACTGCTGCCCAGTCCGGTCAAGCAACATGCGTTGAAAGCTGGCATTGCTGTGGACCAGCCGGAAAAACTGCGATCACCCGAGCAGCGTGAGGCACTTGCAGCCTGTGCCCCGGACGTGCTGGTGGTGGCCGCTTACGGGTTGCTGCTGCCCACCGAGGTGTTGCAACTGCCGCGCCTGGGTTGTCTCAACATTCACGCCTCCCTGCTGCCACGCTGGCGTGGTGCGGCACCGATTCATCGTGCCATCGAGGCCGGTGACGCCGAAACCGGCATCACCATCATGCAGATGGATGAAGGCTTGGACACCGGCGCAATGCTGCTGCGTCGGGCCATCAGCATCCACCCGGACGACACCACAGCCAGCCTGCACGACAGGCTTGCCGTGCTGGGCGCAGACATGATTGTCGAGGCGTTGGATGCGCTGGATGCCGGTCGGCTGACAGCCACGCCACAACCGGCTGAGGGCGTTACTTATGCCGCCAAGATCAGCAAGGCCGAGGCCGAGCTGGACTGGCAACGGCCAGCCGCGCAGATCGAGCGCGCGGTGCGTGCCTTCAACCCGTTTCCGGTGGCCAGCACCCACTTGCGCGGCACTGCCATCAAGGTTTGGCGTGCGCAACTGGCTGAGGGCAAAGGCACACCGGGCGAAGTGCTGGCGGTGGGCGATCACGGCGTGGTGGTGGCCTGCGGTGAGCAGGCGCTGAGTCTGACCGAGCTGCAAAGACCCGGCAGCCGCCGGATGCCGGTGGCGGAATTTCTGCGTGGGTTCAGGGTCGATGTCGGTGAGCGTCTGGGTAGTGACTGACACCAGGGCGTTTTGCATCATCTTGTTCAGATCGACAGGCCTGAAGGCCTGTCGCTAATCAGTTGCTCGTAAAGCTGACAATGGTTTGAAACCCTAGCCTCAGGGTCAGGTGAAGTGAGGGAACCGGCCTGAAAGCCTGTTGCGAATCAGTTGCTGAACGCATCAAGCCGACCGATCCATGCGGCACGACGCAGTGCCGGACGCTGGTCGGTCTGCGTCAATTGTTTCGGTTTGTATTGATCTGTCGCCAGGCTCTTGAAAACATCTGCGATTGGCCTCATTTTTCTGCTAATCCCGTCTTTACAAAGGAAGTGTCCGCAATGTTTGGCAACTGGATGAAAACCTCGATTCTGATGGCTGGCATTGTCGCGCTGTTTGGCGCGGTGGGTGCAGCCTTTGGTGGGCAGCAAGGCATGCTGCTGGCGCTGCTCTTTGGTGGCGCGATGAACGTCTGGGCCTACTGGTTTTCAGACAAGATGGTGCTCAAGATGTACAACGCGCGCCAGGTTGATGCCACCTCATCGCCCTATCTGTACAACATGGTGCAGGAGCTCGCCCAGCGTGCGCAATTGCCCATGCCCAAGGTATACATCATTGACGAAGACCAACCCAACGCCTTTGCCACCGGTCGCAACCCGGAAAACGCCGCAGTGGCTGCCACCTCCGGCATCATGCGCATGCTGTCCGAGCGTGAGCTGCGCGGCGTGATGGCGCACGAGCTGGCGCACGTCAAGAACCGCGACATCCTGATCTCCACCATGTCGGCCACGGTGGCCGGTGCCATCTCCATGCTGGCCCAGTTCGGCATGTTCTTCGGGCACAACAGCGACAACCGCCCGAACCCGGTCTTTGCCATCCTGATGATGATTCTGGCACCCATGGCAGCCATGATCATCCAGATGGCGATCTCTCGCACCCGCGAGTTTGGCGCAGACCGTGGTGGTGCCGAGATCTCCGGCGACCCCGAGGCCTTGGCCAGTGCGCTGGCCAAAATCGAAGCCTACGCCAAGGGAATCCCCATGAACGCCGCCGAGCGTCACCCCGAAACCGCTCAGATGATGATCATGAACCCCTTGTCTGGAGGCAACCTGCGCGGCTTGTTCTCGACACACCCCGCCACCCAGGATCGCATCGCCCGATTGCGCCAGATGGTGGGCAGGGTGTGACCTGTAGCGGTGATCATTCATGAGGCTGCCCGGGCAGTTTCGCAGATGAGCCTGACTGCGCGGTTTCGCCGTTCGGTCAGGCTCAAGCTTCTGGTGCTGGTTATGGCGCCGTTGCTCGCTGGCGTGCCGGTCCTGCTGGGGCTGGTATGGACCTGGGGAAACCAAGCCTATGAGCGATTGCTGACCTACAAGGTTGGCTCCGACATGATCACCGCCAGCAGTTATTTTGAGCGAGTGCGGCTGAGCGTTGGGCGTGATGTGGCAGCGCTGGCAAGCTCAAACCGACTGGCCATGGGGCTGCAGGACGCAGATGTTCGCCAGTTTGGTGGCTTGCTTGCAACCATGGCCGAGCAGAACAAGCTGGACTACCTGCTCTATCTTGACCTGCATGGATCGGCCCGTGTCGGCTCCCGGGCAGGGCCCTTGCCGCAGGATTTACGGGCGCACTGGCCGGCGGTGCGCATGGCGCAAGCAGGACAGGCCAGCGTCACTGTCGAGCGCCTGTCACCTGCCGATCTGTTCGATATCGCCCCTGAGCTGCAGGCACGCGCCTGGCAACCACTGGTGCCCACGCAGGCGGCAGCAGCAGACCCGCGTGCGGCAGAAGACCGCGGCATGGTCATACAGGCTGCTGCGCCAGTACTTGATCAGCACGGTCGCATCATCGGTGTGCTGGAAGGCGGCATGTTGCTCAATGGCAACCTGGAACTCGTTGACCGCATCAACGAGATTGTCTATCGCGAAGGTTCGCTGCCCTTGGGCAGCCGGGGCACCGCAACCTTGTTCCTGGGCGACACGCGTATCGCCACCAATGTGCGCTTGTTCGAGGGCGAGCGTGCGCTTGGCACCAGAGTGTCTCAGGCGGTGCGCGACAGGGTGCTCGGACAGGGCGAGACCTGGCTGGGGACTGCTTTCGTGGTTAACGACTGGTATGTGTCGGGCTACGAGCCGGTAGTCGACGGGCGTGGTCAGCGTATCGGCATGCTCTATGTCGGTTTTCTGGAAGCGCCACTGCGCAGCGCCCTGCATCAGGCCATGGCAACCTTGTTTGTACTCTTCGTGTTGATCAGCCTGGGTGGCACGGTGCTCAGCCTGCGCTGGGCGCGCAGCGTGTTCCGGCCTATCGAGCGGATGAACCACGTCATGCAGCGCATCGAGCGCGGCGAGACCGACGCCCGTGTTGGTTCGGTCGCCAGTCAGGACGAGCTAGGGCGCCTGGCTGGCGAGTTTGACCACCTGCTCGATACGCTGGCGGCCAAGCGTGCCGAGCTGCAACGCTGGGCTGACGAGCTTGACCGCAAGGTGGCCGAACGCACCGCCGAGCTTCGCGAAGCCAATGAAACCCTGCGCCGGGCACAGCAACAACTGGTGATGAGCGAGAAGCTGGCCGCCATTGGCGAGCTCACCGCTGGCGTAGCGCACGAGGTCAACAACCCGGTAGCAGTCATTCAGGGTAACCTGGATGTGATGCGCGAGGTGCTTGGGCCTGCAGCCGAACCGGTGCGCGACGAGATCCGTCTGATCCACGAGCAGGTCGAGCGCGTCCGGCTCATCGTCACCAAGCTTTTGCAGTTTGCGCGACCAGGCGATTTTGCCGGCTACACCGAGACAGTCCCGGTGGCTGATGTGGTGCGCGACTGTCTGGTCCTGACCCGTCATCATCTCGAAAAGAACCGTGTGCGTGTGGTGCAGGCTTTCGAGGCCAGCTCGCCGGTGGAGATCAACCGCAGCGAACTACAGCAGGTCTTGATCAATCTTATTGTCAATGCCTCGCAAGCCATGCCCGACGGCGGGGTGCTGACACTGGAAAGTGAAGACTGGCTTGACGAGAGCGCTGCAGTGGTCGGCGTGAAGCTGTCAGTCCGGGACACCGGTTCGGGCATTGACCCAGAGCACATGGCCAACATATTTGACCCTTTCTTCACCACCAAAAAGGAGAGTGGTACCGGGCTGGGACTGTCGGTCACCTATGCCATCGTCGAGCGCTACGGCGGCAGCATCACTGTGCGAAGCACTCCGGGTCAGGGGGCTGCCTTCACCTTGTGCTTGCGCAGCGTGGCCAGCTTTCAGGATGGGCCGGAGGCACCGGGCTTCATGCGGCGCTGGCGGGTTTAGGGCTATCATCTGCGCTATTGGCGCAAGGCGGTACGTATAACGAGACGAGACAATGACGCTGACTTTCCGGGCAGAACGTCAGCGAGGAGGAGAGACAATGCAGCAAACTGGAGCCGTGCGCGACGACCGCCCGGCCACGGGCAATGAGGGACAAGGCCTGAATTGGCCAGAGCATGCAGTGCTGATTGTGGATGATGAGGCAGGCATGCGAAGCTTTCTGGCGCGGGCACTGAGCGCTCGCTGCGCACGCGTTGAGGTAGCAGGTGATGTGGAGCAGGCGCGTAGCCTGATGGACCGCCATCACTTCGACCTGATCGTGCTCGACATCGCGTTGCCGGGTAAATCCGGCATCGAGTGGCTGCACGAATTGCGTGAGCAAGGTATCGGAGTGGAGGTGATTCTGATCACCGCCTTTGCTGATCTTGAAAGCGCTATTGACGCCTTGCGAGCTGGTGCATCCGACTTCATCCTCAAACCCTTCCGGCTGGACCAGATATTCAATGCCATCAAAAACTGTTTTCAGCGCGCCACCTTGGCACGTGAAAACTATGTGCTTAAGCGCGAATTGTCCGACCGGGCAAGCGTCAATGAAGGGCTGATCGGCAGTTCCGGGCCCATGGCGGCTTTGCGCAGCATGCTGCAGCGTGTCGCGCAAACGCCCAGCACGGTGCTGTTGCTTGGCGAATCCGGTGTTGGCAAGGAGGTGGTTGCCCGGGCGCTGCACGACAGCAGCCCGCGGCACGCCCGCGCCTTCGTACCGGTCAACTGTGCCGCCATCCCGTCCGAGCTTATCGAGAGCGAGCTGTTTGGGCATGTCAAAGGTGCCTTTACCGGGGCTGCGAGCAGTCGCAACGGACTGTTCTATTACGCCAACGGTGGCACCTTGTTTCTGGACGAGATCAGCGAGCTCCCGCTGCCCATGCAAAGTCGGCTGCTGCGCGTGCTGGAAGAGCGCAAGCTGCGACCGGTCGGGTCGGAGCGCGAGGTGCCGGTCGACGTGCGGGTAGTGGCCGCCTCCAACCGCGACCTCGAAGCAGCCGTGAACGCTGGCAGTTTTCGCGAAGACTTGTACTATCGGCTGGCCGTGGTGGAGCTGACGGTGCCACCCTTGCGCGAGCACAGCGAAGACGTCCCCGAGCTGATCGAGCACTTTGTCGCACAACTGGCTGCGCGCCTCAGAGTTACACCACTCAAGGCCGCGCCGGAGCTTGTCGAGGCCTTGCGTGCCTACGCCTGGCCAGGCAATGTGCGAGAGCTCAGGAACTTTGTCGAACGCTCACTCATTCTGGGCGATTTTTCGGCGGATTCGCTCAAGCCCCTGGGCCTGCGCGCGCAAAATGTCGAGGTGCCGGAATACTCGCTCGAAGAGGTCGAGCGGCGGCACATTCTGGCAGCGCTGGACGCCTGCGACGGCGATCGCAACGCGGCCGCACAACAACTCGGCGTGTCGCGCAAGACGCTGGATCGTAAATGTGCCGAACTCAAGGCGCTGGGCCGCTTGCCCAACTGAACAAGAGGTTTGCGAATGAAGGTGCTGGGTTTTGCAGGTTGGTCTGGCAGTGGCAAGACCACTTTGGTGGAGCAAGTCATTGGCGTGCTCAGTGCGCGCGGCGTCAAGGTGTCGCTGGTCAAGCATGCGCATCACTGCTTTGATATCGACCACCAGGGCAAGGATTCCTGGCGACACCGGCACGCGGGTTGTCAGGAGGTGCTGGTGAGTTCGCGTAATCGCTGGTCGCTGATCCACGAGCTGCGTGACGCGCCCGAGGCGTCTCTGGACGAGCTGCTGTCGCACCTGTCACCGTGCCAGCTTGCTCTGGTCGAAGGCTTCAAGCGGGCAGCAATCGACAAGATCGAGGTCTACCGCGAAGGCGCGAGCGAGTCCGCGCTGTTTCCGACTGACCCGCACATCATCGCAGTCGCCACTGACAATCACGCGCTGGACACCGGCGGGCGGGCGCTGCTGGACATCAACCGGCCAGAAGCCGTGGCCGACTTCATCATGGCACATTGCTTTGGCGCACAGCCTGCAATAAGCGGGCAAGATTGAAGCGGGACCTCAGCGGAGGGCAGTCGCATGGATCGTCGGGAGTTTGTCAAAACCTGTACGCTTGGCGCTGGTTTGTTCGCCACTGGCGGGGCATCACTGGCTGGCGATGAGCAGGCCAGACCCTATCAGCGGGTGCGCCTGCTCAATGCAGACGGCAGCCCTCTGCGCAGCGCGCAGTTGCCAGCCGGTGAGCAGTTCGTGTTTCACTACCCTTTTGCGGCTACCCCGTGTTTTTTGATCAATCTTGGTCGCCCGCTGCACGGACGCACCGGCCTGAGCACTGAATCCGGCCAGCGCTACGACTGGCCGGGCGGGGTAGGCGCACAACGCAGCATCGTCGCCTATTCTGCCATTTGCGCCCACAAGATGGCCCACCCCACGCCGAGCGTCAGCTACATCAGCTATCGGCCAGCGCGCAGCGTGGCCGAGCCCGCCGACGGGGTCATCATGTGCTGTGCCGAAGAAAGCCGATACGACCCTGCTGCTGGAGCCAGCGTGCTCGATGGCCCGGCTCCCCAGCCGCTTGCCACCATCTTGCTTGAGCATGTCGCCGAGGATGATGCCCTGTATGCCAAAGGTGTGCTTGGCGGTGAAATGTTTCAACGCTTCTTCAGCGAGTTTGCGCTGCGACTCAGCCTGGAAAACCCCTCCCGCGACCAACGTGCGCCGTTGACACAGGCCCAGCGGGTAGTTCCGCTCAGCACCTTCAGCGCCAATGTGCTGAGGTGTTGAACCTGGTCGCCTGCCTGCGATATGCCAGACGATGGTTCTACCTGGCATCTCATGGCGGGCTGAGCAGTTTCGTCAGCTCGGCGTTGCTGGTGTGTGCGGCCAGCGTCAAAGCAGTGTTGCCGTTGCCATCGCCGTCGGTCGGATCAAGGCCCAGGCTCAGCAATGCACGCACCATGTCGATATCCTGCCGGTCGACAGCGTGCATCAACAAGGTCCAACCGTAGACATCCCGGGTATCCGGTTGCGCACCGTGGTAAGCCAGGGCCTGCACTGTCGCGACATGGCCTTTTACCGTGGCCAGCAGCAAGGGCGTCCAGCCGTGCCGTACCCTGTGGTCTGGGTTGGCACCGGCCCGGACCAGCAAATCGACCATGGCCGCCTGTCCGGCCACTGCCGCATACATCAGCGCCGTGCCCCCCTTGGGGTTGGCTCGGTCTGGCAAGGCGCCGTAGTCGACAAGAAGCTGGGCAATATCCCCACGGCCACTCTCGGCTGCCCACATCAGCGCAGTCTTGCCCTCATGCTCGCCCGGACCGCTGGCCGCCTCGGGCGAGGTGCCGTTATCCAGCAGAATCGCCACCCGGGCCAATTGCCCGTCCTGCACCGCAGCAATCAAGGCTTGCCGTGAGTCAGCCAGCGACAGCGCGGGAGTGAATGCCAGACTCAGAGCGATCAGAAAGCGTGTCACGAGGTACATATGCATTCTCCCACGGGTATCGCTGATGACCATGCTGCAAAGCCGTTTTGCTGGCTGATCGGGGTATTGTCGTGTTTGTTGGATCAATGTCCTTGCAGCCGCGACATCATCTGCTCAGATAGCGCGCAAACACAATACACAACACGGCTATTCAGCCAATTGAACAAGCAGACCGGGACGGCAGGTGCCAGGCACGCGCTCAAGTCCACGAGCAGGGGTCGGGAAAGCCCCGCCCACCCCCATGAAAGCGCGGATCGGGGGGGTAATAGGCCTTGCGGAACGTGAAGGCCTCGGCGTGTGGCCCCTGCTCGCGCAAAGCCTCCAGTCGGTCTGCCGCCTCCTGCAAGTCCGGCCTGTGACCGGTCGGAACCCACCACAGCACGGCATGGGCGTCCTGCATACGCTCGAACCATTCGCGTCGGCGGCTCATGATCCTGGCGTGATCCGACGCATAAACAAAAGCCTGCAGCGATTCGACATTGGTCCACACCGACAGATTGACGATGTAGTCGCCGCCAAAAGGCCGCAGCGCGGTAGCGTCTCCATCCTCGGTTGCCAAGCGCCACACAAAGCCTGGCGCAGCCTCGGCCAGAGCATTGATACGCTCAAGATTGGCCACAAAGTCGGCTAGCAAGGGTGATTCCAACGGTGCCTTGAGCAAGGCGATATTCAGTTGCGCGAGTTCGTAAGCCGCCATGTATCCCTCCCTCAGTAGCTGCGAAGTATAGCCTTGCATCGTGGCAGTGGGGACAGGCAGGTTTGGTGTCTGGACAAACGCTTAGCCAAGCTTGCAAAACGTGGCCTTGATTTAGTCGATGCCTGCTTCGCTGCAAGGGTTGGGTTTGCCTTGGAACAGCGCGTATTCCGGATCAATCACATCCCTGCCTTTCAGTGGGGAAACTGACCGACTGGACACTTACATTCCCTTCTGTAATGGTGAAGTTGATCTTAGCGTAAAGAGTGTTTACATGAGTCACACGTTGAATTGTCATTTTGACAATGATCACACGGGAGATGGAAATGGAATTTGTTGGCACAACTGAAATTGCCGAGTTGGCGTCAGTCAGTCGTGCGGCGGTTGGAAACTGGGTGATTCGTGATCCAAGCTTTCCCAAGTCTGTTGCGGATCTCGCTTGCGGCCAGATCTGGCTCAAATCAGACATCGTTAAATGGCTGGAGCAAAACAAACACCTTGGTCATCAGGAGCAGAACATGGAAACGCAGCTTGAAGTGGGAAAGGTCTATACACACGATTTCATTTGTGCTCATTTTGGCGGCGATGCCAAAGGAGGCTCGTACTTGGTGCAGAACCGCAACGGTATTCAATGTGGCTGCTTCACGAAAACCAAGAATCCTGAAGCGCCGGATTGTGTCTTGATAGGCCGTGGGCCACGCATCGAGGGAAAGGCTGAGCGCATGGCCAGGCAAGGTGGGGTGATTCCGGTGTTCATGAAGCTCGCCGTGAATCAGTGGGAGTACATGGGCCGATATGAATTCGTCCGTTTTTCTCGGGACTCTGCTGACTTCTAGGTGCGTGCAGCTATAGCTGATCGGAATGATGTGGTCGCTGCGCTGTTCTTCAAAAAGGTTTGATTGGAGCGAATGCCATGAACCGTCGCGATTTAGACTCGGATGAGTTTGGTGGCCTGTCGGGTGTCAGCGAATTGGGCGAGTTACTTCACGGAGCACGCTCCTGGATGGACTGGTTTTTTCCGAGCCGGATTGAGCGTGCTTTGTTTCTGGTGATTTATGGGCACCTCGAAAAACCCCGAGCTTTGCCAGCATAAGCGCTGCAAATTACTGATTTATAGAGTCTTAATTTTCTGTAAAAGAGGTTTTTCGAGTTACCCTTATCTGATCGGAGCTTTTTATCTTGTGGTTTTCAAGATCATCGCGATTATCGTGGTTGTTATTGTCCGTTCAGGGGTGAGGAAGCGATGATTGCATTTCGTCTGTCTGCGGTGGGTCTGTTCTGGTAGGGTTTGTTCACGTCTCAGTTCTGGCTATGGCTTTTGGCGCTGATCCTGTGGGAGATCGGTTCCAAGTTCAGTGGGTCCATCATTGTCTGGCTGTCGGGGTTGGGAAGATCAAGAACATCGAGTGCGCAAATTGCGGTGAGCAAATTTCGAAAAAGGCTCCCACATGCCCAAAGTGCGGGCATCCCAATATGGTTGCGAACTACGTTTCCGGCTGGCAGACCCTGCTGTCCCGTGGGGTGGCATTTGCTGCCATCTGGTGGTTGGCTTCTTCAGACTCCGGATCTACCAATCAAAGTCCTTCACCCCAACAAAGCGCAGCACCCCGACCGAATCCGAAGGCAGTAGCTATTTCAGACGTTGAACTCAAGGGCTTGACTTGGACCAAGCGTGGTTTTGATAACGTCATGGTGATCAGCGTCACCTTTGCCAACAATGGGGCGCGCAATGTGAAAGACATCGAACTGACCTGCGAACACTTTTCCAACAGCGGAACTCGCATCGGCGCGAACAAGCGGGTCGTTTATGAGGTGGTTTCTGCTGGAGAGTCGAAGGCGGTTGCCGACTTCAACATGGGCTTCATTCATACTCAAGCGACAAAAACGCGTTGTCATGTTTCTGACTTGGTACTGATGTAGTCAAAAGTTTCAATCAACGACATTCGTGTGTTCGAAGACGGGGACTCACCGAAGAGAGGCAACAGGTGACTGATGATTGACGCAAGCTCTTGACCCCGCTTTGATGGTTTCAACTCGCGTCTGCTGGTCAATGGCACGCGACGCACTTTCACGCTCATTTATAACCATCTTCTGAATGTCCTACTTGAGTAAAACATGCGGTGATACTAAAATAGCACTTGTGAAAAATAGGAGGCTATGATGCTTCAGACCCTACGCAAAGCTGGTGGCTCACTCGTGATGACGGTGCCCAAGGCTTTTATTGACCAGAATGGCTTGAGCGACGGCTCCCAGGTTGAACTTCATCTCCTTGGCAAGAAGATGACTGTCGAGGCACCGACTCGCCCGCGTTACAAGCTGGCCGACCTGATGGCCGAAATGCCGCAAGGGCTGCCGCGTGTCGAAGGCTGGGATGAAATGCCCTCGGTTGGACTGGAGAACGGCTGATGGCGTACCTGCCGAACCGTGGCGACATCGTGCATCTCGATTTCGACCCGTCTTCTGGTCGGGAGATGAAAGGCCCGCATTTCGGCCTCGTCCTGAGCGGCAAGGTCTTCAACCAACAAGGGTTGGCGATGATTTGTCCGATTTCGCAGGGAGGTGCTGCCGCTGCCCGTACCTACGGGACGGTGGTCACGCTGATGGGGGTCGGCACCGATACGCAGGGCGCGGTGCATTGCCACCAATTGAAGTCGCTGGACTGGCGGGCGCGAAACGTGCGCCACAAGGAAACGGTGCCGCAATACATCGTTGACGAAGTCTTGGCTCGAATCGAAGCCATCTTGTTTGAGTAGAAAGAGAGTTGCGTGAAAGCGTCGAGCATCAAGCTCTTGTCCATCATTACCACCGGAGTTCGACAGTTAGTCGCCCAAGTTCTTGATTCATTTGCACCCGATTTTCAAACGTGCCCCTACAACAACGCGAGCTGTTGCTGGGCAGCAGGTTTTTTACGTTGAGGGCACGTAGAATCTGCGACTGATCACGAAACCCCAGATCGCCTAACTCGCTGCACTGTTCACCAGCTCTTCGTTGAAAATAGCATACGCACGCATCGCCCTTTTGTTCACTACACGAATCGGGTCTGACCTTTTTCCCACTTTCGATATCATCTCAACAGCTAACGCGCAAACACAATACACAAAATGGCCATTCAGCCAATTGAAGAAGCAGACTGGGACGCCATCGTCCAGTTGCAGTCCGAGGTTTATCACCAGATCGAACCGGAGTCCCGCCAGACCCTGCGCAGCAAGTGGCTCAACAGCCCTCACTGCTGTTTTGTGTTCCGGCTGAGGGGTGAGGTACAGGCCTATCTGCTGGCCCACGCCTGGCCGCAGGACAACCCGCCCAAACTTTATCAGGACCTGGCAGCGCAGGGCACCGGGCGCAACCTGTTTCTCCACGACCTGGCGGTCTCCCCGGTGCTGAGCGGCAAAGGGGTTGGAAAACGCATGGTTTGTTATCTGCTTGAGCGCGCCAGCCGGGCCGACTTCCGGCAAGTCTTGCTGGTCGCCGTGCAAGACTCCGTGCCGTTCTGGTCCGGGCTGGGTTTCTCGGTCTGCGCGAAACAGCAGGCCAGCCCGGAGTATGGTGTTTCTGCCCGGGTCATGCGCCTCAAGCTGCAAGCCGTGTCGGCAAACTGAAAATCTTCAACCAGTGCCAGCCCCAATGGTTCGCCAGGCATTGTGGCGGCTCAAGCAGGTGCGAGACTCGCGCTCAGGTCCATGTGCACGGGTCGGCGTAAGGCTGGTGGCCCGTTGGCGAGTCGGTTGCGAATGGCAACGATCTGCTGATTGATAGTCCTGAATGGAAGGTGAATAGATACTTTAATGCTTGTCACGGCGACAGACGGTGCCGGGGGCACGGGCGCTTTATGGCTGCGCCGAGAACTTCAGGATGCCAGATCGACGATTGACTCAGGCTGCCAGGGGCGCTGATACTCCCGAATGTTGCGTTGGATTTCCTATCCTAGGCCCGAGTCCAAGTCAGAGCGTAAAGAGTGCCCACCATATGCAGACGCAGACCTTGCAATATTCTGATCACCTGGCCTGGCAGAGGTCGGGAAACCGCTATCTGCTGACGGCAGTGGCGGCAGCATTCATGGCGGGCGTGGCCCGGGCAGAGCCGGAATTCTTGCCCGACGCCACCGCTGCGTGCGTGGCGGAGGTTTCATCGTCTTCAGTAGCTGCAGAGGGATATGCAGTGCTGGAGTGTGTCGGCCGATCGGCGCAGGAGTGTATGTCCACCCCTGGCGGCGACACCACGATCGGCATGATCGCCTGTCTTGGTGCCGAGTTGCAGTACTGGGATGACCGACTAAATGCTGCCTACGCAGAGCGCATGGCGGACGCGCGCCAGTCGGACGCGGAGATGACCAGCATCCGAGCCACCACCATTGCGCTGGAAAGCACTCTGCGCGAGATGCAGCGTACCTGGATCGCATTTCGTGACGCGGTCTGCCAGTATGAGCACGCACAATGGTTGGGCGGCAGCGGTGCTGGCCCGGCGACCATGGCTTGCCACCTGCACGAAACCGCGCGCCAGACGCTCAAGCTCGAAGGCAGGTGGTCCCAATGAAGCTGAGGTTAGCCCTTCTGGGCGCGCTTGCGAAGAGAAAAGGTAAAAAATGAAGGTAAAAAATGGGATATGACCCGAATGGCATCGATGCGGGGCTGGACTCGAACCAGCATCATTCAAAGCGCCAAGGTGCCTTCGTTGTTTACCCGTCACGCTACACCGCAGCAGAACTGTAGCCATTATAGAAAAAAGCCGGGGTGATCCGCCACCGGCCAACTGTTCGCAAAACCCCCAGTGACGGATGCGTGCATCCGGAGCGTTTCGGAGAGATACATGACACAAGTCACCAGACAGCAAGTGGAGGCTGCGCTCGCGGCCTATGTTGAACCGCACTTTGGCAGTGATCTGCTCTCGGCAGGTTGTATCGACAGCATCGGGCTGGATGATGGCAAACTGTCCATAGGACTGCGCCTTGATTTTCCGGCGCGTCGTTTTGCTGTGGAGCTGCGCCATGCGGTCAGCCAGGCGGTGTCTGGCCTGGCAGCCGGGATGACGGTTGAGGTGACGGTGCAAACCGCCAGGCCTAGCGAGAACGCTCAGGATGAAGCCAACGCCTTGCCAGGTGTGCGGCGCATCATCGCGGTGTCGTCTGGTAAGGGCGGGGTAGGCAAGTCGACTACCTCGGTCAATCTGGCGTTGGCGCTGTCTGACGAAGGGGCCAGGGTTGGCATGCTGGACGCCGACGTCTACGGCCCCAGCCTGCCGCGCATGCTGGGCATCTCCGGCAGGCCGCGCTCGTATGACGGCAAGCGTTTTCAACCGCTGATGAATTACGGCGTGCAGGCCATGTCTGCCGGTTTTCTGGTGGATGAAGAGGAGCCGATGATCTGGCGCGGTTCCATGGTGACCCAGGCGCTCGATCAGCTGCTGCGCGATACCGACTGGAAGGATCTGGATTATCTGGTGATCGACATGCCGCCGGGCACTGGCGATGTGCAACTGTCGCTGGCGCAGCGCGTGAAGATTGCCGGTGCGGTGGTGGTGACAACGCCGCAGGATATTGCCCTGCTGGATGCGACCCGGGGCTTGAAGATGTTTGACAAGGTGGGGGTGCCGGTGCTGGGCATCATCGAAAACATGGGCCTGCACTGTTGCAGCGAGTGCGGCCACCAGGAGCATGTGTTTGGCGAGGGCGGTGGCGAGCGCATGGCCGAAAAGCACGGCATTGATTTCATCGGCGCCCTGCCGCTGGACATCCGCATCCGCGAGCAGGCCGACAACGGCATGCCCACCGTTGTGGCCGACCCTGATGGCGCGTTGGCCGAGTCCTACCGTCGTATTGCCCGTGCCACCGTCGCCCGTTTGTCACGCCGAGACAGCGCCACGCCTGCGGCCTTTCCCAAGATCAGCATTTCGGAAAGCTGATCGGAAAGCTGATTTTGTTGCGGCCTCACTCCTCAGCCGTCTGGCGCTCAAGCGTTTTGCGCGACACACCGAGCAGTCGGGCGGCTTGGGATTTGTTGCCTTGGCAGGCGTGCAGCACTTGGTTGATGTGGCGCTGCCTGACCTCGGCCAGGCTGAGCTGCGGGGCGTAGCCGCTCAGCCCCTGCAGTTGTTGGGTGGCGCTATCCAGTGGTTTGAGGCGCAGGCAGTCGGCGGGAGAGCGAGCCAGCAGGGTGGCGCGTTCGATCAGGTTGCGTAGCTCCCGCACATTGCCCGGCCAGCGATGGCGCTTGAGCTTGTGCAGGTCGGCGCTGCTCAGCGCTATGGCGGGCATGGCCAGCGTTTTGGCAAAGTGCTCGATGAAGAATTTTGCCAGTGGCGCAATGTCTTCCAGCCGTTCGCGAAGCGGTGGCAGGGTCAGCGGGACGACGTTCAGCCTAAAGTAAAGGTCTTCGCGAAACCGGCCATCAGCGACCAGCTGCTTCATCTGCCGGTTGGTGGCGGCGACAAGACGCACATCAATGCTTTGTTCTTCATCGCTGCCAACCGGGCGCAGGCTGCGGCTTTCGAGCACACGCAGCAATTTGCCCTGAAGAAAGGGCGGCATTTCGCCGATTTCGTCCAGAAACAGGGTGCCACCTTCAGCCTGTTTAAAGACGCCCACATGTGACTGGGCTGCGCCGGTAAACGCGCCACGCGTATGGCCGAATAGCTCGCTGTCCAGCAACTGGGGAGACAGGGCACCACAGTTGATTGCCACAAAGCGCCCTTGACGACCGCTATGGTGGTGCAGGCTGGCGGCGATGACCTCCTTGCCAGTGCCGGATTCGCCTTCGATCAGCACGGTGCTGTCGGCCGGTGCAATCCGCGTGAGTCCTGCCGCCAGCGATTGCATGCACGCACTCTCACCGACGATGCCGAAGTGGGCGAGGTGGTCGGATTTTTTTGCAGGGTGGTCGGGGTTTGCGGAGAGTACAAGCATGGTCGAAGTGTGCCAGCGCCTTGCTAGCGATTGAAAAGGTCGGCACTAAAAAATTGCGCACGGTGAGGTGAGACATTTTGTCTCATGTTTTGAAAAAGTGGTTAGTTTTGTCTTTCAAGCTGGCTTTGATTGCATCATGCCCTTGATGTCTACAAGGGTTTGGGGGTTTTGTTTTGTTGGCACGCGCGTTGCTAACGTCTATAAAGTTAAGAGAAAGATATGAAATAACAAACATAGTTGGCAGCAAACCGGAGGAGACAGGGTTGAGCATCAACGAAGAACAACTCCAGCAGGAGCAGGTTGCGGCGTGGTCCGAAGATGCCGTGTTGCCGGTAGCCGTGATGGTTGCGGCGCCAGCATCAGCGCTTGCTGCTGACCCGCTCAACTGGCATGTCACGGGTGTGGTGGTGGGCGAGCAGTTTGCGTCTGACAGCCGCAGCGGTGTGTGTGTTCGCTCCGGTGCCAATGGCAGCCTTTATTTGTGGCGTGGTTTCCAAGTTCGCCTGCACCCGGCACAGGCTGAAGATTACGCCCTCAATCTCGGCGGTGACCGCCCAGAGGTGTACGTCATCTGCCGTTTTGATGCGCTGGGCGGCATTGAGCCGCTGGAGGTGACCGTCAGCCTTGATCGCGCCCAAAGCCTGGATTCAACCGAGCTGCGCACTTCAGACGAGATGGTGTTGAGCACACCCATGCCGGCTGAGCTTGGCCGCTGGCTCGAAGCCTTTGTGACCCAACATTACCAGCCGCGCCGCAAGGGCAAGGGTCGTGGCAAGCGACGCAGCAAGGCCAGCTACGACGCCGAGGTGGGCGATTATGCAGGGGATGGCGCATGAGCCTGCCGCGCCGCGCCCCTCTGAGCGAAGACCTGACGACGCAGACCGAGCCGACCGGGTTTCTGTCGCGCTGGTCACGCCGTAAGCTGGGCAATCTGCCGGATGACGCCAGCGCGCATGTGCATCAGGCAGATGCGCCTGTGCAACTCAAGGTACAGCCTGAGCCGCACAACGAGCTTGGCCACAATACGCAGGCCATGCCTGTTGTGGCTGAACCCGACAGCGACCAGCTGGCTGATCAGCCCCCTGCCGAGGCGATTGATGCGTACTCTGGCAAGCCCTTTTCTGAGCTGACAGACGAGGACATGCCTGATGTCGACAGCCTGACCGCCGATTCTGATCTGCGTGGCTTCATGTCCGGCAAAGTGTCGCAGGCCTTGCGCAACAAGGCATTGAGCAAGGTCTTTCACTCCGCCAAATACAACAAGTTCTGCATCTGCGCCGAATACGCGGATGACTACACCAACTTTCTGCCCATGGGCGACATCGTGCCGCATGACCTCAAGTCGGCCATCGCCCGCGAGGCTGGCAAGCTGGTCAAACGCTTGGCCGAGCAAGGCCTGGAGATGAGCCCCGAGCAGGCTCAGGCGCACATGGCGAGCGAGTTTCGTGGCGAAAAGCCCGAGCTGCCGCCGCTGCCCAGGACGGCAGCCGATGGCGCAGATGACGCACCACAACAAGTCGAGCTTGAGCCGGACCAGCGCCTGAGCGCTGCCGAGCCAGCCGCCCAACGAGAGAACCCATGAGCGATTTGTCCCAGATCTATGCAGACTCCATCCTGCGCGCCAACGATCCTGCCGGTGAGGCCAGGCTGGCGGCCTTGCAGGCGGCGGCTGCGGTGGAGGTGGAAGCCACCTCGATTGTCGCCTATCAGTCTGCCGGTCACATCCTGATCATCGGCAATGAACTCGATGCGCTGGAATGCGCCGACGTATTGCGTCAGCAGCTGCACTGCACCCTGGTGGTGTTGACGCCAGCCAACGGTCGGCTGAGCGACAGCGCCAGTCAAGCCCGTGACGACGAAGAGCGCGTGCTGTTGCTGCGCGGAGAGCCCTGTAGCATCACTGGTCACCTTGGCCAGTTCGACATGAAGTTGCGCCTAGCCTCCGGCGAGGAGATGTCTCCTGCCGCCCTGACCCGCCCGGAGCATCCCTTCTTCGACCTGGTGCTGGATTTGCGCCGCGAGCCCGCGATTCGTCACGAGCTGCCACCCTTTGGCTATTATGCCCCTGCGGGTAGCTCCGAGCGCCTGCTTGCCATGCTCGAAGAGCTGCCAGACATGGTCGGCGAGTTCGAAAAACCACGTTTCTTTGCCTATAACGCCGACATCTGCGCACACGGCAACAGCGGCATCACCGGCTGTACCCGTTGCCTGGATGCCTGTCCCACCGGGGCGATTCGCTCCATAGGCGATCTGGTGGATATCGACCCTTATCTGTGCCAAGGGGCGGGCACCTGTACCAGCGTGTGCCCAACCGGTGCGATGACATACGCCTACCCAGGGCCGCGTGACCAGATTGTGCGCGTCAAGCGCATGCTGGCCGCCTTCCGGCAGGCTGGTGGCACAGCGCCGGTGCTGATGTTCCACGACGAAGAAGCGGGCGCTGTACGCCTGCATGAGCTCGCCCCCAGCCTGCCCGCGCGGGTGTTGCCGGTGCAGGTGAGCGAGATCGGCGCGGTCGGCATGGACACCTGGCTAGCCGCGCTGGCCTATGGCGCCAGCCAGATCATGCTGCTCGACACCGCCGATGTGGCACCCACTGTGCGCAGCGCCATGCACGCCCAGCTGGATTACACCCGCCCGCTGCTCGACGCCATGGGCCTGGATGGCAACCGCCTGGTGTGGCTTGGAACCGACAGCGACCCGCTGCCTTTGCTGGCTGAAGCACGGCAAGCGGCAGTGAGCAAACCGGCCAGTTTCGACACCTTCAACGAAAAACGCGGCAGCCTGCGTCTGGCGCTGGAGCATCTGCATGCCCAGGCGCCGGAGCAGCCCTCACTTGTCGCCTTGCCGCAAGGTGCGCCCTTTGGTCAGGTTCAGGTAAACCGCGAATCCTGTACCTTGTGCATGGCCTGTCCGCAGGTATGCCCGACCCGCGCCCTGTCGGACGCAGGCGACAAACCAGAGCTTTCGTTTACCGAAGATCTCTGCGTGCAGTGCGGCTTGTGCGCCAAGGCCTGCCCGGAGCAGGCCATCAGCCTCGAATCCCGCTATCTGTTCGACTGGGACGCGCGACGCAAGCCGCGTGTGCTCAACGAAGAAGCGCCATTTCACTGCATCAAGTGCGGCAAGCCTTTTGCCACTCAGAGCGTGATCGGCCGCATGGTCGAAAAGCTCTCCGGCCATCACATGTTTCAGTCCGAAGCATCGCTGGCCCGGCTCAAGATGTGTGGTGACTGCCGGGTGGTGGACATGTTTGCCGAAGACCTCAAGGGCGGTTCCAAACCGCGTTGGCTGGGACCACGATGATGAGCATGACAATGAACGACACGCTGGATGAAACCCCGGTGAGCGACGACAGCGACAGCTTGCGCGCGGGCACCTGGGCCTTGTTGGGTCAGCTGCTGGCGGCTCCGCCTCAGGTGGATGTGCTGCTGCGTCTGGCCAGCCTGGAAATTGCGGATGACGAATCCGGCGCGCTGGCCACAGCCTGGCGTCAGCTCGCGCATGCTGCCTCGCGTTGCAGTGCCGACGCGGTACAGGACGAATACCAGGACGTCTTTATCGGCGTGGGTGGCGGTGAGATCACGCCGTATGCCTCCTGGTATCTCACCGGCACGCTGATGGACCGGCCACTGGTGCAACTGCGCGACGACCTGGATGCGCTGGGCATTGAGCGGCTCAGCGACTGCAGCGAGCCCGAAGACCACGCCGCTGCGGTGTGCGAGATCATGGCGCTGATCATTCAGGACGAAGACGTTGACCTGGACTGGCGGCGTGAGCTGTTCGAGCGCCATGTGGCGGGTTGGATGCCGCGTTTTTTCAAGGATATCGAGGTTGCGCCCAGCGCCGAGTTTTATCGTGCTGTGGCGGCTGTAGGACATGCCTTCGTTGACATCGAACGAAGGTTTTACGAGATGCCGGCCTGACGGGCTGGGTTGGCACAACGAAGTGGGGCAGCGCCGCTGCCCGTAAGCAATGCAGACGAAGGAGTCGGAAATGGACAAGAGAGACGACAAAGAGCAAAACGCTCGACGGCAGTTTCTGAAGTCGATGGCCCTCACCGGTGGAGGTGTGGCTGTAGTGGCTGGCATGGGTCAGGCACAGGCAGCACCCCTTGAAGGTGAAACCATGCAGACAGAGCAGCCCGAGGGCTATCACGAAACCCAGCACATCCGCGACTACTACGCGCGGGCACAGTTCTAGCAGTCTTCAGGGATTGCGTCAGCGCGTTTGACCGATTGGGGGCAAGCCCAGTCGTCGTGTTCAACGTCAATCCCGAAAAGATTGCCAGGGTGTAGCGGAAGGTTTACTTCCAGCGTGATTGCCTGACAGGGCCATCCAACAGGAGATCAAACATGAAACTGGTCAAGAAAAACGGTAACGCTACCGCCTCGCGCGGCAGCGGCCTGCTCGCCAAGCCGGTCAGTCGACGCGCCTTTCTGCGCGGCTCGGGCCTGGCAGTCGGTGGCGCAGCGGTGGCAGGGGTGATTCCCGGCACCATGGTTGGCAAGGCAAGGGCAGCCAAGCGCGTGCCCGACCCGCGTGCCGAGGTTAAACAGGTCAAGACGGTATGCGGCCACTGTTCGGTGGGCTGTAGCACCATCGCCGAGGTGCAGAACGGCGTGTGGATAGGCCAGGAGCCGGCCTTCGACAGCCCGATCAACCTTGGCGCCCACTGTGCCAAAGGGGCGGCGTTGCGCAACCACGGCCACAGCATCAAGCGCACCAAATACCCAATGAAGATGGTCAATGGCAAGTGGACCCGAATCAGCTGGGAACAGGCCATCAACGAGATCGGCGACAAGCTGCTGGCGATTCGCGAGGAGTCCGGCCCTGACGCGTTCTGGTTCGCGGGCTCTTCCAAGGCCAACAACGAAGGCGCCTATCTGCAGAAAAAGTTCGCTGCCTTCTGGGGCACCAACAACTGCGACCACCAGGCGCGTATCTGCCACTCCACCACGGTGGCCGGTGTCGCCAACACCTGGGGTTATGGCGCACAGACCAACTCCTACAACGACATCAACAAGTCCAAGTGCATCATCATGTGCGGCTCCAACGCCGCCGAAGCGCACCCGGTAGCCATGCAGATGATTCTGCGCGCCAAGGAAGGCGGCGCCAAGCTCATCGTCATGGACCCGCGCTTTACCCGCACCGCAGCCCACTCCGACATGTATCTGCGCTTCCGCTCCGGCACCGACGTGGCGCTGATGTGGGGTCTGCTGTGGCATGTTTTCGAGAACGAGTGGGAAGACAAGGAATACATCGCCCAGCGTGTGTACGGCATGGAGCATGTGCGCGAGGAAGTCGCCAAATGGAACCCGGCAGAGGTCGAGCGGGTCACCGGCGCCAACCGTGATGCAGTGTACGAGATCGCCAAGACCATCTCCGACAACCGTCCCGGCACCTTTGTGTGGTGCATGGGTGGCACCCAGCACACCATTGGCAGCAACTATGTGCGCGCCTATAACGCACTGCAGCTTGCCTTGGGCAACATCGGCAAGGAAGGCGGCGGCGCCAACATCTTCCGTGGTCACGACAACGTACAGGGCGCCACCGACGTTGGCCCCAACCCGGACAACCTGCCCGGCTACTACCCGCTAAACGAGGTGGGCTGGAAGCATTGGGCGCGCGTCTGGGGGGTAGACTTTGACAAGCTTGCCGGTCGCTTCGAGCAAATGGATTATTCCGATGGTCGTGGCGGCACCACCAAGCCGATGTTCACACCCGGCATCACCGTGTCGCGCTGGATTGACGGTGTGCTTGAGGACAAGGCCAACGTGGCGCAGCGAGACAACATCCGCGCGGTCATGTTCTGGGGCATGGGGCCAAACTCTCAGACACGCGGCCCAGAGATGAAACGGGCCTTTGAAAAGCTCGATCTGCTGGTCATCGTCGACCCCTATCCCACGGTGGCGGCGGTCATGCATGACCGCAAGGACAACACCTATCTGCTACCGGCTGCCACGCAGTTCGAGCAGGCCGGCTCGTGCACCGCTTCCAACCGCTCCATCCAGTGGCGTGAGCAGGTTATCGCACCGCTCTACGAGCACAAGACAGACGCCGAAATCGCCTATCTGTTTGCCCGCAAGCTCGGTTTTGCTGACGAGATGTTCAAGAACTACGACATCGTCAACAACATGCCAACGCCTGAGAGCGTGCTGCGCGAGATCAACCGTGGCGCCTGGTCGATTGGCTACACCGGCCAGAGCCCGGAGCGCCTGAAGGCGCACATGGAAAACCAGCGCCACTTCGACGTGGTCAGCCTGAAGGCCGAGGGTGGACCGCTGGATGGTGAAACCTACTGCCTGCCGTGGCCGTGCTATGGCACGCCAGAGCTCAAGCACCCCGGCACCCATGTGTTGTACGACACCAGCAAGCACATCATGGAAGGCGGCGGCAACTTCCGCAACTCCTTTGGCACCGAACACAACGGTCAGACCCTGCTGGCAGAGGGTTCGTGGTCCAAGGGCTCGGCCATTGAAGGCGGCTACCCGCAGTTCAATGCCGACCTGCTCAAGCAACTGGGCTGGTGGGACGAACTGACGCCGGAAGAAAAAGCCGAAGCCGAAGGCAAGTCGTGGACCACCGACCTTTCTGGCGGCATCATCCGGGTGGTCATGAAGCACGGCTGCCACCCGTTCGGCAACGCCAAGGCGCGTGTGCTGGTGTGGAACTTCCCGGACCCGGTGCCCAAGCACCGCGAACCGCTGTACACGCCGCGTCACGACCTGACAGCCGAGTTTGCCACCTACGACGACCGGGCGGTGTTCTACCGCCTGCCTACCCGCTGGAAGTCGGTGCAGGCCAAGGACTACTCCAAGGAGTATCCGCTCATCCACACCTCGGGACGACTGGTCGAATACGAAGGCGCGGGTGAAGAGACCCGCTCCAACCCTTATCTGGCCGAGCTCCAGCAAGACATGTTTGTCGAGATCAACCCGGCGGACGCCAACAACGTCAATATCCGCGATGGTCAGACCGTATGGCTGGAAGGCCCGGAGGGTGGTCGCATCCGCATCAAGGCGCTGGTCACCAACCGCGTCGGCCGAGGCACGGTGTTCACACCGTTCCACTTCGGCGGACATTTCCAGGGTGAAGATCTGCTCGCCAAGTACCCCGAAGGCTCGGCCCCGTATGTGCGTGGCGAGTCCAACAACATTGCCACCACCTATGGCTACGACGCGGTCACGATGATGCAGGAAACCAAGACCACGCTGTGCCGCGTGGTGCCCGCTTAATACAGAAGGAGGAGTGCCATTATGGCCAGAATGAAATTTCTCTGTGACGCGGAGCGCTGCATTGAGTGCCAGGCCTGCGTTACCGCTTGCAAGAGCGAGCATGAGGTGCCCTGGGGCATCAACCGCCGACGCGTCATCGTCATGGACGACGGCGTGCCCGGCGAAAAGTCGGTGTCGGTGGCGTGCATGCACTGCAGCGACGCGCCCTGTGCCGCGGTCTGCCCGGTGGACTGTTTTTACACCACGGCTGATGGAGTCGTACTGCACGACAAGGACTTGTGCATTGGTTGCGGCTATTGCTTCTACGCCTGCCCGTTTGGCGCGCCGCAGTATCCGCAACAGTCGGCGTTTGGTGTGCGTGGCAAGATGGACAAGTGCACCTTCTGCGCGGGTGGCCCGGAGGAGACGCATTCCGAAGCGGAATACGTCAAATACGGCTCCAACCGACTCGCCGAAGGCAAGCTGCCGTTGTGCGCCGAAATGTGCTCCACCAAGGCCTTGCTGGCCGGTGATGGTGATGTGGTGTCCGACATATATCGTCAGCGCGTCATGCGCCGTGGCGGACGTCCGCAAACCTGGGGCTGGCAAGCGGCCTACGGTAACGCCTGATCGCGCCGGGCAAGGCCTTCGCGGGGCTTGCCCGGACGACTGCGAAACCGCTAACAACAGGAGTTTACAAGATGCCGTATAAAACGATGCTTGCCGCGCTGGCCGTTACCAGTCTGTCCTTGCTTACCGCGTGCGAGCAGGAAGTCGTCTTCCACGAGCCCGGGGTGTACAAGGGCAAGCACGACGAAACGGCGACGCAGGAGGCCGCACAGCGCAGGCAGGATGCCTTGCGCGAGCGCGCCATGTCAGGCATGACCGACCGCTAGGAGTCCTTGCCATGAACGAGTCTAAAACAAGTAATGCACGCCAGCGCAGGCGTCGCTCCATGTTGTGGAGCTTCCTGCTGATACTGGTGCTGTCCATCGCCTTGCCGCTGGGTTACGCCCTGGCGCAGTCCGGCAGCGGACAGGGTGTGCAACAGCAACAACAACAACGTGCGCAGCAGCAGCAACAGCAGCGCTTTGGACAGGACGGTGCAAGCAATCCGCGCTCCGATACCTGGCGTCAGGCGCGTGAAGGGCAGGCAGGCTTGACCGCTCAAACCGGCCCTTATGTCACCAACACCCTGATCAACAACACCGGCGAAACCTGGCGTCAGTTTCGCTCGGGGCCGTTGATCACCTATGGCGGCTATCTGATCATCGGTGCGCTGTTGCTTGTGGCGTTGGTGTTTACCTTGGTTGGTCGCATTCGGCTGGAGCATGGCCGCGCAGGCATGACGATTGAACGCTGGAGACCTTTTGAGCGCTATCTGCACTGGTTTGTCGCATCGTCGTTTGTGGTGTTGGCCATCACTGGCCTGAGTCTGCTGTTCGGTCGCACTGTGCTGATCCCGCTACTGGGCCATGAGGCCTTTGCCGCCTTTGCAGACATTGGCAAGGTGGTACACAACTATGTGGGGCCGGCTTTCTCGGTGGCCGTGCTGCTGATGATCGTGATATGGGTGCGGCACAACCTTTTCACCAAGGTAGACCTCCAGTGGTTTGCGGCGGGCGGTGGCATCTTCACCAAGGCCCACCCTTCGGCTGGCAAGTTCAACGGCGGTGAAAAGGTGTGGTTCTGGGCTGGCCTGGTGTTGATGGGCACTGCAGTTGGCGTCTCAGGCTTCCTGCTCAATTTCCCGCTGTTCGGGCAGACCCGCGCTGACATGGCCTTGTATCAGGTCATCCACGCGGTCACTTCCTTGCTCTGGATTGCCTTCTTCTTCGGTCACGCCTACATCGGCACGGCCGGCACCGAAGGGGCGCTCGAAGGCATGACGGGTGGCCGGGTTGACGTCAACTGGGCCAAGCAACACCACGACCTGTGGTACGAAGGTCAGATCAACCGGGGCGTCAAGCCGGAGCCGGATCAGCGGCACGACAGCGCGCACTCGGCAACCGTGGGCCAACCGAGCCACTGACCAGTCCGTCAACAACCCCTCGACCATGGGCGACTTGCGCATGGCCGGGGGGTTTATGGGTTAATAGTTCTCATGAAGTTTCTACGCACCGTCCGTCTCGACGACAGCGACGAGCATGTCTACCCGGTCGCGGCCGCCGCTGGCGAACCGGCCATCACCGGCACCTTTGTGTTTTCGTTCTCGGACCAAGACCCCGAGCAACTCAGCGGCAAACCGCGTCAGGCTTACCGCAACGGGTTTCTCGGCCTGGACAGCTTTGGTTGGAGCACCCTGGTGTGCATGGACGAAGTCGACGAGGCCGAGCACGCCCGACTCGTCACCCGGCTTGCCCAATACATGGTGGATCAATTTGGCGCGCCCTCAATTGACCAGGCCCTGCCCTACGCTCAGGAAGAGCTGAGCTACTCGGCCAGCCTGTGCGACGACGTCTCCGGCACCCGTCTGGTCATCGAACGTCATGGTGACGACGAGGGCGTGCATGAAGCACTGCGAAAGCTCCGCGACGAGCCCGCCCAACAGCCACGCCAGCAGGCCGATTGGCGTGGCGTGGACGGCGAAATCCGCATCTGGGACATGTTCCCGGACGATGGGGCGCGCTAATTGAACACGCCTCTTTAAAGGCCCGGTTTGATTTTATTTGATTTTCATTGAGCAGTTAGGTGACTTGTCCCATACCTCCCAATTGAATCCTTATCAGATGACGGAATTGCGTATATCTGCCTTGCATTTGCTTCCGGAAGACGGTATTTCCGGACCTTATGGGCAGCAGCCCAGCGATCGCTTATCTAGGGGGTAACCATGCGTCGTAATGGCATGTCGTCGTTTGTGGTCTTATGTGGTTTGTCGCTGATGGTGGCCGGTTGCGCCAACTCACCTATTCCGCTCCGAGTCGCAGTTTTGAGGTGGTCGCCGAATGAAATAAACACTTGCCTTGATTGCTGTAGGTGCCTTGGCGTTGACCGCTTGCACGACGCAGCAAACGATTAATCGCACTGATCCAACTTACGAATCCGTACAGCAGGATCGCTTTCAAGCCACCAATCGCGCAGCGGCCTTTCAGTTGGTAGAGGGTATCAACCCGCTTGAACTCAGTGATGCCCCTGTTTTGGTCGCTACCATTGTCAATATCAATGATCTGCGTCGCACCGCACCTTTAGGTCGGACACTCTCCGAGCAATACACCACTGGCTTGGTACACCGAGGTTTCAACGTCAAGGAAGTCAAGCTCAGGGGCGATCTCTTCGTTCAGGAAGGGACCGGTGAGTTATTGCTTTCCAGAGAGCTGAAAGATATTGCCAGAGCGCACAACGCAAGCTATGTACTGGTTGGCACATACTCGGTTGCGGCCACGCTGACGCATATCAACCTTAAAATGGTCAGAACCCAGGACGCTCGTATTATCCGCGCCCACGATTACGCACTTCCCAATGATCGTGACGTGATGCGTTTGTTGCAGCCTGCGCGCTAGGTTCAACTCGTAGTATCAATCAAGCTGCCAGGCATGTTGAAGCGGGAACCGTCAGCGCTGCCGTAGGCCGCTTGTATCCGTCCAGTGGCAGGCGGGGGGCCTGAGGCAAGGGTGTTGTCGGCTTCGCTGGTGTTGCCGCTCATGCCTTCTTCGCGGCGTTGGACCGTCGATGATTTCGAACCCTGCTAGATTGAACGACGGCCGGAAGCGCTGGTATGCCTGCGGATGCAGATAGCAGCGGCGTACAAGAACGCGCCGCTTGACAGTGCTTTCTCAGTCTTGGAGAATCAAAACCAACACGGCCCTCCTCGGTTAAGTCATTTCGGTGACAAGATCGCTGGGGGGTTTTTCATTGTTCTGCGGTATTTAGCCACCATTCCGACTCGCAGCCTACGCTCGGCATTCCCATGGCATCCAGGCTCATGCCAGACTGAGTGAGGAATTCCGCCAGCAAAGCCTGAAACCGGCTGCTCCAACTGGAGGTGGGATTTATCTGGTCTAGCATATGCTTGACCATGCAGAATAGCAGAAACGGTCGTGCCAGCCGGTGCGTATTACCAATGAAGGCTGCGGCCAATGGCACCTCATCCGCTGACGGTAGTTTAGGCTGATCTACGATGTTCCGGTTCCACAGACGGCTGTGATGGGCACAGACGTTTCGCAAGTAGTTCAGGCTGCGCAACCAGGTGGCGAACAGGCGACCATTTGTGATGCCATACTCACCGGCGATCGCGTCCTGGTCTTCCTCCCGCATACCGGCGAACAGGGTCGATAGTGTACCGAAATCCCAGATTTCACAGACCACCCAGATGGCTAACGGCAGGCCGTATCTTTCTCTGTTATGGCGGATGAAATCCTCCTTCGAACGACCGATCAGGCCGGCATGCTTAGCTAGCCATTCGTGGTGTCTGGTCAGGCCCGATTGCTTGTTCAGCGTCTTGCTGAAACCAGGGAAGAACAGATCCGGATTCAGGTAGGCGAAGCGATCTTGTTGGCCGAGACGGTGAGCAATGTCGACCCGCAACGCAATCTCAATGCGCTCCAACGCATCCAGCGCTAGCAGACGCAGCTTCTTGTCGAAGACGTATAGATCGACCGCGTGCTGGAAACAGGTTCCGGGTTTGAACTGATCGAGCACCATGCGATCGACACGGATTTTACGGGGTTGGGCAAAGCTGCCCGCGTTGAGAGGGCAGCAGGGTTCGGAACGCTCACGGAAGACGAACCAATAACCGCTCAGTCGGTAGTAGCCGATCCGCTCTAGATAGTCGAGGGCGCGCGTGCGATCTGTGACAACCATTCCGCGCGCGATCAACTGATTGAGCTGTGCTTCGTAGCTGAGCCAGGGTTTTGCGTAGGCCATCGTGCGGGGTTGCCTCAGATTGTCGATCAGTGCTTTGGCCAACCGGGACCGGGGATGTACGGGTGGTAAGCCTTTCCCCCAGTTCAGCTATGCCAAAGACGATGCACCGGCCGGTTCAAGTAGTGGGGAAGGCGTGATGACATTGGTACAGATCATTGTTTCCGAAAGCGACTTGCGGTTCATTAACGCTGTCGACTTGTGCGAAATGACAAATAGTTTAACATTTTGCTTTCGGCTGTTGTCGTGAAAGCTGGGTGGTAGTCGTCTATGTCAAGGAGTCTGACGGTAGTCGGTGGCTGACTACGGACTCTGCAGCGAGCTTCTTCCGGACCTATATCGGCCCAAACAGCCGCGAGGTAGAAGTTCGGCTTGCCTGTACAAGCGTTCAGCTAGTGGTATCAATCAAGCTGCCAGGCATGTTTAAGCGGGA